>NZ_AKJG01000040.1 GCF_000282455.1 Pseudomonas sp. GM74
TACCGCAATGACTGATTTTACGACTGCTTCGCAGCCGAACGCAGCCTCGCGGGCTCGGCAGCTGCTACAGATCGCATTACCGCTTGACTGACTGACATTAGCCCAAACGCCCTTCTATATAGAAGGGCCTCCTCATAGGCAGCAACAGCCCATGACAGAGCCAAAAAACGAGACCACCGCGTACAGGCGATTTGCCTGCCTCCAAAAAACAAAAAAGCACCCGAGGTGCTTTTTTGTTATCGCCATCAGCTGGATAAGGCCGTCACCCTCGCCCGCGCCATGTGCAGCTTTTTGTAGCTGTCGATCAGGCGAAGGTGCCTGTCGAGTCCTTCGAGATTCATGCTCGTCGGCGTCAGACCGTAGAAACGTACGCTGCCATCCACGGACCCTATCGCCGCGTCCATCCGTTCGTTGCCGAACATCCGGCGGAAGTTGACCTCGTAGTCGCTCAGTTCCAGATCATCGTCCAGCTGCATTTCCAGCACGACGTTCACGGCCTGGTAAAACAAGCCGCGCTCGACGGTGTTGTCGTTGTATTGCAAGAAGGCTTCCACCAGATCCTTTGCCTGGTCAAACTTCTGCAAAGCGAGATAAATCAGCAGCCTCAGCTCCAGGATCGTCAACTTGCCCCACGGCGTGTTGTCGTCGAACTCGATGCCGATCAAGGTGGTGATGTCGGTGTAATCATCCAGCTCGCTGTTTTCCAGACCCTGGGCCAGCGTTCTCAGGCCGACTTTGCTCAGGCTGTGCAGATTGAGGATGTCGGCGCGAAACTGCAGCGCTTTGTTGGTGTTATCCCAGATCAAATCTTCTACCGGATAAATTTCCGAGTAGTCCGGCACCAGAATGCGGCAGGCCTTGGCGCCGATGTGCTCATAGACCGCCATGTACACTTCTTTGCCCATGTCTTCGAGAATGCCGAACAAGGTCGCGGCCTCTTCGGCATTGGAGTTTTCGCCTTGACCGGAGAAATCCCACTCAACGAATTCGAAATCCGGCCTGGCGCTGAAAAAGCGCCACGAGACCACACCGCTGGAATCGATAAAGTGCTCGACGAAGTTGTTCGGCTCAGTCACCGCCTGACCTTCGAAGGTCGGCTGGGGCAGATCGTTCAGGCCCTCGAAACTGCGGCCTTGCAGCAGCTCCGTCAGGCTGCGTTCCAGCGCCACTTCCAGGCTTGGGTGCGCGCCGAACGAGGCAAACACGCCACCGGTACGCGGGTTCATCAAGGTCACGCACATCACCGGGAACTCCCCGCCCAGCGATGCATCCTTGACCAGCACCGGGAAGCCCTGCTCTTCCAGGGCCTGGATCCCCGCCAGGATGCCCGGGTATTTCGCCAGCACTTCCTGCGGCACATCCGGCAGGGCCATTTCACCTTCGAGGATTTCGCGCTTGACCGCGCGTTCGAAGATCTCCGACAGGCACTGCACCTGGGCTTCGGCCAGCGTGTTGCCGGCGCTCATGCCATTGCTCAGGAACAGGTTTTCGATCAGGTTGGACGGGAAGTACACCACCTCATTGTCCGACTGGCGCACAAACGGCAGTGAACAAATGCCACGCTGGGTGTTGCCGGAGTTGGTGTCGTACAGATGCGAGCCACGCAACTCGCCATCCCGGTCGTAGACCTTCAGGCAGTACTCGTCGAGGATTTCAGTCGGCAGTTCGTCCTTCGGGCCAGGCTTGAACCAGCGCTCGTCCGGGTAATGCACAAACGCCGCGTTGGCGATGTCCTCGCCCCAGAATTGATCGTTGTAGAAGAAGTTGCAGTTGAGTCGCTCGATGAACTCGCCAAGCGCCGATGCCAGCGCGCCTTCCTTGGTCGCGCCTTTGCCGTTGGTAAAACACATGGGCGAGTGCGCATCGCGGATGTGCAGCGACCACACATTGGGAACGATATTGCGCCACGAAGCGATTTCAATCTTCATGCCCAGGTCGGCCAGGATGCCCGACATGTTGGCGATGGTTTGCTCCAGCGGCAGGTCCTTGCCCACAATGTAGGTGCCCGCTTCGCCAGTCGAGTGCGGCATCAGCAACGCCTGGGCATCGGCGTCGAGGTTTTCGACCTCTTCAATCACGAACTCGGGCCCGGTTTGCACCACCTTCTTTACCGTACAACGGTCGATGGAGCGCAAGATCCCCTGCCGGTCCTTGGCGGAAATGTCCGACGGCAATTCGACCTGAATCTTGAAAATCTGGTTGTAGCGGTTTTCCGGATCAACAATATTGTTCTGCGACAGGCGGATATTTTCGGTGGGGATATTGCGGGTTTCGCAATACAACTTCACGAAGTACGCCGCGCACAACGCCGACGAAGCCAGGAAGTAATCGAACGGCCCCGGTGCCGAACCATCGCCCTTGTAGCGAATGGGTTGATCGGCAATCACCGTGAAGTCGTCGAACTTGGCCTCAAGTCGAAGGTTGTCGAGAAAGTTGACCTTGATTTCCATGCGTGCTTACCAGAATAACGAGCTATACGATTTGGCGGCCATTATCCGGTTTTTCAGCACAGACCGTTAACTTTCCACTATTTTTCGACCAACACCACCCCGCGCTCCTCAAGCAAGCGCACAAACATCGTCAGGCTCTGCGACACCGTCCCCCTGCGCCACACCAGCCAGGTGCGCAGATAGCGGAACGACTCCGACAACGGCCAGACGCTGACCGTCGTGCACCCGGGCATGCTTTCGAGCATGCTGCGGGGCATCAGCGCCAGGCCGGCACCGGCGCTGACGCAGGCCAGCATGCCGTGATAGGACTCCATTTCGAAAATCTTGCCGGGCACCGCCGCGCCGTTGGCAAACCAGCTTTCGAAATGATGGCGATAGGAGCAGTTGGAGCGGAAGGCATAGATGTTTTCGCCGTTCACATCCTTCGCTCGATGAATCGGCTCATGGTTGAGCGGTGCGATCAGGACCATTTCCTCCTCGAATGCGGGCACGCCCTCCAGTGCCGGATGCAACACCGGACCATCGACAAATGCAGCGGCCAGCCGCCCCGACAGCACCCCGTCGATCATGGTCCCGGAGGGGCCGGTGGACAGGTCCAGTTCGACCTTGGCGTGCTTCTGGTTATAGGCGGCCAATAGCTCTGGAATACGTACCGCCGCAGTACTTTCCAGCGAACCCAGGGCGAAGGCCCCCTGCGGTTCCTCACCCGCCACTGTCGCGCGCGCCTCCTGAACCAGATCGAGAATGCGTCGCGCGTAATCCAGGAAACTCCAGCCGGCCGGTGACAAACGCAAGCGACTCTTCTCGCGAATAAACAGGTCCACACCCAGGTCCAGCTCAAGCTGCTTGATTCGCGTCGTGAGATTCGATGGCACCCGGTGGATATGCTGGGCAGCCACGCTGATGCTGCCGTGCTCGGCGACAGCCTTGAAGATTTCGAGCTGAACCAGATCCAAGTCATTCTCCAAACGTGAACGTTATGCTCAGTATTATTCAGTTTCCAGAAAACATATAGCCCCATAACCTGAGCACATTCCTACCTCGCAGGACGGTGCCATGACCCACGTATCCAGCCTTACCCATGCCATTTCGATCAACCCGACCACGGGCGAGCAGATCGGCCAATACCCTTTCGAATCCGATTCGGCACTGCAGGCCGCGCTGACGCGGGCCGCTACCGGGTTTCGCGCCTGGCGCGGCAAACCGGTTGAACAGCGCGCGCAGCTGTTGATCAACCTCGGCCAGGCCTTGCGCAACAATGCGCAGGCCATGGCGAACATGATCACCCTGGAAATGGGCAAGCCGATTGCTCAAGCCTGCGGCGAAATTGTAAAATGCGCACAGCTCTGTGAGTGGTACGCCGAACACGGCCCCGCCATGCTGAGCCCGGAACCGACCCTGGTGGAAGGCGGCAAAGCACGCATCGAATATCGCCCCCTGGGCCCGATTCTCGCCGTCATGCCGTGGAACTTCCCCATCTGGCAAGTCTTGCGCGGCGCGGTCCCCACGCTGCTCGCCGGCAATACCTTCGTGCTCAAGCACGCGCCAAACGTCATGGGCAGCGCCTACCTGCTGCTGGAGGCCTTCAAGCAAGCGGACTTCCCCGAAGGTGTTTTCGAGGTCATCAACGTCACCCCGGAAGGTGTATCCCGGGCAATCGCCGATCCACGCATCGCTGCCGTCACCCTCACCGGCAGCGTGCGAGCAGGCATGGCCATCGGTGCTCAGGCCGGAGCCGCACTGAAGAAATGCGTATTGGAACTGGGGGGCTCCGACCCATTTATCGTGCTCGACGACGCCGACCTCGATGAGGCGGTGAAAGCCGCCGTGATCGGGCGCTATCAAAACACCGGGCAAGTCTGCGCCGCCGCCAAACGCCTGATTGTCGAGCAAGGTATTGCCCGGGAATTTACCCGCAAGTTCGTCGAGGCCACCCAACAACTGGTTGTCGGTGATCCACTGGTTACCACCACCTATATCGGCCCGATGGCTCGCTTCGATCTGCGCGACGAACTGGATCAGCAGGTGCGCGACACACTGGAAGAAGGCGCGACGTTGCTACTGGGTGGAAAGAAGGCGCAAGGCCCAGGTAACTACTATGAGCCCACCGTACTCGGCGACGTGACCAATCAGATGACATCATTCAAACAGGAGCTGTTTGGTCCTGTGGCTTCAATCATCACGGCCCGAGATGCCGCCCATGCACTGGAGCTGGCCAACGACAGCGAGTTTGGCCTCACCGCCACTATCTTCACGCGCAATGTCGAACTCGCCCGGCAGATGGCCGACGAACTTGAAACCGGCGGGGTGTTTATCAACGGCTATAGCGCCAGCGATCCGCGCGTCAGTTTTGGTGGCGTGAAAAAGAGTGGCTTTGGCCGGGAGCTCTCCCACTTCGGGGTGCGCGAATTCTGTAATGCACAGACGGTTTGGCTGGATCGGCGTTAAGGGCAGCGTGGAAGATCAGCTCGCAGTTCCTGCATGGTCAGCAATCCCTGTTTTCTGGGGTTACCGCACATCCAGCAGGAACATACCTTCCCATGATTTGCAAAAAGCCCGGCGTTTTTCTCGCTGGTTGACCAGCATTCGTAAGCGCGTTGCTTTGAATAAAATCGAGCCTTTATGCGGCGCGTATCGTGTCGTCGTTGAGCTCTAGACATATTTTTCTCCTAAGCCGAATGCGACGAAGCCCCGGCAGATTTCTCTGGCGAGGCTTTGTTCGGCTCATTCCTAAACATATAGAAATGAAAGGACTTAATTAAATTCTCTCATCCGCTCATTGATGTCAACAGGCATTCACGAGACCCGTTCGATCAATAACCCTCGACCTCCAGAGTCTCCCCTGACGTCCGAGCAAGGCCCGTGGAGATGAGGCCAGGCTCGTTTTTCCCTTTGCCCAACCAGCAATCATCAGTACCACACCCGCAATCCAATAACCCGGCCCGTCAGGCTCGCTGGATCGCCTCCCAATCGGGTTGCCTTGTTGTCATAAGTTGTCTCTGTAACCTAAAATAATGGCTGATTGCCGGTATCGGTGAGATTCCCCCATAAACACCGATTTGATTTTACAGGGAAGAACAATGCACAAGTACCAATTGAGCTATGAGCACATCAACGCACCAAAAACCAGAACCGGCGAAGCGCCTGAGCGAATAGATGCCCATGAGTTGCTGCTGGAAGTGCTGGGAGTGGGCGGTAAAGATGGCCCAGTTATCTTCGGAAAAAAGTCGCTCAAGGAATCGCTCGAACTCATGAAATTCAAAAACGTCCGAGTTACCTGGCTGTAGCACGATCGGCCACGAAGAGCGTCCGAACCACGCCGCCAGTTGAAGTATCCCGCTTCTGCGCCATCTCGCCTGACTCAGCCGCGGTGGCGCCCATCTCCATCGCGGTCATCGCGTGATCCTGACCGCTACCAATGACGTACGGCCTTTCGAGCCAGACTGGCGTTTTGCAAAGGCCATCCTTCTCGCCGTAAGCGGCATAGCAATGTTTCTCGCCGTCGAACACTAAGGCCGAACACTCAACCGTTCCAGCGACGGGCTCGCCGAACCGGGCACCGATCAGCTTCGAGTAATCGCATACATATCCAGTCAGGACGAAATCGACGCCCATCTCCTCAAGGAATTTGTCGTAAATAAGCACCGGGAACCCGCCTACACTGAGATGTACAGCGATTGAGAGAACATGGAGCTCCACGCATGCGGACCAGCGCCCTTGTGATACTCATTCTCAGCTATGCCGTGTTGGCGGTGGTTTTTTTCAAGCTAAATGCTCGAAACAATCGACGCCGCCGAGAAGGTCTTTACGAAGCCTTCGAAACTACAATGCGAGAGCATGGGATCAAGTCTTTCGAGATCCTCAAGGAGAGTATTTTTATCGGCAACAACTTTCGGTCGTCCGAACTGCACCGGATATTGCTAGACGATTCCGGGCACTACTTTCTTTATTTCCAGGCCAGTGGAACACAGCCAATTTTCATGCCATTGACCGAAGAGCGAGCGTTACAAGCTGCAGAGGGTGACATCGGAATTCAGGCATAGATCATCGCAACCGCTGATGCTGACCCGTGCCAGGGACACATGTAGCCTGCCGATGAGCGACGAGCAGTCACCGACACCACTGCTTCTCACAAGGTATCCCGTCGTAGTCGCCATCCATTTCCACTCCTGGGCAATTTTGCAGAAAGTCTGTGGCCTCTGCGCACGAGGTCATCTGCGAGCAATATTTGCGCCCATCGCATTTGACTGGAGCCGAAACAGGCTTTGGCGCAATCAAGACCGCAGAGATTATTGGGGGACTCGATGGCCGAGCCTCAACCCAGGACTGTAATTCAGGGGAAAACTTCCAAACCAACAGACCAACAACAAGCACAACCAAAATGAGTTTCATCTTGATCCATCCATGATGAGAGACCGTTTGTGTTCTCACGTTGCCTGCTTCCAGCATAACCCACTAATCCATGTACAGCCTGCCAGTGAGACCTCCCGTGTGGGCTGACCGCTCGCGATCAGGTCGGCGCGGATGCCATTTGCTGTGAGACCAAGTCGCCCTGGACGAACGGGCGCTTTGCCATCAGCACGCATATATGATAAAAATCACTGGGTCCAAAGCAGACAAGGATGTGTTACTGAGTACGATAGTGAGTCAGCTGTAACTTCTATTTCTACGCGAAAGCAATGCGCGCTGACTGCAAACAAACTATTTAAGCAAATAGCATTGATGTAGCTTACAAACAGACAATCACCAAGAAGGCAATATCACCCACGTCAACCCCCACAGAATCATATAAATAATACCCACTATTTTCACATCTAAATTCGTGTAAACCCCAGTCACGAATTGAGACTCCATCCGCGCAAGCAAAACATAATCAAGCCAAAACCATATGCTTTCAGAAAAAAACAATATTATTTTTGTGCACATACCAAAGTGCGGTGGAACATCAGTCGAGTCGGCAATTTGGGAAGATCATGAAAAGACCGAAGAAAACCTCTGGATGGGCTTTCTAGACAAATACCACAACAAATACCAAACCGGCGGCTTGCAGCACCTCAAAGCAATTCAAATCAGGCAACACATTGGGCGCTCAAAGTTTGATAACTTCTTCAAATTTTCCATCGTAAGAAACCCATTTGCCAGAATCGTGTCGCAATTCCTGTACATGGAGTCCAGGCCTGACCTCAGAGACTACATAGACATGAACGCCGATGACAGCCTCATAACATACCTACATAAAATTCAAAAAAGAAGCCATGTCCAATGGGAACAGCAAGTCTCATTTCTTTATGATTACAAAGGCAACCTACTCGTTGACAAAGTCATCCAGCTAGAACAAATAAACAGCTTGCCAGAAATACTAAAGAACAACACTCCAATCAGCATTGAAAGAATACCCCGAACCAACACAAACAAATTCAAGTATCACTACAAAGACTACCTGTGCACTGATTCAATCAGCATGATCACTGATCTTTACTTCGAGGATTTTGAGGCTTTTGGATACTCGACCTCTCCTTAAAATTTCGACAATTCAAACCTGACGACATTTGGTTTTCCCACGGTAGGGAGCAGGCTCACTAGATCACTGACACGCCATGTTTGCAGCCACCAGCTGTTTCTCGTAGCCCTGTCGCTGCTTGATCTCAGCCAGCAGCGCCCGGACCTTCGCCTCCAGCGGGTCCGGCTTCTTGAGCCCCGCAGTTAAAAAGGCCGGTACCGCCACCGGCGTTACCTTGCAGCGCACCGGCGCAGCGACCTCACCCATGGCAAGAAACTAGGCCACCATGTCTACCTCTCCCCCTTCGCCCCGCATTTCTTTCAGGAATTCAATGCAGCGGTCAACTAATTCCGGGTAGTTTTGCGCCAGTTTTGCGCGGGTTTTGCGCAGGCACAAAAAGGCCGATCTATCTGATCGGCTTAAGTGTCTGATTTTACTCAGTAAATATGGTCGTGACGGAGTGATTCGAACACTCGCCCCCTAGCCCCCCATCTCCTTTTGCATACTTCTTGAAAGACTCCAAAATTTCACCCTGGATTCTTCGAATCTAGTATTTACTTGAGCTCCAGCGGTGTTCAGCTCTACGAGTGTCCAGGAACACCCATCAAGAGCCGACGTTTTTTGTGGGGGGAAAAGTAGGGGGAGCCCATTTCATGGCCAAAATTACCATCAAAGAACTCGAGTCGCTGACTACAGGCCCAACTCGCTACGAGGCCGGGTCAGGGTGTCGATCAGTGCGTACATGATTTTCTTGGCGCACGGCAGCAGATCCGGAATGTAGGTCGCGCCCATGCCCCCAAGCCCCTCGGCGACCGGCAGCGGTGCACCTTCGGCCGGCCATGGCCAGCCGATGCGCGCAGTGGGGATGCCGAGACGACGCAGCGCGGCACCGTCGGTCTGCCCACCGAGCAGGTCGGCCTCGCCATGGGGACGCCGCTCGATATGCTCCCAGCCACGCCGGGCGGACTGCACGATCCAGTTCTGTGCGTCGGTGCTACCGCCGGCCACCGAGCCATACATCTCCCAGTCGAGGACCAGTTCCGGGCGTCGCGCCTGCAGATCGCGGACGAACTCGGCAAACTGCGTCTTGACCTCGGCGGGGCTGGTGCGCGGGTTGATCCGCACGTCGAAGAAGATCTCGGTAACCGCCGATGGAAAGGCCGGGCGTTCCGGATTGCCACCGCGCACCCCGGCGATCCAGCCATGCGGCTTGATCTGCCCGGACGTGTTGCGCTCGGCATACTCAATGATCCACTGCTCAAGGTCCTGGATCACCGTCGCCGCCGGCACCACCGAACTACGGAAGCCCGGCGTGCCACGGGGAACGCCGGCATAGCCGAGGGTTCCGTGCACGCGCAGCTTGAACCAGCCCATGCCAGGTTCCTCGTGATACACCCAGTTCCAAGGCTTCATCACGATAGCGAAGTCAGGCGCGCCGCCACGGTTGATCAGGTGGGTCACGCCATTGGACATACCGGCATGTTGGCGAGCGGAAATGTCCACCGGCATGCCGCCATCGGCCAGGCCGACCAGCAGGTCGCCAACCAGCGGTACTTCGGCCTCGATCAGTGCAGTGGCCACCTCGGTGAGGGTCGCGATCATGCCTTTGGGATTGGAAGCGCCAAGGCCGAAAACCCAGTCATCGATCTGCTGCGCCGATGGCTGCATGTCCGCTTCGTCGGCGGGACCGGTGAGGATCTTCTCGGCTTCGTCCAGCTCCAGATGGGTATCGATCGGTGAATACAAGAGAACGCTGGCGCCGCCGCCGCTGCCGCGCAGTTCGGCCAACACATTGCCACTGGTGAAACTCATTGGCTGGTAACGTGCGGCCATGCCAATGCTTTCGAGGTAGCCCTTCATGTGCTCGCTGGCTGCACGGGCCGCACCAGTAGGGCTATGGATGTTGGTGATGGTGTACAACAAGCTCTGCAGGCGTTTGGGGTCGATCCTGGCGCAGGCCTGTTCATACCACTTCATTTGCTCGGTGGAGAAGTTGACGGCCGCAGTGGATTGCATGGTGGATTGCATGGCGGGTTCCTTAGTGGCTGGCCACAAACTGTTCGGCGAAGATGTTCGCGGGATTGGCGCCCAGCTCGATCAGCCGCGTTGTAGCGGCATCGATCATCGGCTGCGGGCCACAGAGATAGGCGACCGTGTCGGCACTCACATCGCCCTCGCGCAGCGCGCTGACCGGGCTGCCCTGGTGCAGGCCGTCACGCGGCTCGCGATCGACACAGATCCGCGCCTCAAGGCTTGGCAGCCATTGCTGGCGCAGTTCAATGTCCTCGAGACAGAACAGCGCGTCCGGGACCGCGCAACCGAAGCTGAGCAGCATCGGCGGCTTGCGTCCGCTGCCTTGGCGCAAGGCATCGATCATCGACAGAATCGGCGCCAGGCCGGTGCCACCGGCGACGAAAATATGTGGCGCGCGACGTTTCTCCTCGCGCAGAAAAAACGCGCCATAAGGGCCGCTCAGCGTCAGCACGTCCTCATTCGTAGCCTTCTCTTCCAGGTAACCGGACATCGCGCCGCCTGGTAACAGGCGGACCAGGAACTCCAGCTTCGGCAGCTGCGCCGCGGTGCTCGAGGGTGAGTAGCTGCGCACCACGCCGTAACCGGGCACTTCAATCTGCATGAACTGGCCGGGTCGGAATTCCAGCCAGTCGCCATCGGCCAGCTCCAGGGTCAGGCGCATCACATTGCTGGCAATACGCTCGACAGCGTTGACGAAGACGTGCACTTGCTGCGCCGTGCTGGAGCCGACTTCGCTGCTGTAAGCGACATCGAAAGTGCAGTCGGACTGCGCTTGGCAAAGGCACAGCAGGCGCTGTCCGGCGCTGTACTCGCTGGCCAGCAGCGTCGAGCTGGCGCCCGGGCGGGTGCGCGCATCGCCGCCTGCGAGTTGGGCGATACAGCTTGAACAGCTGCCGGAACGGCATTGATAGAGCAATGGAATTTCCGCTGCGAGCGCGGCATCAAGAATGTTGGTTTGTTCGCCGACGCTAAAGCTACGGCTGACGCCATCGGAGAAATTGACAGTGACTTGGTGCTGTTTATCGTTCATGAGAGTTCGGCTCCCTGGCAGGCATCGGGCTACGGCCGTAAGCGGCCGGATTATTGACATGGGCCGATCATAGAAAGCCTTGGTGGGTGTCGGCGCTCCATTGGGCTACAGGCTTATCCCGAAAGCGCAAAATCCTGCTGGCACAACGCAGGAAAAAAAAACCCGTACCAAGTGGTACGGGCAAACCAAGGAGTCATCAGAGACCGGCAGGACGCCGTCGGTGCCAGTCGGTAACCTTTTGCACAGCCATACCTGCGCGACACAACACGGCCTCGCCGCCCCGGCCGGCAATGAACTGGCAGCCGATCGGCAGGCCATCGTCGGTGAAGCCGCAAGGCAGGCTGATACAGGGGTGTCCGCTGACGTTAAACGGTGCCGTGAACTGGATCAGCCGGCGATTGGCCTCCGGGTCCAGAGCCAGGCTGGCCAGCTGTTCGTGAGTCGGCGCAGCGTAGGGCTGTACCGGGGCGAGCAGCAGGTCGACGTCGTTCAGCACGTAGTCCAACTCACCGCTGAAACGCTGCGCGTCGAGCAATACGCGCTGGTAGTCCATGCCACTGAGCGCTCGCCCACCGTCAATCAGGCGGCTCAGTGCCGGTCCGTATAGCGCTGCACGTTGCGGGTAAGTGGCGGCGTGTGCAACGGCAGTCTGCACGCCGCAGTGAGCCTCCCAGTTGCCGCTCACCGCACGGGTGTCCGGCATACACACGCGCTGAAGCGTGCCACCGCCATCACGGACAATCGCCATGATCCGTTCCAGTGCTTGCTGAATCACCGGGTCGACACCATCGCTCAACCAGGCCTCGTCAATGCCGACGCGCAGGCCGCGGAACGAATCCTCGATGCCGGGCACCTCCAGGCAAACGCTGGGCAACGAAGTGGGGTCCTTGGGATCGTGGCCGGCGATGGTCGATAGCAGGAACAAGGCATCGCGTGCGCTGCGGGTGATGGGACCGATGTGGTCAAGGCTGGCGGCCAGCTCGAAGCAACCATGACGGCTGACCCGACCCCAGGTCGGCTTGAGCCCTGTGAGGCCATTGGCTGCGCAAGGGAAACGGATGGAGCCACCGGTGTCACTACCAATCGAGGCATAACACAGGCCCGCGGCGGTGGCCACTGCACTTCCACTGGAAGAAGCGCCGGCCCAATGGCCCGGATGCCAAGGATTGATCGGCGTGGGCAGGTCCGGGTGATGGATGGCGAAAGCACCCTCCGTCATCTGCAGCTTTCCAAGCAGCACACTCCCCGCCTCGCGCAAGCGGGTGACGACGGTGGCATCTTCCTGCGGGATGAATGCCTGGTGAATCGGCATGCCCGCTGCCGTGGGCACGCCGGCCGTGTGCAGCAAGTCCTTTACTGCCAACGGGATGCCATGCAGCGGGCTACGGCATTCGCCACGCGACAGTTCGCGTTCCGCCTCGCGTGCCTGGTCGAGCGCCAGCTGCGCAGTGACCGTGGCAAAGGCGTGCAACGTCCCGTCGAGCCGTTCGATTCGCGCTAACTGCGCCTCGGTGACTTCCACCGGAGAGAGCTTGCCGGTGCGAATCAGCAGTGACAGTTCGTGCAGCTCAAGATAGTGCAGATCGCTACTGCCGATCATCGGTAGCCTCCAAGGAAATTCAGTGCCAACGCGTTGAATTCGGCTGGCTGTTCGCTCTGCAGGTGGTGGGCAGCGTTGCCCATCACATGCAGGCGAGCATCGGCAAACTGGTTGACCATCAGCATCGGCACATCGATGCCACCAAACCAGTCATGCAGCCCCCAGAGGATCAAGGTCGGTGCCTGCACTCGAGCAAACAGCGGCATCAGGTCTTCCGGTTCACCGAAGGCACCGGACTGCTCGAACAGCGCACGCAAACCCGGGTTGCAACTCGCTTCATAGCGCAGGCGCAGGTTCTCCTCGTCGATTGCAGCGTCGTCGTGCAGCTCGTAGCGCTGGATCAGCGTGCGCATCTTGTCCTGACTCGGCCCGCCATTGGCGAAGAAGTAATCGCTCATCAGCATCGCGGCATGCTTGCTGGATAGCGCCAGCGGTTGCATCACACCGCGTGCTACTGGCTGCGAGCCGATCAGGACCAGGCGTGCGACCCGCTCTGGATGATCGGCCGCCAGGCGGATCGCCACGCAGCCACCGAACGACTGATTGACCAGGTGCGCCTGAGTGATGCCCAAGGCATCCATGAATCCCAGCAGCTTGCACGCATGCCAGCTGAATACCGGGCCGTCGACCACCACCATGTCCGAGCCACCGAACTGCGCAAAGTCGAGAAAATAACAGCGGTGACGCATCGCGAATGGCGTGGCGCTGAGGCGGAAATTGCTCCAGGCAGTACTGCCCGGGCCTCCGCCATGGGTAAAGATCACCGGCAGGCTGTCGTCCGGTCCGTCGACCTGACGGTAGTGCAGACGCACGCCGTCGACGGTGACCCAGCGGCAGGTGGAAGCGAATTCATTGTCCATCGAAAATACCCTCGCCTGAGGCTGTCCGGCAGCAGGCGCCGGACAGCTGAGCACATCACTCTTCGGCAATCTGCCGGACCTTGTAGCCCGGACGGTGACCGTCGGCGGTTTCCTTGAAGATCAGGCTGGTGTCCTTCACGGCGCCCTTCACACCACGTCCCGGCTTGGCGATACCGCGGTTCCAGCGCGAAGCCAGCTTGCGCCAGGTGATCGGAGAAATGTCGGTGGCCACCAGCTGCTCGTCGTCCCAGCCCGTACCGTCGGCATAGAAGTTCTGCATCGCCTCGCGGGCATAGATGTCGCAGTCGTTGAAGCCGTGCAGGCACAACGGCTTGTACACATGGTCAAAGCGGTGCTGGTGCTTCTGGCGCTCTTCAGGGGTGTCGCACACGCGTACGATGATTTCCCAGTACTCATGGGTATCATCGGTGATCGGCACATACCATTCGTATTGGGTCATGTGCTCGCCGGGCCAGTTTTCCACCATCAAGACACCGGGCAGCACCACCGAAGTGCGGTATGGGCGACCATTGAGCCCTTCCACTTTCAGGCCCAGTTCCTGGTTTTCCAGCACCGGCGCCCACTTGTCGGTGAACAGCCATTGCATCATGCCTTTCGGACCGTTCTCCTCCTCGATCACTTCAATGCAGTCATCGCTGGTCGGCAGCAGGCCGAGCGGAAGCACCCAGTCCATGGCGTGGACGATGGTGTTATCTTTGTGCACCAGGATGTGAGCGTTGTCGAAGCCGTTTTCGCAGGCGATCCGCCAGTTGCCGAAACCGGTGCGGTGCATGCCGAGCGCCACCGCATTGTCATCGAGCACGCCCGGCGAAGCCGGCCACATCGGATGCGGGAACTGCTCGCTGCGTTCTGGAAAACGGAACGGCAGGTCGTCAGCCAGCGGTGGTACATCCTCGTCGGGGAAGCTGTCCTCGCGGACGAAGACGAAGATCATGCCGTTGACCTCGTGCACCGGGTAGGTGGTGATACCGGTGGTGCCGATCAGCTTGTCGTCCGGGTTGGCGACGATGGTCACCAGCTTGCCGCTTTCGAGGTCGAAGGTGAAACCGTGATACCAGCAAGAGATGGTGCTCTTGCTAAAGCAGGTCGGTTTCTCCGACAGGCGCACACCACGGTGCAGACACTGGTCCTTGAGGGCATAAACCTGACCATTGACCCGGCGTAAAACGATCGGGATGCCGCAGATCTGGATGCCCTCGACCTGGTCTTCAGCCAGCTCGTTGCTGAACAGCCCCGGATACCAGTGGTTGACGAAGCCCCAGGCAGCATCCTTGTACGGCTGGTACTGGCTCTGGGTCTTGGCGTTGTTGGCGCGGGCATCGCTGATGCCGGTTTTAACCACGCGACGGCGAATGATGGGTTGCTCGGACATGTGGGGACTCCCAAAAGGCTGACAGGACATTGGCGTCGCACTACGGCACGCTTGACGGTCATCCTAGGAAGTAGAGACGCAGCTGACGCTCCCGAGACTGTGCGGCTTATCCCGCCAGCGCAGAAAATGCGCAGAGAGGTCAGAGGGGCGGACATCCCTGTCCATTGAAATCAGCGGGACAACGTCTCCGACGGGCTCTCGCCGAAGCGACGCTTGTAGTCGGTGGTGAAATGGCCGAGATGACTGAAACCCCAGCGGAAAGCCACAGTGGTCACTGTGACGGAACCAGGGCTCTGGCGCTGCAGCTCCTCGTGGACGTGGCGTAGGCGCACCTCCTTGAGGTAGAGCATCGGCGAGGTGTTGCGGTAACGGCGAAAGCCGGTGAACAGAGAACGGCTGCTGACCCCGACATGCTCGGCCATCTCGACGATCGAAATCGGCTCATGGGCATGATCTTCGATGAAGCGCTCCACGCGCTTGACGAACGATGGGGTGACAGAGGTTCGCGGGTCACTGCACAGCTCAGCGCTGTAGGTGTGCGGCTGGCACGTCAACAGCGTGTCGACCAGGATATTTTCGAACTGTGCGGTGAGCAGCGCCGGCATGTCCTCATCGACCGACAGGCTGTCGTAGAGCCAGCCGACCATGCGCATCCAGCGCCGACCCTCGGCGGTGTCCAGCGGCATCGACGGTTGAAACTCGATGGTGTTGCGTAACGTGCGGCCCAGGTGCTGCTGACAATGCCGCTCAAGCAAACTGCGCTCGACGCGAATGATCAGCTTCTCGGTACCGGGACAATGATGAATCTTGAACGGTGCATGGGTATTGAGAATCGACCCGAGCTGCGGTGTGGAATGCACCCGCTGATTGCCGTACTCAATCATTTCCTGACCACGGATGGGCATCTGAATAAGCGCGAAAGAATCGAGGACGCCAGGCTCGATGGTGATATCACCACCGTAGCTCATGCGACCGATACCGATGCCCCCCAATCGGCGATAGTAGATGCTGGTATTGACCGCCCCCTTGCTACTCATACTGCGCAGGCGATTCGCGCAGAAAATGCGCTCCCCCCATTGAGTGGCTTCTTCTATGTCCTGAGTGCGACATACTTCGAATCGGGACAGGACTGTTTCGGGCGGCGTTGTTGCCGCAAAAACCAGATTTTCCATTGCTTTTACCCTCCGCCCGATGCTGTGGGCAGACAACTTTGCTACTGCAAGACAAACACGCTTAATTGTTTTTTTCGGCTAATCTCGGGCGTGCAATGTGGTGTACTCCTGCTGGATCGCTGCGCATTTTCGCAAGGCCAGTTCGACGTGATGAAAAGGCAAGAAGCATGCCCTGAAAGCCAAGCGCCCCGCTGTTTCTGACAAACGCCACAAAAGCGTCCGAAACTCCGTGTTTTACGCCCTTTCAGACCGGGTTTGGCGACCGTGTACCCCCCACCAGAACGAACAGCAGGCGAGCCGGAGTGTTACCGGGGTTACGCCACGCATGACGAGTACCCATTTGCACCACGATATCGCCCTGGCGCAATCGGTTAGTGCACCCGTTATCGAGCTCCAGATCGACTTCACCTTCGAGCACTACGCCGTAGTCGATGGTGTCGGTGCAATGGAAACCCGGATGGTCCGCTTCGAAGCGTTCACCGAGTCCTGGTAGTCGGGCACAGAGCTCCAGCCCGGCGGCTACTGGATCGAAGTCGGCGATTCCGATGAGATTGTCTGGTGCAAAGGTGACCAGCAGCGCGCTGGTACCGCCCGGCCCCGGCACTACCGATACCACCTGCGGCGTCGGGTCGACCGGCCAATCGACGATGCGCGCCTGCGGTTCGGTCTGCCATATCAGTGCGGCAGAAAATCCGGGGGAATGGGTGAAGGATTCGGCGCCTGCGAGCGGGCCGTTGCTGATGATGACTGAACTGCCGGAACTGTCTCGGCCAGTCACGATGCGCATTGTTGTCATTGTCTGAATGCTTCCGAGTAAGTGTGAGGCCCACGCCGGTCTTCGCGGCGCGGGCAGGATATTCAAGCGTGAACAATATGGAAGTTGGTGAAGCCGTTGGCCTGGGTCTGGATATCCTCGAGTGCTTCGTTGAGCTGTTCGAGCGGATAGCGGCGCTCCTCCAGTAACGACAGGTCGACACTGCCGGCTTCGATCATGCGGGCCATCTCGTCACCCTCGGCGGTGGTGAACCACAGCGAGCCGATGTACTGCAACTGAGCGCACATGAACGGGTGCGGATCAATCGGAACGGGACCCGCGACGCCGCCGATCTGGATGATCCGGCCACCCCGTGCGACGGCTTGCATGGCATTCACCGACAGCGTCGCCGGCGCCTTGGCGCCCAAGGTATCGAGCATCACATCGACGCCCCCGGGAACCAGTTCACGCACGTGTTCCTGGATGTCGCTGACACCGATGCATACCGTGACGATGCGCTCAGGTGACAATTGCTTGAGCCTGGCCAGAGCGTCCTCGTCACGCGCCGCGACCACGATGCGTGCCGCGCCGAACGCCAGCGCGAGCAATGTGGCACCGACCCCGAGCGTACCGGACGCGCCGAGAATCAGGATGCTCTGCCCCGGCCGCAATGCTGACTTACGGATCGCCGAATAGGCCGTGCCCAGGTAGCCCAAGCGAGTCGCCTGGGCGAAGCTCAGCTTCTGCGGCAGACGCACCAGACTGGTCGACGGCGCAGTCATGTACTGGCTATAGCCGGCATGGGGATAGAGCTTGAAGATCGCCTGCGAGCCGGGGCCGAAACCGAAATAGCCCAGGAAGGTATAAGCGTCGCAGCGCGGCGCCTCACCCTGCCGGCAATAACAACACTCGCCGCAGCCGACGCCAGGATTGACGTAGACGCGGTCTCCGGGCTTGAACGCCGAGACCTTCGCGCCTACCGCGCTAACGGTTCCGGCACTGTCCAGACCGAAGACCGCCGGCAGCGTTGGCAGCGGCAGAAACGGGTACCACTCGGGGAAATGGGTGGTGACGTTCTTCAGATTGGGGATCACCCCGCTGGCCTCGACCTTGACCAGCACGTCGTGGTCACCGGGTATCGGCAGGGGGACTTCATCAAAGCTGAATCGACCGCCGATCTCGTGCAGGCGCGCGGCTTTCATCATCGACATGGTTAGGTTCCTCTGGTCGTGACACCCCGCATGGGGGGCATCCGACCGTTTGATCTGTGTGGGTTGGAGTGGGTGTGGAGCAATTCAGACGAGTGCCCGACCGCACGACGGCCGGGCGCGCAGGCGGACTAGCGCCCCGCCTTTTGCAGGGCCTGCAGGGAGAAGTCATTGGACTTGGCGTCGAAGTTGGTCTTCCAGGTCTTCGTGTCGATCAAGGACAGCGTGGCGTGATTGCGCTGGAAGTCGATCACGGCGCTGCCGGTGGTGCGCATGTCGCCGTCGGCCGCGTTGTAGGCGGTGTGCCACTCCATGAACTTCCAGAACTCGCCCTTGCGGTTGTAGGCTTCGGCGAAATGGACGCGTGGGTATTTGGTTTCCATGTACAGCACTTTCTTGCTGTACGGGTGGGTCGACGGCGTGATGGCCTCGACCACATAAACCTCACGCGGCTCGTACAGGTCGTTGTTCATGTTCCAGTACGGCGGCTGGTTCTCCAGCACCGCATATTTTTCCTGGGCAGACGTGCCCTGGGTGTTCCACAAGTCGACCTTGCCATTCGCGGCCGCCAACACCCAGCGCTTGCCCAGCAGTTTGTATTGCGAATACCAGCAAGGCCGGGCGTTGAAGCCCTCCAGGTCATCCTGCAATTGGTCGGAAGCGCCGACCGGATCCATCCAGGCCCCGCCGGACAGGCGACGTACCCGGCGTACCGCGGGGATGTAGGCCCACACGTCGTTGACCTTCGCGTCGTCGTACATGACGGTGTAAGTACCGAGCCCTTTCATATCGGACGGCGACTTGAAGTACAGCAACTGCCGACCGCGCTCGCTACCATCGCCTTCCACTGAACTCCCCCCGGTCAGACGACCTTTCATGGTGTACCGGGAAAACTCGGCGACCGGCTCGGCATGAATGCCGCGCCCGCCGTCGATCAGCAGCTGGGTGAAGTTCTGCACCTGGGACACGTCACCGATGAGTTGGCCGAGGTGGAAGTTCCAGACAATTTTTTCTGCCGACTGAGGGTCCTTCTCATCAATGTTCGGGAAGGGAGCGCCGGCACCCCAGCCATCGATCCGGCAGGCTTCCTTGTTGATCGAGGTCTTGCCGGCGTTGGCCGCTGTCGCCGCAACCCAGCGAGGATCGAGCGCAACGTTCTTCGACTTGGCCAGCGGCAATTTCCAGCCGCTGTTGCGGATGCGCCACTCCATCTTCTCGGTGAGCAGACTGGCAATGGTGTGCCCTTCAAATGTGTCGTTCTTGATCTGGTCGAGGTTGGCAGCGGAAATCACCGTGCCGACCGGCAGCTCGGCAGCGCCGGCGAGGCACGACAGGCTGCTGGCAACGGCGATGAGGCTCAGGGCCAGGGACTGGCGCAGGATAAAACGGGATACGGTCATGACAAAATCTCCGGTGTGGCTCAGAAGAGGTAGGTCAGGCTGGTGTACAGCTGATCGCGGTTGTGGAAGTAACCGAACATGGTGGTGCTGTCACAGGTCGCGGCGTTCGGCGCAGTGCACTTGTCACTGTTGCGCGACGCGTCGTCCCAAAAGGCGTCGTACTCGACCTTCCAGCGCCATTTGCTGGTCAGTTCGAATGTCACCGACGGCACGGCGAAGCCGCCGCCGTTGCTCAGGTCGGCGCCCAGTACCAGGTTCGGGTGGATGCGGCCGCTGCCGTAGCTGAGGTCGAAGATGGTAGTGGCGAGGACCGAGTGTTCCTTGACCTTGCCGCCCCAGCCGACGCTGTAGAGCAGCTGATCGTCCTTGTCGAAGTTCTGTACCCATTTGTCGAACAACTGCACCGAGAAGAACATTGGCTTTTCCGTGCCCAGCAGGGTCTGGGTGGCAGCGATGTTCTTGTCCATGCGAAGCATCATGGCAACCACGTCCTTGCGGGTGAAACCGTCGAAGCCGGGCGCAACGATCTGGCTGATCAGCGTTGGCGTGGAGAGTTCGATCTGGTAAGGCGCATCCTTGATGTAGGCCACCTCGGTGCTGAGCACCGCATCGGCCAGTTCTGAGTAGCGGCTGGCGCTGAAACCGAAGATATCGACGATCGGATAGATCACTTCGCCGGCGACGCCACGCGTCTGGTCGGTGCCATGGGTGACCGCGCCGGACGGCGTGTTCGGCTGGCCGATGATGGCGAGGTTGTTCGACGCATTGAGGATCGGCGAGTTGTAGAAGGTCTTCAGGTACGACAACGAGTAGTTGGTGTCGCCAACCATACCGCTCCAGCGCAAGCCACCGGTGAAATCGCGGTAGTCGCCCTCGTCGTTTTCAAAGTTGTACGGGTCAATGTTGCGAAAATCGACACCGGCATAGGGTTGGCTCGACCAGCGTCCGCCATAGATGTCGATCTCGGTGCCGATGTCCTCTTTGCGATCCAGGCCAGGGCGGACGAAGACTTCCAGGCCACCGTCCAGCTCGGGCACATCGACATTCATCTTGATGATGTTGTTGGTCTTGCGCAGCTCCTCGTTGGCTGGCTCGAGGAAGCTGCGCCAGGTGTAGTCGAAGCCATGCACCAGATCGTTGGCGGCGAAGAAATCGGTTTCGCCCCAGGCGATCTGCTGCTTGCCGATACGGAACGAGGTGCGCTCGCCAACCGGGAAGTCGACGTACAGCTCACGGATCTCCTGCTTGTTGTAGAGATCCATGATGTCGCCTTGGCCATCGGCGTGGTGGTAGTTGTTCGCGCCCATGTCCTCCAGATGTTCGAGGAAGCCGGTCTTGACCTCACGCGAGGCACGCAGCTTGGCGACGACCGAGACCTTGTCGGTGGCCTGCCAATCCAGATTGAGCCGCGCGGTGCTGCGCGCCATCGACAGTTTGCCCTTGTCGTTGTAGTTCGGTGTGTCCTCCCAGTTCTTGGCGTTCCACGACAGCTCTTCGCGCAGATAACCATCGTATTTGAAGCTGTCCTCAGCCAGCAGTGGCATGGCCAGCGTACTCAGCGCGATCGCTAAAGCGAGTTTGTCGATCGGTGCGCGCATGTGTGCGCCCGGGTTGCGGTGTTTACTCATGATGTCTCCCCAAGAGATGGTGGCAGCGAGGAACCGTTGGTTGTTGTTGTTTTGGGAATCTCGTCTCAGCTCAGCTGACACGCCGAAGCGGGTGCAGCGACCGATGCCTGTGACCGCTCGCCAAAGATGAAGCGCGGGCGGCACACATAGATCAGCGATGGCATGACGAATAACGCGCAGAACGCCGAGGCACTCAGCCAGATGGCCATGAGCAGGCCCATTTCCGCCTGGAAGCGCAGCGACGACATCCACCACAGCAGCGTGCTGAGAATCAGCACGCTGGCTGTGACGATCACACCCATACCGGCCGAATGCAGAGCTCTGCGGACCGCCTCCTCGGCACTGGCGCCAGCGGCGACTTCTTCCTTGATCCGGTCGGCGATGTAGAACGCGTAGTCCACACCCAGACCAATGCCGAGCGCAGCCACCGGTACGGTGTTGATGTTCATGCCGATGCCCTTCCAGGTCATGAAGGCGAAGGTCAGCATGTTGGAGATGATCACCGGGACCATGAACAGCATGCCGGCCATGCTGGAGCGGTAGACCAAGGTGCAGAGAACGGCGAGTACCAGCAGGGCAAGGGCGATGGCCTCGATCTGGCTGGACAGGATGATTTCGTTGATCGCCGCCATCACACCGACCAGGCCGCCCGCGAGTTGCCAGTGACCTTCACTGAGCGGATGGCTGGCGATGAACTCCTTGATCCGCTCCACGGCGGTCCGGATGGTCTCGCCCTGACGATCGCGGAACATCAGTGTCACTGAGCCGTTTGCGTACTGGTCATCGGCAAATCGCGAGGTATCGCCCGGCTCGGAAATCGAGTCGAGCATGGCCATCAGGCTGCCGTTGATGCCCTCGCTATCGGCCAATTCGAGGTAGCGTGGGTTGCCTTCGCGCAGGCTGCTGTTGACCAGCGGCAGCACGTCGGAGATCGAGACCGAGCCGCCGATCTCCGGTTGCGCTTCCATGAAACGCTGGAAGCTGTTCATCGCCTTCAGCGCGTCATTGCGCTTGACCAGACCGGCATGGCCGTCCTCGCCGAGCACCACGAACATCCGGTCGACCCCATCAAAGCGGGCGTTGATCGCAGCAGAGTCGAGGTTGTATGGCGAGTTCGGCCAGAGGATCGGCGAACCGGGGTTGGCGTCGCCGATCTTCAGGTTCAGCGAGTACACGCCGGCACTGAGCACCACCAGCAGGCTGCCACCGAGCACCCAGTAACGGGCTTTCGACAGGCTGACCCAAACACTCAGGTCGAGCACCTTGCGTAGTACCGGCAAGCAGTTGATCGGGTGCGCGGTGCCGTGCGGCTTGCGGATGAAAGACAGCAGCACCGGGGTGAGGATCACCGCGCTGATGGTCAGCGTCGACACCCAGACCACCGACAGCACAGTGAGTTTCTGCAGCATCGGAATCGGACTGAGTGCGACCACCGCCATACAGGCAGCATCGGCAATCACCCCGAGCATGCCAGGGCGGAACAGATCCGCCAGAGCGACCCGGGCGGCGATGCGGGAGATATCGGCACCGGGTGCAAGCAGCTCGATTTCGTCGTCGAAACGGTTGACGATCTGCACCGAGTGCGACACCGCCCGCGAGGTGATCAGCATCGCCACGACAATGACCAGCGGCTCGAAGTTGATGCCCAGCAGACGACAGATGCCCAGCGCCCACAGCGCACTGACCGCGCCGGCGAGCAACGGCAGGCTGACGCCACGCCAGGTACGCAGGAGAACGAAGAGCAGGATCAGGGTCAGCGTCAGGGCGCCGATCACCAATTGCAGGGTTTGCGGCAAGTAATGGCCAACCCACCCGTAAAGGATCGGGTCGCCGGCCACGCGAATTTTCACGCTGCCATCGTCGACCTTGGCGATCAGACCGCGGATTTCGCTGAACACCTTGGCGTAGTCGACCTGTTGGTCGATGAAGTCGACGGTGATCAGGGTCGCCTGCAGGTCCTTGGACACATACGGGCCATACACCAGCGGGTTACGCAGTACCGCCTGCTTCAGCTCGGCCATCGCCCCGGCGTTGGCCGGCAGGTCCGGCCACATCAGCGGGCGACTCTCGATGCCAACGGTGGAGGCACGTACCTCTTTGAGCTTCTTCGAGGCCAGAGAGGTGATCTGGTAGGGGTTGACCGCTGAGACTTCGCGCAGTCCAAGGGTGACATTGCGCACCTTATCGAGCACGTCGGTGCGGAAGATATCGCCCTGCTCGACCTCAAACATGATGGTGACCATGTTCGAGCCGCCGAAGGTGTCTTTGAATTTCTCGTGGGTCTGCACGTATTCGTGACGCGACGGCAGCATGTCCTCGAATACCGTGCGGACTTCGATGTGCAGGGCGAACCAGCCCAGCGTCAGGGTCAGTGCGAGCAGCACACCAGCCACCCAGGCGCGCCGGCGGATACAGAATTCGGCAATATGTTCGATCATGCTGTTTTCTCGGATGAAGTGGGCCATGACAGGGATCAGGGTTTCAGAGGCGACCAGCGCCGGCCGTTCCAGCGACCAAGGTCGGCGCCGGCCAGCCAGAGATCGTTGCCGACGGCCAGGGCACGGGTGTGCCAGGACAGGTTGCGGTCATCCAGAACGCCGACCTTCCAGCTGTCGGCCTCGCCGCTGCCGCTTACCCAACGCCCCAGCGAGCCGGTGGCGAACCAGCGAGCCTGGGTTGAGTTCCACAGCACGTCGAACAGGTGATCGCCTATGCCCAGGTCGATGTTCTGCCAATGCCGACCAGCATCGCTGGTCACCAGCAGCGCACCTTCCAGGCCGACCGCCACGCCATTCTGTGCATCGCGAAACTGCACCGACATAAGCGAGCTGGGCAGCGGCGCTTCGATTGCTTCCCAGTGCTGACCGAGGTCATCGCTGCGCAGGATGCGGCCGAACTCGCCGACCACCACCAGCCGACCGCCATCGAGGATGGCCACATCGTTCCAGGCCACGTCTTCTTCATCGCGCAAGCGCAGCCAGCTCTGGCCATAGTCATGGCTGATCAGCAATGCACCCATCTCGCCGGTGGCAATGGCCAGGCCGCCCGCAGCGATACGCACGCGGTTGAGCTTGTTGGCGATCTGCGAACGCGGCACATTGGCCACCGCTTGCCAGAGACGACCGCCATCCAGGCTGAACAGCACAACACCGTCGTTGCCGACCGCCACTGCATGGCTGCTGTCCCATACGGCGATGTCCTGCAGAGTGCGCTCGGTTGGCGTGGCCAGGTGGCGTAACTGGCCGTCCGCAGCGAAGGCGAGGATCTTGCCATTCGAGCCGCTGGCCCAGACTTCACCGTCCGGGGTCAGGGCCAGACCGTAGAAATGGTCCCGTCGCTCGAGCAGCGGCGGCGTCACCGTGGCGCCCACCGGCTGCGGTTTGATGAACAGACCGGCCCACAGCAGGCCGCCGATGATCGCCCACGGAAGCACCGCCATCAGGGCATGCAGGGCACGTTGACCGAGGGTCGCGGGCGACACCGGCAAGGCCGTGGTTTGATCGATTTTTATAAGTTTTGACATGGGTCGATTCCGCCGGGTTAGCGTCGTCTATGGCTGACGACTGAGGCAGTTCGACTCTAAAGTCATGGCCGAACAGGGGACTATCCCGGCACTGCCTGACTTGTCCCTTGGGCGCCGATTAATGTCGATGCGGGCATTTTTCGGAGCGACGGGCGCGCTGCGAACCGTTACCGGTCCGCCATACACCGCAGACGCGAATCACAGTCGAAAACGGCTCACCAAACCGTCAAGGCGGCCCGCCAAGGTCTGCAGGTGGTGACTGCGCTGGTGAACCTGGCCAGCACTCTGTGAAGCGCTTTGCGCGGAACTGGCGATGCTCACCAGGCTTTTCGACAGCTGTTCACTGGTGGTGGCCTGCTGCTCGGTAGCCGTGGCAATCTGTCGGCTCATGTCGCGCACCTGGCCAATCATTTCGGTGATGCGCTGCAGTGCCATGCCGGCCTCACGCGCGTTGACAACATTTGCCTGCGAGGTGTCGCGGCTCTTCTGGACCATCGCCACCACACTGCGCGTGCTGTCCTGGATCATGCCGATGCTCTTGCCGACTTCCTCGGTCGAGCTGTGCGTGCGCCGCGCCAGGGCGCGCACTTCGTCGGCAACGACGGCGAAACCACGGCCCTGCTCGCCGGCCCGCGCCGACTCGATCGCCGCATTGAGTGCCAGCAGGTTGGTTTGCTCGGCTATATCACGGATCACCGCCACCACTACGCCAATGGCCTGGCTGGCTTGGTCCAGTTGTCCGGTCAGCCGGGAAATCTGTCCGAGCATCTGCGCATCCTCGACGATGGCGCTGCTTAACCGGGCCACCGTGGCCTGCCCCTGCGCCACCGCCATATCGCCCTCTTGGGTGGCCTGCGCCGCCTGAACAGCATTGGCGGCCACCTCCTCTACGGTCACGGCCATCTGCTGCATAGCGGTGGCCAGCTGACCGATCTCATCTCGCTGGGTATCGACCACGACGCCGGTGGACTGGCTTTCCTGCTGCAGGCTGGTGGAGGTCTGTTGCAGGGACTCGCTGTTGCCTTTGATCTCTCCCACCAGGTCGGCCATGGTGCCAAGGAAGCCATTGAGTTCACGCGCCAGGGTTGCCAGCTCGTCGCGCCCCTTGACCGGCAGGCGCGACCGCAGGTCCGCCTCGCCCGAGGCCAACTGCGCAATGGCCTGCACCACTGCATTCAGCGGTCGCGCCATGGCTTGGCCAAGCAACAGGATCAGACCACCGACCAGCAGCACGGCGACGCTGCCGAGAATGAGCATCTCGATCGCGAGGGTCTTGACGCCACCGAGCACCGCCGCACTGGGCAGGGCGACTCCGAACGACCAGGGTGTAGCGGTATTGCCAATGACGACCGGCACCGCGAGCATGAAGACTTCTTCGCGCATCGCTGGCGAGACGAAGCGCAGGGACAGGGACTTGCCATTGCGCACCGCGTCGATCATCGACTGCAAGTGGTCGCCCAGAAAATCCGCTTCGGTATCGGCCGAACGGCGGCCCACACGCGTCGGATCAGGATGAGCGACCAGCGTCGTATCAAAGGCAGTCAGCGCCGCCAGACCTACATCCAAAGGGCGCAGTCGGGCGACTCGCCGCTGCAGTTGATCGGCATCCAGGCCCAAACCCAGTATGCCGATCAACTGCCCGTTCACGCGCACCGGCACTTGCGCGAGGATCACCGGTCGCGATGCAGAAAGGCCAGGTAACGCACGCGGCGGCGCGACACTTTCGCGCTCGCCACCCATAGTTCCCAGCGCCTCGCGTACCGCCTCACGCGAGGCGCCCGGGGCCGGCTGCACGCCCTGCTCGCCACGCAGCCAATACAGCGTGTCGCCGGTTTGCGCTGGTAACCACCAGGCGGCGCTTGCCTGCGGGCTGTTCTGCAACAACGATTCGAGCAACTGATCAGCGATGCGGCTGTCCACCAGCTTGCCGTCGACTATTTCCCGCGACAGCAGGTCAGCACTGGTCCGCACGCCTTGCAGCGCGCTGTCAAACCAGGCGGCAATCTCGGCGGCTTGTTGATGGACGATGGCGTCCACCGCGACTTCTGCCAGTGCCTCGGTAGAGGTGCGACTCGACTGGTAGACCAACAGTATCGTCGCCAGATAGATCAGCAGCGTCAGCGGCAGGATGGTGAACAGTAGTTTGTTCTTCAGGGACAGGTTGGCCAGCATGACGAACTCCTGTAGAGGGCGGCCAGGCCGAGAGTCCCTGGCCAACACGCTTGCGATGACCCACCGGCGAGCGACTGCCCGCCGGGGGAACCAGTACCCGGATCAGGACCTGGTGGTGGTCAGCAAGTCCAGCGCAACATCGACGATCATGTCTTCCTGACCGCCGACCATGCGCCGCTTGCCCAGCTCGACGAGGATGTCGAGGGTCTTGAGGCCGTACTTGGCGGCGGCGATTTCAGCGTGGCGCAGGAAGCTCGAATAGACCCCGGCGTAACCCAGCGCCAGGGTTTCGCGATCCACCCGCACCGGCCGGTCCTGCAGCGGGCGAACGATGTCGTCGGCGGCATCAAGCAAGGTGTAGAGGTCGGTGCCGAGGTTCCAGCCGAGGCGCTCGGCAGCGGCGATGAACACCTCCAGCGGCGCGTTGCCGGCACCGGCGCCCATCCCGGCCAGGCTGGCATCGATACGGTCGCAGCCCTCCTCCACCGCTGTGATCGAGTTGGCCACACCGAGGCTCAGGTTATGGTGCGCGTGCATGCCGGTTTCGGTTTCCGGCTTGAGCACCGCCTTGAACGCACGGAAACGCTCGCGCACGTCCTGCATGTTCATCGCACCACCGGAATCGGCCATGTACACGCACGTCGCGCCGTAGCTCTCCATCAGCTTTGCCTGGGCGGCCAACTGCTCGGCCGGGATCATGTGGCTCATCATCAGGAAACCGACGGTATCCATGCCCAGCTCGCGGGCGTATTCGATGTGCTGTTTCGAGACATCGGCCTCGGTGCAATGGGTGGCGATGCGCACCACCCGGGCACCGGCGTTGTAGGCTGCTTTCAGGTCATGCACGGTGCCGATACCGGGCAACAACAGGGTGGTGATTTTGGCGTGACTGATCACGTCGGCGGCGGCCTCGATCCATTCCAGATCGGTGTGCGCCGCGAAGCCGTAGTTGAAGCTCGAGCCTTGCAGACCGTCACCGTGGGCGACTTCGATCGAGTCGACCCTGGCCTTGTCCAGGGCACGGGCGATGTCTTGAACGTTCTGAATCGAGTACTGGTGACGGATGGCGTGGCTGCCATCGCGCAGGGTGACGTCGGAGATGTAGAGTTTTTTACCGTTCATGAAATTCTCCTCAGGCCTGTTGCATCGACTGCGCCATGCGCTCGGCAGTGGCCAAGGCAGCGGAGGTCATGATGTCGAGATTGCCGGCGTAGGCCGGCAGGTAATGGGCGGCACCTTCGACTTCGAGGAACACCGAGGTCTTGAGGCCCGAGAATTTGCCGAGGCCAGGAATGTTCAGTGGTGCGTCTTCAGGGATGACGTCGAACTGGACCTTCTGCTTCAAACGATAGCCCGGCACATAGGCCTGCACGGCGGCGGCCATCTCTTCGATGGAGGTCTCGACCTTGGCTTGGTCGGCCGCCTCGGACAGCACGAACACCGTGTCGCGCATCATCAGTGGCGGCTCGGCCGGGTTCATGATGATGATCGCCTTACCCTTGGCCGCGCCGCCGATCAATTCAATGGCCCTGGAGGTGGTCTCGGTGAACTCGTCAATATTGGCGCGGGTGCCGGGGCCGGCGGATTTGCTGGCGATCGAGGCGATGATCTCGGCGTAATGCACCTTGGCCACGCGCGATACCGCCGCGACCATCGGGATGGTTGCCTGACCGCCGCAGGTGACCATGTTGACGTTGAACTGGTAGAGGTTCTGTTCCAGGTTGACCACTGGCACACAGTACGGGCCGATGGCGGCGGGTGTCAGGTCGATCAGGCGGATGCCGGGTTTGATCGAGCGCAGAAACGCATCGTTCTTCACGTGAGCGCCGGCCGAGGTGGCATCGAAAACGAAGTCGATGTCCTTGAACACGTCCATGCGGGTCAGGCCCTCAACGCCTTCATGGGTCGTGGCCACACCCATACGTTGAGCACGGGCCAAGCCGTCGGAGGCCGGGTCGATACCGACCATGACCGCCATTTCCAGATACCTGGCGTTACGCAGGATTTTGATCATCAGATCGGTGCCGATGTTGCCGGAGCCGACGATGGCGACTTTGAGTTTTTTCATGGTGTTTACCTTTTGTGCACGCAAGTCGCCGATCACTCGGCGCTACTCTCTACCTTGAAGTCCACACCGACACGGCCGATACCTTCGATCTCGGCCTCGAATCGATCACCCGCTACTACCGGTACCATCGGCCCCAGCGCGCCAGTGAGAATGATGTCGCCGGCCTTGAGCGGTTCACCCAAACGCGCCATGGTCCGAGCCAGCCAGACCGCGGCATTGAGCGGATGGCCCAGACACTCGGCGCCGCTGCCGCTGGAAACCTCTTCACCGTTGCGGGTCATGCGCATGCTTGCCAGACGCAGGTCGAGGCCTTCCAGGCGACGGGCTGGACCGCCGAGCACGAAGCAGCCACTGGAGGCGTTGTCAGCCACGGTATCGACGAAGCGGATGTTCCAGCCCTGGACCCGACTGCCAACGATTTCCAGTGCCGGGATGACCCAGCCGGTGGCCGTCATCACGTCGGCAAACGTGGTGTCGAGGCTTGGCAGGTCGCGCTCCAGGATCAGCGCGATCTCGGCTTCGATCTTCGGTTGCAGCACACTGGCGAACGGCACCACCTGGTTGTCGCCGTAGCACATGTCGGCGAACAAAGTGCCGAAGTCCGGCTGATCCACACCCAATTGACGTTGCACCTTGGGATTAGTCAGGCCGATCTTGCGGCCGACCACACGCCGACCGCTGGCCACGGCATGGGCGACGTTGAGTCGCTGGATGGTGTAGGCGGCCTCGGCGTTGTTTTCGCCAATCTGCTCGCGCAGCGGTTCGATCGCTTCACCGCTGGCCTGGGCCTGGCGCAAGGCGCTGGCCAGTTGATCCAGGGTCTGTTGGGTAACACTCATAACTCACCTCAGAGATTGCGCGCTGCTCAAGCTTCGCCCGATACCCTGCCAAGAGGGCATCGAGCATGCCTGGCGCTGGAGTGGGAGGAACCGAAGTCCGCCAGCGCCAGGTGCCCGATCAGCGGCTCAGGAAATCCAGCACCATGCGGTTGAAGGTGTCGGCGTGCTCCCATTGCGCCCAGTGGCCGCAGCTGTTGAACACGTGCAGTTCGGAATTGGGGATGCCGGCGATCAGGCGCAGGCCGGTGTCCATCGGCACGAAGCGATCGTTACGCCCCCAGATAACCAACGTCTGCGCCTTGATTTCGCCCAGGCGCGGACCGAAGTCAGGGAACTGTTTCGGATTGATGGAATGGCTCTCGACGAAATTTTCCAGGTGGTCCCGACGTGACAGCATGTTGTCCAGGCGAGTCTGGAACAGCTCTTCAGTGAGGTCGCTGGTGTCGAAGACAAAGACGTTCATCATCTTCTTCAGGTTCTCGACGGTCGGCTCGCGGTACAGCCCCTGCAGCAACTTGATGCCTTCAGTCGGCATTGGCACAAACGAACTCGCACCACCGGTACCGCCGCCCATCAGCACCAGTTTGCCGACCCGCTTCGGGTTGGCCAGAGCGAAGGCGACAGCGCTGTGCCCCCCCATGGAGTTGCCGAGAATATGCACTCGCTCAAGGCCCAGCACATCGAGCAGGCCTTCCAGCACACGGGCATTAAGATCCGAGCGTGAGCCGGTGCAAACGATGGAGTCGCTCTTGCTCCAGCCAGGGCAATCCATGAGGATCACCCGGTAGCCGGCCTCGACCAATGGCTCGATGTTGCGGTTGAAGTTGGCCCAGCCGCTGGCGCCCGGACCAGAACCGTGCAGCATCACTACTGTCTCGGCGCCTTGGCCGCAGTCGTTGTAATGGATGTTCAGCTCAAGATCGCCTTCGTTGATACGAGCGAACTTGCTGCTGGACGCTTCGGTCAGGGCTTGGGATGTTTCTCTCATTGGCTAACTCCTTGAGTTCAGAGAATGGCATTACGAAGTCGCTTCAGACCGACGGTTTGGCACTGAGCGAGCCGAAGCCTGCGATCCATTCGGGAATCGGGCGGTAGTAACGGTCGTTTGCCTGATAGGGACCAAAGGCGGAGAGCGCGGCGAAAGCCGCCACCCAGGTTTTCACTTCGTGAGTGGATTTACCGGCGAGCGCAGACAGCTCGGCATTGCCCAATCCGTCCAGTTCGGCAAGGCGCCCTTCGGCCAGAATGTCGAGGAACTGCTGATCCCATTCCGGGTTGAGCGGGTGCAGCGAGCTCGGGTCTTCGATGAAGCGTTGAGCCGCGAGGATGACCCGCTGCTGGCGCGCTTCACGTTCATCGGCCGGCAGGTTTCGGCCGCTGCCCATCAGCCGGTCGGCCATGCGGGCATCCACTTTGGCCAGCTCCGGTACCGGTGGCTGATGCGACAGACCGCCGGATGCAAGGAACAGGACCCGTTTATTCAGCGTTCGGGCAAAAGTCCCGATGGCCTCGCCGAACAGGCGGGCCCGCTGGAAACCCGGCAGCGGGATGGCCACCGAGTTGACGAAGACCGGGATTACCGGGCAACGCTCGAGCCCACCAAGCAACAACTCCAGCGGTTGGGCAAAGCCATGATCGACCTGCATGCAGTAGGAAACGGCCGTGTCCACACCCGCATCGAGTACCGCCGTGGCGCAGGCCTCGGCCAGATCTCTGGGTACACTGAGCGGACCGGCAGCGGTGCCGAAGTCACCGATGGCATGGGCGGCCATGCCAATGCAGAACGATGGCATCACGTCATAGAAAAAGCCGTTGTAGTGATCCGGTGCGAACAGGATCACCAGCTCCGGATCGAACTGTGTGATCCGCTGCCGGGCGTCGCCCACCACGCCATCGACCTCGGCCAGAACCGCTGGAAGCGGGTCGACATGACCGACCAGTGGGGTATGCGACAGGCATTGCAGATAGGCACTCACTTCAGGCCACCTTGCTTACACGAAAGGGTGACTCGGTACGTCGCATCATTCATGAGCGATCAACTCCGTAGCAGACATCAGTAACCAACCTTGATTGGCGCTCTGGTTTCGTCGGTTGGCATCTCACGCAAAAACTTCGTCCGGCAAGACACCTGGTCGTCTGTGCTCATTTCCAACTGCGATCCCAATACGTCGCCATAGACATGACCCGATCATAGGAAGCTCTCCCGGCATCGGCGCTCCAATGGGTTACGCCGTTATCCCGACAGCGCAAAAAACTGCGCCAAAGAACGACTTTTCTTTGGACGAAAAAAATGGACCTCTTTTCAGAGATCCATTTTTTAATGGACCGCGCTTGCGTTAGGCGAAGTCGATAAGCGGATCAGTGCTTCATGCAGTTATCGAGGCTCCAGCCGTACAGCCACTGTATGGCGTCGTAGAACTGCTCCTGCGTACGTCCTTCCCATAGCTGGTTGCGCACCTGACGCTCGACACCTTTGGCGTGGTAGAGGCGTCCCATCTCACGGGCTGACCAGAGGATGCGGGCGGTGCGTGGGATACGGATGGTTTCGTACAGACGGAAAGCAGCTTGCAGGTCGAAGTTGCATTGCTTGACGGCCTGCCCCAGTACCACGGCGTCCTCCAGTGCACTGCAGGCGCCTTGGGCCAGGTATTGGGTCATGGGATGCGCGGCATCGCCGAGGATGGTCACACGACCTTCGCCCCAGTTTTCCACCGGGTCGCGGTCAGCCGTGGCCCAGCGCCGCCAGGAGGACGGACGGTCAAGCATTTGCCGTGGACGCGGGTGAATACCCTCGAAGTAGCTCAGTACTTCCTCTTTGCTGCCTTCGGTAACGCCCCACTCTTCCTGTTCCTTGCTGTGGAAGGTGACGACCAGGTTGTATTGCTTGCCACCACGCAGCGGGTAATGCACCAGGTGGCAACGCGGGCCTGCCCAGAGCATCGGCGCGTTGACGCGCAAGTCCTCAGGCATATCCTTTTCCTCGACCACCGCGCGGTACACCACGTGCCCGGTCACACGCGGCGGCTCGCCATGCAGCGCATCGCGAACCACCGAGCGCACTCCGTCGCAGCCGATCACGGCATCGGCGCGGTAGGTATTGCCGTGACTGTCGGTCAGCGTTACGCCATCGGCGTCCTGCTCTAGGTTTTTAATGCAGACCGAAGTTTTGAACTGAATCAGCGGGTTGTTTTGCACCACTTCAAGAATCGACAGATGAATGTCGACACGGTGGATTACTCCATAGGGGTTGCCAAAGCGATTGCGGAACGCTTCACCGACATCGATGCGAGCGACTTCGTGGGCATCGATTGCATCCATCATGATCAGATGATCAGTGAACACCGAGCGACTCCGTGCGGCCTCGCCCGCTCCCAGAGCGTCGAGCGCCGCATAGGCATTCGGGCCAAGCTGGATGCCGGCACCGATCTCGCCGATATGGTCAGCCTGCTCCAGTAGCAGTACCGCAATACCCTGCTGGGTCAATGCCTGGGCAGCGGCGAGGCCACCGATGCCTCCACCGACGACGATAACCGACTGTTTTTTATCTTGTGCAGTCATGATTCCGGTCTCCAAATATGTTGCTGAGCAGGCTGCATGGATGGGCAGCGAAGCCTGCCGATTAGTTATGCAATGAAGTCGGGCTGCCGTGCAGGTGCAGCAGCCAGAAATGCAGGCAGCTCCAGGCAATGGCGATACACCGCCATCACCCGCGGGTAAGAGGAAAGGTCACAGCCCATGCGCTCGGCATTGGCCACTTGCGGTATCAGGCAGCAGTCGGCGAGGCCAGGCTCGTCACCCATGCAGTAGTTGCCGCTGCCATGGCGTTGCAGCAGTGCTTCGACGGCGGCCAGACCTTCGGCCACCCAATGTTTGTACCAGGCAGCCTTTTGTTCAGCGGTGACGGCCAATACGTTCTGCAGATAATTGAGCACCCGTACGTTGTTGATCGGATGGATATCGCAGCCGATCAGGTTGGCGATTTCCAGCACGAGGGCACGCTGCAGAGCATCGGCCGGGATCAGCCGTGGGTCGGGGTACTGGCTGTCGAGGTAGTCGATGATGGCCAGGGATTGGGTCAACAGAGCGCCATCGGCATCGAGCACCGGCACACCGCCAATCGGACTGCGCTCGCGATGTTCGCAACTGTACTGTTGACCGACCCGCAGGTTGATGCCCTGGTAGTCGTAGGGCAGCTCCTTCAACGCAAGCGCGATACGCACCCGGTAAGAGGTGGAGCTATTGAAGAAACTGTAGAGCTTCATAGTGACTGTACCTATGGCAGATCAATGAACGACGATTGAGGTCTGCTGCAGCGAGCGGCTGTAGCGTAGGCCCATCAGAAATATCGCCGCGCTTGCCAGCACGGCGGGCACCATCAGGAGGGTGAAGACGCCGCTAAAACCCATGCCCATGCCTAGCATCCAGCCACCGCCGAGGGTGCCGAGAACCGCGCCGATGCGGCCGACACCATGGGCCCAGCTGACCCCGGTGGCACGCATGGTGGTCGGGTAGAAGCCGGCAGCCAGCGCATTGGCCCCGACTTGCGATCCACTGATGCAAAAGCCCATGCCGAACACCCCGAGAACCAACAGGATGTACCGATCATGGAAGAGACCGATCGACATCAGGCAGAAGGCGCCTGCGATGTAGGCGCAGACCAACACCCAGAATGGGTTGCAGCGATCCATGGCCCCACCCAGGACAATAGCGCCCACGGTGCCGCCAACCTGAAACATGGCGCTGATCAGCGCTGCCTGGCTGAGCTGCAGGCCGGTATCCTTGATCAGGATCGGCAGCCAACTGGTCATCATGTAAATGATCAGCAAGCTCATGGAGAATGAACTCCACAGCAGCAGGGTTCCCATGCGATGGCTACCGCTGAGAATCTGGTGGATCGGCGACTGGCGAGTGTTGGATTCACCGATTCCATCGTGAATCTCATAGCTGAGGTTGCTTGCCAGCGGTTGTGCCGAGATACGTTGCAAAATGGCGCTGATCCGCGCCGCAGGCGCCGAGCGCTGCACCAGGAATCGCACCGACTCAGGCAACAGTACAAACAGAAATGGCAAACACAACAGCGGTAACAAGCCGCCAAGAAACAGCATGCTGCGCCAACCGAACACTGGGACCATCTGAGCGGCTACTACCCCCCCGAGCGCTGACCCCAGGGTGAAGCCGCAGAACATGGTGGTGACCATCAACGAGCGACGGCGTTGCGGGCAGTATTCGGAGGTCAGGGTGATCGCATTGGGCATGGCGCCACCCAAGCCAAGTCCGGTAAGAAAGCGCATGGCGGTCAGGCTCAGGACATCTTGTGACGCACAAGCGGCCAGGCTCCACCCACCGAAGAATAAAACGGAAATCAGCAATATGGTTTTGCGACCGAAACGGTCAGCCAAGGGGCCTGCGATGAAAGCCCCCAGCATCAGGCCGAGCAAAGAAGCGCCCAGTACCGGGTTGAGTTGCGCAGGCGTCAAACCCCATTCGTCGCGCAAGGCCGGGGCGATGAAACCGACGGCGGCAGTGTCCAGACCATCGATGGCCGTCACCAGAAAGCACAAGCCCAGAACCAACCACTGAAAGGGGCTGACCGGCCTGGTGTCGATGAAGTCCTGTACATCCACACTATTATTTTTATCCGTGGAAGACATAAGCGAATCCTCCGGGCCCGCGCAATGCGGGCCACGTATTGGCCTTCAATCCGGGGCCGGCGGCGTGGAGCCGGCCCCGGAGCGGGTTAAACGACGTCGACCTGGATCTCGCCCAAGCCTTCTACGCCACCGGTCATGCGCTCGCCGACCACCACCGGGCCCACACCTTCCGGTGTACCCGTCATGATCAAGTCGCCAGGCTGCAGTTCGAAGAAGCGCGAGAGATAGCTAATGGTTTCCGGGACAGACCAGATCAGCTTGTCGATATCGCTGCGTTGCTTGTCAGTGCCATTGACCTGCAGCCACAGACCGGCCTTGCTCGGGTGGCCAATCTGGCTGGCCGGGTGCAATGGACCGATCGGAGCCGAGGCATCGAACGCCTTGCCGATTTCCCAAGGGCGGCCCATTTCGCGCATTTTCATCTGCAGGTCACGGCGGGTCATGTCCAGGCCAACGGCGTAGCCATAGACATAGTCGTTGGCCTGCTCCAGCGGAATATCGCGACCTGCCTTGCCAATGGCCACAACGAGCTCGATTTCGTAGTGATAGTTGCTGGTTTCAGCCGGATAAGGCAGTTCCAAGGGCTGGTAATAAGCCACCGGCACCACGGAGTCGGCCGGTTTGCAGAAAAAGAACGGCGGCTCGCGGTCGGGATCAAAACCCATTTCCCGCGCATGAGCGGCGTAGTTACGGCCGACGCAATACACCCGGCGCACCGGAAAAGTGTCAGTGCTGCCATTGATCGACAGTGCAGTAACCGCTTGAGGCTCGACAACGTAAGTCATGCTCGACTCCTGATAGAAACGAATTCGGGATTAACGGGTTTCACGGGATTCGCGAAGAATGCCCAGCGCTTCCTGGACCGGTCGGTCAGAGAAGCTGAACAGCACGCAGTCTTCATCGGTCTGAAAATTCACCGCCGCCCAACTCGGCACAACGAAGATGTCGCGGGCTTCGAACTCATGGCGCTGTCCGGCGATATTGACGCTGCCCCGGCCTTCCACGACCGAAAAAACCGTGGCATCGGTATTGCGGTAAGTCTGACCACGGAAACCTCGCGGCAGAATTTGCATGAAGGTCGCAATGGTCGGCATCGGCCAGCCGCCGGTAAGCGGATTCACGTAGCGCAGCTTCACCCCATCCCACGGATCGACCTGATCCTGGCGCAGCAGGATGTCGAGCGCCTCGCGAGTACGGGCATAGGGGTAGTTGAATACAGGCGAAGTTCGCGAACTGGATTCATGGCGCATCGGCAGTAAATTCATGCCATAGCGCGCGTAGCTGTTGCCTTCGGGGCGGGTCAGTGGCTGAACCGGCTCCTCGTAGTTTTCGGCGAATCCAGCGCCAAAAAAACGCACCATGGGAATGTCCAGACCGTCGAGCCAGATCACCGGCTCGCCGCCTTCGGCTTCAGTCGGGTTGCCATGGTCATGCCAGGTCCAGGAGGGTGTGATGATGAAGTCGCCGGGCTCCATGGTCGTGCGTTCGCCGTCGACTGCCGTAAACGCCCCGCGACCTTCGACGACAAAGCGCAGCGCTGATTGACTGTGGCGGTGACTTGGGGCGATCTCACCCGGCAGGATCATTTGCAGTCCGGCGTACAGGCTCGAGGTAATCGAAGCCGAGCCACGGATGGCAGGATTCTCCAGGACCAGAACGCGACGAACCGCTTCTTCTGCCGAGATCAAACGACCCGCTTCAGTCAGATAAGGACGCAATTCCCGATAACGCCATAACGCACCGACACAGGCATCGGCAGGCTCTTTGGGAACCAGATTGTGCAGTTGCTCCCAAAGCGGGAAGAGATGATGCTTGTCGATGCGCTGGTAAAAATCGGCACGCACATCGTTGATTTTGTTATTCATCAGGACACCCTGGCGAGTTAGCCGAAGGTCAAACCCTTTAGTCGGGTAAACGCTTCGAAGAGCGGTTTCCATGCGAGGTAGAAACCGTTGCCCGACGAATTATCCTGCAGCATCACATATCCTAATAATGCTATTTTACGATCAATCCATGCTAATAAATGTATAGGTAAAAAGATGGACTGGACCCGCCGACTACGACTCAGTCACCTGCAATTGCTGATCAGCCTGGCTGAGACCGGAAGTATCAGTGAGGCTGCACGGGTGACTTTCACGACTCAGCCGGCCCTTTCGAAATGGCTGAAGGAACTGGAGGATAGCGTTGGCGCGCCCTTATTCGAACGCCATGCCCGCGGGCTCAAACCGACCTCTCAAGGGCACATGTTGTTGGGTCATGCACGGCGGGTCTTGAGTGAAATGGACCGGGCCCAGCAGAATCTGGCCGCCATGCAGGAAGGCAGTTCGTATCGTGTTGCCATCGGCACATCACCCGCTTCTGCGCCTAACCTGGTGCCAGCGGCGATCATCCAGTTTCTGCGTTTACATCCCAATGCACAGGTGGAGCTTCAGGAAAACACCATGAATGTGCTGCTCGAGCGACTGGAGCAAGGGCAACTGGACCTGGTGGTTGGCCGCTTCGACAATTTCGCCCCTCGTCACAGTCTGTGCAGCGAACTGCTGTATGAAGAGACCATGCGGGTGATCAGCAGGCCGGGGCACCCGTTGACCAGCCAACCTTCACTGGACTGGGAGGCATTGCATGCCTTCGACTGGATTATGTGGCCGGTGGGCACGCCGATTCGCAGCAAGCTGGACATCACCCTGACCAACGCCGGTCAACGGCCTTTGCCCTATCGGGTGGAATCATCCTCGCTGATTGCAAACCTGTGGCTGCTGCAATTGAGCGACATGCTCTCGATCGCCTCGGACCGCGTGGCCGACCACTTCACCCAGCGCGGCCTGATCGTCCCGCTGGAATTTGAACTCGATGCCCTGGGCACATTAGGAATGTGCTGGCGCAAAGGTACAGAGAGCGACCAGGGGATCGCCGATCTGCTCGATAGCCTGCGCTACGCGTCAGCCAATCAGATCGAGTTTCCGGATGCTCGCTGAATAAGGTGCTGTAGTGTCCTGTTAGCCACCACGTCATAGCTCGAGTTGCAGACACAAGCGTCGCGCTTGCGTGCGTACTGAGCAAAAAGTCCTTGAACCGCTGCACCAGGCTTTCCAGGATTCCGGGGCTGTAATGCTGACGATCCCACGCACCGTGCAGGGTAGTCGCCACAAGCTAACCCCAATGGACAAGAGTTGGAGAAGACTGCCTGTCGAGCCGACAACCAGGTCCATCCCCGCCCTCCATCGCCAAATTTCCTGCGGGGGACATTGGCACCCAGAAATCTTGCGTCCATCTCCTCCGGAAGAGGTGAGGATTCCACCCAGAGCCAGTCGTTTTGTAGGGGTAAAAACGCCTAAAAACAAAAAGGGGTCGCGAGATAAAATCTCGCAACCCCTTGAATTATATGGTCGGGACGGAGTGATTCGAACACTCGACCCCTAGCACCCCATCTCCTTTTTGATACTTCTTGAAAGCTTCCAAAATTTTACTCTGGATTTTTCCAAGCTCGGATTCACTTGAGCTCCAGCGGTGTTCTGCTCTACGAGAGTTCAGTAACGTCCATCAAGAGCCGACGTTTTTGTGGGGGTAAAAGTAGGGGGAGTCCATTTCATGACCAAAAACTGCCATCAAAGAACTCGAGTCGCTGACCGCTGAAGATGCCAGCCGGATCCTTAGGGAAGATGGCAATCAGAGCTGTTCTTTTCATACCAGTCGAATGAGCAGCAAGACCAAGAGCACGTTCAATACGGCCAGCGAACTCAGGCCTGCAAGCACACCGCCAGCGCCCCAGGTCTGCAACAGATAACCGCCTGCAAGGGGGGTCAAGGCTTGTCCTATGAGCGAAGGCCGAGCCATGCGCCCCATCAGCAAAACATAATGGGTGGGCGACATGAGGGCCAATGGCAGTAGTCCTCGAACGATCGCCCGCAAGCCATTACCCGCTCCATAGATCACCAGACCCAGCGCGGTCATTGCCGGAGAGATGGTCACAAACAGCAGACCAATTGCCACGAACACCACAGAGATCAACGTCGTCCAGATAGGATGTCGCTTTCGCGAAAACACTTGTAGAACACGTGATCCTACCTGGCTCGGCCCCAGTAACACGCTGAGTCCGATGGCGGCTGCAAGTGAGTAACCCTGCCCCTGCAACAATGAAATCAGCTGGACCGACATCGCCGTCATGATCACCGCGCCCAACGCAAAAATCAGCGTAAGCAACAGGTAGGTCCGCCGGTCGATTGAGTGACTTTCGCCACCCACTGCCTGGCTTTTCATGAGTGGTCCCGCGCCCCGCGCCAGCACCCAGAGATAAAGCGGCGCCACGGCAATGACCAATAACACTCCATAAGCCACGCACGTCGTGCGCCAACCAACGTGTTCGATGACCAGCGCAACCGCGGGCCATGACAGCGTTGTCGCAAACCCTGAAATAAGCGTGATGCCGGTAATCGCACTGCCCGCTCGCTCCCCGTAGAGAGAACCTAAAGCGGCGAATAGCGCTTCATACAGCCCTAGCGCCATACCGATGCCAATTACAGCCCAAGACAAAAGAAACATCGGCAACGAGGTCGAGTTGGCCATCAGAAACAACCCGATGGCAACGCCTACGCCACTACTGGCCAGAATGGGACGGCCACCGTACCGAGCGATAAGGCGGCTGGTCAACGGCGCCAGCACCGCGGAAACCAGAATACTCAGAGATAGCGCGCCATATACCCATTGGCTGGCCCAACCGGTCTCTTTCATGATCGGATCGGCCATGACGGCCATCAGGAAGAACGAACCTCCCCAGACCAGAACTTGCAGCATCCCCAAAATAAAAATGCCGAATACACCAGGCAGTCGCGTTTGTTGTTTCAAGACAGTGTCATCAGCGGTGAGAAAAAAAGCGGAAGTAGTGAGCCGTTACCCAACTACGATCCAGTGGGTAATTCATCAGCAAGCCATCGGGTCAGCAGCTGCGTCGTCAACTGCGGATGCTCGAGCGGTGGCAGATGTCCACATTCAACCAGCACAACCAGACGTGAATGTGGTATGCCCCGATGAATTTCTTCGGACTCTGCCGGAGGGGTGATTTCGTCGTTTTGCCCCACAACAATCAACGTAGGCACTGCAATCGTTTCGAGCATAGGTCGATAGTCCGCACGCTCGATGATCGCCTGTTGCTGACGAACGAAACCTTCTTTGCCAATCGCTTGCGCCATCGCCTGAACGGTATCCGCAATGGGTGTACCGATGCAGCGTGGATGCATGAGCCTGGGTAGCAATTGCGGCGTCACGCCTTTGAACCTGCCCATTTGAGCAAGTGCCAGCAAACCACGTCGTGCCTTGGCTCTGGCTTCATCGTCGGGGCGCACCATGGTGTCCCACAGGGCCAGTTTCATCACCCGTTCAGGCGCTTGCCGCATGATTTCCATGGCCACATACCCGCCCATGGACAAGGCTGCGAGTGCAAAGAACGGTGGCGCCTCATCCAGTGTTCGTTCCGCCATCTGCGCAATGCTGGCATCGAGAGAAACATCTGGAATGTAGATGGCTGTCGAGTGTTCCAAGGCCGACTTTTGGTGTGCCCACAGACGCTCATCGCAGAGCAATCCGGGTATCAGCACAAGCGGCATGTTGTTGAAAGCCAACAGGGGTCTCCCTCGAAAGGTTTGGTCAAGGATGGGCAGCTAATGCACAGGGACGGGGCACACGGGCTAACAGAATGGCCTTTGGCTCAAAGCATGTGTCCGGCCCAGATATTGCGATTGACCAGATCAGTGGCAATCTCGATGAAGGCATCCCCGACAAATTTGGCAGCCGGACTGACACGCCTGTCGGCAGGAAAAACCTGAACAAGTTTGCGCATGGGAATGGGGTCGACCAAAGGGGCTGCACTGAGCACACCAGCTTCGATTTGCGCGTAAATTGATGCCAAAGGCAAAGCGGTCAAACCGAAGCCATTACGGACCAGGTCGATCATGGCGCCGAAGGAGTCTGCTTCAACGCTGGTCTTGAGCTTGATCCTGACCTCTCGCGCGCAATTATCCAGAATCACGCGAAGGCTATGTCGAGCGCTTGGCAATACCAATTGCTGCTCAGCCAATGACTCGAAGGACACCGGCGTATCAAGACGCAGGTTGGCGCTGGCGGGACCCACCAGCAGCAAATTTTCCATCATCACCGGCACGATACGCAGCGTATGCAACGGTTGGGGATCGTAAGAAATCGCCAGTTCCAATTCGCCACGCTGAACCCAATCCAGCAGATAGCCGCTGAAGGCTGAGGAAAACCTGACGGCGAGATTCGGATGCGCCTCTTTGATCTTGCGTACCAATGGAACGGTGACAATTTCCGCTACCGTCGGCGTCGTACCGATGACGACCGTTCCCCGAAAGGAGGACTTTCCGCCCACAACAGAACTTCGAATGGACTCCATTTCTTCCATGATTCGGGTGGCATGTGCCAGCACTTCACGGCCGGCATCGGTGATCTCCATGCCTCGCCCATGTCGATCAAACAGGTAGGTGCCGAGTTCCTTCTCCAACAATCGAATTTGCCGGCTAAGGGCCGGTTGCGCGATGTGAAGACGATCCGAGGCCTTGCTGAGACTACCCAGTTCGGCAACATGAATCAGGGTTTTGAGTTGAACGACATCCATTACCAGGCCAGTCAGCATCGGGCTCGGCGCGATATGCGTCGAAAGTGCTGTGAGTGTAATCGCATTTGCGCACCTTGGAATGCCCCGCAAACCGCGTGTCGTGAGGCCTCAAGGCTTTCGAGCCGGCTGCATCCCCCAGCCCGCAGGGGCTGCACGCCAAGCTATAAAATTTAGGTATATCAGTTAGGCCTGCCTCACGACTTATTCGCCTCCTGACTCTGCGGTAGCGTGCAATCAACGTCGGCGCCAAAGAGCGCTTGACTCACTACAAGAATAAGATTCGAGGGCTCGCGCCATGATGTTCAATGTTTCGTCTTACCTGACCTGTTTGATTTCCCCGGGCTACGTACAGCTCTCCACACTCGTGCATCCTCCCTCTCCCCTCCCTTCAGAAAACCCGGCCGTGAGCGGGCTCACGCCTCTTCGTTAAGCCCAACAACCCATCGAGCCAGTCACGTCGGACACGCATCAGCGTGCTCCTCGTCTCTCCTCGCCTTGAAGAAAGGGTGAATAGCATGTCCGCATCAATCACAGACGCCAAAGACCACGCTGCCGAAGCCGCTCCGATGAGAGCGCCGAACCGCGTCAAAGCCATCATGGGTGCCTGCTCGGGCAATCTGGTGGAGTGGTACGACTTTTTCATTTACGCCTACACCGCCATTTACTTTGCCGCTTCGTTTTTCCCCAAGGGAGACACCACTGGCCAACTACTGGCAACCGCGGGCGTCTTCGCCGTCGGCTTTTTCATGCGGCCGCTCGGTGGCTGGATATTCGGCTGGATCGCTGACACTCGCGGCCGCAAGGTCTCAATGATTATCTCGGTGTTCATGATGTGCGCCGGCTCGCTGCTGATCGCGGTCATGCCGACCTACGCAACCATAGGGGTCGCGGCGCCGATTCTACTCGTGGTTGCCAGGCTGATTCAGGGCCTGTCGGTCGGTGCGGAATATGGCACCGGCGCCACCTACATCAGCGAAATCGCGACACCGGGCCGGCGCTGTTTCTATGGCTCGTTTCAGTACTTCACCATCATTGCCGGTCAGTTGCTGGCCTTGATGACCGTAGTCATTCTCCAGCAAACCCTGACCGGCGAAGAGTTGCGCGAGTGGGGTTGGAGAATTCCGTTCTTCATCGGCGCGCTGAGCTCGATCGTGGTGGTGTATCTGCGCCGCGCCATGCATGAAACCGCCAACAAGAAAGACATGAACCGCAAAGATGCCGGCTCACTGCGCGGCATGTTCAAACACAAACGCGCGGTTGCCCTGGTGGTGGCGTTCACCATCGGCGGTTCGCTGTATTTCTATACCTTCACTACCTACATGCAGAAGTTCCTGGTGATCTCCGCCGGTTTTAGCCCGGAAACGGTCAGCTTCATCATGACGGCGGCCCTGATCGGCTTCATGCTTTGCCAACCGCTGTTCGGCTTGCTCGCCGACCGTATCGGTATCAAGGCGCACATGCTGATGTTTTCCGGGCTGGCCATGTTGCTGGTGATCCCCCTGCTCTACTCGCTGCAATCGGTCAGCAACCCGTTCATGGCATTCGTGCTGGTGTTTGGCGGCCTGGCCATTGCGTCGCTCTACACGCCGATTGCCGGGATCGTCAAAGCCGAGCTGTTCCCGCCTGCTGTCCGTGCATTGGGGGTTGGATTTCCCTACGCGGTGGGCAACGCGGCATTTGGCGGCACCGCCGAATACGTGGCCTTGTCGCTGCGTTCACAGGGCATCGAGGAGTATTTTTTCTTCTACGTAGCGGCGGTCGTGACCATCACCTTCGTCGCCGCGATGCTGATGCCAAACCTGTCGCGTTACGGCTATATCAGCGGCTCAGGGGAGATTGAAGAACGTACCGGTTTGAAGGGATGTGTTAAGCCGCATGCTGCGCGAGTCTGATTGACGGAGGATCTCCAGACTTCCTTCAAGGGCCCATGATATGTCATGGGCCCTTTTTTCATCATCGTATGGCAGATGCAGGTGCTACCTGCGTTACAGATTCGGGGATGATGTTGCCCACCTTTTCCCGATGCGGCCATGCCTGCAAATCAAGATCAAGATCCTTGAATTGACTTGAGTCGAAGATCGGTGTCTTGATGCCGGCCTTACGCTGCTGGTCATAGTCGCGCAGCAAGCGCATGCCGACGTTGAACAACAGCGCCAGGGCGATCAGATTGACGAAGGCCAACAACGTCATGGTGATATCGGCAAAGGCGAAGACCGTGCCCAGATTTTGAACGGCGCCCCAAAGGATCAACAGCAACACCAAGCCACGATAAACAATCACCGCAGCACGCTTGTCCCCCAGTAGAAAACGCAGGTTGTTTTCGCCCAGATAGTAGTTGTAGAGGATCGACGTGAAGACAAACAGAGCCAACGCCACGCTGATGAAAGTTCGCCCCCAATCCCCAACCACTGCCGCCAGTGCGTTCTGTGTCAGTACCAGGCCATCACCCTCGAAACCCGGCGTGTAAAAGCCCGACAACAGGATCAACAGTGCTGTGCAGGTACAGATCACAAAGGTATCCAGGAAGACGCTGAAAGCTTGAACCACCCCTTGAGCCGCCGGGTGATCGACTTTCGCTACGGCGGCTACGTTGGGCGCACTGCCCAGGCCAGCCTCATTGGCAAACACCCCGCGCTTGACGCCCATGACGATAGCACTGCCAACCAGACCTGCGAATGCCTGGTCGAGACCAAAGGCACTTTTGAAAATGGTCATCAGCATGCCCGGTACATGGTCAAACTGAAGCACGATCACATAAACGGTCACGCCAATGTAAGCCAGTGTTTTGACCGGCACCAACAGGTCCGAGACGGCAGCGATGCGCTTGATGCCACCCATGAATACCAAACCGAGCAATACAGCAATCGCAATGCCGGACCAGGTCGTAGAGAAACCGAACGCATTGTTCAGCGAGTGAGTCACGGCATGGGATTGCAGCCCGTTGAAGGCAAAACCGAAAGTCACCAAGAGCAACACGGCCATGACCCTGCCCAGCCACGCCTGTTTCAGTCCGTACTGGATGTAGTACGACGGCCCACCACGAAACTGTCCCTTGGCGTCGCATCGTTTATACAACTGCCCCAGGCTACATTCAAAGAAGCTGGTGGACATGCCTACCAGCGCGGTCACCCACATCCAGAACACCGCACCGGGCCCGCCCAACGTCACGGCCAACCCGACTCCGGCGATATTGCCAGCCCCAACGCGACCCGCCAGGCTAAGCATCAAGGCCTGGAATGAACTGATCTGACCGGCACTTTTCTGCACGCTATCGCGAAAGGCACCGAACATATGCAGGAAATGGCGGAACTGGACAAAGCGAGAGCGAATCGTGAAGTAGCCACCCAGGCCTACGATGAGCACGATCAGGAGCTTTCCGGAAAGAAAGCCGTTTATGACTTCGAGCATGATTTGAACCTCTTGTTGTTATGGATTACAGGCATGCACGCGCCCTCACACATCGCCGCGGCAGGCATGTGAGATGAAACGCGTTGAATGGCAACCGCGGGGCCCCTGTCAGGCTCCCGCCAAAAAACGGGGAGCGCTCAGGGCGATCGGACTTACCCGGTTCGACTGCTGGTCTGGAAATCAGTGATCTGTTTCCACATCGCGATGGGGTTGGAGTACATGGGGAAGTGGCCGCAGGCCGGAATCGGCGCCAAACGCACGCCTTGGGCCTCAATGTGCGAAAGGTAGGACAGTGAAGCGTTCTGCTCGCCGTACATGAACATTCGCGGGCACTTCAAGCCGAGAAACTTGCTCATCAGGTCGGCGTTATCGGAAAGGTCGACCATCGACTGGAAAATCCCCCGCACGGCCCCGGCACGCACCTTGTGCCTGAGGCTCGCCGAATAGAGTGCGCTGGCGTATGCCGGAGCCTGCCGGGCACGCTCGATGAATGCCGTTAAAAACTTCTCTGGATCATCGCTTGGAAAATCGACGATCTGCCGACTGAGAAAGCAGTCTTCCGGGGCAATATTGCCCTCTATATCGACGAAAGTGATTATCCGTTCCGGGAATTGATGGGCCAGCATCAGCGCGGTCAGTCCGCCCATGGAGTGGCCGACCAGATGGAAGCGCTCGATCCCGAAATGCTCCAGCATCTGCAGCGCAGTCTGCAGCAGAAATGGAATCGAAATACTGGAAAGGTCGCTGCACTGGCTCTCACCACAACCCGGTGCGTCGTAGGCGAGGAAGGGATGCCCGGTGAATTCTGCGTGCTGCACGATGTCGGCGTAGTCCTCCTTGGTTGAACCAAAACCATGCAGGAACACAATCGGCGTCAGGTTGCCACTGCGATGAATGGCGGCGACGTTCAGCTGGACACCCTCTACCGTCAGAGGGAGTTGCGTGTGAGTGAACGTTTCGGATGCGGTCACGAAAATGACTCCTTGGACGATAAGACTGCCACCGAAACAGGTCATCGGCGACAAGCCCAATTTCAGCCGGCTCGAGTCTTATGTAAATTCCTAATTGTGGAACGTTTCCATACGCCAAACCTATCATTCATCGCTCACTCACAGCCCTTGCCCGTCTCAGGCCTTTTTCCGCAGTCGGGCAATGACTTCTGCTATAAGCGGATTGGGCCGATCCGCATTCCAGGCAACCGCCGTCGTCACCACGTTAAGCTTCTGACTCAATGATCGAAATACCACATTATCCGGTGCCATTTTTTTCAAGGACGCCGGCACCAGAGCGATGCCCTGCCCATAGCTGACAAAGGCAATTTGCGAAGCGACAGAACGCACTTCATGCAGTACGCGAGGGGAAAAACCGCTGGCTCGACATGTCGCGATCAAGTAGTCGAAATAGACCGGGCTGACCTTTCGCGAAAACATCACCAAAGGTTCGTTGGCCAGGCTGGACAAACTGATACGTGTTCGCGCAGCCAATGGGTGGTCACTGGGTAACGCCACGACCAGACGATCCTCCAGCAACGGCAGTGACTGGATCGAGGTGCCCAGATCACCGTCCAGACGGGCGAAGGCCAGGTCGATATCACCGGCTTCCAGTGCCGGAACGGCCTCTACGCTGTCGATTTCCCGCACGGAAACGGTCAGGTGAGGATATTCGTCTTTCATCTGTTCGATCAAACCGGGCAGTACGTCGAACATGGCCGTGGAGATGGCCCCGATGGTCAACATCCCCGACTGCCCCGCTACCGCCTCCTCCACCGCCAGTTCCAGGCGCTCGAGTTGCTCGGCGAATTTACGCACCGCCGGCAGTATCGCCGCCCCCACGGGGGTCAGTTTCGCCCCGCGCCGCGAGCGCTCGAACAGTTGGACCTTGAGTGCCTGCTCCAGCACCTGTATCTGCTCGCTCAGGGGAGGCTGAGACATGCCAAGCCGCTTGGCCGCACGGCCGAAATTCTGTTCTTCGGCGACGGCCAGGAACAGCCAGAGGTGACGGATCAGACGGAAATTGATCATGATTAATCCATAGGTTTAGCGTATCTAACGCTTCTGTGATTAGTAATATACCTATCAAACCTCCTCGTCGACACTGGCCGCCTCCGTCACCACAGGGGCTACCCCATGAACAACAAGAGTTTATTGGACCGCTTGGCGGCACTGGACACCAACACGGTATCCGACGCCCTCGACTTCCTCGGCCTGACTGGTGCCACCGTGGGGCTACGCCCACTGTGGAACTGCCCGAAGATCGTTGGTCGCGCCAGCACCGTGCTGCTGGCGCCAAAGTCCGGCAACGTGCCCACCGTGCATCTGATCACCCCAGTAGTTGAACAGATCGACAGCGACGATCGAGTGCTGGTGATCGCCGGTGGTATCGAAGGAATTTCCTGCTGGGGCGACATTCTTGCCAACGCCGCGGCCGGCAAGCACGTGCGCGGTACGGTCATCGACGGATTCAGTCGCGACATCGACGGCAGCGAGTCGATTGGCTACCCGGTATACGGCCGTGGCGTCACCATGATCAGCGCGCGCAATCGGGTGGTGCAGATCGATGCCGCCGTGACGATCAATGTTGCCGGCGTCGACGTCAGCGAAGACGACTATGTCATCGCCGATAACTGCGGCACGGTGTTCGTGCCCCAGGCCTATATCGAGAAGGTAGTCGATCTTGGCGAGCGGATTACCCGCCGTCAGGACGGCATGGCGGAAGCTGTACGCAGCGGCCGCTCAGTGGCCAAAGTGATGCATGACTCCCAGTTCGAAGCTATCCAGGTGGAGTACGCCCGATGAATCTTGAAGACCAAGCACTTGTCGCCCTGTTTGAGGGCCTGGACACCCCTGGCGTCTCCGATGCCCTGGACAAACTCGGCCTGCCCGGCCAATGCCTCGGCGTGGCGCCGCTGGACAACTACAGCAAGGTTATCGTCGGACCGGCGTTCACCGTGCAGTACGTTTCGGCCTGTGTGCCTCCCGGTACCGTGGGCGACTTCATCGAAGACGTGCTCCCTGGGGACGTCGTGGTGATCGACAACGGTGGCCGCACCGACTGCACCGTCTGGGGCGACATCATGACCCAGTACGCCGGCAGCCGGCAGATCGCGGCCACCGTCATCGACGGTGTTTGCCGAGACGTGAACAAGGCGCTGGGCGACGGCTATCCGATCTTCAGCAAGGGCCGCTTCATGCGCACCGGCAAGGACCGCGTGCAGGTTCAGTCGGTCAATCAACCCGTGTCTGTCGGCACGGCCCGCGTCTGCGCCCGGGACATCGTGGTGGCCGACGCCAACGGCGTGGTGATTGTGCCTCGCGCCCGTGCGGCTGAAGTGGCGGCATGCGCCCGCCAGATCGAGTCGGTCGAAGCCGAAATTCGTGCACTGATCGCTCAAGGCAAAACCCTTAAAGAAGCCCGGGCCGTACTGGGATACCACAGCCTGCAGAGGAAAGACTGATGACCACGCTCCCCCTCCCCCTGAATTTCCACGAGCGTGCAAAAGTTTTGGGCAGTTCGACGCTGTATGAAGCGTCTCATCTGCCCTGTGCGGTCGACAGTGAGATCCGCCCGATCTGGGATGGCGCCTTCATTGCCGCGCCGGCCTACCCACTGGAGTGCTCGCCGGGTGACAACCTGTCGTTGCATCTGGCCATGGAGCGCGTGCCTCGCGGTAGCGTGCTGGTGGTGGGCACCGGAAGTTTCATCGCCGGTTACTGGGGCGAAGTACTCACTGTGGCGGCCGAAGCAGCGGGTGTTGTCGGCTTGGTCATAGATGGTGGCGTACGCGATATTGCAGCCCTGAAAAAACGCCAGTTTCCGGTGTTCGCGCGCGGCATCTCGGTCAAAGGCACCGTCAAGGTCAGCGCTCCCTCGGTCGGACAGGCGTTCAACTTCAACGGTGCACACGTCTCGCCAGGTGATCTGGTAGTGGCAGACGATGATGGCGTGATCATCATCCCCAAGGCGGATGCAGCACGTACCCTCGCTGAAGGCGAAGCTCGCGCGAACAAGGAAGCGCTGATGATGCAGGCATTGACCGAAGGTCGCTCAACCCTGGAACTGATGAACCTTACCGAATGGAGAACCCGTGCATGAGTGCCGATATCCAACGTCTGAACCAGCGCCTGGCCTGTGCGCAACCTTCCGCGACTTATCGAATAATCGATCGGGTGGCAGAACGCCGGGCGCAAGGTGCGAAAATCATTTCGCTGTGCGCTGGCGAGCCTGACTTTGATACCCCCAACCATGTACGTGAAGCGGCCATTCACGCCATTGAACACGGCCACACGCGCTACACCCAAGTCGCCGGTGTGCGCTCACTGCGAGAAGCGGTGGCCGCCAAGTTCCGTCGCGAAAACGGCCTGGACGTCACCTGGCAAGACACCCTCGTCTGCAACGGTGGCAAGCAGGTGATCTACAACGCCCTGGCTGCGACTCTCAATGAGGGTGACGAAGTCATCGTGCCGGCACCCTACTGGGTCAGTTATCCGGAGATGGTGCAACTGTGCGGTGGTGAAAGCAGAATAGTCACTTGCGAGGCCGATACCGGATTCAAGCTGACGCCCGCGGCACTGACCGCGGCGATCACACCGCAGACCCGCTGGCTGATCCTCAACTCGCCGTCCAACCCGACGGGCGCCGTGTACAGCCGAGACGAACTTCAAGCCCTGGCTGAAGTGTTGTTGGCCAATCCTCACGTGTTGATTCTGGCCGATGATATCTACGAACACCTGATCTTCGATGATCAAGCGTTCCATACCCTCGCCCAGGTTGAACCACGGCTCGCCACACGAACCCTGACCATGAACGGTGTTTCCAAGGCCTATGCCATGACCGGCTGGCGCATCGGTTTTGCCACCGGGCCACGCTGGCTGCTGGAAGCCATGGAAAAACTGCAAGGTCAGCAGACCTCAGGTGCAAGCTCGATCTCGCAGCAGGCTGCACTCGCCGCACTGGAGGGCCCAAAGGACTTCATCCGTGAAAGCCGTGCCGCTTTTCAGGGGCGTCGCGATTTGATGGTGGAGCTTTTGAACGCCACACCCGGTCTTGAATGCGTCAGCCCAGCCGGTGCGTTTTATGCGTTCGCCTCCTGCGCGGGGCTGATCGGTCGCACCTCCGCGGGCGGTCGAGCGCTGCTCACCGATGAAGATGTCGCCCACGCATTGCTCGACGAAGCGAATGTGGCAGTGGTACATGGCAGCGCCTTTGGCCTTGGCCCCTACATTCGCATCGCCTATGCCCTGGATGACGCTTCATTGCACAAAGCCTGCGAGGCCATCAGCACGTTCTGTAGCGCCCTGCGTTAACCCAAGTGTGTTTGAACGAACCCGGCCATCGCCGGGTTTCGTTTTTTCGGCACGGGTCAGACAGTCAGCGGTTTCTCCCCCACGCCCCCCGAAGCGTCCAGCGTGGCGGCGTCTCGTTCGGCCTCATCCTCACTTACCAACTCGCCCTCCCATTTCGCCACCACAGCCGTGGCGATGGAATTGCCCACCGCGTTAGTAGCCGAGCGGCCCATATCGAGGAAGGTGTCGATCCCCAGAATCAGCAGCAAACCGGCTTCAGGAATATCGAACTGGGTCAGCGTCGCGGCGATGACCACCAGTGAAGCGCGCGGCACGCCGGCCATGCCTTTGGAGGTCAGCATCAACGTCAACAACATAGTGATCTGCGTGCCGATGGACATTTCGATGCCATAGGCCTGAGCGATGAACAGTACGGCAAACGTGCAGTACATCATCGAGCCGTCCAAGTTGAAGGAGTAGCCCATCGGCATGACGAAACTCGAGATTCGGCGCTTGACCCCAAAGCGATCCAGCGCATGAAGAATCTTCGGGTAAGCCGACTCGGAGCTGGCCGTGGCGAAAGACAGAAGGAAAGCCTCTCTGATCAGCACCACCAGTTTGAACACCCGCCGCCCCAGGAACATCCAGCCGGCAAAAATCAACATCGCCCAGAGCACGATCAGGCCGAAATAGAAGTCGCGCATGAAGACGGCGAACTTGACCAGAATGGAGAGTCCGTTAATGGCCACGGTCGCGGCCATGGCTGCCATCACCGCCAGTGGTGCCAGCTTCATGACATAACCGGTGACCTTCAACATCGCGTGAGACAGGTCCTCAACGACATTGATCAGTCCCTCGGCTTTCTTACCCAGGGAAGCTAATGCCACGCCGAAAAAAAGCGAGAACACCACGATTTGCAGGATCTCGTTAGTGGCCATGGCCTCCGCGAAAGACTTGGGCACCAGATGCGTCATAAAGTCCTTGAGGGTGAACACCGACGTTTGCAGATTGGTGGCGCTAGTGACGTCTGGTAACGGCAACCCCAGGTTGTGCCCTGGCTGCAGGATGTTGGCCATGACCAACCCCACCGACAACGATATCAATGAAGCGGTGACGAACCAGCCCAGCGCTTTGCCAAATACACGACCGACAGCGGATGCATCCCCCATGTGTGCGATACCTACCACCAGCGTTGAAAACACCAAGGGGCCGATGAGCATTTTGATCAGGCGTAGAAAAATGTCAGAGATGATCGAGATGTACCCGGCGATCCGGGTCGCCGCTGCTTTGTCTGGAAAGTTCAGGAAAATCATGTAGCCGATAACGATCCCCAGCAGCATGGCGATCAGAATGCCTGCCGCAGCCGGTAGCCTGTTTTTCATAACGCACCTGTTGTCGTATTTTCTGGAAAGTAGCTTGGGCAAACGCCCGCGTAATCACGCGATAACGTTGAAAAGCGCAAGGGCCGCCGCAGTGCTACGGAATGAAAAAGGCAAGTGCAAAGTGCCTGTAATGGCAGGCCGAGGATGGATGCGGGTGGAACAGGTCATGGACAGAGGACAGGACGGGGCAAGCCAACTGCAGGAGGCTGTCATACATAGGTGCAACCCTCGATCTTATAGTTGTGGTTGCGTCGGTTACTTGCTGTACCGACGTGTCCCGAAAACTTCGCTAGTCATGCTCCCCCAATAAGAGCCGATCACGCTCTACCAGATATGCCCAAATGCTATGGCGGCGTGCTCAAACCCGACGCTTTCGTAAACGCCAACTTCTCGGTTTCCCTCCACCCATATTTTGTGGTTATCGCCGTTCACCACTGCGCCACGCATTTACCGTCCAGCTATATAAAACGGGCATATCTCAAAGACAAAAACGGTAGTCGTCGTTCTCCTTCAGCGCTCCCAGAATGTGTGAAAACACAAAAGCAGCACTGCTTGGGAGATGGGCATGTCAACAGAAGCTGAACAAACCGTGGGACAGGATTGGCAGGAGGACGTATTCCGCGTGCTCAAGGCCCACGACGTCAAACACGTGGTCTTCGTACCGGATGCAGGTCACTCGGCGGCCATCCGCATGTCGTATGCCGACCCGGACATCAAGGCCGTTGTCCTCACCACCGAAGAAGAAGGCATCGGCTACCTCGCCGGCGCCTGGCTTGGCGGTGAACGTGGCGCCCTCTTGATGCAGTCCAGTGGTGTCGGTAACTGCATCAACACCCTGGCACTTCAGGTGTGTGCCGGCTTCCCGCTGTTGATGGTGGTCACCATGCGAGGCGATTGGGCCGAATTCAACGCGTGGCAGAACCCGATGGGCCAGGCCACCGAAGCCTCCCTGAACTTGATGAAAGTCATGACATGGCGTGCGGACGTGCCTGCAGATGTCGCCCCGCTGCTGCACGGTGCCGCGACCATGGCCTTCAACGGTGATTCCGCCACTGCCCTGCTGCTCGGCCAGCGCCTGATTGGAGAAAAGAAATGGGTCAAGTAAGCGCAAACCATACCCTGTGCCGCCGCGAAGTGGTCAAGGCCTTGCTGGCCGACCGCAAAGATGTGCTGGTCGTGACAGGTCTGGGCTCGGCGTCCTATGACGTCATGGCCGCCGGTGACAATGATCTTAATTACTACCTCTGGGCCGCCATGGGCAGCGCCATCACAGTGGGACTGGGCCTGGCCAACGCTCAGCCGGACAAGTCTGTGGTGGTGGTCACCGGTGACGGTGAGTTGCTCATGGGCTTCGGCGCACTGGCCACCGTCGCGCTGCAAAAACCCGCCAACCTGACCATCGCCGTACTCGATAATGGCCACTTTGGCGAGACCGGCATGCAAGTCAGTCACGCCGGTTTCGGTATTTCCCTGGACCAGGTGGCGAAGACCTGCGGTTTCAGCTGGACCGACGAAATTCGCGACATGGAAGGCGTACACAACCTGCGCGAACGCTTCGCTACCCGCGAGGGCGTCAAGCTCGCAACGATCAAGATCAAGGCAGAGAACCCGCCACGTGTACTGCCACCGCGTGATGGTCACTACATCAAGAATCGCTTTCGTGCCGCGCTGGGTTTCAACACGATCTGATTGCGCCCTACCCGGACCCGGTCACGCAGGGCCGATGCCATGCGTGACGCGTTGAGGAGAATAATAATGACTGACCGCAACTCTGAAGAACTCAATGCCATCCGCGAGGGCGTGCGCGCCCTGTGTGCTGAATTCGATGCCGCTTACTGGCGCAAAATCGACGAAGAAAAAGGCTTTCCGGAAACCTTCGTCAAGGCCCTGACCGACGCCGGTTGGCTGGCCGCGATGATTCCTGTCGAATATGGCGGCTCCGGCCTCGGGCTGGCCGAAGCCTCGGTCATCCTCGAAGAAGTGAACCGCTGTGGCGGCAACTCCGGCACCGTTCACGGGCAGATGTACAACATGTTCACCTTGCTGCGTCATGGCAGCGAGGCACAGAAAAGCTACTACCTCCCGAAACTGGCCAACGGTGAACTGCGCCTGCAATCGATGGGTGTGACCGAGCCCACCACCGGCACCGACACCACCAAGATCAAGACCACCGCGATCAAACGCGGCGACAAGTACGTGATCAACGGACAAAAAGTGTGGATCTCGCGAATCCAGCATTCCGACCTGATGATCCTGCTGGCACGCACCACGCCGCTGGCCGAGGTGAAAAAGAAGTCCGAAGGCATGTCGATCTTCCTGGTCGACCTGCGCGAGGCCATCGGCAACGGCATGACCGTGCAGCCGATTGCCAACATGGTCAATCACGAAACCAACGAACTGTTCTTCGACAACCTGGAAATCCCCGCTGACAGCCTGATCGGCGAGGAAGGCAAAGGCTTCCGCTACATCCTCGACGGGCTGAATGCCGAACGCACCCTGATCGCCGCCGAATGCATCGGTGACGGTCGCTGGTTTATCGAAAAGGCCAGTGCCTACGCCCGAGATCGCGTGGTGTTCGGGCGCCCTATCGGGCAGAACCAGGGCGTGCAGTTCCCCATCGCCGAAGCCCACATCGAAATCGAAGCGGCTGACCTGATGCGCTGGCGTGCCTGCGAGGAATACGACAGCGGCATCAATGCCGGGGCCAGCGCCAACATGGCCAAGTACCTGGCGGCGAAAGCGTCCTGGGAAGCGGCCAACGCCTGCTTGCAAACCCACGGCGGTTTTGGTTTTGCCTGCGAATACGACGTCGAGCGCAAATTCCGCGAAACCCGTCTGTATCAGGTTGCTCCGATCTCTACCAACCTGATCCTGTCGTACGTTGCCGAACACCTGCTCGAGCTGCCGCGCTCTTTCTGATAACAAGAGAGATAAAAATCATGAGCCAGCCCAAAAGCATCCGTCCGCTCGATGGCCTTACCGTCGTCAGCCTTGAGCATGCCATTGCCGCGCCCTTCTGTACCCGACAACTGGCCGACCTCGGCGCCCGGGTGATCAAGGTCGAACGCCCAGGCACAGGCGATTTCGCCCGGGGCTACGACCAACGTGTCAACGGTCTGGCCTCGCACTTTGTCTGGACCAATCGTTCGAAAGAAAGCCTGACCCTCGACCTGAAGCAAGATTCGGCCGCCGACGTGCTGGACAGTTTGCTGGCCACCGCCGATGTGCTCGTGCAGAACCTGGCGCCTGGTGCGGCCGCGCGAATGGGGCTGTCATTTGAGGTGTTACATCATCGATTTCCGCGCCTGATCGTCTGCGATATTTCAGGCTATGGCGCCGGTGGCCCCTATGAGAAAAAGAAAGCCTACGACCTGCTGATTCAGAGTGAAGGCGGATTCCTGTCGGTCACCGGCGGCCAGGGCGAGGAAGAAATGGCCAAGGCCGGTTGTTCAATTGCCGATATCGCGGCCGGCATGTACGCCTACACCGGCATCCTGTCTGCGCTGTTGTTGCGTGAACGCACCGGTGAAGGCAGCCACCTCGACGTTTCGATGCTGGAAAGCCTGGTCGAGTGGATGAACTACCCGATGTACTACGCCTACGACGGTGCTCCTCCGCCCCCTCGCGCCGGTGCTGCGCACGCCACCATTTATCCCTACGGCCCCTTCCCTGTCGGTGACGGCACCACCGTGATGCTGGGTTTGCAGAACGAACGTGAATGGCAGTTGTTTTGCGAGAAGGTGCTGCTTGCGCCTGAGTTGGCCAAAGACCCACGTTTTTCGGCCAACTTCAAACGTGTCGAGAACCGCAACGCGCTACGGGAACTGATCATTGAATCGTTCTCCACGCTCGACTTCGATGCAGTGATAGATCGCCTGGACCATGCGCAAATCGCTAACGCTCGGGTGAACGATATGCAAGGTGTCTGGGACCATCCGCAACTTCAGGCCCGTGACCGTTGGCGAGAAGTCGAGACCTCTGCTGGCCCCATTCCAAGCCTGGTCCCCCCCGGCGGTAACAGTGCGTTCGAACCTCGTATGGATGCCGTGCCTGGACTTGGCCAACACACCGAACAGGTGCTCAAGGAACTGGGACTGGGGGCGGAGCGCATTGAAGAAATGCGTGCCGCCGGTGCCATCTGACTGCAACGATCAAAGATTTTCGAGAGAACACTGCCCAATGAAGATCCTGGTAACTGTGAAACGAGTGGTCGATTACAACGTGAAAGTTCGCGTGAAAGCGGACCATTCTGGCGTCGACCTCGCCAACGTCAAGATGTCGATGAACCCGTTCTGTGAAATCGCCGTGGAAGAAGTGGTGCGTCTGAAAGAACAGGGGGTTGCCACTGAAATTGTGGTCGTCAGCATTGGCAGCAGCGCGGCACAGGAGCAACTGCGCACCGCGCTGG
>NZ_AKJG01000041.1 GCF_000282455.1 Pseudomonas sp. GM74
GGTCGGCACCGGCAGCGCCGTTAAGCGAGTCATTGCCGACGCCGCCGTTCAGATGATCATTGGCGCGGCCACCTGTCAGTGTGTCGTTACCCGCGCCGCCATCAATGATCACGCTGCCGGCGCTGGTCCAGGTCAGGGTGTTGGCCAAGGCATCGCCTGTCAGGCTGGAAACCTTGTTGCCGTTCGCGTCAAAGCGCTGGGTATAGACGTCAACTTGCCCATGCGCCCCATAGGACTCCCAGGCAATCACATAGCCGCCATCGGTCAATGCTGTAACCTGGCCGAACGATTGATTACCGGTAGTGGTGGTGTTGATGCGGGTTTCGGTACCAACCTTGACACCGCTGGCATTGAAGAGTTGGGCAAAGATGCCATTTACATCACCGGTGCCTTGGCCTGCCCAGGTCACCAGATAACCGCCATCCGTCATGGCGGTGACATTGGGCTCTTCCTGATTGCCAATGGTGGTGGTGTTCACCCGGGTTTCTGCACCCACTTTTACGCCTGCGGCATTGAAAAGCTGCGCGTAGACGTCGCCAGGGGCATCGGTTTCGTCATTACCATCGCCATCGTCGGGAGCTGATTGCCAGGTGACGACATAGTTACCGCTACTCAGCACCTTGATCATGGGGTCAGTCTGATCGTCGGCAACCCTGGTATTGATGCGAATTTCTCCGCCCGACTTACTGCCGTCGACCTTGAACCGTTGACCGAAGATGCCGGATGTATCGCCGGTCCCGTTGCCCTCCCAAACCACCATCATGCCGCCATCGGCGAGGCCGGTGACGGTAGGGCCATCCTGGTCGTATTGAGTGGTGGTAGAGACGCGAGTTTCTGCACCTACCTTTGCCCCGCTGGCGTTATAGCGCTGCAGGTAACCGCCCCAGCCGCTGCCGTCCTGACCATACGAAGACCACGACACCACAAAACCGCCGTCGCTGAGCGCGGTGATCTCCGCACTGTCCTGCATGCCGATTCTGGTTGTGTTGACGATGAACTCACTTCCAACCTTGGCGCCATTGGCGTTGTAGACCTGGGCGGCGATGTCCGACATGTCGTCGAAGGTATCCGATTGCCAGGCGACCACGTAGCCACCGTTGGCCAATGCGGTAATGGTGGGATCTTCCTGTGCGCTGTTGGTAACGTTGTTGACGAGGGCTGGTGCGCCTACCTTCACGCCACTGGCGTTATAGCGCTGGGTATAGATGTAATCGGTAAAGCTTGTTCCCTGATCGCTCCACGCCACGATGTAACCACCATCTTTCAGGGCCGTGAGGGAGGGCTCGGAATGATAGCCAGTTGTAGGGTTGACGCGGATTTCGCCCAGGGTTGCCATTGCAAATTCCTTTTACGCAAAGAAAACGGAAGAGGCCGGCAGTTTACAGCGCAAAGCGATGGCGTCAAATTGCCATCATTCGTCGGACGTATCAGGTGGGGGAGTTAAGGCAGGGTGGAGAGTGGCTTGGTCTGGAGGTGGTCCGGCGACCATTAAATCGCAGGCATAAAAAAACCCTGAATCTTTCGATTCAGGGTTTTCGGTATTTGGTGCCCAGAGACGGAATCGAACCGCCGACACGGGGATTTTCAATCCCCTGCTCTACCGACTGAGCTATCTGGGCAACGGGGCGCATTAAACGGGTTTTTCAGGGGGTCGTCAAGCAAGTTTTCAAAAAAATTTAATTATTACCGTCGCTTACGTTCCGCCCCCCAATAAATCGGGGTTATTCCGACGGCGGCACATAGCCTTCGGCCTTGGCGTAATCCTCGCCGGAGAAGTACTTGTCCATCTCGCCCTGAAGATATTTGCGATCTTCGGCGTTCATCATGTTCAGGCGTTTTTCGTTGATCAGCAGGGTCTGGTGTTTCTGCCAGTCGGCCCAGGCCTTTTGCGAGACGTGGTCAAAAATGTCCTGGCCTTTGGCGCCCGGGAAGGGAGCGCGCTCCAGGCCTGGCAATTCTTCTTTGTACTTGCGGCACATGATGGTGCGGGTCATGACGACTCTCCTGCGTTCAATACGGCGGCCGCGCGTTCGAGCAAGGTTTTGACCGGGGCGGCAAGGCCCAGGCGCGGCGGGGTGGCGAGGTTATACCAGAGCCAGTCAGCCTCGGCCATGTGATGGCCGGTCTCCTGGACCTGAACCAGCCAGGGTTCGATGGATAGCTGAAAATGGCTGAAGGTGTGCACCAGGCTTGGCAATGCCTGTTGGGTGCCCAGTTCCAGCGAGTGCTGCGATGCCAGGTGCGGCAGGTCGTCGAGGTCGTCGAGTTCCGGCAGGCTCCACAAACCGCCCCACAGGCCCGTGGACGGGCGACGGTACAGAAGGATCGCGCCGTCGTTGTTGGCGAGCATCGGCATCAATGTGCGTTTCTGCGGGATGGCTTTGCGCGGCTTGGGGATCGGGTAGCGGGTTTCCAGGCCGAGCATGTGCGCCTCGCAGCCCTTTTCCAGTGGGCACAGCAGGCAACTCGGTTTGCTGCGGGTGCAGAGCGTCGCCCCCAGGTCCATCATCGCCTGGGTGTAGGCGTTGACGCGGGTCTGCGGCGTAAAGCGCTCAGCGTTGGCCCAGAGCTGTTTGGCGACCTTCGGCTCACCGGGGTAGCCCTCTTGCGCGGTAAAGCGCGCCAGCACGCGTTTGACGTTGCCATCGAGGATCGGCGCGCGCAGGCCCATGCTGATACTGGCAATGGCGCCGGCGGTGGACAGGCCGATCCCCGGCAAATCAGTGAGCTTTTCCACGTCCCGGGGGAATTCGCCGCCGTACTGCTCGACGACGATCTTCGCGGTCTTCTGCAAATTGCGCGCGCGGGTGTAGTAACCCAGGCCCGTCCACAGGTGCAGCACTTCGTCTTCCGGTGCCGCCGCCAAGGCTTCGACCGTCGGCAGCGAAGCCATGAATCGGTCAAAGTAGTTCAGCACGGTGCTGACCTGGGTTTGCTGCAACATGATTTCCGAGACCCATACCCGGTATGGGTTGATGTCCTGCTGCCATGGCAAATCGTGCCGGCCGTGGCGGTCGAACCAGTCCAGCACCGCCGTTGAAAACTGCTCGGCTCTCATCGCTTGAACAGCTCCTTGAGCGCGTCTTTCAGTTTCGGGTCGACCTTGTCGCCCCATTTCTCGTCGATTTTTTCGCTGATCCGGTCGCCGGCCCGTTTGGCCGCGACCTGGCTCATGCGGTCGTTATCCACACGGCAAGCCTTGGCGCCCAGTTCCAGCGGGCCGCGGCAGCGCAGTGGCCACTCGATGCCGACAAACTTGTCGCCGACCTGACAGGCCGGGTCCGGCATGGCGCTGGTATCGCCCTCGACGATGATGCCGACGCGGTAGTCCATGCCCAGTACTCGCAGATCGATATCACCGTCACCGTTGACGGTCATGCCCGGGATGCGCACTTTCAGGTCCGGGTTGCTGGCCACGCCATTACGAAAGGTCAGGTTGCCCCTGAGCTCCTGGAAGGGCGTGTCCTTGCCCCGCGGCTCGCTGCCGAGGGTTTTGCGATTGAGCGTAGCGATGCCTTTGCACAGCTGTTGTTCAAGGTTGGCGTTGAGCAGCACGCCATTGTTGATGACGAAACTGGCGTTGCCGTTGAGGGTTTCGATCAACGCTTTCTGGCTGTTGCCGCTGCCGGTCAGGCTGCTGTTGAGCGTCACCAGGCCCTTGACCGGCGGATTCTTGCCCTGGCTTTCGAGGATTTTTTCCGCCGGTACCCGGTTGATCTTCGTCTGCAGATTCAGCGCCGGCACGGGTTGGCGCACATCGAGCGTGCCGGTGGTTTCGAAGTTGCCCTCGTACAGATCGCCGCGCAGGTTGGCCAACGTCAGCAGGCCGCCCTGGCCGGTGGCCTTGAGTGCCGCGTTATGGATCGGCAGTTTTTGCAGGGTCAACTGGCCGAAGGTCAGGTCGGCGTCCACGTCGAGTTTGCTCAAGCGTTCCACGGGCAACAGGCGCTCGTTGCTCCACGCGTCCTTGGTCGGCGCGGGCGGCAACGGAGTGCTGCCGGCGCCGGCCATGGCATCGGCTTCGGTGCTGGCGACTTCGGCCTGACGCACTTGTGTCGCACTATTGGCCTCGGCGGACTTCGGTGGCAGGTAACGGTCGACATTGAAGGTGTCGGCCTTGAGTACTGCGCGCAGCGATTGCTTGGCGAAATCTTCGACGGCAATGCGGCCGCTGAAGGTGCTGTCGTCGACTTTCAGGTTGAAGTTGTCGAGCGCCAGGCTGGTGGGTGTTGCCGCCAGACGGCTGACCAGTTCGACCTTGCTCAGGCTGCCTTCGGCCATGGCCGGGAGTTTCTGGCCGATACTGTCAACGAATTTCGCCAGGTCGAACTGGGCGATCGAGATGCCGCCGCTGACCTGTGGGGTCTTGTCGAGGTCGTTGACCTTCAGTTCACCCAGTGCCCGCAGTTGGTTGGCGGCGATCTTGATGCCGGTCCACTCGGCGACATTGGCTGCCTTGTCCAGCACCAGCTGGCCCTGGGCGGAGAACGTCATGGTCTTGCCTTGCAGCGGGTCGCCGGTCACTTCACCGGAGAACCGCATGTCTTCGAGCTGATAGCGTTGCAGTGCACGCGCGATACGCACCTCACCGTTGAGCTCGGTACGCACTCGCAGTGCCGGCTGGTTGGCTGACAGGAAAGCCGTGAGCTTGAGCGGAATGTTAACGGAGTCGTGAACCGCACCGGTGCTCAACTGGATGCTTTCGGCGCTGAAGCTCTTGCCGGTTTTCTCGTCGCTGTATTCGACCCGTGCGTTGTTCACGGTCAGGCTGTCGATGTCCAGGCGGATCGGCTGCGGCGGTTTTTCTGCCGCGACGCTGGCTTCGGGTGCAGGTTCACTCGCTGCGGGCGCAGTACTGGTCGTGTCGGCGTTGGCCGGCGCCGGCACCTTGCCGACGTCTTCCCAATTGCCGTGGCCGTCCTTGTCACGGTTCAGGCGCAGGTTCAGGCCCTCGACGCGCACGTCGCTCATTTGCACTTCACGGCGCAGCAGCGGCAGTACGCGCACCGACAGACCGAGCATCTGCAAGTCGGCAAACGGCTCGGTCGGCTTGATCAGGGTCGCCACACTGGCGTCGTGCAGCTCCAGGCCCAGCCAGGGGAACAGGCTCCAGCCGATATCGCCATTGAGCGTCAGCTCGATGTGGGCCTTGTCGCGGGCAATCTGGCGGATCTCGTCTTTGTAGTCGTTGGGATCGAAGAGGTGGGTCAGGGCAAAGCCCAGCGCCACAATGATCAGCAACAGCCCGAGAAGTACCAGACCCAGGATTTTGCCGAACGCTTTCATGGGCGAGTCCTTGTAATTAGTCGAATTCAAAATTTAGCCGAGGAGTATAGCGCCCCCGAACAGACGACCGGTCAGTGATCAAGCCGGCAATACGTCCAGCGGCAGTTTCAGCTTGGCGGCCAGCGCCTGAGCCTCCAGATGCCCGGCAGGCGCCAGCAGGCGCAGGGGCATGCCCGATTGCGCGGCCATTTTTCGGGCTTCGGCGACCAGTCGCTCGGCAACACCACGGCGACGGGTAATTTTTCGTACACATATTTGGGACAAGTACCAGGCGTCTTGGTGCCTCTGCAATCGGGCCGCGCCCAGCAGGCGATCATTGAAGCGTCCGGCGATCAGTGTGCCGTCGCGCAAACAGTCTTCGATCAATTGCGCGGCCCCGGCAAACGGGGCGAACAGCCAGTCCGGGGCGTCGCTGTAGATCTTGTCCAGATCCTGCCGATCCTGGGCAGTGGCTTGGTTCAGCGGCTCGACAATGATCGGCATGGTGATTCCTGTGAGGTCATGAAGCGATAGAGATCAGATGACGTACAAAAGGTGATGTCAGTTTGGTTTTTCTGTCACTTGCAAATGGTAACCTTTGCCCGTTCGTCCGTCCTTCTGCGACCTATTGTCGCGCAACAAGGTGCTCCACCAAAAAAACGGTCATGCCTGCGTGCATAAAGGCCGGGAGCGGGCCGTGGCTGGCGAACCATACTGATAATTGGGGGATACACAATGACCACGAGCATCACGGCGGACGGCTTCAGTGCCGACCAGCCTGCGTTCCTGTCCAAGGAGCGGATCATCGCCAAGCCCGGTTTCAATCGTTGGCTGGTGCCACCGGCCGCGTTGGCCATCCACTTGTGCATCGGCATGGCCTACGGCTTTTCGGTGTTCTGGTTGCCGCTGTCCAAGGCGCTGGGCATCTCCGCTCCAGTGGCCTGCGCACCGGACATGAGTTTTATCGCACAAGTCTTTTCGTCCCAGTGTGACTGGCCGATCTCGATGCTCGGCTGGATCTACACCCTGTTCTTCATCTTCCTGGGTTGCTCGGCCGCCATCTGGGGTGGCTGGCTGGAACATGCCGGGCCGCGCAAGGCCGGTGTCGTATCGGCGCTGTGCTGGTGTGGTGGCCTGCTGATTTCGGCGCTGGGGGTGTATACCCATCAGATCTGGCTGATGTGGATCGGCTCCGGGGTCATCGGCGGTATCGGCCTGGGCCTGGGTTACATTTCGCCGGTATCGACCCTGATCAAATGGTTCCCGGACAAGCGCGGCATGGCGACGGGCATGGCGATCATGGGCTTCGGCGGCGGCGCAATGGTCGGCGCTCCACTGGCGACGGCGCTGATGGGGCATTTCGCCTCGCCAACCAGCGTCGGCGTCTGGCAGAGCTTCCTGGCGATGGCCGCGATCTACTTCGTGTTCATGATCGGTGGCGCGCTGTCCTACCGCGTTCCGCCAACCGGCTGGAAGCCTGAAGGATGGACGGCCCCGGTGAAAAAAGCCTCGAACGCGATGATCACTCATCGTCATGTTCACGTGAATGTGGCCTGGAAGACGCCGCAGTTCCGTCTGGTGTGGCTGGTGCTGTGCCTGAACGTTTCGGCTGGTATCGGCATCCTCGGCATGGCGTCGCCACTGTTGCAGGAAGTGTTCGCGGGCAAGTTGCTGGGCAATGACCTGGCCTTCGGTCAACTGGACACCTCGCAACTGGCTTCGATCGCCGCCATCGCTGCCGGCTTCACCGGTTTGCTGAGCCTGTTCAACATCGGCGGGCGCTTCTTCTGGGCTTCGTTCTCGGATTACCTGGGCCGTAAAAACACTTACTTCGTTTTCTTCGCCCTGGGTTTTGCCCTGTACGGACTGATTCCGAACCTTGGTCACCTGGGCAGCATCGCGCTGTTCGTGGCGGCGTTCTGCATCATCCTGTCGATGTATGGCGGTGGTTTCGCGACTGTTCCTGCGTATCTGGCGGACCTGTTCGGTACGCAGATGGTCGGTGCGATTCACGGTCGCCTGCTGACGGCGTGGGCTGCTGCCGGCGTGCTCGGTCCGGTGCTGGTGAACTACCTGCGTGAATATCAGCTGAGCATCGGTGTCGAGCGCGCGGCGGCCTACGACATCACCCTGTACATCCTCGCCGGCCTGCTGGTGCTGGGTTTCCTGTGCAACCTGCTGGTGCGTCCGGTGGCGGACAAGTACTTCATGACCGACGCCGAACTGGCTGCCGAACAGGCGCTGGGCCATGACAAAGGCGCTGACGCCAGTACGTCGCTGGAGTGGAAAGCCGCGCCGGGCACCAAGCCGCTGGCGATTGCGGCGTGGCTGGTGGTGGGCATTCCGCTGGCGTGGGGTGTGTGGGTGACCTTGCAGAAGACGGCGGTACTCTTCCACTAGCGCAGGTCCCTGTGGGAGCGGGCTTGCTCGCGAAAGCGGTGTGTCAGTTGACATGTATGTGTCTGGCAATCCGCCTTCGCGAGCAAGCCCGCTCCCACATTTGATCTCCATAGGGTGCAATTACTGCGTTCGACTGCTTGTACTGACATGTACACCCTCGGCTGTACCGGATTCACTCCGTCAGGGATATCACCTCTCGTGTTTCTGTTTGGCGCCCGCAAGCCTATAATGGCTGCCTTTTTCGCCCAATGATTTTGCGGAGCTGGTGATGGCCGAACGTAAGGCGTCTGTCGAGCGCGACACTCTGGAAACCCAGATCAAAGCCTCGATCAACCTCGATGGCACCGGAAAGGCCCGATTCGATATCGGTGTTCCTTTTCTTGAGCACATGCTGGACCAGATCGCCCGTCACGGGTTGATCGACCTGGATATTGTCAGCAAGGGCGACCTGCATATCGATGACCACCACACGGTGGAAGACGTCGGTATCACCCTCGGCCAGGCGTTTGCCAAAGCCATCGGCGACAAGAAAGGCATCCGTCGCTACGGCCACGCCTACGTGCCGCTCGATGAGGCGCTGTCGCGCGTGGTGATCGACTTCTCCGGCCGTCCAGGCCTGCAGATGCATGTTCCGTACACCCGCGCCACCGTCGGCGGCTTCGACGTTGACCTGTTCCAGGAATTCTTCCAGGGCTTCGTCAACCACGCATTGGTCAGCCTGCACATCGACAACCTGCGTGGCACCAACACCCACCACCAGATCGAAACCGTGTTCAAGGCTTTCGGCCGCGCCCTGCGCATGGCCGTCGAGCTCGATGACCGCATGGCCGGGCAAATGCCATCGACCAAGGGCGTTCTGTAATGCAGACAGTCGCGGTTATCGATTACGGCATGGGCAACCTGCACTCGGTGGCCAAGGCCCTCGAGCACGTGGGTGCCGGCAAGGTGCTGATCACCAGCGATGCGAACGTGATTCGCGAAGCCGACCGGGTGGTTTTCCCCGGCGTCGGCGCGATTCGCGATTGCATGGCGGAGATCCGTCGTCTCGGCTTCGATTCGCTGGTGCGTGAAGTCAGCCAGGACCGTCCGTTCCTCGGCATCTGCGTGGGCATGCAAGCCTTGCTCGATACCAGCGAGGAGAACGACGGCGTCGACTGCATCGGCCTGTTCCCGGGCGCGGTGAAGTTCTTCGGCAAGGATCTGGTCGAAGACGGCGAACACCTGAAAGTCCCGCACATGGGCTGGAACGAAGTGAAGCAGAAGGTCAGTCACCCGCTGTGGCACGACATTCCGGACATGGCGCGGTTCTACTTCGTGCACAGCTACTACATCGCTGCCGCCAACGCGCGGCAGGTGGTGGGTGGCGGTCACTACGGTGTCGATTTCGCCGCGGCGCTGGCCGAAGGCTCGCGTTTCGCCGTGCAGTTCCACCCGGAGAAAAGCCATACCCATGGCCTGCAGTTGCTGCAGAACTTCGCTGCGTGGGACGGTCGCTGGTAAATGGCCGTCAAGAAGAAACCGCCGATCCTGACCCTCACTCCCGAGCAGGAGAGCGAGGCCAATCGCAAGATCAAGCGTTTCATGGAAGACCGCTTCGAACTCGACCTCGGCTCGTTCGAGGCGGCGGAGATTCTTGAGCTGTTTACCCGTGAAATTGCTCCGCACTATTACAACAGGGCGATTTTCGATGTGCAGGCGCATCTCAAGGAGAGGTTCGAAAGCATCGAAAGCGACCTGTGGGCGCTCGAAAAAAATTAGGAGCAGCTTCAAGCCGCAAGCTTCAAGCTGCAAGAATTGGTACACCGCATGCTCGCAGCTTGTCGCTTGCAGCTTGCCGCTCTTTTGACGAAGGAAAAAGCATGCTGATTATTCCCGCTATCGATCTTAAAGACGGTGCCTGTGTTCGTCTGCGCCAGGGCCGTATGGAAGATTCCACGGTGTTCTCCGATGACCCGGTGAGCATGGCTGCCAAGTGGGTGGAGGGCGGTTGCCGCCGTCTGCATCTGGTCGACCTGAACGGCGCCTTCGAAGGCCAGCCGGTCAACGGCGAGGTGGTCACCGCCATCGCCAAGCGTTATCCGAACCTGCCGATCCAGATCGGCGGCGGTATCCGCTCCCTGGAAACCATCGAGCACTACGTGAAAGCGGGCGTGAGCTACGTGATCATCGGCACCAAGGCCGTGAAAGATCCAGCCTTCGTCGCCGAAGCCTGCCGCGCGTTCCCGGGCAAAATCATCGTGGGCCTGGATGCCAAGGACGGTTTTGTCGCCACTGACGGCTGGGCTGAAATCAGCACCATCCAGGTGATCGACCTGGCCAAGCAGTTTGAAGCAGACGGCGTGTCTTCGATCGTTTATACCGACATCGCCAAAGACGGCATGATGCAGGGCTGCAACGTACCGTTCACCGCGGCACTGGCTGCTGCAACAAAGATCCCGGTGATCGCTTCCGGCGGCATCCACAACCTGGGCGACATCAAGACCCTGCTCGACGCCAGGGCGCCGGGCATCATCGGTGCGATCACAGGCCGCGCGATTTATGAGGGCACGCTGGATGTGGCAGAAGCTCAGGCGTTCTGCGATAGCTACGCGGCCAGCTCCAAGCCATAAGCTGCAAGCTGCAAGTTAGAAGCGCGACCGCGATCCGCTCTTTCTTGCAGCTTGAAGCTTGAAGCTTCTTAATCGGAGATTAAGTCTTATGGCGTTAGCCAAGCGCATCATCCCTTGCCTGGACGTGGACAACGGCCGGGTGGTCAAGGGTGTGAAATTCGAAAACATCCGCGACGCCGGTGACCCGGTGGAAATCGCACGTCGCTACGACGAGCAGGGCGCAGACGAGATTACCTTTCTCGACATCACCGCCAGCGTCGACGGCCGCGATACCACGTTGCACACCGTCGAGCGCATGGCCAGCCAGGTGTTCATCCCGCTGACCGTGGGCGGTGGCGTGCGTACCGTGCAGGACATCCGCAATCTGCTCAATGCCGGTGCGGACAAGGTTTCGATCAACACCGCCGCGGTGTTCAACCCGGAGTTCGTCGGCGAAGCCGCGCAGCATTTCGGTTCGCAATGCATCGTGGTGGCTATCGATGCGAAGAAGGTTTCCGGACCGGGCGAAACCCCGCGCTGGGAAATCTTCACCCATGGCGGTCGCAAGCCAACCGGCCTCGACGCCGTTGAGTGGGCGAAGAAAATGGAAGGCCTGGGTGCCGGCGAAATCCTGCTGACCAGCATGGACCAGGACGGTATGAAAAACGGTTTCGACCTGGGCGTCACCCGCGCCATCAGCGATGCGCTGGGCATTCCGGTGATCGCCTCCGGCGGTGTCGGCAACCTGCAACACCTGGCCGACGGCATTATCGAAGGCCACGCCAGCGCGGTACTGGCGGCGAGTATTTTCCACTTCGGCGAATACACGGTGCAGGAAGCCAAGGCCTATATGGCCCATCGCGGAATCGTGATGCGTTAAACAAACCGGTACAGGCCAGTGGACACCATGACGTCCCCAAGGCACTCTTGGGGACGCCATGGATTTCGGTAGCCAGACATGCTTAAACGCTTTCTTCTCGTCCTTGCCAGCGCTTCTCTGTTGTTGATCAACGGAGCAAACGCTAAAGACAGCCCCGATACCGACCTGGTGTTGCTGACGGAGAACTTCCCGCCGTACAACATGGCGAAGAACGGCAAGAACTTCGCTCAGGACGAGAACATCAATGGCATCGCCACCGATATCGTTCGCGAGATATTCAAGCGCGCCGATATTACCTACAGCCTGACGCTGCGTTTCCCTTGGGAGCGAATCTACAAACTCACCCTGGAAAAACCCGGTTACGGCGTATTCGTCATGGCGCGCCTGCCGGATCGCGAAAAACTCTTCAAATGGGTCGGCCCGATTGGCCCGGACGACTGGATCATGCTGGCCAGGGCCGACAGCAAGATCACCCTCGAAACCTTGAATGACGCGCGCAAATACAAGATCGGCGCCTATAAGGGCGACGCGATTGCCGAGACGCTGGCCAAGCAAGGCCTCAACCCGATCGTTGTGTTGCGCGATCAGGATAACGCCAGGAAACTGGTCAACGGCCAGATCGACCTGTGGGCCACCGGTGACCCGGCCGGGCGCTATCTGGCGCGCCAGGAAGGAGTCAACGGGTTGAGAACCGTACTGCGCTTCAACAGTGCCGAGTTGTACCTGGCGTTGAATAAAGATGTGCCGGATGAGGTCGTGGCCAAGCTGCAAGCGGCACTGGATCAGCTGCGCAAGGAAGGCGTGGTGGATGACATCATGGCGCGGTATCTGTAATCATCGCTTCGATACAGCCTGAGACGGAGTGTCCGGTGTCGCGCTCAAGTACACGGCACTTGTAAACACGTTGTTCAATGTCGCCCTTGTCAGCTGCTGTTCCCCTGAGGTGACACCAATAATGCAGAGCGCAGATGCGCCGCTTTGTGGGCCGATCTCAGTATTGATGTAAGCATCTTCAGTGCTGATCGCGGCGCTATAGTTACCTGGCACCTGACAATCCCGAGCGTTATGGACCGTTTTATAGCGATAGAAGGGCGCCTCGAGGGAGAACCTGAAGTCCCACGTAGGCAATACGATCTGCCCAACCGCGTTTTGCGTTCTATGAACGTATGACTTGAGTTTCCAGGGCTCCATGACAGTCAGCTCGACCGGCTCCAATGAACAATCCGCCCCATCGGGGGTGAAGACGCCGTCAATAAAGCACTTGTGCAGGAAGTTGGCCGAGTAGCTGTAGTTGATACGCGCAGCCGTGCAAGACGTCGAATGCTCACAATCGGGCGGCACCGGGATATTGCGCCACATCGCGATTTTACTGACGATGCCGGTGATTTCATTGGTGCGGCGGTTCAGCATCGGGCTACCGGAGCTGCCAGCGTGAAGGTCGCAGTTGTTTTTCATGGCCAAAGGGAACACTCCGGGGTGATCGATGAACGTTCCGGCGGTTTGTTCAACGCAGGCACTCAATCGAAGCCCATCTTCGGCAAAGCCACCCGGCGCGCCAACGTTAAGTGCATCCTGACTCTCGTAGGTTTGATGGGACGCCAGCTTGAGCGGGTTGACCCCGGCCTGTATCAGCGACGCCAATGTCGCGTCGACTTCGAGTACTGCAAGATCGGTCCCGACCAGACTGCTCCATCGGGCCGTTCGGATGGCGTATTGGCGCTTACGCTGTGGCATGTCATAAAAGTAGTGGAAGGTGATGCTGGCTTCAAAAGGCAGATTGGTCCGCGCCGAACCGTATTCAAAGTACACGCAATGACCGCTGGTAAGCAGGTAAGCAGGGCCGGTGGCTCGGCCTTGCCTGTCTCGCGTGTCCAGTAAAACGGCGCTGCAAGTTTCGCCCGATTGGAGGCTGAGTCGTCCCACGCCGCTCCAGATTTCGTAAAAATGTTCGCTATTTTGCAGTGCTCTTGACGGTGAGTCGTTGACGGCGCCTTCGCCCAAGTCGCGGGCCTGTGCTGCGGAAGTAGCGATCAGGCCAATCAGGCCCGTGAGGCAAAAGAAGCTGAGGTATTTCATATCCATTCCTTGGTGATGAAATTCGGGGTGAGCGCTATCGTGGCACGCGTCTGTGTGCCGACAGGTATAAATAGTTATCGCGAAATGGAGTGGGCGGCGAAGAATTACCGCGCGGTCGGGAGGCGGTACTGGCCATCCTTGCCGTGAGCTGCGGTCGCCCGATTGCCGCGCACACTGATCATCTGCCGGATATCAATCCACTCGATGCCCTGAGCCTTGAGCTTGGGCAATTCGCGCTCCAGCACCGAAAGTGTCTGTGGATACGGATGCCCGATCATCACCGCCGAGCCTTGCTTGTGCGCAAGGCTGATCGCTATCTGCAACTGAGTGAAGATCGCAGCCTCAGTACGCTCATCGTCGAGAAACACATCCCGTGAAACACTCGCCAAACCGATCTTCTGGGCTTGGGCCGCGGCTACGGTCTGGGCGCTGGTGCGGCTGTCGACGAAGAATTTATGCCGGCGCTGCAAATCCGCCATCAACCACGCCATGGCGGCTGGCTGTGCGGTCATGCGACTGCCCATGTGATTGTTGATGCCGCTGGTGTACGGGACCATTTTTAACGCGGCGTCCAGGCGTTTTTCCAGCTCATCGACGGGCAACTCGGGATGCCAGGCGAACGGTCCGGTGGCCGGGTCCATGGGCATGTGCAGGATGACGATCTTGCCGGCGCGATGGGCTTCGCGGGCGAATTCGGTGGCGTGGGGCGTGTCGGGCATGATTGCCGTGGTCACAGGGCCAGGCAGGGCCAGCACGCGACGATCCCGGGGCAGGTTCTGCCCCAGGTCATCGATGATCAGGCTCAGGTAGGCTTTGTGGGGCGTCGATCCGGCGGGTTCTGCGTGAGCAACACCCGCCAGACAAAACAACAGACCGATCAGTAACCGCAGAAACATCTCAACGGCCGGACGTGATGCTCAGTCCTTTGAGCAGGCTCAGGGCCTGGGCCAATTGGTAATCATCGTCCTGCGGCATCGGCTTGGCTTTGCCGCTGGAGCCGGTCGGTTTGTCGGCGCCGCCGTTGCCGTTGCCCAGGTGGCCCTGCAAGTCGGCTTCCTTGAAGTAATCGCTGTCTTGCTCGCTGGTGATCTTGGCCTTGCGTACTTCGATGTCCGGCACGATGCCCTGAGCCTGGATGGAGCGACCGTTCGGCGTGTAATACAGCGCCGTGGTGATCTTCAATGCGCGCTCGTTGTTCAGCGGCAGCACGGTTTGTACCGAACCTTTGCCGAAGCTGGTGGTGCCCATGACGACTGCGCGTTTCTGGTCCTGCAGGGCACCGGCGACAATTTCCGAAGCCGAGGCGCTGCCGCCGTTGATCAGCACGACCATTGGCACGGCTTCGCTTTCGTCCTTGCCGGTGGCAGAGAAACGCAGCTCGGAGTTGGCGATTCGGCCCTTGGTGTAAACGATCAGGCCCTTTGTGATGAAGTGGTCGACCACTTCCACCGCCGCTTGCAACACCCCGCCCGGGTTGTTGCGCAGGTCAAGAATGATGCCCTTGAGCTTCTTGCCGTTGTCCTTGCGCAGCTTGGCCAAGGCCTTGGAAACTTCTTCGCCGGTCTTGACCTGGAACTGGGTGATGCGAATGTAGCCGTAGCCCGATTCCAGCAACTGGCTCTTCACGCTCTTGACCTGGATGACGGCGCGGGACAGGGTCACGTCGAATGGCGTGCCGCCGTCGCGCACCAGGGTCAGGGTGATTTTCTGGCCGATCTTGCCGCGCATCTTGTCCACGGCTTCGGTCATGCTCTGGCCGCGAGTCGGCTGGCCGTTGATCTTGACGATGAAGTCGCCGGCCTGGATGCCGGCCTTGGAGGCCGGAGTGTCGTCAATGGGCGACACCACCTTGATGAAGCCGTCTTCGGCACCGACTTCGATGCCCAGGCCGCCGAATTCACCGCTGGTGCTTTCCTGCAACTCGGCGAAATCTTCAGGACCGAGGTAGGCAGAATGCGGATCGAGGTTGCTGAGCATGCCCTTGATGGCGTTTTCCAGCAGGGTCTTGTCGTCCACCGGTTCGACATAAGCGGCCTTGATCCGGTCCATCACCTCGGCAAAGGTGCGCAACTCATCCAGCGGCAGTGGCGCCTTGGTGGTCGCGGCAGTGCCCGCAGGCGCAACCGCCGGCGCTGGTTGAGCGGCAAACGCCAGAGGCGCTCCGATCACCAGGGCGATCGTCAGGGCCAGCGAGGTAAGGCGGGACAAATGCAGCATGTCTAACAAACTCCTGAATTAGGTAACGCGCTTATCCTTGCGCGCGGCACCATTGTGCCGGATCACTCGGGTGACCCTGCTGACGAATCGCAAAATACAATGCCGGTGTATCTTGTCCGCCACTGCTACCCACAGTGGAGATGGACTCACCGGCTTTAACCACATCACCTGCAGACTTGAGCAGCGTCTGGTTGTGACCATAAAGACTCAAAAAACCGTTGCCGTGGTCGAGGATCACCAGCAACCCGGCGCCTCGCAGCCAGTCGGCAAACACTACGCGACCACCATGCACCGCATGCACGGTGCTACCGGCAGACGCGCCGATCATCACGCCATCCCACTTGGTCCGGGCATCGTCGCCACGGCTTTCACCGTAGCGCGCCAGCAGTCGACCATCGACAGGCCAGGGAAGTTTGCCGCGGGTTGACGCAAACGGGCCGCCAAAGGTCTCGCCGGAACTGGAAACCAGTGCGCCAGGTGTCGATCTGACCGGTTTGCGTGGGGCGTCGTCGCTGGCATCTGCCTGCGCCTGGGCCTCACGTAAACGCTTTTTTTCGGCTTCCTGCTGGGCAATCAGCGCTTTTTGTCGCGCTTCTTCTGCCTCACGGGCCTGGCGGGCCAGGGTTTCTTCAATGGTTTTAAGGACTTTAGACAGGTCTGCCTGATCCTGCTCGCGCGCCGCCAGTTTCTGATCGCGAGCCTTTACGTCGTCGTTGAGCTTGGCCAGGACTTGCTGGCGCTCCTTGCGGACTTTCTCGAGCTCGTCACGCTGGGTGTCGAGGCTGCTCTGCTGCACCAGCAGTTGCGCCTGCTGCATGGCGATGTCTTTCTCGACATTGGACAGTTGGCGCAGGGTTTCGTTGAAGTTCTTCAGCTGTTCCAGGCGAGCCTGGCTCAGGTAGTCGTAATAGGTGAGGGTACGGGCGAATCTTTCCGGATTCTGCTGGTTGAGCAGCAGCTTGAGGTATTCCTGGCGACCGTTCTGGTAGGCCGCCCGGGCTTGAATGGCGATCAGTCGTTGCTGTTCAATGCGCGCGCTCTGGAGTTTTTTTTTCTCCGCATCGAGTCGCTGCAGCTCGGCTTCGCTTTTCTTCAGCTCTTTTTGCAGGGCGTCGACCTGCTTCTCGAGCTTGCCCATTTCGGTTTCGGTGCCCTTGAGCTCTTTCTGCACGCCGGACTTTTCTTCCTGCAGCTTGCCCAGCAGCTTTTTCAGCTCGGCAATGTCCTGACGCGTGGCGTCCAACTGTTGTTGGGTATCTGCGCGCTCGTCAGCAAAGGCCGGTTGGAGCAGGCAAGTCAGAGCTAGGGCTATCAGGACGCGGAGCATAGGGGCGGGCGGCACCAGGGAAAGGGACGGCCTAGTATGCCCGCCATGGGCGGCAAAAAAAATGCCCAATTGGGACTGTGTGATAACTGGAGAGAGATGTGGGGAGATTTAGTCTTCAAAACCACCACAAAGGAGCTGGCTTGCCAGCGATTGCGGCCTGAGTTTCAACATAGAAGTTGGCTGTCAGATTGCTATCGCTGGCAAGCCAGCTCCCACAGGATTTTCAGTGTTTTGGAGAGTCGGATCAGACCAGAATCGAACTCCCGGTCATTTCTGCCGGTTGCTCAAGGCCCAGCAACTTCAGCATGGTCGGTGCCACGTCCGCCAGCACGCCACCTTCGCGGACCTTCAGGTCGCGCTTGCCGACATAGATGAACGGCACCGGCTCGGTGGTGTGCGCAGTGTGCGCCTGGCCAGTGGTTTCATCGGACATTTGCTCGACGTTGCCGTGGTCGGCGGTGATCAAGGCTTCGCCGCCGACTTTTTCCAGGGCATCGACGATGCGGCCCACGCACAGGTCCAGGCATTCAACAGCCTTGACCGCCGCTTTGAACACGCCGCTGTGACCGACCATGTCGCCGTTGGCGTAGTTGACCACGATCACGTCGTAACGCTGGTTTTCGATGGCGTCGACGATGCGGTCGGTGACTTCAGGTGCGCTCATTTCCGGCTGCAAGTCATAGGTAGCGACTTTCGGCGACGGAATCAGGATGCGTTCTTCGCCCGGGAACGGTTCTTCGCGGCCGCCGGAGAAGAAGAAGGTCACGTGGGCATATTTTTCGGTTTCGGCAATACGCAGCTGGGTCTTGCCGTTTTTCGCCAGGTAGTCGCCCAGCACGTTTTCCAGGCTGCCGGCAGCGAAAGCCGACGGTGCGGGAATGCTGGCGGCGTATTGGGTCAGCATGACGAAACCGGCCAGTTTCGGCTGGCGGGCACGTTCGAACTCACTGAAGTTGTCTTCGACGAACACGCGAGTCAGTTCGCGGGCGCGGTCGGCGCGGAAGTTCATGAACACCACGGCATCGCCGTCTTCGACTTTTACCGGCTCACCGATGGAGGTGGCTTTGACGAATTCGTCGCTCTCGCCGCGCTCGTAGGCTGCTTGCAGGCCTTCCTGGGCGGTGGCGGCGTTGAATTCGCCCTGGCCATCGACAATCAGGTTGTAGGCCTGGGACACGCGGTCCCAACGGTTGTCGCGGTCCATGGCGTAGTAACGGCCGATCAGGCTGGCGATCCGGCCTTTGCCCAGGGCCTGGAAGGTCGCGTCGAGCAGTTCGATCGACGACTGTGCGCTTTTCGGCGGCGTGTCGCGGCCGTCGAGGAAGGCGTGCAGGTAGATGTTTTGTGCGCCGCGCTTGAAGGCCAGTTCGGCCATGGCGACCAGGTGATCCTGGTGGCTATGCACGCCGCCATCGGATAGCAGGCCCATGAAGTGTACGGCTTTGCCGGCGGCGACGGCCTTGTCCACGGCTGCGCAGATGGTCGGGTTCTCGAAGAACTCGCCGTCGCGGATCGATTTGGTCACGCGAGTGAAGTCCTGATACACCACGCGGCCGGCGCCCAGGTTCATGTGGCCGACTTCGGAGTTGCCCATCTGGCCATCCGGCAGGCCGACGTCCATGCCGCTGCCCGAGATCAGGCCGTTCGGCACGGTGGCCCACAAGCGGTCCAGTACAGGCTTCTTCGCCGCGAAAATGGCGTTGGATTCGGGGCTGTCACTGTGACCGAAGCCGTCGAGAATCATCAGGACCAAAGGTTTAGGCGTGGTAGTCATGGAATCCACTCGTGGCTGAGGTAAAAGGGGTAATGGAAAAAGGGAGTCGCAGTTTAAAGCGAAGTTCCGGCCACGTCACCGCCGGACGGGGTTTGGCCCACCATAGTGGCTGTGTATACTGGCCGACATTTTAACGCCCTGGAACCTCCTTCGATGGTTGCTAACCTGATTCAATTTGCCACTAACCACTACATTCTCGTCGGTATCTTCGTCGTACTGCTGGCGTTGCTGATTGCCTATCAAATGCAGGGCGGCGGTCGTAGCCTGAGCACCGGCGAACTGACCGGCCTGGTCAACAAGGACGCGGGCGTGGTGATCGACATTCGTCCGACCAAGGATTTCGCCGCCGGTCACATTGTCGGCGCGCTGAACATTCCCCAGGACAAACTGACCGCTCGCGTTGGCGAACTGGAAAAGCACAAGGCCAAGACCATCATCCTGGTCGACGCCATGGGCCAGACCGCCGGCACCCACGCCCGCGAATTGATGAAATCCGGCTTCACCGCCGCCAAGCTGTCCGGCGGTATCTCCAGCTGGAAAGCCGACAATCTGCCGCTGGTGAAGTGATATGAGTAGCGTCGTCGTCTATTCCAGCGATTACTGCCCTTACTGCTCGCGGGCCAAGTACCTGCTCGAGAACAAAGGCGTGGCCTTCGAAGAGATCAAGGTCGATGGCAAGCCGCAGGTGCGCGCTGCGATGGCCCAGAAGGCCGGGCGTACGTCCGTGCCGCAAATCTGGATCGGCAGCACCCACGTGGGCGGATGTGATGATCTGTTCGCCCTGGAGCGCGCCGGCAAGCTTGACGCGCTGCTCAGGGCCTGACGGCAATACCCCAAACAAGCAAACCTAAAAGAACCCTGGATCAAGAAGGATCTGCGATGACTGACCAACAGAACACTGCTGCGAACGAAGAAGAAACTGCACCGCAATTCTCCTTGCAGCGCATTTATGTGCGTGACCTGTCCTTCGAAGCTCCGAAAAGCCCGGCGATCTTCCGCCAGCAGTGGGAGCCGAGCGTCGGTCTGGATCTGAACACCCGTCAGAAGACGCTGGAAGCCGACTTCCACGAAGTTGTGCTGACTCTGTCGGTTACCGTGAAAAACGGTGACGAAGTGGCGTTCATCGCTGAAGTGCAACAGGCCGGTATCTTCCTGATCAAGAACCTGGACGACGCTTCGATGAGCCACACCCTGGGTGCGTTCTGCCCGAACATCCTGTTCCCTTACGCTCGCGAAACCCTGGACAGCCTGGTGACCCGCGGTTCGTTCCCGGCACTGATGCTGGCTCCGGTGAACTTCGATGCGCTGTACGCGCAAGAGCTGCAACGCATGCAGGCTGCCGGCGAGACTCCGACCGTTCAGTAAGCTGCGCTGCTAAAAAATCGCGGGCAAGCCCGCTCCCACAGGGTTGTGTAAAACTTGTGGGAGCGGGCTTGCCCGCGATTGTTTCTGTCAGGCGAAAATGATCTTCGGGCTACTTGAAGCCGTTTTGGCGCCAGGCTTCGTAAACCGCCACTGCGACAGTGTTCGACAGGTTCAGGCTACGGCAGCCTTCGCGCATCGGCAGGCGCAGGCGTTGTTCGCCGGGCAAGGCGTCCAGTACGTCGGCGGGCAAGCCACGGCTTTCCGGGCCGAACAGGAATGCGTCACCCGGGGCGAAGCTGGCATCGTGGAACGGCCGCGAGCCCTTGGTGGTGAAGGCGAACAGGCGTGGGTGGCCGAGGCTCTCCAGGCAGTTGGCGAGGTCCGCATGGCGTTGCAGAGTGGCATACTCGTGGTAGTCGAGACCGGCCCGGCGCAGGCGTTTGTCGTCCATCTCGAAGCCCAGCGGTTCGATCAAATGCAGGTGGCAGCCACTGTTGGCGCACAGCCTGATAACGTTGCCGGTATTCGGCGGAATTTCCGGTTGGAAAAGGATGACGTGAAACATGCACGGCTCCGAAGGCAAAGATGACGCGCATTCTACGCCGCCAGAAGGCGTGCGTTCGAAACTATTCCTGCGGGTGATGGGCTCGTTGGCGATTGTCGGGGTGATGGTCGGGATGATGATCGGTCGCCTGACCACGCCGGACCCCAGCCAACTGCAGCAGGTGGAAGTGACGAACGACGGGTTGGTGGTGTGGTTCAACAATGAGCCCAAGACCCACGGCGAGATGGTTGATGGCAGTGTCGCGCTGCTGTTTGACGCCGAGGGCAAGGCGCAGAAAGGTCAACTCAAGCTCGGCGGCAAGGACGTGAACTGGCGGGTACGTTTGAGCGATGGGGGATTGTTGCTGACACTGGTAGCGGCCCGGCCTCTGCAAGGCGAATGGGCCGGCAGCGAGGTCGATGACCGCTGGCGGCTGGAGATCCATCTCCGGGAGCAATAAAAGAGGGAATCCCCGGCCTGCCTGTACCAAGGTTCCCGAAACGGGAGGCTCGTCGCGAGTGCGGTGTGAGCCTGGTGTAAAGAAGGAACCCCTGACCTGCCTGTATCAAGGGCCCCAAAACGGCTGGGCTCGTCGCGGGTGCGGTGTGAGCCCGATGTAAAGAGGGGAATCCCCGGCCTGCCTGTACCAAGGTCCCCGAAACCGGGTGGGTGAACTGATTCACCTGAAAGGGTTATTGCAGGGGGCGTGCCAGGTTTTCATATGTGGTAACAGAAAATTCTGAAGTAATACTCAAGGCCCCGTAATTCGGGGCTTTGGTGTTTTTTGGGGGTGAGTTTTGCGGCAGATGGAGGCGGTGTTTCGATTCAGCTTTCGTGCGCGATTGCGGTTCACAGTGCATTCAGTCGGTGCATTGATGGCTCTAAAAGCATCGTCGGAACGCCGCCCGGAGCAAGCTCGCTCCCACAGGGTTCAATGGTGTCTACACGATAGTGAAAACGCCGAAAAACCACTGTGGGAGCGAGCTTGCTCGCGATTGGGCCTAACGATCAGCGAATAACTACAGGCTGTTTAGGCTTCGTCGCCCTCGTCATCATCCCCGCCATCAACCTTCATCCCCAATTCCTTGATCTTGCGGGTCAGGGTGTTGCGTCCCCAACCCAGCAAGACGGCGGCATCGCGGCGGCGACCGGCGGTGTGCTTGAGGGCGGTCTCGATCATGATCCGCTCGAAGGCCGGCACGGCGCTGTCGAGCAGGCTCGATTGACCACGGGCCAACGCCTGGTCAGCCCACTGGCGCAGGGCCTGCTCCCAGTTGGTGACCGGTGCCGAGTCTTGCGGCAGGCTCAGCAGCTCCGGCGGCAGGTCGCCGATGTGCACTTCGCGACCCGAAGCCATCACCGTGATCCAGCGGCAGGTGTTCTCCAGCTGACGCACGTTGCCGGGCCACGGCAGGTTCTTGAGGTATTCCTCGGTTTCGCTTTTCAGCAGCTTCGGCTCGACGGCCAGTTCCTGGGCGGCGCGGCCGAGGAAGTGCTTGGCCAGGGTCGGGATATCTTCGCGACGATCCGACAGGCGCGGGATATGGATGCGAATCACGTTGAGGCGATGGAACAAGTCCTCACGGAATTTCCCGGCGTGCACCAGGGTTTCCAGATTCTGGTGGGTCGCGGCGATGATGCGCACATCGACCTTCACCGGCACATGACCGCCGACGCGGTAGAACTCGCCATCGGCCAGTACCCGCAGCAAGCGGGTCTGGGTATCGGCGGGCATGTCACCGATTTCGTCGAGGAACAGCGTACCGCCATCGGCTTGCTCGAAACGCCCGCGACGCAGGTTGGCCGCGCCCGTAAACGCGCCTTTCTCGTGGCCGAACAGTTCGGATTCCATCAGGTCTTTGGGAATCGCCGCCATGTTCAGCGCAATGAACGGCGAAGCGGCGCGCGGGCTGTGGCGATGCAGCGCGTGGGCCACCAGTTCTTTACCGGTACCCGATTCACCATTGATCAGCACGGTGATGTTGGAGTGGCTCAAGCGCCCGATGGCGCGAAACACTTCCTGCATCGCCGGCGCTTCGCCGATGATTTCCGGGGTGCGGGTCAGGGTCGGGGCAACTTCCAGGCCCTGTTGTTCCTGAGCGTGCTGGTTGGCGCGCTTGACCAGGGAAACCGCCTCGTCGACATCGAACGGCTTGGGCAGGTACTCGAAGGCGCCGCCCTGATAGGACGCGACAGCGCTGTCCAGATCCGAGTGCGCGGTCATGATGATCACCGGCAGCCGTGGGTGCTGTTCGCGAATCCGCGCCAGTAGCTCCAGGCCGCTGGCGCCGGGCATGCGGATGTCGGAGATGATCACGTCCGGCTGCTGGCGCGCCAGGCGGCTCATCACGCCATCGGCGCTGTCGAAGCTTTGCGTGGTCATGCCTTCCTGTTGCAAGGCTTTTTCCAGGACCCAACGGATAGAACGGTCGTCATCGACGATCCACACGGTTTCACTACGGCTCATGTCGATGTGGCTCCTTGTTCCAGTGGCAGAAAGATCGAGAAGGTGGTGTGGCCGGGGTGGCTGTCACATTCGATCAGGCCCTGGTGCTGGCTGATGATGTTCTGGGTAATGGCCAGGCCCAGCCCGGTACCGTCCGGACGACCGCTGACCATGGGGAAGAAAATGGTTTCCTGAAGCTCTGCCGGGATGCCCGGACCGTTGTCGATGATCTCGATCTTGGTCACCAGGCGATGACGCACGTGGCCGATGGTGAACTGGCGCATGGCGCGGGTGCGCAGGCTGATGCGGCCCAGGCGCAGTTCATTCTGGGTGCTGATGGCCTGCATGGCGTTGCGCACGATGTTCAGCACGGCCTGAATCATTTGTTCGCGGTCGATCAGGACGTCGGGGATGCTTGGATCGTAGTCGCGCACCAGGGTGATGCAGCCCTGGCTTTCGGCCTCCACCAGATGGCAGACACGCTCCAGCACTTCATGGACATTGCACATGGCCAGCGACGGCAGCTTGTTGGAGCCGAGCATGCGGTCCACCAGATTACGCAGGCGGTCGGCTTCTTCGATGATGACGTTGGTGTAGTCGCGCAGGCTTTCTTCCGGCAGTTCCCGGGCCAGCAATTGTGCCGCGCCGCGAATCCCGCCCAAGGGGTTCTTGATTTCATGGGCAAGGCCGCGCACCAGCATCTTGCTGGTTTCCTGTTTCGACAGTTGTGCTTCTTCCTTGGTGATCCGCAGCAGGCGGTCACGGGGGTGGACTTCGAGCAGCAGCATCGTGTCGCCGTTGCTCAGGATCGGCGTTACCGCGTAGTCGACGGTCAGGGTCTGGCCGGTGAGGGCGGTAAGCATGGCTTCGCGCTTGGTGAACGGGTGCGCCTGTTCAACGGCCTGGCGCAACGAGTTCAGCGCCTCGGTCGATTCGGTGAACAACTCGCTGATGAACTGTCCGTGGCTGCGCTGACCACTGATGGCCAGCAGCATCTCCGCCGCCGGATTCATGTACTCGAGGCGCAGTTCGGCATCGAGCAGGATGGTGGCAGTGGTGAGGTTGTCGAGTAGCAAACGGTGGAGTGCGTCGCTAATGGTCATCGGGACCTCTTTTAGGGCAGAGCATGCGCAAAAAAACGCTGGTACGGGCAAAAATGCAAAAACCAAACCAAGGCTCCGAAAAGAAGCGCTCAAGGCCTGAAACAGGCGTTTGACGCTCGTTTACGTGGCGTACTGCCAGCTTTCGCGGGTACTTTCGAACCAAAATGGGTTGGAATATGAGTACGGTGCAAGCAATTGCACCAATATAGTGCGCAAACCTGAACGAGGTTAGAAAAGTCGCAGGAAAGGATTTTTTTCTTCGCCGGGTTTGTCGCTGAGCGGGCATTCCGGCCGCTGGCCGTAGTCTTCGAGGGCGCAGGGTTTGATTCTGCGCTTCTGGGCGAGAGACGTGCGCTGCATGTGGAAGGGTTGGCTGGCGGTGCGTTCGACGATGCGCCCCTGGTCGTCGAGGATTTCCACGGACAGGGTATGGCTGCCACGATCGATGTTGCTCAAGGCGAACACCGGGCTCAGGCCGGGTTCGGCAGTGGGCTGGCCGTCGAGCAGCAGCCGGTAGCGGTGACCAGGTTGCAGGGCGGGTTCGTTGGTGGCGCTGACGATGACTTCGCCGGTGTTGCTGCGGATGGTTGCGTCGGGTTCCGGGATCAGGATGCGCAGCACCTCATAGTGGAACAGCGCCTGTACTTCAGGGCTGCTCTGGGCAATCAACGGTGTTGCACTGGTGGGGTTGGCCGCCATTCGATTGGTCGTTGTCAGCGGTACGCGCCTGGCGTCGCCGGGTTTGGGCTGGTCGGTAAAAACCCGATTGCCCTGAGCGTCGACAGACATGAAGACCTCAGCCAAGGCGGGCGGGGCGATCAGGCAGGCGATCAGCATCCAGGCCTTCAAGGCTTGTGCACTCGTTGTACGGTGAATGTCACCGCAGGACTCTGCTGCACAACGTTTTCGCCATCGATCACTTGTACGACAAGGCGGTGTTCGCCGCGATCGATGTTCACCAGTTGCAGGGTCGGCACGTTGCCTGGCTGGCCGTAGGGCTGACCGTCCAGCAGCAGGCGCAGCAGATGGGGGCCTTGCAGGCGCGGTTTGATCAGTACATTTATCGTGAAGGTGCCATTGTTGGCGCGTAACGCTTCTGTGGTGGGCAGGCCGGTAATCTCCAGCACTTCATAGGTCTTGTAGGGCTGTTCTTTATGACCGGAATCAGTAGCAGGTGCGGCTTCGCCGGCAGGCTGGCGTTCGACGCTATTGAGGGGCGGCAAATCGACCGGTTGGGCACTGACGCCGTCAGGCGGTTGATTGCTGTACGCGGTGGCGCCGTTGGCGTCCGTGTACTTGTAGATCTGCGCCGTGGCGGGCAGAGCGATCAACAGCAGGATGAACAGAAAACCACGACCCATGGAATCGACCGGAAGCGAAAGCGTTGGGTTGCAGCATAGGCCAGGCTGTGTGTTTGAACCAAGCCGCTAAACATATGGGTATGGTTTGCGAGATATTCCAAGCGCCACAAATCCCTGTGGGAGCGGGCTTGCTCGCGAAGACGTCAGTACACTCAACATCTGCTTATCAGACAGACCGCTTTCGCGGGCAAGCCCGCTCCCACAGGGATATGTGTCAGCCGTTGAATCGTGGGCAATAAAAAAGGCCTCCCGAAGGAGGCCTCTTTTTGTCACGCCGCGTGTCGCGGCGCTACCGGATCAGCAGCTGTAGTACAGCTCGTATTCCAGTGGGTGTACGAAGGTACGTACCTTGATTTCTTCTTCGCTTTTCAGGGCGATGTAAGCGTCGATGAAGTCGTCGCTGAAAACGCCGCCTTTGGTCAGGAACGCACGACCTTTGTCCAGCTCTTCCAGTGCTTCTTTCAGGCTGCCGCAAACTTGTGGGATCTCTTTGGCCTCTTCAGGCGGCAGGTCATACAGGTTTTTGTCAGCTGCGTCGCCAGGGTGGATCTTGTTCTGGATGCCGTCCAGGCCAGCCATCAGCAGTGCGGCGAAGCACAGGTACGGGTTGGCAGCCGGATCCGGGAAGCGTGCTTCGATACGGCGGGCTTTCGGGCTCGACACGTAAGGAATACGGATCGAAGCGGAACGGTTGCGAGCCGAGTAGGCCAGCATCACTGGCGCTTCGAAGCCTGGAACCAGACGCTTGTAGGAGTTGGTTGCCGGGTTGGTGAAGCCGTTCAGGGCCTTACCGTGCTTGATGATGCCACCGATGAAGTACAGGGCGGTGTCGGACAGGCCGGCATAGCCTTCGCCTGCGAAGGTGTTCTTGCCATCTTTCCAGATGGACATGTGTACGTGCATACCCGAGCCGTTGTCGCCGTACAGAGGCTTAGGCATGAAGGTAGCGGTACGGCCGTAGGCATCGGCAACGTTGTGCACGACGTACTTCAGGGTTTGGGTTTCGTCGGCTTTCTTCACCAGGGTGTTGAACTTGACGCCGATTTCGTTCTGGCCGGCAGTCGCCACTTCGTGGTGGTGAACTTCGACGGTCAGGCCCATTTCTTCCAGTGCGTTGCACATGGAGGTACGGATTTCGTGGTCGTGGTCGAACGGCGGAACCGGGAAGTAGCCGCCTTTGACGCCTGGACGGTGGCCTTTGTTGCCGCCTTCGATGTCCTGGTCGGACATCCACGAACCCTGTTCAGAGTAGATCTTGAACATGGAGCCGGAAATGTCGGACTTGAACTTCACCTGGTCGAAGATGAAGAACTCTGGCTCTGGACCGGCGAACACGGTGTCACCGATACCGGTGGCTTTCAGGTGCTCTTCGGCGCGCTTGGCGATCGCACGTGGGTCGCGGTCGTAGCCTTGCATGCTCGAAGGTTCGATGATGTCGCAGACCAGGATCAGGGTCGGTTCTTCGGTGAACGGATCCAGGACAGCGGTGGAGTCGTCCGGCATCAGGATCATGTCGGAGGCTTCGATGCCTTTCCAGCCAGCGATGGAGGAACCGTCGAACATTTTGCCGACTTCGAAGAAGTCGTCATCCAGCGCATCGCGAGCCGGCATGGTCACGTGGTGCTGAGTGCCTTTGGTGTCCGTGAAGCGCAGATCAATCCACTTGACGTCATGATCTTTGATGAGTTGAACCGACTTCGACATAGTGTCCTCCGGGTGGCTTCGGGCTAGTAGTGGATGCCCTTAAATGTGGGTGATGCCGGCGCGAATACTCTGCCAAGGCAACCTGCCTCACAAGGGAGCAAATTGCATGCCAGTGCCCCAGCATGGGTTTTTTGCCCCAAAAACACGCTTGCGGGGGCATATTGCGCTTTAAAGCGGAAAATCTCGCCCTGTAATGTGGCGCAATCTCCAACAAGTGACCTGTTTTGGTGCGCGCGAAACCTTCTGCACATTAACTGGTTAAACCTTGAGCAATTTCCGCTATAATCCGCGCCCCCCTTTTTCGGCAGGCCATGCGCGCGCTGTTTCCATGAAATTAATCGTAAAAGTCTTCCCCGAGATCACCATCAAGAGTCGACCTGTCCGGACGAAATTTATCCGCCAGTTGGCCAAAAACATCCGCGCCGTGCTCCGCGATCTGGACCCGGCCGTGGTGGTGAACGGCGTGTGGGACAATCTCGAGCTGGAAACCCGCGTTACCGACCCGAAAGCCTTGAAAGAGATGGGTGAACGACTGACCTGCATGCCGGGCATCGCGCACTTTCTGCAGATCGACGAGTACCCGCTGGGCGACTTCGACGACATCACCGAAAAGTGCAGGCAGCACTACGGCGATGCGCTGGCCGGGAAGATTTTCTCGGTGCGCTGCAAGCGTGCGGGCAAGCACCCGTTCAGCTCGATGGACGTCGAAAAATACGTCGGCAGCAAACTGCGTCGCGAGTGCGGCGCCGCCGGGATCGACCTGAAAACGCCGGAAATCGAAGTCCGGATCGAAGTTCGCGACCAACGGTTGTTCGTGATCCACAGCCAGCACAACGGCATCGGCGGATATCCGCTTGGCGCCCTGGAGCAGACCCTGGTGCTGATGTCCGGTGGCTTCGACTCCACCGTGGCGGCCTACCAGATCATGCGACGCGGGCTGATGGCGCATTTCTGCTTCTTCAACCTGGGCGGACGAGCCCACGAACTGGGCGTCATGGAAGTCGCGCATTTCATCTGGAAGAAGTACGGCAGCTCCCAGCGCGTGCTATTTGTCAGTGTGCCGTTCGAAGAAGTGCTGGGCGAAATTCTCGGCAAAGTCGATAACAGTCATATGGGCGTAGTATTGAAGCGTATGATGTTGCGCGCTTCGTCCCGGATTGCAGATCGACTGCACATCGACGCACTGGTCACCGGTGAGGCGATCTCCCAGGTGTCGAGCCAGACTTTGCCGAACCTGTCAGTGATCGACTGCGTAACCGACAAGCTGGTGCTGCGTCCGCTGATCGCCAGCCACAAGCAGGACATTATCGACACGGCAATCGAAATCGGCACCGCCGATTTCGCCCGACACATGCCGGAATACTGCGGCGTCATCTCGGTCAATCCGAAGACCGCGGCCAAGCGCTATCGCGTCGAGCATGAAGAGAAAGAATTCGATATGGCGGTACTCGAGCGTGCGCTCGAAAACGCCAAGCTGGTGCCGATCGATCGTGTGATCGATGAACTGGGCCAGGATTTGCAGATTGAAGAAGTCAGCGAAGCGCTGGCCGGTCAGATCGTCATCGACATCCGTCACCCGGATGCCGCTGAAGACGACCCGCTGGACCTTGCTGGCATCGAGGTACAAACGATGCCGTTTTATGCAGTGAACGCTCGTTTCAAGGAACTGGACCCTACTCGCCAGTACCTGCTGTATTGCGACAAAGGCGTGATGAGTCGCCTGCATGCCCACCATTTGCTCAGTGAGGGGCATGCCAATGTGCGCGTTTATCGACCGAGCTAAGTGCCCGGGGCTGTTTGCCTGTGGCCTGCGTCACCGGCCCCCCGATGCCACCGTCAAGCTGTAACGGCTTTCACGGACGCTACTGTTAATCGCTGCCAAGACTTGTCAGCACACCGAATCCTCTGATCGAGATACACAAGTGATCGAAAATCTACGCAACATCGCCATCATTGCCCACGTTGACCATGGTAAGACCACCCTGGTAGACAAACTCCTGCGTCAATCCGGCACCCTGGAGCGCAACGAGCTCAACGACGAGCGCGTGATGGACTCCAACGACCAGGAAAAAGAGCGCGGTATTACCATTCTGGCGAAAAACACCGCCATCAACTGGAACGGCTACCACATCAACATCGTGGACACCCCGGGCCACGCCGACTTCGGCGGCGAAGTTGAACGCGTAATGTCGATGGTCGACTCCGTTCTGCTGCTGGTTGACGCTCAAGACGGCCCTATGCCGCAAACCCGTTTCGTGACCAAGAAGGCTTTCGAAGCCGGCCTGCGTCCGATCGTGTGCATCAACAAGGTTGACCGTCCAGGCGCGCGTCCGGACTGGGTTCTGGACCAGATCTTCGACCTGTTCGACAACCTGGGTGCCACCGAAGAACAGCTGGACTTCAAAGTCGTCTACGCTTCGGCCCTGAACGGTATTGCCGGTCTGGACCACAACGAAATGGCTGAAGACATGACCCCGCTGTACCAGTCGATCGTCGACAACGTACCGGCACCGGCTGTTGACCGTGAAGGTCCGTTCCAGATGCAGATCTCCGCACTGGACTACAACAGCTTCCTGGGTGTTATCGGTGTTGGCCGTATCGCTCGTGGTCGCGTCAAGCCGAACACCCCGGTTGTCGCTATCGGCGCCGACGGCAAGAAGCGTAACGGTCGTATCCTGAAGCTGATGGGTCACCACGGTCTGCACCGTGTAGACGTTGAAGAAGCTGCAGCAGGCGACATCGTGTGCATCAGCGGTATGGACTCGCTGTTCATCTCCGACACCCTGTGCCACCCGGACACCGTTGAAGCGATGAAGCCGTTGACCGTCGACGAGCCAACCGTTTCCATGACCTTCCAGGTAAACGACTCGCCATTCTGCGGTAAAGAAGGCAAGTTCGTGACTTCCCGTAACATCAAGGAACGTCTGGACAAAGAGCTGCTGTACAACGTTGCACTGCGCGTTGAAGAAGGCGACTCGGCTGACAAGTTCAAGGTTTCCGGCCGTGGCGAACTGCACCTCTCGGTACTGATCGAAACCATGCGTCGCGAAGGCTTCGAAATGGCTGTAGGTCGTCCGGAAGTGATCATCCGTCTGGTTGACGGCGTGAAGCACGAACCGTTCGAAAACGTCACCATCGACCTGCCGGAAGAATCCCAGGGCAAGGTGATGGAAGAGATGGGCCTGCGTAAGGGCGACCTGACCAACATGGTGCCGGATGGCAAGGGCCGTGTACGTCTGGAATACAACATCCCTGCTCGCGGTCTGATCGGTTTCCGTAACCAGTTCCTGACCCTGACCAACGGTGCTGGCATCCTGACCTCGATCTTCGACCGTTACGACGTGATGAAGTCCGGCGACATGTCGGGCCGTCAGAACGGCGTTCTGGTTTCGGTTGAAACCGGCAAGGCACTGACCTACTCCCTGGAAACCCTGCAGGCGCGTGGCAAGCTGTTCGTAGAACACGGTCAGGAAATCTACAACGGTCAGATCGTTGGTCTGAACAGCCGTGACAACGACCTTGGCGTCAACCCTACCAAGGGCAAGAAGCTCGACAACATGCGTGCTTCGGGTAAAGACGAAACCATCGCCCTGGTTCCACCTGTTCGCTTCACCCTGGAACAGGCTCTGGAATTCATCCAGGACGACGAGCTGTGTGAAGTGACTCCTAAGTCCATCCGTCTTCGCAAGAAGATCCTGGACGAAAGCGAGCGTACCCGCGCTGCCAAGAAAGCCAAGGCATAAGATTTAGCCTGGCTTAACGAAAACGCCCCCGGTCGAAAGGCCGGGGGCGTTTTTGTTTGTCTGGCCGTAGCAGCTGCCGAGCCTGCGAGGCTGCGTTCGGGCGCGCAGCGGCCGCAAAACGCTTACGACTGCTTCGCAGCCGAACGCGGCCTCGCTGGGGCTCGACCGCTGCTACATCGAGCAGTAACGGTCGTTAAAACTTTTCGAGGGTTTGGCGGATCACTGTGCTCGAACAAGCCAAGGCATAAGATTTAGCCCCGGCTGAACAAAAACGCCCCCGGTCGAAAGGCCGGGGGCGTTTTTGTTTGTCTGGGGTTTATGCGGTGTTTGTGCCGGCCCCTTCGCGGCCGATCAGCCGCCAAAAATGTCAGGAAGTATCAGAACCGCTCGATACTCCGCGAATTCCGCTCGCGCTCCACTTCTTTCGGCTTGTACGCGCAATACCCCGGCCGCGGGCCGATTTTCGGGTGGTTGCGGCAAGTATCCGGGCGCTTTTCATAAATAGTGCACAGACGGCTCTTACGATCCAGGTACAGGCAATCGTTGTTGCTCATGCGCTGGAGGGTAAAGATTCCTGACTTCTGGTTGAAGCGTTCGACCAAGCCTTCCTTTTGCAGGCGCTTGGCGATGTTCTTCGGCGGATCACCCAGCTCGAATTCATCGACCACGCCGATACGGATCAGATCCTTGATCTTGACCTCGACCGGCAGGGTGCAGCAGCTGGACATGCACGAGCCGCACATCGGGGCAGAGTACTTGGCCCAGGTATCGAGGCGGTCGATCTCTGCGGCAGCGATCAGGTTCGGCTTCATCATCGTTTGTTACCAGCGTGTGCATCAGGGCGCGCGATCATACCGGGACTGGTGGATTTTTGAACAACCTTTCGCCAGTTTTTTTCACAGGCGAGGCAAACAACCGGAAAATAGGCACGGGCCCTGCATTGATTCAGGCACTGGACAACACAATGTCGATCCAACTCGTATTCAAAGGAAAAACTGCCGAACCAGAGCCTCTACCGCCTGTCAGACCGTCTAGGCTCAGACAACTTCAAGCTCGCTCGAGGTCCTATCGATGACTCAAGAACCACTTGTTCGCGAAGCAGAGGTGGCCGCATTCCGCGACGCCGTCTTGACCAAACTCACTTATGCAGTGGGTAAAGACCCGGATCACGCCTTCGACCACGACTGGTTCGAAGCCATTGCCCTGGCCGCGCGGGATCACATGGTCGAGCACTGGATGGACCACACGCGGCAGATCTACCGCAAAGGTCAGAAGCGCGTTTATTACCTCTCCCTGGAATTTCTCATCGGCCGGCTGCTCTTCGACAGCCTGAGCAACCTCGGCCTGCTCGACGTTGCCCGCGAAGCCCTGACAGAACTCGGCGTCGACCTTGAGCGCATTCGCTTGCTGGAGCCCGATGCGGCCCTGGGCAACGGCGGCCTCGGGCGTCTGGCGGCGTGTTTCCTGGAAAGCATGTCGACCCTCGGTATCGCCGGTCATGGCTACGGTATTCGTTACGAACACGGCTTGTTCCGCCAGGCCATTGTCGACGGCTGGCAGCAGGAGCAGACCGAACACTGGCTGGATTTCGGCAACCCTTGGGAGTTCGAGCGCCCGGAGGTGGTTTACCCGATCGGTTTCGGCGGCGGTGTCGAGACCGTGACCGATGACAGCGGTAAGTCCAGGCAAGTCTGGCACCCTGCGGAAACCGTTCGGGCCATTGCGTATGACACGCCGGTGGTCGGTTGGCGCGGGGCAAGCGTCAACACGCTGCGTTTGTGGCGCGCCCGGGCCATGGAAGATCTGCATCTGGAACGTTTCAACGCCGGCGACCACCTGGGCGCCGTGGCCGAAGTGGCCCGGGCCGAAAGCATCTCCCGGGTGCTGTACCCGGCGGACAGCACCGAGGCCGGCCAGGAACTGCGCCTGCGCCAGGAGTATTTCTTCGTCGCCGCCTCATTGCAGGATCTGCTGCGCCGCCATCGCAACATGCACACCTCGGTGCTGACCCTGGGTGATCACGCCTCTATCCAGCTCAACGACACTCACCCCTCGATTGCCGTGGCTGAACTGATGCGGCAACTGGTGGATGTCTATGACGTGGCGTGGGATGCGGCGTGGCAGGTCACCGTCGACACGCTGTCCTACACCAACCACACGTTGCTGCCCGAAGCGCTGGAAACCTGGCCGGTCGGCCTGATGGAGCGCATGCTGCCACGGCATATGCAGATCATTTACCTGATCAACGCCCAGCACATCGACTCCCTGCGGGCCAAAGGCATTCACGACTTCGACGTGCTGCGCGCGGTGTCGCTGATCGAGGAAGACAACGGTCGTCGGGTGCGCATGGGCAACCTGGCGTTTCTCGGTTCCCACAGCATCAACGGTGTGTCCGGGTTGCACACGCAGTTGATGCGCCAAACGGTGTTCTCCGAACTGCACAAGCTCTACCCGGAGCGGATCAACAACAAAACCAACGGCATCACCTTCCGCCGCTGGCTGTACCAGGCCAACCCCGAGCTGACCTCGATGCTGGTCGATACCCTCGGGCCCGAAGTGTTGGATAACCCGGAAGAACGTTTGCTCGCCCTCGAACCGTTCGCCGAGAAAAGTGCATTCCGCAAGACGTTTGCCGAACAACGCCTGCACAGCAAGAAAGCCCTGGCATATCTGATTCATGAGCGGTTGGGCGTGGCGGTCAACCCGGCGGCGATGTTCGACGTGCAGGTCAAGCGGATCCACGAATACAAACGCCAGTTGCTCAACCTGATGCACACCGTGGCGTTGTACCAGGCGATTCGCGCGGAACCTGAAATCGACTGGGTACCACGGGTGAAGATCTTCGCCGGCAAGGCGGCCGCGAGTTATCACCAGGCCAAACTGATCATCAAGCTGACCAACGACATCGCCCGGGTGGTGAACAACGACCCGACCGTGCGCGGCTTGCTCAAAGTGGTGTTCCTGCCCAACTACAACGTCAGCCTGGCGGAGAGCATCATTCCGGCGGCGGATTTGTCCGAGCAGATCTCCACCGCCGGGTTCGAAGCATCAGGCACCAGCAACATGAAGTTCGGCCTGAACGGCGCGCTGACCATCGGCACCCTGGACGGGGCCAACGTGGAAATGTGCGATCGCATCGGCGCCGAGCACATGTTCATCTTCGGCCTCAGCGCGCAGCAGGTGGAGGCGCGCAAGCAGAACCATGAATTCAGCGCGGTGCCGGATATTGCCGCGTCCCATCGTCTGAACGATGTGCTGCAAGCGATTCGTGGCGGGGTGTTCTCACCGGATGATCCGTCCCGGTATACCGGGTTGATCGATTCGCTGGTGGACTACGACCGCTTCCTAGTTTGCGCCGACTTCGATTCCTACTGGCACGCCCAGATGCGGGTCGAAGCCCATTGGCACGATTCGAAGGAGTGGTGGCGTTCAGCGGTCCTGAACACGGCGCGGATGGGCTGGTTCTCCTCGGACCGGACCATTCGCGAATACGCCACGGAAATCTGGAAGGCGCTGGAGTAAGTCTTCAGGCAGGTGGATATACTGGCGCGCCGGAAAAGATCGCAGCCTTCGGCAGCTCCTACACCAATCCTGTAGGAGCTGCCGAAGGCTGCGATCTTTATGGATACGGCTGAGCTAATCTTTCCGGATTGGCCAATGCGCTTAGGGATATCGACCATGCAATGGATGTTCATGCTGATAGGGCTGGTGCTCGGCTGGATACTCGACGAGTCATTCAGTGATGCGCTGCTGGGGGCGTTACTCGGATTGGGTGTCGGCCAGGCTCTTCGCATGGCTCGCATGGACTCGCAGGTCCTCAAGCAGCAGCGTTTGCTGGAGCAGGCGCAGGTAGCGCTGCAGGCGGTCGAACAACGGCTGGCGCTGCTTGAAGCTTCGGGCGTCAAGGCGCCGGAAACCCACGAGCCACTGGTCTCACCTGAAACCATCCTCGATGAAGCACCTGCCGCAGCCCCGGCGTTGCTCTGGGAATTGCCGCCCGAACTCGAGCCGATCACCGCGGCGGCCACCGAAACCACGCGTTCGCCGCCCGCCGATGCCTGGAAGGCCGAGACGACCGCTCGCCAGGCGCAACCACCTGTCCCCCCGCGTGGCCCTAACTTCATCGACCGCGCCATCAGTCGCGCCCGGGCCTGGTTGTTCGGCGGCAATACCGTGTTGCGGGTCGGCGTGGTGCTGCTGTTCCTCGGCCTGGCCTTTCTGCTGCGCTATGTCACCGAAGACGTGGTGGTGCCGGTTGAGTTGCGTTACGCAGGCGTTGCGGCGGCAGCCTTGGGGTTGCTCGGGCTGGGGTGGTGGTTGCGAGCGCGTAACAGCAGTTATGCGTTGATCCTGCAAGGCGCCGGGATTGCCGTGCTGTATCTGACAGTGTTTGCCGCGATGCGCTTGCATCCCTTGCTCGACCCCTCGGCGGGTTTTGGCCTGCTGGTGGCGGTGACGGTCTGTTCGGCGATTCTCGCCATTACCCAAGACTCCCTGGGGCTGGCCGCCGCGGCCGCACTGGGTGGCTTCGCCGCGCCCATCCTGGCCTCCACCGGCGCCGGTAGCCATGTCGCGCTGTTCAGCTATTTTGCCCTGCTCAATGCCGGCATCTTCGTTATTGCCTGGTTCAAGGCCTGGCGGCTGTTGAATGTCATCGGGTTCAGCGGCACCTTCGGTATCGGTTTCGCCTGGGGCCTGCGCTCCTACTCGCCGGAACTGCTGTGGAGCACCGAGCCGTTTCTGATTTTGTTTTTCCTGATGTACCTGGCCATTGGTCTGTTGTTCGCCCGGCGCAAGTTGCTGGAGATGAGCGATGCACCGGCAGAGGGCAATCGCGATTCGTTGTTGCAGTGGTCGGCGCGCAAGGGCGACTACGTCGATGGCACGCTGCTGTTCGGTCCGCCGCTGGTGGGTTTTGGCTTGCAGTTCGCACTGGTACAGCATCTGGAGTTCGCTACGGCGTTCAGTGCCTTGGCGCTGGGCATGATTTACATGGGGCTTGCCCGATGGCTGATGGCCGGACGCACGCTGTTGCTGGGGGAAACCTGCCTGGCCTTGGGCGTGATCTTCGCCAGCCTGGCGATACCGCTGGGGCTCGATGCACGCTGGACGACAGCGGCGTGGGCGGTGGAGGGCGCGGGGATCTTCTGGCTCGGCCTGCGCCAGCAAAGGCCCTTGGGTCGGGCCTTTGCCTTGCTCCTGCAACTGGGCTCGGCGCTGGCGTTTCTCAGCGAGTTGCACAACAGCGAGAGCAGCCTGCTCGGCGGTGTTCCGCTAGGCGCGCTGTTGCTGGGCGTCGCGTTGCTGTTCAGCTTCTACCAGTTGCGTAAAGCCTTGCCAGAGCAGATCAGGCCTTGGGAACTGAAAGGCCTGCCAGTCCTGGCGTGCCTCGGACTGGTGTTTCTCTATTTGCTGGCACCGTTGTTTTTCTTCGGCCACGGCACGGTGATCAGTTGGGCCCTGGCCGGGGCGCTGACGTTGTTGGTTGGCTTGCGCCTGCCATCGCGCACCTTCGTGTTCACCGCGCTCGCTGTGCAACTGTTGGGTGGCGCGCTGTTCCTGGCGACGGGGCCGCTGTTCAGTGAAGGGTTGAGCCCATTGGCTCATGCTGGATTCTGGGCGCCGCTGGTGTTGGGGCTGGCGGCGATGATCGGGGCCTGGCGTTTGCAGATGGGTCATTCGCTCCGAGCGTTGGAAGGGCTGAGTCTGTTGCGATTGTCCCAGGCGTTGTTGGTGTGGGGCGCATGCTGGTGGGCCTTGGCCTGGGTCATCGAAGTGGTGCATTTTGCGCCGTTGCCGATACGGGCGACTTTGTTGTTGGGTATCGCTGCCTTGAGTGTGGCGCTGTGGACGGTGTTGGCGCTGCGCCTGAAATGGCCGTCACTGGGGGTGCTGGGCACGGTATTGATTCCCGCGGCGACATTGGTGCTGCTCGCGGCCGGGCACTCGCGTTATCACCCGGCGGCGAACGTCGGCTGGCTGGCGTGGGCCGCCGTGTTCGTCGTACATTTCATGTCCTTGCGACGCCTGGCGCCCATGCTGCCGGCGCGCGTAACGAGCGTCGCCCATGTGCTTGGCTGTTGGCTATTGATGGGTGTGCTGGCGCTGGAGCTGCGTTACGGCTTGCTGGTGTTGTCCGAGCAATACAACGCCTGGCGCTGGTTGGGTTGGGCGATTCTGCCAAGTCTGTATCTGGTGTTGATGGCGGCACCTCGCGCGTGGCCTTGGCCTGTGTCGGCGTATCCGCGCGAATACCGCGTATTCGCTGCCGCGCCGCTGGCATTGTTGATGCTCGGTTGGTTCTGGCTGGCGAATGTCGCCAGTGACGGCAACGCCGAGCCACTGCCCTACGTACCCTTGATCAACCCGTTGGAGCTGGGCCTATTGTTCGCGTTGTTCGGCGTTTATGTCTGGTCCAGCAGTGCCATGACACAGTTGGCGGTCCCCAGGAACTACGTCGCCATCGCTACGCAAGGGGTCGCAGGGGCCTCGCTGTTCGTGTTCTTTACCGCATTGGTAATGCGTACGGCGCACCACTGGAGCGCGGTGCCGTTCGAGCTGGATCTGTTGCTGGCGTCGATGCGGGTGCAAGCCGGGTTGTCCATCGTCTGGACCTTGATGGCCCTGAGCCTGATGATCGGCGGCCATTTGCGTCGCCGTCGCGAAGTCTGGTTGATCGGCGCGGTCTTGATCGGTGTGGTCGTGGCCAAGCTGTTCTTTGTCGAATTGAGTAATCGCGGCGGGCTGGCGCGGATCGTTTCGTTTATCGGTGTCGGCGTGTTGCTGCTGGTGGTGGGTTATTTCGCTCCGCTACCGCCCAAACGCGCCGAAACTGTGCCGGATACCGGCAAACCGGTCCCGGAATCACAAGGAGTGTCGTCTTGAGTCAGAAGCTGAACCTGAGTTGGCTGGGCATTGTTGCCATGGGGGTGGTGTTGTCGGCGGTTGCCCAGGAAAAGCCGGCGGACTTCACCACCCAAGTGCCTTTGTCGGTAACGGGCGAAGGACCTTGGTATCGCCTTGAACTGCCCCTGAGCGTACAACTGAATGCACGGCAGGCTGACCTGAGCGATGTGCGTGTATTCAACGCCGTGGGTGAAGTTCAGGCTTATGCCTTGGCCCGGGAGTCGGCGCGGAGCAATGAAACGCGCACCTTGACCGAGGTGAAATGGTTTGCGCTGTACAACTCGGTGGACGCCACTGAAATCGCGCCGAGCGTGCGGGTGCAATCGAGCACCACCGGCACATTGGTCCAGGTGCAGCCCTCCAGTCAGTTGGAGGCGGGTGAGGAGGAGTTGCGCGGCTGGTTGCTCGACGCTTCGGCGATCAAGGCGCCGTTGCAGCAGTTGATTCTCGACTGGACCAGCGAGCGCGACGGTTTCCAGCGTTTCACCGTCGAAGCCAGCGACGACTTGCAGCATTGGCAGTCCTGGGGCGAAGGGCAGGTGGCGCGCCTGACCTTTTCCGACGAGCGGGTCGAGCAGCATGAGGTCAACCTGCCGGGCCAGTCTGCGCGCTACCTGCGGTTACTGTGGATCACACCGCATTCGGCGCCGACACTGACGTCGGCGCAACTGCGCAGCGCCAGTACCCGCAGCCTGCCGCTGCCGTTGGTCTGGTCTCAGGCATTGGCCGGCAGCAGCGTGAAGGCGGGTGAATACACCTGGCAGTTGCCGATGGGGCTGAATGTCGAACGGGTGCAGGTCGAGTTGAGCCAGCCCAACAGCCTGGCACCAGTGAGCCTGGCCGGCCGGCGCGACAGCAGCCTGCCATGGCAGTCGTTGGGCAGCGGTTTGCTCTATCGCCTGACCCAGAACGGTCAGGACGTGGTGCAAAACGAATTGCAGCTGTCAGGGCAAATCGTCCAGCAATTGAAACTGACCGTGGACGAACGCGGCGGCGGCCTGGGTGATCAGGCGCCGAAGCTGAAGTTTGCCGTGCGTGCCACGCAACTGGTGTTCCTGGCGCGCGGGCCGGGGCCTTACACGCTGGTCGTGGGGAATTCGACGGCGAAGGCGGCGAACTTGTCGCTGTCGACGCTGATTCCGGATTACAGCCCGGCGAAGCTGGCGACCTTGGGCCGGGCCATGGTGGATGTCGGGGCGGTGGCCTCGGATGCATCGACAGAGAAAACGCTGGCGACGACGGACACCCAGTGGAAGAAGTTCGGCTTGTGGGCGGTGTTGTTGCTCAGTGTCTTGTTCCTGGTGGCGATGGCGTTCAGTTTGTTGCGCAAGTCTACTGCCAAACCTTGATTGTGGGTGCTGCGCACCCAATCGCGAGCAAGCTCGCTCCCACAGGTATTGCGCTGCCCCTGTGGGAGCGAGCTTGCTCGCGATAGCGGTATATCAGTCAATGAAAATGCTTATATGACCGCTACTTTCCAGCTCACATCCAGCCCATTTCCAACTACGCTCATCCCCGCACATGAACTCTCTTCGGCCGATCACGTCTGATAGGAGGAAATGCGCCCCGACTCGCGCTAAACTGCGCGGGTTTTTAGCCCCCCATTCCTCCGGAGCCTTCCATGTCCCGCGTTACCTTGAGTCGCTATTTGATTGAGCAGACCCGCAGCAACAACACTCCTGCCGATCTGCGCTTCCTGATCGAAGTGGTGGCGCGTGCCTGCAAGGAGATCAACCACGCCGTGTCCAAAGGCGCCCTGGGTGGCGTTCTGGGCAGCATGGGCACTGAAAACGTCCAGGGCGAAGTGCAGAAGAAGCTCGACGTGATCTCCAACGAGATCCTGCTCGAAGCCAACGAATGGGGCGGTCACCTGGCCGGCATGGCGTCCGAAGAAATGGACAACGCCTACCAGATCCCGGGCAAATACCCGAAAGGCGCGTACCTGCTGGTATTCGACCCGCTGGACGGTTCGTCGAACATCGACATCAACGCCCCGGTCGGCACCATCTTCTCGGTACTGCGTTGCCCGAACGAATACCTGAGCCAGAACGAGCCCTTGAATGAAAAGGCCTTCCTGCAGCCAGGCACCCAGCAAGTGGCCGCCGGTTACGCGATCTACGGTCCGCAGACCATGCTGATCCTGACCCTGGGCGACGGCGTGAAAGGCTTCACCCTGGACCGTGAAATGGGCAGCTTCGTACTGACCCACGAAAACATCACCATTCCTGAAGCCACCCAGGAATTTGCCATCAACGCTTCCAACCAGCGTCACTGGGAAGCACCGGTACAGCGCTACGTCAGCGAATTGCTGGCAGGCGATGAAGGCCCGCTGAAAAAGAACTACAACATGCGTTGGGTTGCCGCGATGGTCGCCGACGTGCACCGCATCCTGACCCGCGGCGGTCTGTTCATGTACCCACGCGACAGCCGCGAGCCGTCCAAGCCGGGCAAACTGCGCCTGATGTACGAAGCCAACCCGATGTCGTTCCTGGTGGAGCAAGCCGGCGGCGCGTCCACCGACGGCCACCAGCGCATCCTCGACATCCAGCCCGAAGGCCTGCATCAGCGTGTTGCGGTGTTCCTCGGTTCGAAAGAAGAAGTTGCCCGCGTCACGGCTTACCACAAGGAATAAACCATGACCGCGCCCTGGCAGCCGTTGCTTGATTGGTGGTTCGGAAGTTCCGGGTCAGCGAGGGAAGTGGCAGCGCAGAAGGGCAAGTTGTGGTTTGGCAAGCGCGACAGCCAGGACCTCGAAGCGCGTGAGCGTTTCGGGGCCCAGGCCGAGCAGGCACTGGCCGGCGGATTGACCGAGTGGATGCAACGTCCCGAAGGTTGGCTGGCCCTGGTGCTGTTGCTCGATCAAATCCCGCGAATGATCTTTCGCGATACTCCCAAGGCTTTTTCCGGTGACATCAGGGCTCAGGCACTGGTGGCGCAAGGCATTGCCGCGGATTTCGACCGGCAGTTGCAGCCGATTCAGCGGGTGTTCATCTACCTGGTGTTCGAGCATAGCGAGAACCTGGCGGTGCAGAACGAAGGCGTCTCGCGCTATATCGAATTGGTAGCGCAGCAGCCGGAGAGCGATCGGGCACTGTTCAGCGATTACCTGGACTATGCCGAGCGGCATCAGAAAGTGATTGCGCAGTTTGGGCGGTTTCCGCATCGCAATGCGGTGTTGGGGCGCGAATCTACGATTGAGGAATTGGCGTTTCTGTCGAAACCGGGTTCACGGTTCTAAATTTCATCGCGGCAGATGCCGCCTTCGCGGGCAAGCCCGCTCCCACAGTTGATTTGGTCGAACACAAAATATGTGTTCGTCGCAGAACCCTGTGGGAGCGGGCTTGCCCGCGAAGGGGCCGGTGAGTGCGCCTTAGATCCTGAAACTTCCGACTAGCTGCTTCAACCGTGCCGCCTGCTGCTCAAGATCGGCACACGCACGCAAGGTCGACTGCAGGTTCTCCACGCCTTCCTGGTTCAGCGTGTTGATCTCGGTGATGTCGACATTGATCGACTCCACCACGGCCGTCTGTTCTTCAGTGGCGGTGGCGACCGACTGGTTCATGCCATCGATCTCCCCGATGCGCTGGGTCACGCTGCCCAGGCGTTCGCCCGCCTGGTTGGCGATGCCGACGCTGCTTTCGCTCTGGCGCTGGCTGTCGGTCATGATGCCCACCGCTGCCCGGGCGCCGACTTGCAGCTCTTCGATCATCGTCTGCACTTGCTGCGCCGAGTCCTGGGTGCGGTGAGCGAGGTTGCGCACTTCGTCGGCAACCACCGCGAAACCACGGCCGGCCTCGCCAGCGCGGGCCGCTTCAATGGCGGCGTTCAGTGCCAGCAAGTTGGTCTGCTGGGAGATGCTGGTAATCACTTCCAGGATCTGCCCGATGTTGACCGTGTTGCTGTTGAGGGTTTCGATGTTGCCGCATGAATCGCTGATCTTGGCCGACAGTTGCTGCATCGCCGCGATGGTTTTATCCACCACCTGTTGGCCGTCTTCGGCCAGGCTGCGGGCATCGCTCGAATGTTGCGAGGCGAGGGCGGCGTTCTGGGCGATTTCCTGGGCGGCGGCACCGAGCTGGTTGATCGCCGCGGCCACGCTGCTGGTGCGCGAGGCTTGCTGGTCGGAGTTGAACATCGACGAGTTCGAGGCGGCGACTACACGCAACGCCACTTCGTTGACCTGGCCGGTGGCCGAGGATACTTCGATGATCGAGGTGTGAATGCGCTCGACGAAGCGGTTGAACGACAGCCCCAGCGCGCCGAATTCGTCGTGGCCGTGGATGGTCAGGCGTTTGGTCAGGTCACCTTCGCCTTCGGCGATGTCGTGCATGGCGCGGCCCATGGTCAGCAGTGGCTGCATCAACAGGCTGATCAGCATGCCCAGCAGGACAATGATGATCACCACGGCAATCACCATGGCGATGATCGCCGAGGTGCGGAACTCGCTGAGCATCGAGAACGCCGTTTCCTGGTCGAGCACCAGCGCTACGTACCAGTCCGCCGATGGCACGCCGTTGACGTGGGTGAAGGAGATGAACTGGCGCTTGCCGTCGATCTCGACTTCTTTCATGCCCGGGCTGACTTTCGGCGCACCGTTGGGGTAGGCCTCGGTCAGGTTCTTGAGTACCAGCTTGCTGTCCGGGTGAATCAGGATCTTGCCGTCGGCACCGACGATGAACGCATGGCCGTGACCGCCGAAGTTCAGCGAATTGATGATCGCGCTGACGCTGGACAGGTCGATGTCGGCGCCGGCGACACCGATCATCTGGCCCTGGTGCTGCACCGGGGTGGCGACTGTGATCACCAGTTTGCCGGAAGAGGCGGCGATGTACGGTTCGGTGACGATGGTCTTTTGCGCGTTATTGGCCGCCTTGTACCAGCCACGGGCGCGTGGGTCGTAGTCCGCCGCGCGGTTGCCCGCCGGGACCGAGAACATCACGCCGTCGGCGCCACCGAAGTAACTCAGCTGGAAATTGCCGGTGTAGGCGGGCAGGTCGATGATTCGTTTCAGGCCAGCGGGAGCATTGCCGTCGGCATTGATCTGTTGGGCCATCGACTGCAGCAGCTGCATGCGACTTTCCAGCCAGGTCTGGATGTTGCTGGTGGTCAGGCTGCCGAGTTCCTGCATCGAGGCTTCGGTACTGTTGCGCAAGGTTTCGCGCTGGCGATAGTCGTTGAACAGGATGAAACAAGCGAATGCGACGGCCACCACGAGGGCGGCAGCCAGCAATATCTTGTGGCTGAACTTCATGTTTCTGGTCATGGATGGGCTACCGCAGAGGGGCTGTTCTACAAAATGGGGGAGCAAATGCCACCGACGTGGCTTTGCGTTGCATTTATGTCGACTGAACGGTGCCAAAGATTAGGCGCAATCTCTGAAAAACGACGAAATGTCCGGTAAACAGGCAAAGTGGCTGATTTTCGGCAAAAGGTAGACGAGTGGCCCGATAAATAGCCTGCCGGGCAGGGAACCTCACAGGGGTTTTCTCTTCTAAGCTTCAGCTTGGCAGCCATGCCAATCCCCTACGCCCCCGGAGTTTCACCATGTCGTTGCGTTCCATCGCCCTGCTTTCGTTCTGCGTATTGCTCGCTGCCTGCGGCAAGGTCAATCAGGAAAACTACTCGAAGCTCTCCGCCGGCATGGCCAAGGCCGAAGTGGAGACCCTGTTGGGCAAACCCGCCGATTGTTCAGGCGCGCTCGGCATGTCCAGCTGCACCTGGGGCGACAAGAACAGCTTTATCAGCGTGCAGTTCGCCGGTGACAAAGTGCTGATGTTTTCCGGCCAAGGCCTGAAGTAAACCGGGGCGATCGCCCACGGGAGAAAAATAATGAAGCGGTTATTGATCATCCTTTTTGCCGGCCTGGTGTTGGCCGGCTGTGCCACGTCTGGCCAGGACCCATTGGCCCCCAAGACTGTCAATAGCGTCAACCTCAAGCGCTACCAGGGCACCTGGTACGAGCTGGCTCGCATGCCGATGTACTTCCAGCGCGACTGCGCGCAGTCCGAAGCCCATTACACGCTCAAGCCTGACGGCAATGTCGCGGTGTTGAACCGCTGCCTGACGGCGCAGTGGCAATGGGAAGAGGTCAAGGGCACGGCTTATCCACAGGTGCCCGGCAAGAACGACAAGCTGTGGGTCGAGTTCGATACCTGGTTCTCCAGGCTGATCCCGGGTTCGGCGAAGGGCGAATACTGGGTGCTGTACGTCAGCGATGACTACAAGACCGCCATTGTCGGTGATCCGAGCCGGAAGTATTTGTGGCTGTTGTCGCGTACGCCAACCGTGAACGGTGTGGTGCGCGAAGAGCTGCTGAGCAGGGCGCGCCAGCAGGGTTACGACACCACGCGGCTGATCTGGCGGGCGTCGGAACAGCAGATGGCAGAGACGTCGAACTAACTAATTGCACATATCCCTGTGGGAGCGAGCTTGCTCGCGATGAGGCCATCTAATTCAACAGAAATGTTGACTGACAGGCCGCCATCGCGAGCAAGCTCGCTCCCACAGTTGTTTCGTGTCAGCCCAGCAATTCGCGCAATACCTGGGTGAAGGCGCGATTGCTTTCTTCTTCATCAGCATGGCGCCCATCACGCACCACCCACTGGCCGTTCACCAACACATCCCGCACCTGACGATCGCCACCGGCAAACAGCCAGCGGTTGAGAATCCCGTCGCCGCTGGCCGTTGCCAGGTACGGATCGTTGCCGTCGAGCACCAGCCAGTCGGCGCGCTTGCCGACTTCCAGGGCGCCAATCGGCTGACCCAGTGCCTGGGCGCCGCCATCCAGCGCGGCATCAAACAGCGTGCGGCCGACCATCGGCTGCTCCGCGCCATACAAACGATTACGCCGTTGGTCACGCAGTCGCTGGCCGTATTCCAGCCAGCGCAATTCTTCCACCACACTCAATGACACATGGCTGTCGGAACCGATGCCCATGCGGCCGCCCTGGGCGAGAAAGTCCACCGCCGGGAAAATCCCGTCGCCGAGGTTGGCTTCGGTGGTCAGGCACAGGCCGGCGATGGCGCGACTCTTGGCCATCGACGTGACTTCTTCCGGATTGACGTGGGTCGCGTGGACCAGGCACCAGCGTTGATCGACGTCGACGTTCTCGTACAGCCATTGCAGCGGACGACGTCCGCTCCAGGTCAGGCAGTCGTCGACTTCTTTCTGCTGCTCGGCGATGTGGATGTGCACCGGGCACTGCTTGTCGCTGGCTGCCAGCACTTCGCTGATCTGCTGCGGCGTGACCGCGCGCAACGAGTGGAAGCACAGACCCAGGGCTTGCGCCGGTTGCTGCGCCAGCACCGGTTGCAGGCGCGATTGCAGCTTGAGGTAGTTTTCGGTGCTGTTGATGAAGCGGCGCTGACCTTCGTTCGGGGTCTGGCCGCCGAAACCGGAGTGGCTGTAGAGCACCGGCAACAGGGTCAGGCCGATACCGGCGGAACCTGCGGCCTGGCTGATACGCAGGGCCAGTTCGGCCGGATCTGCGTAAGGCTGGCCACTGATGTCATGGTGTACGTAATGAAATTCCGCGACCGATGTGTAACCGGCCTTGAGCATTTCGATGTACAGCTGACGGGCGATGACGCCGAGTTGCTCCGGGCTGATTTTTCCGACGAGGCGATACATCAGGTCGCGCCAGGTCCAGAAACTGTCGTTCGGATTGCCCGCCACTTCCGCCAGCCCGGCCATGGCCCGCTGGAAGGCGTGGGAGTGCAGGTTCGGCATGCCAGGCAGCAGCGGACCGCTTAACCGCTCGGCGCCATCTGCATGAGAATCGGCCTGGATATGGGTCAATACGCCATCGGCGCTGACCTCAAGACGTACATTGTTGGCCCATCCACTAGGCAGCAGCGCGCGTTCGGCAAAGAAGGCGGACATGGTTCAGCACCCCATCGTGTGTTATTTGTATATACATATACAGACGTTTGCCTGCCCGGTAAACTCCGGCAAGCTAGCGATATTCACTAAACGACCAAGGATTAACCGTGCCGACTCCGCCTCCAGTCTCTCCGTTGGCCGCGAACATGGGCGACAGTCCGGCGCCCTTGTACGCCCGCGTCAAACAAATGATCACCCAGCAAATCGACAGTGGAAACTGGCCGCCGCACTACCGCGTTCCGTCGGAAAGCGAGCTGGTCAGCCAGTTGGGCTTCAGCCGCATGACCATCAACCGCGCGCTGCGCGAGATGACCGCCGATGGCCTGCTGGTGCGCATGCAGGGCGTCGGCACCTTCGTCGCCGAGCCGAAAAGCCAGTCCGCGCTGTTTGAAGTGCACAACATCGCCGACGAAATCGCTTCTCGCGGTCATCGCCACACCTGCAAGGTCATCACCCTTGAAGAAGAGGCCGCCGGTTCCGAGCGCGCCCTGGCCCTGGACATGCGCGAAGGGCAGAAGGTGTTCCACTCGCTGATCGTGCATTTCGAGAACGATATTCCGGTGCAAATCGAAGACCGTTTCGTCAACGCGCTGGTGGCGCCTGATTACCTCAAGCAAGACTTCACCCTGCAAACGCCCTACGCCTACCTGAACCAGGTCGCGCCGCTGACCGAAGGCGAGCACGTGGTCGAGGCGATCCTGGCCGAGTCGTCCGAATGCAAATTGCTACAGATTGAAAAAGGCGAGCCGTGCCTGCTGATCCGTCGCCGCACCTGGTCCGGCCGCCAGCCGGTGACCGCCGCTCGTTTGATCCACCCCGGTTCCCGTCATCGTCTGGAAGGTCGGTTCCATAAATAGAGAGCCATAAATGAATGAGTTGAAGGTTTTACGCGCCAAAGACTACCCGCGCATGCCGTGGAAAAACGGCGGCGGCAGCACTGAAGAAATTACCCGCGATGCCGGCACCGGCCTGGACGGCTTTGGCTGGCGCCTGTCGATTGCCGACATCGGCGAATCGGGTGGTTTTTCCACCTTCGCCGGTTACGAGCGAGTGATCACCGTTTTGCAGGGCGATGGTATGAGCCTGACGGTGGATGGCCAGGTTACGCGGCCACTGTTACCGCTGGACCCGTTTGCCTTCAGCGGTGAAAGCAAGGTTTCCTGCACATTGCTCGGCGGTCCGATTCGCGATTTCAATCTGATTTACGCACCGCAGCGTTACGCTGCGCGGTTGCAGTGGTTGAGCGGCGAGCAGCGGTTCTTCAGCTCGGCGGGCACGGTGTTGGTGTTCAGCATCAGCGATGCGCTGGAAGTGGTGGTCGATAGCAACGCTTCGCAACTGGGCCGGCATGATTGCCTGCAACTGGACGGTAACACTGGTCTGCTGGAAATCTCCAGCAATGGCCCATGCTGTGTGATTGAACTGGCTGTGCGCTGATCCAACACTCAAGCGACACAATCGCGGGCAAGCCCGCTCCCACAGGAATCTCATTGTTCTTGTGGGGGTGGCCTTGCTCGCGATGTTTTTTGTCACTGCAAATCCGTTCCCGAAAGCGCACCACGTTGTTACCGAACGCCCCAGCGTGGCGCAAAACCACGCTCAAGTAACAAAACCCCCTCGACACAAAAATCCCCCGAAAAATATTTAATCTTCGCCAGAACCCTTGTTCCAGGCGCTCTCCAGCCGTTTCAGGATTTTTCTTGAATGCTCATCCAACAAGTTGGCCGCTTGATTGCATATGCTTGTATGTACAAGTAAAGACGTATGCGTATGAGTCACGAGGACTCAACCATCGTCCACTGATTCGCCGGTGTGCACTGATGCCCATTGGCTTGCTCGCCCAGTGCCTGGGTTGGTTTGGATTGATTGCTGAGGAGTCTTTTTCGTGACTGACATTAAACCTACTAAGTTTCGTGACGTTGAAATCCGTGCCGCACGCGGTAACAAGCTGACCGCCAAGAGCTGGCTGACCGAAGCGCCGCTGCGCATGCTGATGAACAACCTCGACCCGGAAGTCGCCGAGAACCCTAAGGAACTGGTGGTTTACGGTGGTATCGGTCGCGCTGCACGTAACTGGGAATGCTACGACAAGATCGTCGAAAGCCTGACCAACCTGAACGACGACGAGACCCTGCTGGTGCAATCCGGCAAGCCGGTTGGCGTGTTCAAGACCCACAGCAACGCACCGCGCGTATTGATCGCCAACTCCAACCTGGTTCCACACTGGGCGAACTGGGAGCATTTCAACGAACTGGACGCCAAAGGCCTGGCCATGTACGGCCAGATGACCGCCGGCAGCTGGATCTACATCGGCAGCCAGGGCATCGTCCAGGGCACCTACGAAACCTTCGTCGAAGCCGGTCGCCAACACTACAACGATGACCTCAAAGGTAAGTGGGTACTGACCGCTGGCCTGGGCGGCATGGGTGGCGCCCAGCCTCTGGCTGCAACCCTGGCCGGCGCTTGCTCGCTGAACATCGAGTGCCAGCAGGTCAGCATCGATTTCCGTCTGAAAAGCCGCTACGTCGATGAGCAGGCTACCGACCTTGACGACGCTCTGGCCCGCATCGCCAAATACACCAAAGAAGGCAAGGCGATTTCCATCGCGCTGCTGGGCAACGCCGCTGAAATCCTGCCGGAACTGGTCAAGCGTGGCGTTCGCCCGGACATGGTCACCGACCAGACCAGCGCCCACGATCCGCTCAACGGCTACCTGCCGGCCGGCTGGACCTGGGACGAATACCGCGCTCGCGCCAAGACCGAGCCAGCCGCTGTGGTGAAGGCCGCCAAGCAATCGATGGCCGTGCACGTCAAAGCGATGCTCGAGTTCCAGAAAATGGGCGTACCGACTTTCGACTACGGCAACAACATCCGTCAGATGGCGCAAGAAGAAGGCGTGGAAAACGCATTCGACTTCCCGGGCTTCGTACCGGCCTACATCCGTCCACTGTTCTGCCGTGGCATCGGCCCGTTCCGTTGGGCTGCACTGTCGGGCAACGCTGAAGACATCTACAAGACCGACGCCAAGGTCAAGGAACTGATCCCGGACGACGCCCACCTGCACAACTGGCTGGACATGGCCCGCGAGCGCATCAGCTTCCAGGGTTTGCCGGCACGTATCTGCTGGGTTGGCCTGGGCCTGCGCGCCAAGCTGGGCCTGGCGTTCAACGAAATGGTACGCAGCGGCGAGTTGTCCGCGCCAATCGTGATCGGCCGCGACCACCTGGACTCCGGTTCGGTATCGAGCCCGAACCGCGAAACCGAATCGATGCAGGACGGTTCCGACGCCGTTTCCGACTGGCCACTGCTCAACGCCTTGCTCAACACCGCGAGCGGCGCGACCTGGGTGTCCCTGCATCACGGCGGCGGCGTCGGCATGGGCTTCTCCCAGCACTCGGGCATGGTGATTGTCTGCGACGGTACTGACGAAGCGGCCGAGCGTATCGCTCGCGTACTGCACAACGACCCGGCCACCGGCGTCATGCGTCACGCCGATGCCGGTTACCAGATCGCCATCGACTGCGCCAAGGAACAAGGGCTGAACCTGCCGATGATTACCGGTAAATAAGCCATGTAGCAGCTGCCGCAGGCGGCGTTAAGGGCCGAAGGACCTTCGTTCCGCTTTGGAATGCCGGGGTCGCTTCGCAACCCGACGCAGCCTTCGGCAGCTGCTACAGGAACTACAAAGATTCAAACCAACCCAGAATAACAATCCATAGAGGTTGAACCATGGCTGTCACTGACGAACGTGCAGGCAATAAACCGTTGATCGAGAAACGCTCGATCGACTACATCCCGGAAGCGGAAAGACACGGTCGTCTGTTTAGCCAGTTCACCCTGTGGATGGGTGCCAACCTGCAAATCACCGCGATTGTCACCGGGGCGCTCGCCGTGGTGCTGGGCGGTGACGTGTTCTGGTCATTGATCGGTCTTTTGATCGGTCAATTACTGGGTGGTGGCGTGATGGCGCTGCATGCGGCTCAAGGCCCCAAGCTCGGCCTGCCGCAGATGATTTCCAGCCGGGTACAGTTCGGCGTGTACGGCGCGGCCATCCCGATCGTATTGGTCTGCTTGATGTACCTGGGCTTCACCGCAACGGGAACCGTGTTATCCGGCCAGGCGCTGGGCCAGTTGTTTGGGGTCAGCGACACCGTCGGTATCCTCCTTTTCGCCAGTGTCATCGTGCTGGTCACGGTGCTCGGTTATCGGGTGATCCATTGGATCGGCCGTGTTGCCAGTGTCGTTGGCGTGATTGCCTTTATTTATCTGTTCAGCCGTCTGATGAGCCAGGTTGACGTTGGCGCTCTGTTGCAGATCCGCCACTTCAGCTGGAGCAGTTTCTTGCTCGCGGTGTCGCTCGCGGCGTCCTGGCAGATCGCCTTCGGCCCTTATGTGGCTGACTATTCTCGCTACTTGCCGAGCAACATTTCCTCGGTGAAAACTTTTTTTGCCGCAGGCGCAGGTTCGGTCATTGGTGCACAGGTGGCGATGGTCCTCGGCGTGTTCGCTGCCGCTTCGGCCAACGGGCAATTCGCCGGCCACGAAGTGGCGTACATCGTGGGTCTGGGCGGAACCGGTGCCACCGCTGCGCTGCTGTACTTCAGCATCGCGTTCGGCAAGGTCACCATTTCCACACTGAACTCCTACGGCAGCTTCATGTGCATCGCGACCATCATCAGCGGTTTCCGTGGTGACCTGAAAGTCACGCGCTTGCAGCGCCTGGTCTTCGTGCTGGTCATCGTCGGTGCTGCGACCCTGATGGCGTTGCTCGGCCAGCACTCGTTCCTCGGTGCGTTCAAGTCCTTCATTCTGTTCTTGCTGGCGTTCTTCACGCCATGGAGTGCGATCAACCTGGTGGACTACTACTGCATCACTCGCGAGCGCTATGACGTGCCGGCGCTGGGCGATCCGAACGGTCGCTACGGTCGTTGGAACCTTCTCGGTATCAGCGTCTATGTGTTCGGTGTGCTGGTGCAGCTGCCGTTCATCTCCACCAAGTTCTATACCGGTCCGCTGGTGGCGGCCCTGGGTGATGTGGATATTTCCTGGATCATCGGTCTGGTGATTCCCGCAGCCCTGTATTACCTGTGTGCGAAAAAATGGCACGGCACAGTGCCTGATCGTTTGATCCTGCCGGTCGAGCAGGACGCGATCACCGAACAAAAGCTGAATGTCGGTCGCGCTGCGGCGCAGGCCTGATTGGACGTGGACAGGGCTGGATGCCTCTTGACTGCCGTAAGCCAATTCATGATTAGGAGCGTCACTACAATGAAATCGAACAAGACCCTGCTGACCACATTGCTTTCCATGGGCCTGCTGGCCAGCGCTGGCGCCACTCAGGCGGCGGGTTGGTGCGAGTCGGGCAAACCGGTGAAATTCGCCGGTTTGAACTGGGAAAGCGCCATGCTGCTGACCGACGTGATGCAAGTCGTGTTGGAGAAAGGCTACGACTGCAAGACCGACAGCCTGCCGGGCAACTCCATCACCATGGAAAACGCCCTGGGCAGCAACGATATTCAAGTGTTTGCCGAAGAATGGGTCGGCCGTAGCGAAGTCTGGAACAAGGCCGAGAAGGCCGGCAAGGTCGTCGGTGTCGGCGCGCCGGTTGTTGGCGCGATCGAAGGCTGGTACGTGCCACGCTACGTGATCGAAGGCGACGCCAAGCGCAAGCTGGAAGCCAAGGCTCCGGATCTGAAAAACATTGCCGACCTGGGCAAATACTCGGCGATCTTCAAGGACGCCGAAGAGCCATCCAAGGGGCGTTTCTACAACTGCCCGGCCGGCTGGACCTGTGAGCTGGACAACAGCGAAATGCTGAAAAGCTACGGTCTGGAAAGCACCTACACCAACTTCCGCCCAGGCACCGGCCCGGCGCTGGATGCCGCCGTGCTGTCGAGCTACAAGCGTGGCGAACCGATCCTGTTCTACTACTGGTCGCCAACCCCGCTGATGGGCCAGGTCGACGTGGTGAAACTCGAAGAGAAACCAGGCGTGAACAAGACTGTGACCATCAAGGTCGGCCTGTCCAAGACCTTCCACGACGAAGCCCCGGAACTGGTGGCCGTGCTGGAAAAGGTCAACGTGCCAATCGACCTGCTGAACCAGAACCTTGGGCGCATGACCAAAGAGCGGATCGAGTCGCCAAAACTGGCCAAGATCTTCTTGAAGGAACATCCTGAAGTCTGGCACGCATGGGTGAGCGAAGACGCAGCCAAAAAGATCGACGCGGCCTTGTAGGTTGAGCTTCTCCGACTGTCGACAACGGCAGTCGGATGCTTGATCGCAACCCCTTGATTGAGAGTCTCTTATGTTTCCCGAAAGCTTTACCTTTTCCATCGCCGACTGGGTCAACGGTTGGGTCGATTCGCTGGTCACCAACTACGGCGACGTGTTCCGGCACATCTCCGATACGCTGTTGTGGGCCATCGTCAATCTTGAAAGCCTGCTGCGTGCAGCGCCCTGGTGGCTGATGCTGGCGATCGTGGCGGGCGTGGCCTGGCACGCGACCCGTAAAGTCGTGACCACGTCAGTAATCGTCGGCCTGCTGTTCCTGGTGGGTGCGGTCGGTCTCTGGGACAAGCTGATGCAGACCCTGGCGCTGATGATGGTGGCGACGATCATTTCGGTGTTGATCGGCATTCCGCTGGGCATTCTCTCGGCGCGCAGCAACCGCCTGCGTTCGATACTGATGCCGTTGCTGGACATCATGCAGACCATGCCGAGCTTCGTGTACCTGATCCCGGTGCTGATGCTGTTTGGCCTGGGCAAGGTCCCGGCGATTTTCGCCACGGTGATCTACGCCGCGCCACCGCTGATCCGCCTGACCGATCTGGGCATTCGCCAGGTCGACGGCGAAGTGATGGAAGCGATCAACGCCTTCGGTGCCAACCGCTGGCAGCAACTGTTCGGCGTGCAACTGCCGCTGGCCCTGCCGAGCATCATGGCGGGCATCAACCAGACCACCATGATGGCCCTGTCGATGGTAGTGATCGCCTCGATGATCGGTGCCCGTGGCTTGGGTGAAGACGTGCTGGTGGGGATTCAGACCCTCAACGTCGGACGTGGCCTTGAAGCCGGTCTGGCGATCGTGATTCTGGCTGTGGTGATCGACCGCATTACACAGGCGTACGGTCGCGCACGGCATGAGGTGAGCAAATGAACAACGCAACCGTGAGCAAGATCGAAGTCAAGAACGTCTTCAAGATTTTCGGCAACCGTGCCAAGGACGCGCTGGCCATGGTCGGCCAGGGCAAGACCAAGGACCAGGTGCTGGCCGAAACCGGCTGCGTGGTCGGCGTGAACGACCTGTCTCTGAGCATCGGCAGCGGCGAAATCTTCGTGATCATGGGCCTGTCGGGTTCCGGCAAGTCGACCCTGGTACGCCACTTCAACCGCTTGATCGACCCGACCAGCGGCGCGATCCTGGTGGATGGCGTGGACATCCTGCAATACGACATGGAAGCGCTGCGCGAATTTCGTCGGCGCAAGATCAGCATGGTGTTCCAAAGCTTCGGCCTGCTACCGCACAAGAGCGTGCTGGACAACGTCGCCTACGGCCTGAAAATCCGTGGCGAAAGCAAAGCCATGTGCGCCGAGCGTGCGTTGCACTGGATCAACACCGTGGGCCTCAAGGGCTACGAAAACAAATACCCGCACCAGCTCTCCGGCGGCATGCGTCAGCGTGTGGGCCTGGCCCGCGCCTTGGCGGCGGACACCGACATCATCCTGATGGACGAAGCGTTCAGTGCCCTCGACCCGCTGATCCGCGCGGAGATGCAGGACCAGTTGCTGGAGCTGCAAAAGACCCTGCACAAGACCATCGTCTTCATCACCCACGACCTCGACGAGGCCGTGCGCATCGGCAACCGCATCGCGATCCTCAAGGACGGCCGCCTGATCCAGGTCGGCACGCCGAGAGAGATCCTGCATTCGCCGGCGGATGAGTATGTCGACCGCTTTGTGCAGCGTCGGGCGGCGGTGGTCTGAGAAAGTTGTGGTAGCCGGGCCGGCCCCTTCGCGGGCAAGCCCGCTCCCACAAGGATCGGTGTCGAACACCAGTTTTGATTACACCAGCAACCACTGTGGGAGCGGGCTTGCCCGCGAAGGCGTCAGTGAAGCTGTATCAATATTCAGGTTGTACGCAGAGGTTGAAGATGTCCCAGGCTGAAAAAATCGTTATCGCCGATGCCCCGGTGCGTTGGCAGGATGTGGTGGCCGTTGCTCGTGATGGCGCACAGCTAGAGCTGTCGGCGCCGGTCTGGGCGCGCATCGAAAACGCCCAGGCCATCGTCCAGCGCATCGTCACCAGCGGCGAACGTGCCTACGGCATCAACACTGGTCTGGGTGCGCTGTGCAACGTCTCGCTGCAGGACGAACAACTCAGCCAGCTGTCGCGCAACACCCTGCTCAGCCACGCCTGTGGCGTTGGCGCGCCACTGACCAATGAGCAGACCCGCTCGATCATGTGCGCCGCCGTCGTCAACTACAGCCATGGCAAATCCGGCCTGCACCGTCAGGTCGTCGAAGCACTGCTGGCGCTGCTCAACCGTGGCATCACTCCGCAAGTGCCGTCCCAGGGTTCCGTGGGCTACCTGACCCACATGGCACACATCGGCATCGCGCTGCTGGGTGTCGGCAATGTCAGCTATCGCGGCCAGATTGTTTCCGCGCAGCAAGCGCTGACCGAAGAAGGCCTGCAACCGGTCAAGCTCGGTGCCAAGGATGGTTTGTGCCTGGTCAACGGTACGCCATGCATGACCGGCCTGAGCTGCCTGGCGATTGCCGATGCCACGCGCCTGCTGGAATGGGCCGACGTGATCGGTGCGATGAGCTTTGAAGCCCAGCGTGGGCAGATCGATGCGTTCGATGCCGAGATCATCGCGCTCAAGCCGCACCCGGGCATGCAACAGGTCGGGATCAACCTGCGGGCCTTGCTCGACGGCAGCGAAGTGATCGCCCAGAGCAAAGGCATTCGTACCCAGGATGCCCTGAGCATTCGTTCGATCCCGCAGGTGCACGGCGCCGCGCGCGACCAATTGGTACACGCGACCAAACAGATCGAAACCGAACTCAACGGCGCCACCGACAACCCGCTGGTGCTGGGCACCGCGGACAATTACCGCGTGGTGTCCCAGGCCAACCCCCACGGCCAGTCCGTGGCAATGGCGGCGGACCTGCTGGCGATTGCCATGGCGGAAATCGGATCCATCGCCGAGCGCCGTCTGGACCGCTTGATCAACCCGCACGTCAGCGGTTTGCCGGCCTTCCTGGTGGCCAACCCGGGAGTGAACTCCGGGATGATGATCGTGCAATACGTTGCCGCTTCGCTGTGCGCGGAGAACCGTCAACTGGCGCAACCGGCGGTGCTGGACAACTACGTGACGTCGGGCCTGCAGGAAGATCACCTGAGCCTGGGTACCAACGCCGCGCTGAAGTTGCATCGCGCGCTGGAAAACTGCACGCAGATCCTCGCCATCGAGTATTTGCTGGCAGCCCAGGCGTTTGAATTCTTGAAAGAGCAACGCTTCGGCGCGGGCACCGATGCCGCTTGGCGTCTGCTGCGCGAGCACGTTGCCCCCTACGACCAGGATCGCTGGCTGGCACCGGACATCGCCGCCGCTGCCGCGGTATTGAAAGACCCGATTTTGCTGCACAACGCTTTTCCCGAACTGAACTGATTTCCATAACACCAGCGTGCCAAGGCGCGGCTCCCCAAAAGGCAGACGCGACGGACAACGGACATCTCCGGAGCGTCTGGTGAGTTAATAACAACTCTCAAAAGGAGCACAAAATGACTGCGCTAAACCTGATTCCCGGCCAACTGACCCTCGCCCAACTGCGTGACGTCTACCAGCAGCCGGTGAAACTGACCCTCGACCACAGCGCCTCGGCCCAGATCGAAGCCAGCGTGGCCTGCGTGGAACAGATCCTCGCCGAGAACCGCACCGCCTACGGCATCAACACCGGTTTCGGCCTGCTGGCCTCGACCCGCATCGCCAGCGAAGACCTGGAAAACCTGCAGCGCTCGTTGGTGCTGTCCCACGCCGCCGGTGTCGGCCAGCCGATCAGCGATGAGCTGGTGCGTCTGATCATGGTGCTCAAGGTCAACAGCCTGAGCCGTGGTTTCTCTGGCATCCGCCGTGTGGTAATCGACGCGCTGATCGCCCTGATCAACGCCGAGGTTTACCCGCATATTCCATTGAAAGGTTCGGTCGGTGCTTCCGGTGACCTGGCGCCGCTGGCCCACATGTCGCTGGTGCTGCTGGGCGAAGGCAAGGCGCGCTACAAAGGCGAGTGGATGGAAGCCACCGAAGCGCTGAAAGTCGCCGGTCTGACCCCGCTGACCCTGGCCGCGAAAGAAGGCCTGGCGCTGCTCAACGGCACTCAGGTGTCCACCGCTTTTGCCCTGCGCGGCCTGTTCGAAGGTGAAGACCTGTTCGCCGGTGCCCTGGCGCTGGGCGGCCTGACCGTCGAAGCGGTCCTGGGCTCGCGTTCGCCGTTCGACGCCCGCATCCACGCTGCCCGTGGCCAGAAAGGCCAGATCGATGCCGCCGCCGCTTACCGCGATCTGCTGGGCGAGCGCAGCGAAGTCTCCGACTCCCACGAAAACTGCGAGAAGGTACAAGACCCGTACTCCCTGCGCTGCCAGCCGCAAGTCATGGGCGCCTGTCTGACCCAGTTCCGTCAGGCCGCCGAAGTGCTGGCCATCGAAGCCAATGCGGTATCGGACAACCCGCTGGTGTTCGCCGCTGAAGGTGACGTGATCTCCGGTGGCAACTTCCACGCCGAGCCGGTGGCCATGGCCGCTGACAACATGGCCTTGGCCATCGCTGAAATCGGTTCCCTGAGCGAACGCCGTATCTCGCTGATGATGGACAAGCACATGTCGCAACTGCCGCCGTTCCTGGTGGCCAATGGCGGCGTGAACTCCGGCTTCATGATCGCCCAGGTGACTGCGGCGGCACTGGCCAGCGAGAACAAGGCGTTGTCCCATCCGCATTCGGTGGACAGCCTGCCGACTTCCGCCAACCAGGAAGACCACGTATCGATGGCTCCGGCGGCTGGCAAGCGTTTGTGGGAAATGGCCGAGAACACCCGCGGGATTCTCGCCGTGGAATGGCTGGCGGCCGTTCAGGGCCTGGACCTGCGCAATGGTCTGAAGACTTCGCCAAAACTGGAAAAAGCTCGGGCCATCCTGCGTAACGACGTGCCGTTCTACGAGAAGGACCGCTTCTTTGCGCCGGACATCAATGCGGCGACTGAATTGTTGGCCTCGCGTTGCCTGAACGAGCTGGTGACAACGAAGTTGCTGCCTAGCCTGTAAGGGTTCCAATGTAGGAGCTGCCGCAGGCTGCGATCTTTTGATCTTGTTTTTTAAAAGATCGCAGCCTCGTTGCACTCGACAGCTCCTACAGGAGGCGATTCGATTTAGCGTCGAATAACAATAATTAGGGACGAGAAATGCAACAGCCAGAAAAAGGTTTGAAACGCGGGCTTTCTGCCCGACATATTCGCTTCATGGCGCTGGGGTCGGCGATCGGCACCGGGCTGTTTTATGGATCCGCCTCGGCCATTCAAATGGCCGGGCCTGCGGTACTGCTCGCTTACCTGATCGGTGGCGCGGCGGTGTTCATGGTCATGCGCGCCCTCGGTGAGATGGCGGTGCACAACCCGGTGACCGGCTCTTTCGGCCAGTACGCCAGCACCTACCTGGGGCCAATGGCGGGCTTCGTCCTCGGTTGGACCTACGCATTCGAAATGGTCATCGTCGGCATGGCCGACGTCACGGCATTCGGTATCTACATGGGCTTCTGGTTCCCGGAGGTTTCCCGCTGGATCTGGGTGCTGGGCGTCGTTTCCATTGTCGGCGGCCTGAACCTGTGCAACGTCAAAGTCTTCGGTGAAATGGAGTTCTGGCTGTCGCTGCTCAAGGTTGCGGCCATCGTCGCGATGATCCTGGGTGGTTTCGGCATCATGTGGTTCGGCATCAGCTCGGCCCCCGGCCAGGCGACCGACATCAGCAACCTCTGGAACCACGGCGGCTTCATGCCCAATGGCATGGGCGGTCTGATCGCTTCGTTCGCGGTGGTGATGTTTGCGTTTGGCGGTATTGAAATCATCGGCGTAACGGCAGGTGAAGCCAAGGACCCGCAGCACGTGCTGCCCCGGGCGATCAATGCCGTACCGTTGCGGATCCTGTTGTTCTACGTGCTGACGATGCTGGTGCTGATGTCGATCTTTCCATGGCAGCAGATCGGTAGCCAGGGCAGCCCGTTCGTGCAGATTTTCGACAAGCTGGGGATCGGCTCGGCGGCCACCATCCTCAATATCGTGGTGATCACGGCGGCGATTTCGGCGATCAACAGTGACATCTTCGGCGCTGGCCGCATGATGTTCGGTCTGGCCCAGCAAGGGCATGCACCCAAGGGCTTCGCCCGCCTGTCGCGCAATGGCGTGCCATGGATGACGGTGGTGGTGATGAGTGCCGCGCTGTTGCTGGGCGTGTTGCTGAACTACCTGATCCCGGAAAACGTGTTCCTGTTGATCGCTTCCATCGCGACCTTTGCCACGGTGTGGGTCTGGCTGATGATTCTGGTGACCCAAGTGGCCATGCGCCGGTCCATGAGCGCCGAGCAGGTTGCGCAACTGAAATTCCCGGTACCGCTCTGGCCTTATGCGCCGGCGGCGGCGATTGCCTTCATGCTGTTCATTTTCGGCGTGCTCGGCTATTTCCCGGACACCCAGGCAGCGCTGATTGTCGGCGTGGTCTGGATCGTGTTGCTGGTACTGGCTTACCTGACGTGGGTGAAACCGGCGGCGGGTCAGGCAGCCCTGGTGACGCAGGATCCTACTTTTTCTCATCGATAACCTAATGGAGGCCACGGATGAAAACTCTCTGGCAACACTGTCACGTCGCAACCATGGCACAAGGCGTCTACTCGATCATCGAGGACGCGGCCATCGTGACGTCAGGAGCGCACATTGAGTGGATCGGCCCGCGCAGTGAGTTGCCGGCGGGCGAGTACCCGGCCGTCAATGATTTGAACGGGGCCTGGGTCACGCCGGGCCTGATCGACTGCCACACTCACACGGTGTTCGGCGGTAACCGCAGCGGTGAATTCGAACAGCGCCTGCAAGGTGTCAGCTATGCGGAAATCGCCGCCAGCGGCGGCGGCATCGCCAGCACCGTGCGCGCCACCCGCGCAGCCAGCGAAGACGAGTTGTTCGCCAGTGCCGCCAAGCGCCTGAAAAGCCTGATGCGCGATGGCGTCACCAGCATCGAAATCAAGTCCGGCTACGGCCTGGACCTGGCCAACGAGCGCAAGATGCTGCGTGTGGCTCGTCGCCTCGGCGCCGAACTGCCGGTCAGCGTGCGCAGCACCTGCCTGGCGGCTCATGCCTTGCCGCCGGAATACGCCGATCGCGCCGACGACTACATCGATCACATCTGTGCCGACATGCTCCCGGCCCTGGCCGCCGAAGGGCTGGTCGACGCGGTGGACGCGTTCTGCGAGTACCTGGCGTTCTCCCCGGCGCAGGTCGAGCGGGTGTTCATCACCGCCCAGGAATTGGGCTTGCCAGTGAAGCTGCATGCCGAGCAATTGTCGTCGCTGCACGGCTCGAGCCTGGCGGCGCGTTACCACGCGTTGTCCGCCGATCACCTGGAATTCATGACCGAAGACGACGCTATCGCCATGGCCAAGTCCGGCACGGTCGCGGTGCTGTTGCCCGGCGCCTTTTACTTCCTGCGCGAAACCCAATTGCCGCCGATGGAAGCCCTGCGCAAGCACGGTGTGAAAATCGCCATCGCCAGCGACCTCAACCCAGGTACCTCGCCGGCGCTGTCGTTGCGCCTGATGCTGAACATGGCCTGCACCTGCTTCCGCATGACCCCGGAAGAAGCCCTGGCCGGCGCGACGATTCATGCCGCCACCGCGCTGGGCATGGCCGACACCCATGGCTCGCTGGAGGTCGGCAAGGTTGCGGATTTCGTCGCCTGGCAAATCGATCGTCCGGCCGACCTGTGTTACTGGCTGGGCGGCGACCTGGAAAAACGCGTCGTGCGCCACGGCGTCGAATCAAGTCTGTAGGAGATCTGTTGTGGATAAGGTTCTGAACTTCAAACAAGGCCGCGTACCGCTGCTGATCAGCATGCCTCACGCCGGCGTGCGCCTGACCCCGGCAGTCGAAGCCGGGTTGATCCCTGACGCGAAAAGCCTGCCGGACACCGACTGGCACATCCCGCAGCTTTACGACTTCGCTGCCGAACTGGGCGCCAGCACCCTGGCCGCCGAGTACTCACGGTTCGTCATTGACCTGAACCGGCCATCCGACGACAAGCCGTTGTACGTGGGCGCGACCACCGGCCTGTACCCGGCTACGTTGTTCGACGGCGTGCCGTTGTTCCGCGAGGGGCTGGAGCCTTCGAAAGAAGAGCGCGCGACCTATCTGGAGCAGATCTGGACGCCGTACCACAGCACCTTGCAGCAGGAGCTGGCGCGGATGAAAGCCGAGTTCGGCTACGCGCTGCTGTTCGATGCGCACTCGATCCGCTCGATCATCCCGCACCTGTTCGACGGCAAGCTGCCGGACTTCAACCTCGGCACCTTCAATGGCGCCAGTTGCGATCCACAGCTTGCGACCCGGCTGGAAGCGATCTGCGCGCTTCACGACAATTACACCCATGTACTCAACGGACGCTTCAAGGGCGGGCACATCACCCGCCATTACGGCAATCCGGCCGAGAACATCCACGCGGTGCAACTGGAGCTGGGGCAGTGCACCTACATGGAAGAGTTCGAGCCGTTCCGTTATCGCCCGGACCTGGCGGAACCGACGCGGGTGGTGCTCAAGGAGTTGCTGCAAGGGTTGCTGGCCTGGGGCGAGAAGCACTACAAAGCTTAATGCTTGGTATATAACCCTGTGGGAGCGAGCTTGCTCGCGATAGCGGTCTGTCTGTTACATCTATGTCGACTGATCCACCGCCATCGCGAGCAAGCCCGCTCCCACAGGTATGTGTTTATCCTGAAAGCGCGTCGGGACAGTCGCCACCGTGCAAAACACGGTCGCCACAGTTCGCTTTTACCGCTCGTCTGCTGCGTAATGTTCTGGCCACGGTGCACAAAGACACCGCCCCGACAATAATCCGCTGCCGCACGAGAATGCTCTCTATGACAAGCCCCAAAGGTCTGTTCACCCGCTGTCTCTCAATCTTCTGCGGTACCGCTCTGTTGAGCGCCGGCGCCATGGCCGCGGACGACGCCTCCTGCAAAACCGTGCGCATGGGCGTGGTCAACTGGACCGACGTGATCGCCACCAGTGGCATGGCCGATGTGCTGCTCAATGGTCTGGGCTATGAAAGCAAGCAAACCAGCGCCGTGCAGCAGATCATCTTCGCCGGCATCCGCGACAAGCGCCTGGACATCTTCCTCGGTTACTGGAAACCGGCGATGGATAAAAACATCGCTCCCTTCGTGGCGGCCAATCAGGTCAAGGTCATGGACAAACCTAGCCTGGCCGACGCCCAGGCTACTCTCGCAGCCCCTGACTATGTGGCGGCGGCGGGCCTGAAAACCTTCGCCGACATCGCCAGGTTCAAGGACCAGCTGGGTGGCAAGATCTACGGCATCGAGCCGGGCAGCGGCGCCAATACCACCATCAAGACCATGATCGAGACCAATCACTTCGGCCTGAAGGATTTCAAACTGATCGAGTCCGGTGAAGCCGGCATGCTTGCGGCCGTACAGCGCGCCGTGAATCGCAAGGAGTTCGTGGTGTTCGTCGGCTGGACCCCGCACCCGATGAACATCAACATGAAGATCGACTATCTGACCGGCAGCGAAGACGTGTATGGGCCGAATGAAGGCGCCGCGACCGTTTCCACCGTAACCGCGCCGGATTACGCCCAGCGTTGCCCGAACGTCAATCGGCTGCTGGAAAACCTGACGTTCACCGCCGCCCAGGAAAGCCAGTTGATGGTACCGATCATGGAGCGCCAAACGGCTCAGGATGTCGCGAAAAAATGGCTGCGTGACCATCCCGAGGACTTGCAGCGCTGGCTGGCGGGTGTCAGTAGTTTCGATGGCAAGGATGGCGTGGCAACCGTTCAGGCCAGCCTGAAAAACTGACATCCATACCTGTGGGAGCGGCGGTGCGGCGACCCGACTTGCTCGCGAAGGCGGATGGACAGTCGACATAGAGGTTGAATGTGCTGGCCTCTTCGCGAGCAAGTCGGGTCGCCGCACCGCCGCTCCCACAGGAACCTGGTCTTCCCATGTACCTCTGAAAAGGCTGACACCAGGCTCATGGCTCCTTACCCGCTTTCCGAGCAGATGACGGCATTCGTCGAGAAAACCGTCAGTTTCAACAGTACCGACAGCAGCCTCGCCGGATTGCGCCTGGCCTACAGCGAGATGTGCCGGGCGTTTACTCCGGCACGTCCCGTCGGGTTGTATGTGGTCGATTTCGAGTTGTCCGGCGTTGCTGTCCGCTCCTATCAGCCACCGGCCAGTGGAGCATCGTGCATCGTTTACCTGCATGGCGGCGGCTGGGTGGTGGGGGACCTGGACTCCCACGATTTCATCTGTGCCGAATTGGCATCGACACTCGGTGTGCTGGTGATCGCCGTCGATTATCGCCGGGCACCGGAGCATCCGTTCCCCGCCGCGTTCGATGATTGCCTGAAGGTCTGGCGGGCGCTGCGCACCGGGCCGTTTCAACTCGATCCGGAGCGCATGCTGGTGGCCGGTGACAGTGCCGGTGGCAACCTCGCGGCAGCGTTGTGCCTGGCACTGCGCGATGCCGGCGAGCCGTTGCCGTGCGCGCAGGTTCTGATCTATCCGGGGTTGGGCGGCGATCACCGGCTGCCATCGCGCAGTGAGTGCGTCGACGCGCCGTTACTCAGCAGCAGTGACGTCGATTGCTATCACGCCCTTTACCTGCGGGGCACCCGCCATCCGACTGCCTACGCCATGCCATTGCTCGCCACGGATTTCAGCGGACTGCCACCGGCATTGATCGCCGTGGCGCAATTCGACCCGTTGCGTGATGACGGCGTGCGGTATGCCGAGCGAATGAACGCTGCGGGCGTGGCAGCGACTCTGTATGTCGGCGAGGGCCTGGTCCATGGCTGTTTGCGGGCCCGCGGGCAGGTGGCCGAGGTCGATGCGCTGTACGAAACCTTGTTTGGTTATCTTGCGGGAAAACTCTGACTTCGCGCAGGCATGCTCATTGACGTAAATCGGGTTTATGATGCCGGACGGCAGAATAATAGAAGTCCCCCCAGGGATGACCTCGACCCCTTACGGAGTGCGCAATGCAGACTTTGTACCCGCAGATCAAACCCTACGCCCGGCACGATCTGGCCGTCGATGCGACCCACACCCTGTACGTCGACGAAAGCGGTTCACCGGAAGGTTTGCCGGTAGTGTTCATCCACGGCGGCCCCGGTGCCGGATGTGATGCCCAGAGTCGTTGCTTCTTCGATCCCAACCTGTATCGCATTGTTACCTTCGACCAGCGCGGCTGTGGTCGCTCCACGCCCCATGCCAGTCTGGAAAACAACACCACCTGGGATCTGGTCGCCGACCTCGAGCGGATTCGCCAGCACCTGGGCATCGACAAATGGGTGCTGTTTGGCGGCTCCTGGGGGTCGACCCTGGCGCTGGCCTACGCGCAAACCCATCCTGAGCGGGTACATGGCCTGATCCTGCGTGGGATCTTTCTCTGCCGTCCGCAGGAAATCGAATGGTTCTACCAGGCCGGCGCCAGCCGTCTGTTCCCCGATTACTGGCAGGACTACATCGCGCCGATCCCGCTGGACGAGCGCGACGACTTGCTCACCGCGTTCCACAAGCGGCTGGTCGGCAACGACCAGATAGCCCAGATGCACGCGGCCAAGGCCTGGTCCACCTGGGAGGGACGCACCGCGACCCTGCGTCCCAACCCGCTGGTAGTCGACCGTTTCTCCGAGCCACAACGTGCGTTGTCGATTGCCCGCATCGAATGCCACTACTTCAGCAACCACGCCTTCCTGGAGCAGAACCAGCTGATCCGCGACATGGGCAAGATCGCCCATTTGCCCGGCGTGATCATCCATGGTCGCTATGACGTGATCTGCCCGCTGGATAACGCCTGGGAATTGCATCAGGCCTGGCCGAACAGCGAACTGCAGGTCATCCGCGATGCCGGACATGCCGCTTCCGAGCCGGGCATCACCGACGCGCTGGTCCGCGCAGCCAATCAGATGGCCCGGCGTCTGCTCGACCTGCCGCCTGAAGAAGCATGAAGGGCCTGCTGCAACGGGTGCGCGGCGCGCGAGTCGAAGTCGCGGGCGAGATCGTGGGCGCCGTCGATCAGGGATTGCTGGTCCTGGTAGCCGTTGAGCCCGACGATACGCGGGCCAGCGCCGACAAACTTCTTAATAAACTGCTTAACTATCGGGTATTCAGTGACGCTGAGGGCAAGATGAATCTGTCCTTGGCGGATGTGGGCGGCGGGCTGCTGCTGGTCTCTCAGTTCACCCTGGCTGCCGATACCAAAAGCGGGCTGCGTCCGGGTTTCTCGACTGCGGCTCCTCCGGCGCTGGGCGAGGAGTTGTTCGACTATCTATTAAGCAAAGCGAAACAGGTGCATGGCACTGTGGCATCAGGTAGATTCGGCGCGGATATGCAGGTGCACCTGGTCAATGATGGCCCGGTAACCTTCCTGTTACAGACCTGAAAGCGTTTGAAACAAGTTTTTACGCTCATTTCGACTGAAAACAGGGTTTTTTCGCGATAAATACTTTGTTACCCCTGATGCGTTGTAACGCGGCCTACTAGATAATCCCGCGCTACGGGGATCAGCGTTCGTTGGTCCATTTTGACTTAGGTAGAGACTTGTCCGGATCCGATTGGGGAATCATTTCGCCCCAGCGGAGTCGGAACAATGCTCGCCAACTTGGCAAGAGTGGTTTGCAAGGGCGGTTTTTTCATGCCGTACACCGTGCAGGCCCTTTAACTGGCCGTTGGTTTTTTGATCTGTTTTCGGCGAGGGTTGCTCGTGATTGTTAGTCCCTGTAACGCACCAAAATTGTCTGCCAAACGGTTACGCAGCGCCCTGGTAGCGGGCTCTGCACTGCTCTGCCTGCTCAGCGCCGGTCAGCTTTGGGCATTCAGTCTGGATGATGTATCGGCCAAGGCAAAAGAGCTGGCCGCGCAGAAATACGAAGCGCCGCGCAGTAACCTGCCGAACGAGTTCCGCGACATGAAATTCGCGGACTATCAGAAAATTCGTTTTCTGACGGAAAAAGCCGAGTGGGCTGATCAGAAGACGCCGTTCAAGCTGTCCTTCTATCACCAGGGCATGCATTTCGATACGCCGGTGAAAATCAACGAAATCACCGCGAACACCGTCGAAGAGATCAAATACGATCCGAGTCGTTTCGACTTCGGCGACATGCAGTTCGATCCCAAGGCCACCGAACAACTGGGTTATGCCGGTTTCCGTGTGCTGTACCCGATCAACAAGGCCGACAAGCAAGACGAAATCATGACCATGCTCGGCGCGAGCTACTTCCGCGTCGTCGGCAAGGGTCACGTCTATGGTTTGTCCGCTCGCGGCATGGCGCTTGATACCGCCTTGCCGTCCGGCGAAGAATTCCCGCGTTTTCGCGAATTCTGGATTCAGCAGCCCAAGCCAGGCGACAAGCACCTGGTGATCTTCGCCCTGCTGGACTCTCCTCGTGCCACCGGCGCCTATCGCCTGACCCTGCGTCCGGGCAGCGACACCATCGTCGACGTCAAGGCGCAGATGTTCCTGCGTGACAAGGTCGGCAAGCTGGGTATCGCCCCGTTGACCAGCATGTTCCTGTTCGGCGCCAACCAGCCGTCGAAAGTACTGAACTACCGTCGCGAACTGCACGACTCCAGCGGCCTGGCGATCCATGCCGGCAACGGCGAGTGGATCTGGCGTCCGCTGAACAATCCGAAACACCTGGCCGTGAGCAACTTCAGCGTGGAAAACCCGCGCGGCTTCGGTCTGCTGCAACGTGGCCGCGATTTCAGCCACTATGAAGACCTCGACGACCGCTACGACAAGCGCCCAAGCGCCTGGATCGAGCCGAAGGGTGACTGGGGCAAGGGCACCGTCGACCTGGTCGAGATTCCGACCGCCGACGAAACCAACGACAACATCGTTGCCTTCTGGAACCCGGAAAAATTGCCGGAACCTGGCCAGCCGCTCGATGTCGCTTATCGTATGCACTGGACCATGGATGAAGCCTCGATTCACGCGCCGGACAGCGCCTGGGTCAAACAGACCCTGCGTTCCACCGGTGACGTCAAACAGTCCAACCTGATTCGTCAGCCGGACGGCAGCGTTGCCTACCTGGTGGATTTCGAAGGCCCGTCCCTGGCTGCATTGCCGGCCGATGCGGACGTTCGCAGCCAGGTCAGCGTCGGCGACAACGCCGAACTGGTGGAAAATAGCGTGCGCTTCAACCCTGAAACCAAGGGCTGGCGCCTGACCTTGCGGATGAAGATCAAGGATCCGAGCAAATCCACCGAGATGCGTGCCGCACTGGTGCAGAACATCGTGCCGGCGGACCTGGCCAAGACTTCGATTCCGTCGTCGAACTCGTCGGTTGCCAAGGCCGACAAGGTTGCCGCCAAGCAACAAGAGAAAGCGGACAAGGAAGCCAGGCAAGCGGAGGCCAAGCAGGCCGAAGCCAAGCCTGTTGCAGATGCCAAGGACAAGGCCAATAAAGACGCCAAGCAGCCTGCCGCTGCCGACGCGGCCCCAGCCACACCGGAATCGGCCCCGACTGAAGAAGTCCTGACCGAGACCTGGAGCTATCAGTTGCCTGCCGATGAGTAACTCACAAGTACGGCCAGAAACTCTTTCCGAGTATCTGGCGCATCTGCCGATGACCGACGAGCAGCGCGCGGAACTCGCGGGCTGCCAGTCCTTCAGCGAATTGCATGAACGCCTGTCATCGTCGACGTTCGACGCCCCGACCGAAGCCGCCCAGGCTTCGGTGGGCAAACGCCTGACCCTGAGCACTGCCGAAGAGCTGCAGGACGCGGAAATGCTGGTGCTCGACACCAACGGCCGGGTCTGCCTCAAGGCGACCCCGCCGATCCGGCGGACCAAGGTCGTGCCGGAGCCGTGGCGCACCAATATTCTGGTGCGCGGCTGGCGCCGGATGACCGGTCGTACCAACCCGCCGAAGCCGCCGAAGGACGAACGTGTATTGCCGGCCGCGCGCTGGCGTACCGTGGGTTCGATCCGTCGCTACATTCTGTTGTTGCTGATGCTCGGCCAGACCATCGTCGCCGGCTGGTACATGAAAGGCATCATGCCGTACCAGGGCTGGTCGTTCGTCGACCTCAACGAAGTGCTGCACCAACCGCTGCTGCAAACCGCCACGCAAGTGCTGCCGTACGCATTGCAGACCAGCATCCTGATCCTGTTCGGGATTTTGTTCTGCTGGGTGTCGGCCGGTTTCTGGACCGCGCTGATGGGCTTCCTCGAATTGCTGACCGGCCACGATAAATACCGTATCTCCGGTAAAAGTGCCGGCAACGAGCCGATTCCGAAGGAAGCGCGCACCGCCCTGGTGATGCCGATCTGCAACGAAGACGTGCCGCGGGTATTCGCCGGCCTGCGGGCGACCTTCGAGTCGGTGGCGGCCACGGGTGACCTGGACCGCTTCGACTTCTTCGTCCTCAGTGACAGTAACGACGCCGATATCTGTGTCGCCGAGCAACAGGCCTGGCTGGACGTCTGTCGTGAGGCCGGGGGCTTTGGCAAGATCTTCTATCGCCGTCGTCGCCGTCGCGTTAAGCGTAAAAGCGGCAACCTCGACGACTTCTGTCGTCGCTGGGGCGGTGACTACAAGTACATGGTCGTACTCGACGCCGACTCCGTGATGAGCGGTGAGTGCCTGACCAGTCTGGTACGCCTGATGGAAGCCACGCCGGACGCCGGGATCATCCAGACCGCGCCGCGGGCGTCGGGCATGGACACCTTGTATGCGCGCATGCAGCAGTTCGCCACTCGCGTGTATGGCCCGCTGTTCACCGCCGGCCTGCACTTCTGGCAACTGGGCGAATCGCACTACTGGGGCCACAACGCAATCATCCGCATGAAGCCGTTCATCGACCACTGCGCCTTGGCGCCGTTGCCGGGTAAAGGCGCGTTCTCCGGCTCGATCCTGTCCCACGACTTCGTTGAAGCCGCGTTGATGCGCCGTGCAGGCTGGGGCGTGTGGATTGCCTACGACTTGCCAGGCAGCTATGAAGAACTGCCGCCAAACCTGCTGGACGAACTCAAGCGTGACCGTCGCTGGTGCCACGGTAACCTGATGAACTTCCGCCTGTTCCTGGTCAAGGGCATGCACCCGGTGCACCGCGCGGTGTTCCTGACCGGCGTGATGTCCTATCTGTCGGCACCGTTGTGGTTCTTCTTCCTGGTGCTGTCGACCGCGCTGCTGGCGGTCAACACGCTGATGGAGCCGCAGTACTTCCTCGAGCCGCGTCAGCTCTATCCGTTGTGGCCTCAATGGCACCCGGACAAGGCGATTGCGCTGTTCTCGACCACCATCGTGCTGCTGTTCCTGCCGAAGCTGCTGAGCATCATCCTGATCTGGGCCAAGGGCGCGAAAGAGTTCGGCGGCAAGTTCAAGGTGACCCTGTCGATGTTGCTGGAGATGCTGTTCTCCATGCTGCTGGCGCCGGTGCGGATGATCTTCCACACCCGTTTCGTCCTCGCCGCGTTCCTCGGTTGGGCCGCGACCTGGAACTCGCCGCAACGTGACGACGACTCCACGCCGTGGAGCGAAGCGGTCAAGCGCCACGGCCCGCAAACCCTGCTGGGCTTCTTCTGGGCCATGCTGGTGATCTGGCTGAACCCGAGCTTCCTGTGGTGGCTGGTGCCGATCGTCGGTTCGTTGATGCTGTCGATTCCCGTCTCGGTGATCTCCAGCCGCGTCGGCCTTGGCCTCAAATCCCGCGACGAGAGCCTGTTCCTGATCCCTGAGGAATACAATCCGCCGCAGGCCTTGCTGGCAACCGACCAGTACACCCACGAAAACCGCTGGCACGCGCTGAACGACGGCTTCGTCCGTTCGGTGGTCGATCCACAGCAGAACGCCCTGGCGTGCTCGCTGGCGACTTCCCGGCACAATCAGGCCGAGCCGATTGAGTGGTTGCGGATCGAGCGGGTGCGACACGCGATGAAGGTTGGACCTGAAGGCCTGACCAACAACGAGCGTGTGCAACTGTTGAGCGACCCGGTGGCATTGGCTCGCTTGCACGAGCAGGTCTGGAACGAAGGTCACCCAGAGTGGCTGGGTGCCTGGCGCAAGTCGGTGAAGGCCGATCCCCATGCACCGTTGCTGCCGCTCAAGCCGATGAGCGAACAGCCTCAGTTGGCATGATAAAAAAACCCGCGAAAGCGGGTTTTTTTATGGCTTGAAGTTTGTTCTTGAGCTTGCAGAAGATGCTGTAACGGCAGCGTCTGGTCGATCGCTTTCGCGGGCAAGCCCGCTCCCACAGGGTTCAAGGTGAGGCACACATTGTGTGAACACCGAAAATACCTGTGGGAGCGGGCTTGCCCGCGAAGGCATCACCTCGGTCCTGAGTAAACCGAGGCATGCGGATCACCTCAGACCCTGAACTTGCCCACCAGCATCTGCAAATGCGTCCCCAACCGCGCCAGTTCAACGCTGGAGGCTGCGGTCTCTTCACTGGCCGCCGAAGTCTGGTCCGACACATCCCGCACGTTCAGCACGCTACGGTTGATCTCCTCCGCCACAGCACTTTGCTGCTCGGCAGCCGCGGCGATCTGCTGGTTCATCGCCTGGATCGCCGACACCGTGCGGGTAATGCTTTCCAGTGAGCCACCGGCGCGGCGGGTCAGTTCGACGCTGCTGTCGGTCAGGGTGCGGCTGTTGTCCATGATGGTCGCCACTTGCCGGGTGCCGTTTTGCAGGCCGACGATCAGCTCTTCGATCTCTTCGGTGGACTTCTGGGTGCGCTGGGCCAGGCTGCGGACTTCGTCGGCGACCACGGCAAAACCACGTCCGGCTTCACCGGCGCGGGCGGCTTCGATGGCGGCGTTGAGGGCCAGCAGGTTGGTTTGCTGTGCAACGGATTTGATGACGTCGAGTACGCTGCCGATCTTGTCGCTTTCACGCTTGAGTTCGCCCATGGCCTCGGTGGAGTGGCCGACTTCCTTGGCCAGGCGCTCGATCTGGGCGATGGCTTCACCGACCACTTTATCGCCCTCGCGTGCCTGCTGGTCGGCGGCGACGGCGGCTTCGGAAGCTTCTTCGGCGTTGCGCGCAACTTCCTGCACGGTGGCGGCCATTTCGTTCATGGCGGTGGCGACCTGATCGGTCTCGACCTTCTGGCTGTTGACCCCGGCGCTGGTCTGCTCGGTGACTGCAGACAACTCTTCGGCGGCACTGGCGATCTGCGTGACGCCATCGCTGATGCCGCCGATCAGCTCGCGAAGGCCTTGGGTCATGCTTTGCATGGCACGCTGCAACTGGCCGAGTTCGTCGCGGCGCTGCGACGTCAGGTTATGGGTCAGGTCGCCGCTGGCAACGCGCTGGGCCACGACCAGGGTCTGGTTCAGCGGAATGATGATCTGCCGGGTGATCGCCCAGGCAGCCAGCAGGCCGAAGGCGATGGCCAGCACGGTAGCGAGTGTCAGCATGTTCTTGGCGTGGGCGGCGTCGGTGTCACGCACGACGGTTTGCGAGACGGTGAGTTTCTGGCTCATGTCCAACAGGGTTTCGCCTTGGGCGGACATGCGTGCCAGGGCCTTGGCGCTGGCCACCTGGGAGTCGCGGAACTGGCGGACGGCGGCGCGATAGGCCTTCAGCGAGTCAGTTGCCTGTTGCAGGTTGGCGATGTGTTCTTCAGGCAGTTTGGCCGGCAGGCTCTCGAGGTTCTTCAGGGCGTTGTCGATCGCGTCGAGGGCTGGCTGTTCGGCTTCGCTCTTGCCGCTGTAGGTGTAGCCGCGAACCTGGAAGCGCGCCTGCTGGATCAGTTTGCTCAGGTCGATGACGCTGTTGAACGCCGCCACGCTGTCACTTTGCAGCATGGATTTTTCCACTTCGGCGACGCGGGCCACGGCGTTGTCGGCGGTGGCGCCGAGTTTGCTGCGCGCGTCTTCACGCTGGGCGCCGGCCTGGGTCATATCGTTGAAGGCGCGACGGTATTCGGCGACAGCGGCCAGTTGTTGATCGACCATGGCTGTGTCAGCCGGTTGCTCGATCAGGCCGCGGGCGGTCTGCAGGCCGCTTTCGAGCTTGCCCAGCAGATCGTTGACGGCACCCGGACCTTGTTCGCCGCGACGCATCTCGTATTCCAGGCGTGCAATGCGCAAGTCCTTGGTCAGGTCGTTGAGACTGGCGATGAACCCCAGTTTATCGCCACGGCTGGTCACGTCGCTCAGGCCGCTCCAGCCGGTAAAGGTGATCAGCAGGGTGAGTAACAGCACCAGGCCGAAGCCGATCCCCAGCTTGCGTTTGACGCTGACGTTTCCCAGATTCTCGGCTAGCCATTGGTACATGCTGAAACTCCCTGGACCGCAATTTGGTTTTATGGGGGATGTATCGGCAGATGGGTGGGGTTCTGTAGGGGCGGATAGTCGGCTTGCGGTCATCACATGTAGCAGCTGGCGAAGCCGGCGTTCGACTGCGCAGCAGTCGTCTATACGCTGTACTCGGTCAACCAGAATGACTGAGGTGCCGGGTTTTGCGACTGCTTCGCAGCCGAACGCAGGCTTCGCCAGCTGCTACGGGCTATGCGTAGTTAGAAAAGTCGTGCCAGCAACGCGGTCACGGCGGTTTCAACGCGCAAGATGCGCTCGCCCAGTTGCACCGGTTGCAGGCCGGACTTGCCCAGCAGGTCGATCTCGTAGGGAATCCAGCCACCTTCGGGGCCGATGGCCAGGGTCACCGGTTCGCTGAGGGCACGAGGGCAGGGCGGGTAATTGCCCGGATGCCCCACCAGGCCGAGGGTGCCTTCGGTGATCGCGGGCAGACGGTCTTCGACGAAGGGCTTGAAGCGCTTTTCGATCACGACTTCCGGCAGCACGCTGTCCCGGGCCTGTTCGAGGCCGAGGATCAACTGCTCGCGAATCGCCTCTGGCTCCAGGAACGGGGTCTGCCAGAAGCTCTTCTCGACGCGATAGCTGTTGACCAGCACGATACGCGGCACACCCATGGCCGCCACCGTCTGGAACACCCTACGCAGCATCTTGGGGCGTGGCAGGGCCAATACCAGGGTCAATGGCAGCTTGGCCGGTGGTGGCTGGTCGAGGGTGACGCGCAATTCCGCTTCGTCGGCGTCCAGGCGCAGCACTTCAGCCGAGCCCATCAAGCCGCCGATCCGCCCGACGCGCATGCTGTCACCGACTTCGCAGCGGTGGACTTCCTGCATGTGGGTCAAGCGGCGATCACGCAGGACCGCGCGGTCGGCCGCAATGAAATCGGCCTCTTCCAGGAGCAGCAGGTTCACGCTTGGGTCGCTGGCGGCTGGTCGTTATGGTCGTCAGCCGGTTGGTCGTCCGGATGCTCGCCACGCTTGCTGATCAGGCTGCCAAACAGGATGCCGATCTCGAACAACAGCCACATCGGCACGGCCAGCAGGGTCTGCGAGAAAATATCCGGCGGCGTCAGGATCATGCCGACCACGAAGCAGCCGATGATCACGTACGGGCGGATCTTCTTCAGGTATTTGACGTCGACCACGCCGATCCACACCAGAAGCACCACGGCCACCGGGATTTCGAACGCCACGCCAAAGGCAAAGAACAGCGTCATGACGAAATCGAGGTAGCTGGTGATGTCGGTCATCATTTCCACGCCGGCCGGGGTGGCGGAGGCGAAGAACTTGAAGATCAGCGGGAACACCAGGAAATAGGCGAATGCCATGCCGGCGTAGAACAGAAAGATGCTGGAGACCAGCAAAGGCACGGCGATGCGCTTTTCATGCTTGTACAGGCCCGGGGCGATGAAACCCCAGATCTGGTGCAGGATCACCGGGATGGCCAGGAACAGCGAGACCATCATCGTCAGCTTCAGTGGCGTCAGGAACGGCGACGACACGTCGGTGGCAATCATCGTCGCGCCGGCGGGCAGGTACGCGCGCAGCGGCGTGGAGACGAAGGTGTAGATCTGCTGGGTGAAGGCGAACAGCCCGGCAAAGATGATGAAGATCGCCGCTACGCAGCGCAGCAGGCGGGTACGCAACTCGGTGAGGTGCGAAACCAGCGGCATGTGCTGGTCGTTTTCTGGGAGATCGCTCATGGGGCTCGCGGCGGCAGTGTTGGGTCATGAGGGGCCGGCGCAACGGGCGCAGCCGCAGGTGTAACGGGTTCAACCGGAGTGGTTGCAGCAACAATCGGCGCAGGCTCGACAGCCGCAACAGCAGGCGTTGTCGCGGCAGCGGGGGCAGGCGCATGAATCGTCTGGGCACCCACATGCTCCACCGGTGTCGGCTCCTGCTGGGTCGGCGTGAAGATTTTTCGCGCCTCCTGCTCAAGCGACAGGATGTGTTCGTTGTGCAGTTGCCGACGAATTTCGTCGGCACCGATTTCACGTTCAACTTCCTGTTTTATCGCGTTGAAGCTGCGCTTCAGGCGCCCGACCCACAGGCCGGCGGTGCGCGCAGCGCCCGGCAAGCGCTCGGGGCCCAGCACCAGCAGGGCGACGAGGCCGACGAGCAGCAGTTCAGAGAAGCTGATACCAAACATTAGTCTGCGCTCACACGTCTTTGCGGATCGGCTCTTCGACTTTCTGTGCCTGCACGTCGATGGTGTGCGGCTGGTTCACAGAGGCCTGGGGCTGCACCGGTGGAACCGGTTGGGCCGGGGTCGCATTCGGGTCGGCCGGTTTTTCGTCGTCGTTCATGGCTTTCTTGAAGCCCTTGATCGATTCGCCGACATCAGTGCCGAGGTTTTTCAGTTTCTTGGTGCCGAACACCAGTACCACGACAACCAGGATGACGATCCAGTGTTTCCAGTCAAAAATGCCCATGCTGCTGCTCCTCTCTAATAGTTATTCAGGCGGACGGGCGCGAGGCTTTCTCGGCGTGTCCGGAGAGACCGAAACGACGGTCCAGTTCATCGAGTACAGCCTGTGGATGCTGCCCCAATTGGGCGAGCATGACCATGCTGTGGAACCACAGATCGGCGGTTTCGTAGATCACATCGCTGCAGTCGCCGCTGATGGCGGCGTCCTTGGCGGCAATGATGGTCTCGACCGACTCTTCGCCGACTTTTTCCAGAATCTTGTTCAAGCCCTTGTGGTACAGGCTGGCGACGTACGAACTGTCGGCGGCGGCGCCTTTGCGCTCTTCGAGTACCTCGGCGAGGCGGGTGAGAGTGTCACTCATGTTTGTGCCCTGCGGAATAGATGGCGTGCGGATCTTTCAGGACCGGGTCGACAGTTGTCCAGTCGCCGTTCTCATAGACGCGGTAGAAGCAGCTCTGGCGGCCGGTATGGCAGGCGATGTCGCCGATCTGCTCGACCATCAGGATGATGACGTCGGCGTCACAGTCCAGGCGCATCTCGTGCAGGGTCTGTACATGGCCGGACTCTTCGCCCTTGCGCCACAGCTTGCCACGGGACCGAGACCAGTAAATGGCGCGGTTCTCGGCAGCGGTCAATTCCAGTGCTTCGCGGTTCATCCAGGCCATCATCAGGACGCGCCCGGTCTTGTGATCCTGGGCGATGGCCGGCACCAGGCCGTCAGCGTCCCACTTGATCTCGTCCAGCCAGTTTTTCATCTTCGACTCCGACAGCGAGCTCCACACTTCAATAGTCGAGCTCAGGCGTTCAAACAGTGTGCCAGTCGTTCACACAACTGGCTATCGGCGCACGACCAGATACAAACCGACCGCCATCATGATTCCTGCTGGCCAATAGGCCAACTGATTCAGCGGTCCGCCCGCGGCAAGAACGGCGCCACCGGCCAGATGGGCCGTGCCGAGCAGGCGCAGGAACCAGTCATCACGGCGTCGGTGCCACGATGGCGGCGGGTTGAGTGCGTGGGGTTGGGACATGCGTTCGAGCAGGTCGCGGGCCATGTTGGCCAGGTGCGGAATCTGTTCAAACTGGCTGTGCACGTTGCCGAGCAGGGCTTTGGGACTGACCCGCTCACGCATCCAGCGCTCGAGGAATGGTTGCGCGGTGTTCCACAGATCGAGATCCGGGTACAGCTGACGGCCCAGGCCTTCGATGTTCAACAGGGTTTTTTGCAGCAGAACCAGCTGTGGCTGCACTTCCATGTTGAAGCGACGCGCGGTCTGGAACAGGCGCATCAGCACCTGGCCGAAGGAAATATCTTTTAACGGTTTTTCGAAGATCGGCTCGCACACGGTACGGATCGCAGCTTCGAATTCGTTGAGTTTGGTTTCCGCCGGGACCCAGCCCGAATCGATGTGCAACTGCGCCACGCGACGGTAATCGCGCTTGAAGAAGGCGAACAGGTTGCGCGCCAGGTAATCCTGGTCTTCCGGGGTCAGGCTGCCGACGATGCCGCAGTCGATCGCAATGTACTGCGGGCTCCACGGACTCACGGTGCTGACGAAAATGTTGCCGGGGTGCATGTCGGCGTGGAAGAAGCTGTCGCGGAACACCTGGGTGAAGAAAATCTCCACGCCACGCTCGGCGAGCATTTTCATGTCGGTGCGCTGGTCGGCCAGGGTCGCCAGATCGGTGACCTGAATGCCGTAGATGCGCTCCATCACCAACACTTTCGGCCGGCACCAGTCCCAATAGACTTGCGGTACGTACAGCAGCGGCGAGCCGTCGAAGTTGCGCTTCAACTGACTGGCGTTGGCCGCCTCGCGCAACAGGTCAAGTTCGTCGTAGATGGTTTTTTCGTAATCGCTGACCACGTCCACCGGGTGCAGCAGGCGCGCATCGGCCGAGAGTTTTTCGGCGGCGCGGGCGAGGATGAACAGCCACGCCAGGTCCTGGGCGATCACCGGTTTGAGGCCCGGGCGGATCACCTTGACCACCACTTCTTCGCCGGTTTTCAGTTGCGCGGCATGCACCTGCGCCACCGAGGCCGAGGCCAGCGGTTCGACGTCGAAACGGCTGAACACTTCGCTGATTTTTTTGCCCAGCTGTTCTTCGATCAGCTTCACCGACACTTGCGAGTCGAACGGCGGAACGCGGTCCTGCAGTTTCATCAGTTCATCGGCGATGTCTTCGGGCAGCAGGTCGCGGCGAGTGGACAGGATCTGCCCGAACTTGATGAAAATCGGCCCCAGGTCCTGCAACGCCAGGCGCAGGCGCGCGCCACGGCTCAGATCCAGGGTCTTGCGCGGGAACCAGCGCCATGGCAAGGCATAACGCAGTGCCCGCAAGAACCAGGGCAGTGGCAGGGCGAACAGCAGGTCATCGAGGCGGTAGCGGATCACGACGCGCTGGATGCGCAACAAACGGCGGACGGCAAGCAGCTTCATGCGTTATCGCTTGGGTCGAGGGATCGGGAAAGGCGCTCGAAACGCGCCTCGAGACGTTCCAGATCGAGCTTGATCTGGTCCAGTTCACTGAATCGGGCTTCGGCTTCGCGCTGACCGACAAGGGTGCGCGATTCTTCGGCCAGGTATTCACCCAGGTTCTGGCCCAGGCTGGCAAAGCCTTGCCGATACCAGCGGGCGCGGCTGCGCAGGTGACCGCCGACCAGTTGCGTGGCCACCGGGCCCAGCCAGCGCGAGAGTTCGTACTCCCAGTCCAGCTCCAGGTCCTGGAGGATCGCCGCCAGTTCCAGCAGCACGCCGCTGTCACCGTCGAGTTCGACTTCAGGAGCATGCAGAACGGAGGTCTTGTCCTTGCTCATGGCCAGTTTCAGCAGGCTCGAGGCCGGTGCACGCAAGGTGCAGTCGGCGCCGGTTTCCCACTGGGAGGCGAGCATCAGGCCTTCGTCGCTGGGCAGGATGAACAGTTGCAGCGCCGGGCTGCGGCAATCGACGGCAATCACTTTGCCGGTCAAGTGCGCCAGTCGCGGCAGCGCCGTGCTGTCGAGACGCAGCACCCGGTTCAGGCCGAGTTCAACGCTGGCGAGCAGGCCGGCGAGCAGCATCAGGGCTTGATGCCGCGGTGCAGGGCAACGATGCCTGCGGTCATGTTGTGATAGGTCACGCGGTCGAAACCGGCCTCTACCATCATCGACTTCAGGGTTTCCTGGTTCGGGTGCATACGGATCGATTCGGCCAGGTAGCGATAGCTTTCCGAGTCGTTGGTGATCAGCTTGCCCATCAGCGGCATGAAGGCGAACGAGTAGGCGTCGTAGGCCTTGGACATCAGCGCGTTGGTCGGCTTGGAGAACTCCAGCACCAACAAGCGGCCGCCAGGCTTGAGCACGCGCAGCATCGAGCGCAGGGCGTCTTCCTTGTGGGTTACGTTGCGCAAGCCGAAGGCGATGGTCACGCAGTCGAAATGGTTGTCCGGGAACGGCAGTTTTTCCGCGTCGGCCTGGACGAATTCGACGTTGCCGGACACACCGAGGTCCAGCAGGCGGTCACGACCGACCTTGAGCATGGATTCGTTGATGTCGGCCAACACGACCTGGCCGGTCGGGCCTACCAGATGCGAGAACTTGCGGGTCAGGTCACCAGTACCGCCGGCGATGTCCAGCACGCGGTTACCGGTGCGCACGCCCGACAGTTCGATCGCAAAACGCTTCCACAGGCGGTGCATGCCGCCCGACAGAAGGTCGTTCATCAGGTCGTACTTGGCGGCTACCGAGTGGAAAACCTCAGCGACTTTTTCCGCTTTCTGGCTTTCCGGAACGTTTTTGAAGCCGAAGTGAGTGGTGGGTTCGGCATCGCTGCCTTTGCGCTGATCAGTCATATCGCTGTCACCAAAAGAGAATGCGCGACATTCTAATCCCCAAGGCATGCTTTGTCTTGGCAAGGCTGAAGGTAAGATGGGCAACCATCGGGACGTTTTGACGCAGCAGAGGTCAAGATGCCTCGGGAAAGCATCCATAAAGCAGGAGTCATTCGATGGCCCGTATTAGTGTTGAACGTGCCCATGGCCTGGGTAAGGAAGCGGCTCGCGAAAAGGCCGACAAGCTGGCGCAGAAACTTTCCGATCAGTATGGTCTGGAGCCGCAGTGGTCCGGCGACACCCTGAACCTCAAGCGCTCGGGTGTGAAGGGCGCGGTGCATGTCAGTGAAGATTCGATCAGGGTCGACGTGGAACTGGGCCTGATGATGTCGGCCATGAGCGGCATGATCAAGGCGGAAATCGAGAAGGCGCTGGACAAGGCCCTGGTCTGATTTCCCCTTGAAATGAGATCCCCTTGTGGGAGCGGGCTTGCTCGCGAAGGCAGTCTGTCAGTTGACCAGGATGTTGACTGACACGACGCCTTCGCGAGCAAGCCCGCTCCCACATTTAGTTTGCGGTGCTCTCAAAGGTTTATGTCAGTTGTTAGGGTGCCGTTTCTAATTTTTCTCCCTACTTTGTGCCAGAGCCCGACACTTACCCGGGCAGTTCCTCAAACCTTCTGCGCGTGAGGTGCACCATGGCCAAAGTTATTTTGAAGAAAAAAATCGACCCGTCGACCGGCACACTGGGCGACGTCAAATCCTATGCCCGCAAGATCTGGCTGGCAGGCCTGGGTGCCTACACCAAGGTTGGCCAAGAGGGCAGCGAATACTTTCAAGAGCTGATCAAGGCTGGTCAGGTTGTTGAAAAGAAAGGCAAAAAGGTAGTTGCCGAGAAGCTTGAAGCGGCCAATGCCGAGATCGATGAAGCCAAGAGTGAAGTCAGCACTTTCAAAGGCCGTGTCGAAGTTCAACTCGACAAGGTCGAGAAGGCGTTCGACACGCGTGTCGCAAGTGCCTTGAATCGTATCGGTATTCCGTCTAAACATGACGTTGAGACACTCTCTGCTAAGCTCGATGAGCTGACGGCATTGCTCGAACGTGTCGCGCGTAAATCTTAAGGAGAACGGGATGGCTGTTAAAAAGAAAACCGAAAAAGAAGGCAGCTCGTGGATCGGGAAGGTTGAAGATTACTCCCGAAAAATCTGGCTGGCTGGTTTAGGCGTGTACTCGAAGATCGACACTGACGGCAGCAAACTCTTCGATGCATTGGTCAAGGACGGCGAGAAAGCCGAGAAGCTCACCAAGAGCGCTGTTGGCAAGACTGTCGACGCCGCCAAGGACTCCGCTTCTTCGGCCAAATCGCGTATCAGCGGCGTGAAAGATCGGGCGCTGGGCAAGTGGGATGAGCTGGAAGGCGCTTTCGACAAGCGTCTGAACAGCGCCATTTCGCGTCTGGGCGTACCGAGCCGCAACGAAGTCAAGGCACTGCACAGCAAGGTCGAAACACTGACCAAGCAAATCGAAAAACTGACCGGTGCCAAGGTTGCGCCTGTTGCGGCGAAAACCGCGGCGGCCAAGCCTGCTGCCAAACCGGCCGCCAAAACCGCAGCCAAGCCACTGGCAAAAGCAGCGGCTAAACCTGCTGCCAAGCCTGCGGCTAAAACTGCAGCCGCCAAACCGGCCGCGGCCAAACCAGCGGCCAAGCCGGTTGCTGCAAAAGCCGCCGCTAAGCCGGCCGCCAAGCCTGCAGCGAAAACTGCAGCGGCCAAGCCAGCAGCCAAGCCTGCTGCGGCGAAAAAACCAGCGGTGAAAAAGCCGGCAGCTCCAAAAGCCGCCGCGCCAAAACCAGCAGTGGCAGCTGCCAAACCGGCAACGCCGGCAGCTCCGGTAAGCGCATCGAACTCCGCTACCGCGCCAACCCCTGCTGTCACCCCGACTGTCGCGCCGGCTCCATCGACGCCAACCAGTCAGTCCTGATTTTCAGGGCTCAAGAAAACGCCCGGCCTTCACAGGTCGGGCGTTTTTGTTTGTGAGTGCATCCTGGAACACGACAGGGGATAGTTTTGCTCAGGATTATTCGTGGTCTTCCAGATACTCCATTGCCATCTGTTCGGTCGCAGCCTTCATCGATGGCAGCAGGTGCGGCGCAACCAGCATCATGATCTGGTAAACCACCAATCGTACCTCGCCCTGACGATCAAGAATCCGCTGGTAGTCCAGCGAGAACAGCAGCGTCATGGTGATCTGCTCCACCAGTTGCCCCAGTGCCTGGGTATCGCTGACCAGCAGCCCTTGCGCCTGCAATCGTGCCAGCAGCGACGCCAGTGTGCGCTTGAGTGCATTGAGCAGGTTGCGAATGCCCTTGGCCAGTTTCGGCAGGCGCCCGGCGAGGTTCGACAGGTCCTGGAACAGGAACCGGTAGTGGGACAGGCGTTCGACGATCAGGTGCAGGAACAGCCAGTATTCTTCGGGCGCCAGTTCAGCATCGGCCGGTGGATCGAGCAAGGGCGCCAGTTCGCTCTGAAAGCGTTCGAATAGCCCGAGAATCAGCGGTTCCTTGCCGTGGAAGTGGTAGTAGAGGTTGCCCGGGCTGATGCCCATTTCATTGGCAACTTCCATGGTGGAGACATTCGGTTCGCCCTTTTGGTTGAACAACTGCAGGGCACATTCGAGGATCCGGTCGCGGGTTTTCATCCAGTCTTCTTAATGATCGGGTCTTGCCACGGCCGACAGCGGCCGTGGCTCGTTGAACGTCAGCGCACGCGCACGTAAGTACCGGGTGCTGCCTCCATCGGTGGATAGTTCTGGTTGCCGAGGGCCATGTGGGTTTCCTTCTGCGCGCCGGAACGTTCCTGAATCCAGCTCAGCCATTGGGTCCACCAGCTGCCGTCGACACGCTTGGCGTCGTAGTACCAGGCACGGGGGTCGCTGCTCAGTTTGCCGTTCTCGACGTAGTTGGCTTTCGGGTTGCTCGGCGGGTTGAGGATGCTCTGCACATGGCCGCTGTTGGACAGCACGAAGCGCCGCTCGCCACCGAGCAACAGCGTCGAGCGATACACCGCGTCCCACGGGGTGATGTGATCGTTAATGCCGGCGACGCTGAAGCTGTCGACGGTGACCTTCTGCAAATCGATCGGCGTGCCACACACTTCCAGGCCGCCCGGGTGGGTCAACGGGTTGTGCTTGAAGAAGTCCAGCAGGTCGCCATGCAGGGCGGCCGGCAGGCGCGTGTTGTCGTTGTTCCAGTAGAGAATGTCGAACGCCGGTGGCTCCTTGCCCAACAGGTAGTTGTTGACGAAGTAGCTCCAGATCAAATCGTTGGGGCGCATCCAGGCGAAGACCTTGGCCATGTCGCGGCCATCCAGCACGCCTTTCTGATAGGAGCGGCGCTTGGCGGCTTCCAGGGTCTGTTCATCGGCGAACAGCGTCGCGGGGCTGTCCATCTGGCTGTCGAGCAGGCTCACCAGGTAAGTCGCGCTGGACACCCTGCGCAGCTGCCGCTTGGCCTGCAAGTGACCCTGCAACGCGGCAATGGTCAGCCCGCCGGCGCAGGCGCCCATCAGGTTGACCTCCCGTGCGCCGGTGATCGCCCGGCAGACATTCATGGCCTCTTCCACGGCTTCCACGTAGGTCGAGAGCCCCCATTCGCGGTGACGCACATCCGGATTGCGCCAACTGATCATGAAGGTTTGCAGGCCGTTTTTCAGGGCGTACTGGACGAAGCTATTGTGGGGGCTCAGGTCGAAAATGTAGTACTTGTTGATTTGCGGCGGCACCACCAACAGGGGCTTGGAATACTGTTTTTCGCTCATTGGCTTGTACTGGATCAGCTCCAGCAGCTCGTTGCGAAACACCACGGCACCGGTGGTGGTAGCGACCGTCTTGCCGACCTCGAACGCTTGCTTGGTGACTTGCCGGGGCAGGCCATCGTTGTGCAGCAGATCGTCCACCAAATGGCTGATGCCGCGCACCAGGCTGTTGCCGCCGGAATTGAACAGTTCCTTGACCGCCAGTGGATTGAGCAGGGTGTTGGAGGGCGATACGGCATCGTTGAGCAGGGCGAAAGCGAAGTGGGCGCGGGCGCGATCGTCCGGGCTCATGTTGCTCTCGTCGATCCAGCTCTTGACCTGTTTCTGCCAGCTCAGATAGGCCTGCAGGCTGCGCCGATAAAACGGGTTGAGGCTCCACGCCGGATCGGCGAAGCGAGCGTCCTGCGGACTGGTCGGGTGCAGGGTTTCGCCCAGCAGCACACGGCCCAGCTGGCCGCCGAGTTTGAGGGCATGTCGGGCGCTGTGCACCGGATTGCGCAAGCCGTGGGCGGCCACACTGCGCAGGGTCGACAATAGATCCCGGCCGCGCAGGCCGGTAATCGCACTCTGTGCATTAATGAACGCGGCGGGAGTCGGTAAGGAATCCCTCGCTGGTTTCTCGCGCATGAGTCAACACTCCTTCGTCTTCAGGCCTAAAACAAACACAGCGAACCAGAACACCATAGACGCTGTAATGGGTTGTTGCGCGGCGTGGCGTCCTGCCAACCGCTGAGGCGGCGGTTTTAGCCGCCCAATGGCGCCGGACGCGGATGCATTACCGCGCGCTGGCGCTCCTCTTCCAGGAATTTCATGATGATCGGGGCCACAGCTTCAGCCCGGGTAATCAGGAACAGATGCCCGTCATCGATAATGTGCAACTGGGCGTTGGGAATCCGCCAGGCCAGCAAGCGCATGTTGACCAACGGGATCAGTGGGTCATCGTCGCCGGCCAGCACCAGGGTTGGCTGGCGGATCTTGTGCAACCAGTGGATGCTGGTCCAGCCGAGACCGGCGAACAACTGCCAGTAGTAACCGAGCTTGCCCGCCGAACGCACCTTGGCCGCATGGCTGGCGGCCAGCGTCGGGTCGCGACGGAAAGCGCCGCCGTAGATCATCGGCGCAATACGGATCACGTGGGATGGCTGGATGTAACGTCGAGGGCTGGCCATCATCCACAGCACCTTCGGTTTGCCCGGCACCATCACTGCACCCGCCGCTGTCGCAGCCAGCACGAGTTTCTTGCAGCGCTCCGGATAGTCGTAGGCGAACTGTTGGGCCAGGGCGCCCCCCCAGGACACGCCGATGACGTTGACCTGCCCGTAGTCGAGATAGTCGAGCATCCGCGCTGTGAGTTTCGCCAGGCTCGGAAAGCGATAGGGCCGGTTCGGAGTCGACGAACCACCGACGCCGGGTACGTCGAAGGCGATGACTTCCAGGTCCGGGTCCAGTGCCGCGATGAACGGGAACACCAGCTCCAGGTTGGCGCCGATGCCGTTGAAAATCAGCAGGGGCGTCAAGTGAGGCTTGCCGGGGCGTACCGCCGTGCGGAGCGTCTGGCCATCCAGATCGACGGTACGGAATATGAAGGGTTGCGGCATGCTTCTGGCCCTGTGGGTCGCTTTTTCCAGTTCATCCCCGCCCCCTGTGGGAGCGAGCTTGCTCGCGATAGCGGAGTGTCAGTCAGCGCATATGCCAAACCTGCCACCGTCATCGCAAGCAAGCTCACTCCCACAGGGAAGTCGAGGTGTGTCAGTTACCGCTCGTGTACGTAAGTGCCCGGTGCGGCTTCTCCCGCTGGATAGGCCTTGTTGCCCAGTTTCAGCGGAGCTTTTTTCAGGTTGCCCGAACGCTGTGCCTGCCACGCCTGCCAGTGCAGCCACCAGGAGTCGGCGTGCTTGGTTGACTCTTCCTGCCAGTCATCGGCATTGGCGGGCATCTCGGTGCTTGTCATGTAGCGCGATTTTGGATTGCCCGGCGGGTTCAGAATGCTCTGGATGTGCCCGCTGCTGGACAGTACGAATTCAACATTGCCGCCGAACAGTTGCGCCGACTTGTAGCAGGAACGCCACGGGGTAATGTGGTCGCTGGTGCCGGCCAGAGAGAAGATGTCGGCGGTGACCTTCTTCAGATCGATCGGCGTACCGCACACTTCCAGTGCATCGGCACGGGTCAACGGGTTACTTTTGAACATCTCGATCAGGTCGCCATGGAACGCGGCAGGCAACCGGGTGGTGTCGTTGTTCCAGAACAGAATGTCGAATACCGGCGGCTCGTTGCCCAGCAGGTAGTTGTTGACCCAGTAGTTCCAGATCAGGTCGTTGGGACGCATCCAGGCGAAAACCTTGGCCATGTCGCGGCCTTCCAGCACACCGGCCTGGTACGACTGGCGCTTGGCGGCTTCAAGGGTTTGTTCATCGACGAACAGGGCCACGTCGCTGTCCAGGGTGGTATCGAGCACGCTGACCAGCAGGGTCAGGGCGTTGACTTTGTTCTCGCCGATTGCCGCGTAATGGCCCAGCAGCGCGGTACAGGTGATGCCGCCGGAGCAGGCACCGAGCATGTTCACGTCTTTGCTGCCGGTGATGGCGGTGACCACATCAACCGCTTCCTTGAGCGCTTCGATGTAGGTCGACAGGCCCCACTCGCGCTGCTCCTTGGTCGGGTTGCGCCAACTGACGATGAAGGTCTGCACATTGTTGCGCAGGCAGAACCGCGCCAGACTCTTTTCCGGGCTCAGGTCGAACACGTAGAACTTGTTGATCTGCGGCGGTACCACCAGCAGTGGGCGCTCATGCACCTGCTCGGTGATCGGCTTGTACTGGATCAGTTCCAGCACGTCGTTGCGAAAGACCACCGCGCCCTCGGTCACGCCAAGGGTCTTGCCGACCTCGAATGCGCCCATGTTGACCTGGCTCGGCATGCCGCCGTTATGCACCAGGTCCTTGGCCAGATGCGAGAGGCCATCGAGCAGGCTCTTGCCACCGGTTTCGAAGAAGCGCTTGACCGCCGCCGGGTTGGCCGCCGTGTTGGTCGGGGCGAAGGCCTCGGTCATGAGGTTGATCACGAAGTGCCCGCGGCTGACGTCCTTGGCCGGCAGGTTACTGTCGTCGATCCAGTCGTGGAGCTCCTTGCGCCACGCCAGGTAGGTTTGCAGATAACGTTTGTAGAGCGGGTTCTGGCTCCAGGCCGGATCCGCGAAGCGACGGTCATCGCTGGTCGGTAGCAGCTCGGATTTGCCAAGCAGCACGTTCTTGAGTTCAAGGCCGAAATGAGCGACATGTTTGGCGCTGTGAATCGGTTGTTTGATGGCCTGCCTGAGCACCATTCGAGCAGAAGCCAGTAGATCCTTTCCACGCAGTCCAACGACAGGATTCAGCCCCAAGGTGTTTTCCGAGGCTTGACTCTTCAAGTCATCGTTATTCTTGTTACTCATCTACGACGCTCCATTGTCCTGAGACGAGTACCGGGTCCTGCTGTGCAGTTACACAGCCAATGCCAGGTACTACTGCTCGGGGTGACCGTTAATACTGCATCGCTGCTTTTTTAATGCAGAGAGCACTGCAGGGAACTTGCCAGTTCCATTGGTTACCCGAGTTTAATTTTTTTCGCAAGCAGGCCAATCGGCGGCCCTGAAGCGGAGCATTCAAACAGATGAAATTAGAAAATGCCCTCTAAAGAGCGAGAGGCTCGGATTAGAGCATCAGCTTGACGACGGATTCGTTCGGATCGCGGGTTTTTCCGGCGGCTTTGAGCTCGGCCAGATAATCTTCCCAGAGTGCGTCATAACGTCGCCCCAGCTCGTACAGATATTCCCAGGTGAACAAGCCGCTGTCGTGGCCGTCGTCGAAGGTCAGTTTCAGTGCGTACTGACCGGCCGGCTCTATCTTGGTCAGTCCTACGTTGATCTTGCCAAATTGCAGGATGGGTTTGCCGTGGCCCTGGACCTCGGCGGAAGGAGAGTGCACGCGCAGGAACTCGGCGGGCAGGGTGTATTCCTCGCCGGACGCGTATTTGAGCGTCAGGGTTTTCGAGGTTTTGTGCAGCTTGATGTCGGTGGGAAGCATAGGAAGAGCCTTGGGCGGAAAGCTACAAGCTGCAAGCTTAACTCAGCTTGCAGCTTGCAGCTTGCAGCTTGCAGCTTGCTGCTCTACAGAATGTAGCGGGACAGATCTTCGTTCTGCGCCAATTCGCCCAGATGGCTGTTGACGTAGTCGGCGTCGATCTGGATCACCTTGCCGTCATGGACGCTGGCCAGGTCGCCGGCGCTGAACGACACCTCTTCGAGCAGGCGCTCGAGCAGGGTGTGCAGGCGACGGGCACCGATGTTTTCGGTTTTTTCGTTGACCTGCCAGGCGATCTCCGCGATGCGCTTGATGCCGCTCGGCTGGAACTCGATTCCCAGGCCTTCGGTTTTCAGCAGTGCGCAGTATTGCTCGGTGAGCGAGGCGTGAGGCTCGCTGAGGATGCGTTCGAAATCCTCAGGGCTCAGGGCCTTGAGTTCGACGCGGATCGGCAGACGGCCTTGCAGCTCGGGCACCAGGTCGCTCGGCTTGCTCAGGTGGAACGCACCCGAAGCAATGAACAGGATGTGGTCGGTCTTGACCATGCCCAGCTTGGTGTTGACGGTGCAGCCTTCGATCAGCGGCAGCAGGTCGCGCTGCACGCCTTCGCGGGACACATCGACGCCACCGGAATTGCCACGCTTGGCCACCTTGTCGATTTCGTCGATGAACACGATGCCGTGCTGCTCGACCGCTTCCAGGGCCTTGGCCTTCAACTCTTCGTCGTTGACCAGGCGGCTGGCTTCTTCGTCGCGTACCAGCTTGAGCGCTTCCTTGACCTTGAGCTTGCGGGCTTTCTTCTTGCCCTTGCCCATGTTGGCAAACAGGCTTTGCAGCTGGTTGGTCATTTCTTCCATGCCAGGTGGCGCGGAGATGTCGACGCCGGCCATTTCGGCGACTTCGATTTCGATCTCCTTGTCATCCAGCTGACCTTCGCGCAGGCGCTTGCGGAACAGTTGGCGGGTATTGGAATCGGCAGTCGGGGCGTCGTCGTTGCTGAAGCCCATGCGCGCCGGTGGCAGCAGGGCGTCGAGGATGCGCTCTTCGGCGGCGTCTTCGGCACGGTGGCGAACCTTGACGATTTCCTGTTCGCGCAGCAGCTTGATCGCGGCATCGGCCAGGTCACGAATGATCGATTCGACGTCGCGGCCGACATAGCCGACTTCGGTGAACTTGGTCGCTTCGACCTTGATGAACGGCGCATTGGCCAGTTTTGCCAGGCGACGGGCGATCTCGGTTTTACCGACACCGGTCGGACCGATCATCAGGATGTTCTTTGGCGTTACTTCAACGCGCAGCTCTTCCGGCAGCTGCATGCGGCGCCAGCGATTGCGCAGGGCAATGGCGACAGCGCGCTTGGCATCGTCCTGGCCGATGATGTGGCGGTTGAGTTCGTGGACGATTTCACGGGGAGTCATGGACATAGTATTTAAAGGACCTCAAGCAAGAATGAGCCGTGGCACGGGGCCGAAACAGGCTTACTCGGCGCAGTCCTGCTCCTCAATGGTCTGGGTGTGGTTGGTGAATACACAGATGTCGCCGGCGATACCGAGGGCGGTTTCGACGATCTCACGGGCCGACAGATCAGTCTTTTTCAGCAGTGCGCTGGCCGCGGCCTGGGCGTAGGCGCCACCGGAGCCCATGGCGATCAGGCCGTCTTCGGGTTCAACCACATCGCCGTTGCCGGTGATGATCAGGGAGGCGTCTTTGTTGGCGACCGCGAGCATGGCTTCAAGGCGGCTCAGGGAGCGGTCGGTGCGCCATTCTTTGGCGAGTTCGACAGCGGCGCGCACCAGGTGGCCCTGGTGTTTTTCAAGCTGGCCTTCGAAACGTTCGAAGAGAGTAAAGGCGTCGGCGGTGGCACCGGCAAAGCCGGCAATGACCTGGCCGTGGTACAGGCGGCGAACTTTTTTCGCGTTGCCTTTCATCACGGTATTACCAAGGGAAACCTGGCCGTCGCCGCCCATGACGACTTTGCCGTGGCGGCGAACTGAAACGATGGTGGTCAAGGGAAGAGTCTCCACGCAGCGGGGCGAAAATGCCTTATGCCCATTCATATGGGGGTGGTGGAGTGGATTTCAACTGTAAGGCGCGGCGGGGGACGAGCGGTGTGAGTCAGGTGGGGTATGCGGTGTTCATCAAGACGCCATCGCGGGCAAGCCCGCTCCCACAGGGGTAGCGCAAATCCTGTGGGAGCGGGCTTGCTCCGGGCGGCGTTCCGACGATGAACGTTGACGCGGCAGTTCTGACGGAATCAGCGGCTCTGGCGTTGTTGTAACAACAGATTGCTGAAACCGGCGCCGGCCAATTGTTTCTGCGCGGTGGTCAGTTGTTCGCGGTTGCTGAACGGTCCGACCAGCACCCGATACCAGGTTTCGTCCTTCACCGTGCCGGACTCAACCGCCACGGCCTGGCCCAGCAGAATGATCTGCGCCCGAACCTTGTCCGCATCGGTCTCCTTGCGGAACGAGCCAGCCTGCAGGAAAAACTTCGTCACCGGCGCAGCCTTGACCGGTGGCGCAGGAGGCGGAGTAATCCCGGCCAAAGCAGCCTGGGCGCGAGCCGTGTCGATCTTCGCCGCTTCGGCCGGGGTGACCGGCGTGGTCGGGATGGCCGGCACTTGTGGCGTCGGCAGGGTTTTTTCCGGCACGGCATCCGGCGGCACTATGACTTCCGATTCCGGCAGCAAGGTGTAGAAGTCGTACTTCGGCTTCACCGGTTGCGTCGGGCTCGGCGGGGTCTTGTTGGCCTCGGCGATCTTGCTGGCTTTCTGTTGTTGCTGTTGCTCGACTTTCTCACGCTTGACCGTGTCGCTGCCCTTGCCCGGTTCCAGCTTCATCAGGAATACGATGAAGGCGCCGACCGTCAGGCCGATGGCCATCCACAGCCAGCCCGGGATCGGTTGCTTTGCAGGAGCTTGGTAACGGCTGGCGCCACGCTTGGGTGCAGGTTTTTTCTTGGCGGCCAACTTACATACGCTCCAGAGTTTCCAGGCCCAAGAGTTCCAGGCCTTGCTTGAGAGTGCGTCCGGTCAGCGCAGCGAGGCGCAGGCGGCTCTGCATTTGTGCCGGGGTATCGGCGGCGAGGATCGGGCAGTTCTCGTAGAAGCTGGAGAACAGGCCGGCGACGTCGTACAGGTAAGTACAGAGGATGTGCGGGGTGCCTTTTTCGGACACGTTGTTCAGGATCTCGCCAAACTGCGCGAGCTTCGCCGCCAGTTCGTGTTCGTGCGCCGCTTCGAGGACGATCTGGCCGTCGACTTCGCTGAAGTCCTTGCCGAGCTTGCGGAACACGCCGGCCACGCGGGTGTAGGCGTACAGCAGGTACGGCGCGGTGTTGCCTTCGAAGTTGAGCATCAGGTCGAAGTTGAAGCTGTAGTCGCTGGTGCGGTGCTTGGACAGGTCGGCGTACTTCACCGCGCCGATGCCCACCACCTTGGCGATGTTGCGCAACTCGGCTTCGGCAAGTGTAGGGTTCTTGTCCTTGACCAGGGTGTAGGCGCGCTCCTGGGCTTCGGTCAGCAGGTCGATCAGCTTCACGGTGCCACCGTCACGGGTCTTGAACGGACGCCCGTCCGCGCCGTTCATGGTGCCGAAGCCCATGTGTTCCATTTCCATCGGATGGGTCACGAAACCGGCCTTGCGCGCCACGGCGAACACTTGCTGGAAGTGCAGGGCCTGACGCTGGTCGACAAAGTACAGCGCGCGATCGGCCTTGAGCTTGCCGCTGCGGTAGCGCACGGCCGCCAGGTCGGTGGTGGCGTAGAGGTAGCCGCCGTCGGCCTTGACGATGATCACCGGCAGCGGGTCGCCGTCGGCGTTCTTGAACTCGTCGAGGAACACGCACTGGGCGCCGTTGCTCTCGACCAGCATGCCTGCGGCCTTCAAGTCGTTGACCACATTGATCAGGTCGTCGTTGTAGGCACTTTCGCCCATCACGTCGGCCATGGTCAGTTTGACGTTGAGCAGTTCGTAGATCTTCTGGCAGTGGGACAGCGAGATGTCCTTGAACTTGGTCCACAGTGCCAGGCAATCGGCGTCGCCGGCCTGCAACTTGACCACCAGGCCACGGGCGCGGTCGGCGAACTCTTCGGATTCGTCGAAGCGTTGCTTGGCGGCGCGGTAGAAGTTCTCGAGGTCCGACAGCTCGTCGCTGGTGATCGGGTTTTCCTGCAGGTAAGCCATCAGCATGCCGAACTGGGTGCCCCAGTCGCCGACGTGGTTCTGACGGATCACGGTGTCGCCGAGGAATTCCAGGACACGGGCCACGCCGTCGCCGATGATGGTCGAGCGCAGGTGGCCGACGTGCATTTCCTTGGCAAGGTTCGGTGCCGACAGGTCGACCACGGTGCGCTGCACCGGGCCGGCCTTGCGTACGCCGATGTGGGCGTCGGCCAGGGCGGCGTCCAGGCGGGTTGCCAGGGCATCAGTGTTCTGGAAGAAGTTCAGGAAGCCCGGGCCTGCGATTTCGGTCTTGGCGACGTTTTCGTCAGCCGGCAGCGCGGCGATGATTTTTTCCGCCAGGTCGCGGGGCTTCATGCCGGCCGGTTTGGCCAGCATCATGGCGATGTTGCTGGCGAAATCGCCGTTCTTCTTGTCGCGGGAGTTTTCCACCTGGATCGCCGGCGACAGGCCTTCAGGCAACACACCTTCGTTGACGAGTTGGGTGATGGCTTGTTGGATCAGCTGGCGAATGGTGTCTTTCATGGTCTTCTCTTTCGACCGCAGGCGCGGCGGCGCATCATGCGCTGGTGGAAAAACTGGGCATTATCCGTTGCGAAGACGGGCTTGCCAACCTTAGCAGGCAGGTTATGGATGTGTGGTGACAATTAGGGCCCCTTCGCGAGCAAGCCCGCTCCCACATCGAATCTGCGGTGTTCATATCTTATGTGTCTGACACAAAACTCATGTGGGAGCGGGCTTGCTCGCGAAAGCGATCTCAAAATCAATATAGATCTACGGGATCTACATCCAAAGACCAACGCACCGCCCGCCCGCTCGGCATCTGCTCCAGCACCAGCAACCAACTGGCCAGCAATCGGTGCAAGGGGGCCCGCGCTGTGGCCTGTACCAACAACTGCGCACGATAACGCCCGGCCCGGCGTTCCATCGGTGCCGGGACCGGTCCCAATAACTCGATCCCCGTCAGGTTCTGTTCGGCCAGCAAACGCTCAGCCTCGCTGCAGGCTTCATCGAGGAAGCCTTCGGCCTGGCCCGGTTTGTGCGCCTCGGCCCGCAACAGTGCCAGGTGCGCAAACGGCGGCAGGCCGGCCGCGCGGCGTTCGCTCAGGGCCTGTTCGGCGAAGGCGAAATAGCCCTGCTCGGTCAATTGCACCAGCAGTGGGTGGTCGGCCAGGTGCGTCTGGATAATCACCTTGCCCGGCTCTTCGGCGCGACCTGCGCGGCCGGCGACCTGGACGATCAGCTGAGCCATGCGCTCGCTGGCGCGGAAGTCACCGGAGAACAGGCCGCCGTCGGCATCGAGGATCGACACCAGCGTCACTCGTGGGAAGTGGTGACCTTTGGCAAGCATCTGTGTGCCGATCAGTATGCACGGCTGGCCTTTTTGAATGGTCGCGAACAATTGGTTCATCGCATCCTTGCGCGATGTGCTGTCACGGTCGACCCGCAGCACCGGATAGTCCGGGAACAGAATCGCCAGGCGCTCCTCGGCCCGTTCGGTGCCGGCGCCAACGGGGCGCAGATCGACCTTGTTGCACTTCGGGCACTGGCGCGGCACGCGTTCGACGTAGCCGCAATGGTGGCAGCGCAGCTCGCCATAACGCTGATGCACGGTCATTCGCGCGTCACAGCGCTGGCACTCGGACATCCAGCCACAGTCATGGCACAGCAGGGTCGGGGCGAAGCCGCGGCGGTTGAGGAACACCAGTACCTGCTGCCCGGCGGCCAGGGTCTGGCCGATGGCCTGTTGCATCGGCCCGGAAATGCCGCTGTCCAGCGGACGGCTTTTGACATCCAGGCGCAGGAAGCGCGGCTGTTTGGCGCCGCCGGCGCGCTCATTCAGGCGCAGCAGGCCGTAGCGGCCGGTGTAGGCGTTATGCAGGCTTTCCAGCGAAGGGGTGGCGGAGCCGAGGACAATCGGGATGTTTTCCTGTCGTGCCCTCACCAATGCCAGGTCACGGGCGTGGTAGCGCAAACCTTCTTGCTGTTTATAGGAGCCGTCGTGCTCTTCGTCGATGATGATCAGGCCGGGGTTTTTCATCGGTGTGAACAGGGCCGAGCGGGTGCCGATGATGATGTCGGCCTCACCGTCCCGGGCGGCCAGCCAGGCCTCGAGGCGTTCGCGGTCATTGACCGCCGAATGGATCAGCGCGATACGGGCATTGAAACGCTGTTCGAAGCGCGCCAGGGTCTGCGGGCCGAGGTTGATTTCCGGGATCAATACCAGCGCCTGCTTGCCGGCCTCCAGGGTTTCGCGGATCAACTGCAGATAGACTTCGGTCTTGCCGCTGCCGGTGACGCCGGCCAGCAGGAAGGCGTGATAACTGTCGAACCCGGCGCGAATCGCCTCATAGGCGGCGCGCTGCTCCGGGTTCAGCGGCAGCTCTGGTTGCGCCAGCCAGTGTTCGTGGCGTGCACCCGGGGCGTGCCGGCGGATCTCGACTTGCACCAGATCCTTGGCCAGCAGCAAATCCAGGCTGTCTTTGCTCAGCATCAGCTTGCTCAGCAATTGATGGGCGACGCCATGGGGATGCTGGGCCAGCGTGGCCAGGGCTTCGCGCTGGCGCGGGGCGCGGGCGATGCGCGGATCGTCGAGGCTGGCCCCCGGCGCGGCGGACCAGAAACGCTCCTGGCGTGCTTCGGCCAGTTCACCCTGGCGCAGCAAAACCGGCAGCGCCCAGCTCAAGGTGTCGCCGAGGCTGTGCTGGTAATACTGGGAGGTCCACAGGCACAGTTTGAACAGCGCCGATGGCAGCGGTGGCGTGGCGTCAAGCAGGGCCAGGGCCGGCTTGAGCTTATCGACCGGCACTTCGCTGGTGTCGGTGACTTCCACCAGAATGCCGATCATCTCGCGTCGGCCGAACGGCACCCGCAGGCGCATGCCAGGGTGCAGATGGGCGCGCAGGACGCCGGCCGGAGCGCGGTAGTCGAACAGGCGGCGCAGCGGCGAAGGCAGGGCGAGGCGCAGAATGGCGTCGGGCACGCGGGGGGATCTCGATTAGCAGGCAACAAAAGAAGAGGTGGACGCAGATCAATTGTGGGAGCGGGCTTGCTCGCGAAGAAGGAGTGTCAGTCAACGCATTTATTGCCTGACACACCGCTTTCGCGAGCAAGCCCGCTCCCACATGGGAGTGCGCTTGAGGCCGGGAGCCTAGCAGACGACTGGTTTGAGGGACAGCTTGCGTGATTGGCATTGTCTGGTAGAATCCGCGGCCTAATTACGTGCGGTATTCAACAATAGTGTTGGGTGGCGGCACGCTAGCCTGAGGAAGACACCATGAAAGCTGATATCCATCCAGAATACCCAGCAGTTGCTGTTACCTGCAGCTGCGGCAACAAGTTCGAAACCCGTTCGACCTTCGGCAAAGCCCTGGCGATCGACGTTTGCAACGAGTGCCACCCGTTCTACACCGGTAAGCAGAAGACTCTGGACACTGGCGGCCGCGTTCAGCGCTTCGCCGACCGTTTCGGTGCTTTCGGCGCGAAAAAGGCCTAAGGCCAATCAACTTGGGAAGCCGTTCCGGTTTTTCCATGCTGATGAAAAAGGCGTCCCTCGCGGGCGCCTTTTTTATGTCCGCGATTTGGCTATCCGGCGCCCAGGCGTTTTGTCCGGCACCCGGCAGCCTGGCGCCCGTCGCGGTGCAGCGGGTGGTGGACGGCGACACCTTGCGCCTGAGCGATGGTCGCAGCGTGCGCATGATCGGCTTGAACACGCCGGAGCTGGGTAAGAATGGCCGCTCCGACGAACCGTTCGCCGTGGTCGCGCGCAAGCGACTCGAAGCCCTGGTGGCGGCGAGCGACGGGCAGGTTGGTTTGCTGCCCGGCAAAGAAAGCAAAGACCATTACGGCCGCACCCTGGCCCATGTCTACGGTGCCGATGGCGCCAACCTTGAAGCGCAAATGCTTGCCGAAGGCCTGGGTTTTCAGGTGGCCGTAGCGCCGAATGTCGATTTGGTCGCCTGTCAGCAAGCCGCGGAAAGCAGCGCTCGACAGGCCGGGCTCGGTGTGTGGCGCCAGTCGCCTGTACTGAAGGCGGAGCAGATCAGCACTTCCGGCTTTGCCGTGCTCAGCGGTCGTGTGAGCAAGGTTCAACGCAATCGCGGCGGGGTTTGGATCGAATTGCAGGATTCGGTTGTATTGAAGGTTGCGCCCAATCTCCTGGGACGCTTCGATGCAGCCTCGCTGGAACGGCTCGAAGGCAAGCAGATCGAGGCGCGCGGCTGGGTGCTGGATCGTTCGCGACGTGGCGGACTGAAAGAAGGCCAGGCGCGCTGGATGTTGCCCTTGACCGACCCGGCGATGTTTCAAATCATACAGTGATAAAAAATTGTAGACATTTTTTCTGTCGATTGTGAACAGTCGATCCCTTGTGTTCCGTGGCTCTTGGCCCAAAGTCGTAGGGCCGGGCGCTTGACAGGGGTGACCGGTCAGTCTTGTGGGGATTTTGCGAGGCGCGTATCCTCGCTCACCAGTCTGTCCAACAGTAAAAGCGGAATGCCAAAATGTCTGATCTGAAAACTGCCGCTCTCGAATATCACGCCAATCCTCGTCCAGGGAAGCTGAGTGTCGAGCTCACCAAGGCCACCGCTACCGCCCGCGACCTGTCGCTGGCCTACAGCCCGGGTGTAGCCGAACCAGTACGCGAGATCGCCCGCGATCCTGAACTGGCCTACAAGTACACCGGCAAAGGCAACCTGGTTGCAGTCATTTCCGATGGCACCGCGATTCTCGGCCTGGGTAACCTCGGCCCATTGGCTTCCAAGCCAGTGATGGAAGGTAAAGGCGTACTGTTCAAGCGCTTCGCCGGCATCGACGTTTTCGACATCGAAGTCGACTCCGAAAGCCCGCAAGCCTTCATCGACACCGTCAAGCGCATCTCCATCACCTTCGGTGGCATCAACCTGGAAGACATCAAGGCACCAGAGTGCTTTGAAATCGAACGCGCTCTGATCGAACAGTGCGATATTCCGGTATTCCACGATGACCAGCACGGCACCGCTATCGTGACCGCCGCCGGCATGATCAACGCCCTGGAAATCGCTGGCAAAACCCTGCCGGAAGCCAAGATCGTCTGCCTGGGTGCCGGCGCTGCCGCTATCTCCTGCATGAAGTTGCTGGTGAGCATGGGCGCCAACATCGAAAACATCTATATGGTCGACCGTACCGGCGTGATCCACTCCGGCCGTGACGACCTGAACCAGTACAAGGCTGTGTTCGCTCACGCGACCGACAAGCGCACCCTGGCTGACGCCCTGCAAGGTGCTGACGTGTTCGTTGGCCTGTCCGGCCCGAACCTGCTGAGCGCTGAAGGCCTGCTGTCGATGGCGCCGAACCCGATCGTGTTCGCCTGCTCCAACCCTGATCCGGAAATCTCCCCGGAGCTGGCGCACGCTACCCGTAGCGACGTGATCATGGCCACCGGTCGTTCCGACTACCCGAACCAGGTCAACAACGTACTGGGCTTCCCGTTCATCTTCCGTGGTGCCCTGGACGTTCGCGCCAAGCGCATCAACGAAGAAATGAAAGTGGCTGCGGCCAACGCCCTGCGCGAACTGGCCAAGCTGCCAGTACCTCAGGAAGTGTGCGACGCCTACGGCGGCATCAAGCTGGAATTCGGTCGTGAGTACATCATTCCCAAGCCAATGGATGCCCGTCTGATCACCCTGATCTCCGATGCCGTGGCCAAAGCCGCTATCGAGACCGGTGTGGCGACCCTGCCGTATCCGAAGAACTACCCGCTCAAAAGCGTGGATGACGTGTTCAACGGCTAAGCCGTTGTAGCGCTTCAACCGATAGCCCCGGCTCATTTGAGTCGGGGCTTTTTATTGCCTGCTGCTTATGTGTTGTCTGTACAGGCCTCTTCGCGGGCAAGCCCGCTCCCACAGGGTCGGAGGTGCACATAAACCCTGTGTTCACCATCGCCCACTGTGGGAGCGGGCTTGCCCGCGAAGAGGCCGGGCGAATCAATGCAAAACTTGCAGGCAAAAAAAGCCCTGCACTTCTCTCGAAGACAGGGCTTTTGGGTGTTGCCGGTGTGATCAGAACAAATCGATCGGCGCCGCTTCATCCGCTGGCAGCGGGCTGCCCGGGGCCAGGCCATTGCCGATCTCGTCGATCGACGGCGGCGTATCTTCGGCCTTGAACAGTTCGAAGTATGCCCCTGGCGTGCCCGGGCTGGCCGCGCGGCCGCTGATTGGATCGACTCGCAGGCTAAGGATGCCTTCGGGCTCCGGTTGCGTATGTGGCGGTTTGCCTTTGAGCGCGGCGCCCATGTAGTTCATCCATATCGGCAGTGCGACGGTGCCGCCGAATTCCTTGCGACCCAGGCTTTCCGGTTGATCGAAACCGGTCCACACGGTCGTCACGTAATCGGCGTTGTAACCGGAGAACCAGGCGTCCTTGGATTCGTTGGTCGTACCGGTCTTGCCGGCAATGTCAGGACGGCCCAGGGCCAGCGCGCGACGACCGGTGCCGAGCTTGATCACGTCCTCAAGCATGCTGTTGAGGATGTACGTGGTGCGCCCGTCAACGATGCGTTCGGCCACGGCGGGTGCTTGTGGCGTCGGCGTAGTGCCTGGGGTTTCGCCCGGCGTTGCGTTGACCGTGAAGGCTTGAGGGGCGCTTGGCGCGGCAATGCCATCGCTGGCGGCGCCGCCCTGAGGCACGCTCGGCGGGTTGGCGACGAACAGCGTGTCGCCGTTGCGGCTTTCAATCCTGTCGATGATGTACGGGGTGATCTTGTAGCCGCCGTTGGCGAAGGTGCTCCAGCCGGTGGCGATTTCCATCGGCGTCAGGGTCGCGGTGCCCAGCGCCAGGGACAGGTTGGGTGGCAGGTCCTGTTTGTTGAAGCCGAAGCGCGTGATGTAGTCGATGGTCTTGCCGACGCCCATCGCCTGCAGCAAGCGGATCGACACCAGGTTGCGCGACTTGTACAGGGCTTCACGCAGGCGAATCGGGCCGAGGAAGGTGTTGGTGTCGTTCTTCGGACGCCAGACCTTGTCCAGGTATTCGTCGACAAACACGATCGGTGCGTCGTTCACCAGGCTGGAGGCGGTGTAGCCGCTATCCAGTGCGGCAGCGTAGACGAACGGTTTGAAGCTCGAGCCCGGCTGGCGCTTGGCCTGCAACGCGCGGTTGTAGTTGCTCTGCTCGAAGGCGAAACCGCCGACCAGCGAACGAATGGCGCCGTTCTGTGGGTCCAGGGACACCAGCGCGCCCTGGGCTTGCGGGATCTGGCTGAACTTCAGCGAGTTGTCCGGCTGACGCTGTACGCGAATCAGATCGCCGACCTGGGCCACGTCCGAGGGTTGTTTCGGGTTGGCGCCCATGCTGTTGGTATTCAGGAACGGCCGGGCCCACTTCATGGTGTCCCAGTTCACGTGTTCCTGGCCGGTGCGGGTCAGCACTTGCAGGCCGTTCTTGTCGACCTGGGTCACGATGGCCGGTTCCAGGCCGCTGATGGTGCGTTGTTTGGTCAGCTCGGTTGCCCAGGCTTCGCGAGTCTTGCCCGGCAGTCGTGACTCGGGCCCGCGATAGCCGTGGCGCTGATCGTAGGTCATCAGGCCTTCGTGGACCGCGGTGTTGGCCAGTTCCTGAAGGTCGCTCGGCACCGTGGTGGTGACGCGGAAGCCTTCGGTATACGCGTCGCTGCCATAACGCCCGACCATTTCGGCGCGGGCCATTTCGGCGATGTACGGGGCGTTCACTTCCGGGGTCGGCACGTGATAGCTGGCGTTCAGCGGCTCGTTAACCGCGGCGGTGTAGTCGGCCTCGCTGATTTTGCCGAGCTTGTACATGCGCCCCAGGATCCAGTCGCGACGCTCCTTGCTGCGTGCCGGGTTGGCCAGAGGGTTGAAGCGCGACGGCGCTTTGGGCAGGCCGGCGATCATCGCCATTTGCGCCAGGCTGACATCGCGGATCGATTTGCCGTAATAGACCTGTGCGGCCGCCTCGATGCCGTAGGCACGGTTACCCAGGTAGATCTTGTTGACGTAGAGCTCGAGGATCTCGTCCTTGGTCAATTGGCGTTCGATCTGCAGGGCCAGCAGGATCTCGGTGGTCTTGCGCGAAAAGCTGCGTTCGCTGGACAGGAAGAAGTTCTTCGCCACCTGCATGGTGATCGTGCTGCCGCCGGACTGGATGTGTCCGCTTTTGACCAGTTGGGTCGCGGCACGCATCAGGCTGCTCGGATCGACGCCGTAGTGATTGGCGAAATTGTCGTCTTCAGCACTTAGTAACGCATTGATGAAATTGGGGGGAATGTCGGCGAAACGGATCGGTGTACGGCGCATTTCGCCAAATTCTGCGATCAACTTGTTATCGCTGCTGTAGACCCGCAAAGGGATCTGCAACTGGATGCTTCTCAGCGCCTCCACGGACGGAAGTCCGGGACTAAGGTAAAGGTACGCCCCGCTCAGACCCAGAAGGAGTCCGCAGAAAACCGCGACGATGGACCAACCGAAAAACTTCAGCAGACGAATCAAGGCTTTTGGATATCCAGGGTAAAAAATGAATTGGGCAACAGGGTTCAGGCTAAATGAGAACGACCCGCGCTTGAGCAAATGCGGAAAAAAACGCTGGGCATTATAAGCATTTTTCTGATCGGGAGCGTGGCTGGCGCTGCTGTCAAGACGGGCGGATTGAACGCAATGGACATTGCAGAGTCCGTAACTCACGGAAAGTCATAGGGAATTGGTAGTGCCAGGACTCTTCAACAAAAAATCCAATGGGCTGTTGGGAATCGACATCAGCTCCACCTCGGTGAAACTTCTGGAGTTGAGCCGTCAGGGTGAGCGTTTTCGAGTCGAGGCCTATGTGGTCGAGCCGTTGCCGGTCGGCGCGGTGATCGAAAAGAATATCGCCGAGCTCGAAGGCGTGGGGCTGGCCCTTGCGCGTGCGCTGGCCAAGGCCAGAACCGGTCTCAGGAACGTGGCCGTGGCCGTGGCGGGCTCGGCGGTGATCACCAAGACCATCGAGATGGAGGCCGGTCTTTCCGAGGACGAGATGGAAAGCCAGCTGAAGATCGAGGCCGATCAATACATCCCTTATCCCCTGGACGAGGTCGCGATCGACTTTGAGGTCCAGGGCGCCTCCGGGCGCAATCCCGAGCGTGTCAACGTGCTGCTCGCCGCTTGTCGCAAGGAAAACGTTGAAGTCCGCGAGGCAGCCCTGTCCTTGGCGGGGCTGACCGCCCGCGTGGTCGATGTCGAGGCCTACGCGTTGGAGCGCTCATTCGAATTGCTGGCCAGCCGGCTTGCGGTTTCCGGGGAGTCTTCGACGGTCGCAGTGGTGGACATCGGCGCCACCATGACCACCCTGAGCGTGCTGCACAACGGGCGGATTATCTACACCCGGGAACAACTGTTCGGCGGTCGGCAACTGACTGAGGAAATCCAGCGTCGCTATGGCCTGACGCTGGAGCAGGCAGGGCTGGCGCAAAAGAAGGGCGGTCTGCCGGATGGTTATGCCGCTGAGGTCTTGCAGCCATTTCGAGAGGCGCTGGTGCAGCAAGTGTCGCGCTCGTTGCATTTCTTCTTTGCGTCCGGCCAGTACAGCGCCGTCGACCATGTCCTGCTGGCCGGCGGTACCGCGTCGATCCCGGGGCTGGACCGTTTGATCGAGCAGCAATTGGGCACGCCGACCCAGGTCGCGAACCCTTTTTGCGAAATGACTCTGGGCAGCAAGGTCAACGGTGCCGCCCTGGCGAGTGATGCCCCGGCGTTGATGATCGCCTGCGGTCTGGCCCTCAGGAGCTTCGACTGATGGCGCGGATCAACCTTTTACCCTGGCGCGAAGAGCGGCGTGAAGTTCGCCGCAAGCGTTTCCTGCTGGTCCTGGCGACGGCAATGGTGGGCGCGATGGGTGCGGTGCTGGTCGTGAATCAGGTCATCAGCGGTGCCATCGACCGGCAAGTCGCCCGTAACGATTACATCGGCAAGCAAATCGCCGTGATCGATGGGCGGATCGCACAGATCAATGATCTCAAGTCGCGCCGTCAGCAACTGGTCGAGCGCATGGGCGTCATCCAGGACTTGCAAGGCAATCGCCAGATCAGCGGGCGAGTATTTGACCAGCTGGTACGAGCCCTGCCCGACGGCGTGTATTTCACCGAAGTGAAAATGACCGCAAAGACCTTGTCCATCACTGGCGCCGCGCAATCCAACAACCGTGTTTCAGAGTTGATGCGCAACCTCGAGGCATCGGACTGGTTCGATGCGCCGAGCCTGACCGAAGTCAAGGCCACGGCCGCCGGTCAGGTGGAGCAGGCCAACGTCTTCCAGTTGACCGTTCGTCAGACTCAGCCCCTAGCACCGGAGGGGGGCAAATGAGCCTGTCGGAATGGTTCGAAGGGCTGCGCAAGATCGACATCAATGATCTGGATACCAGCAACATGGGTTCCTGGCCGCCGGTGATCAAGTTTCTGGTGGCCGGTTTGTTCGTGCTTCTGGTGCTGGCCTTTGGCTACAGCTTTTCCACCCGCGACCTTGTGGGGCAGCTCGATCTCAAGCGCGAAGAAGAGTCGACCCTCAAGGAGCAGTTCGGCTACAAAGCCCGCATGGCGGCGAATCTGGATCTCTACACCCGGCAGCTGAAGGAGATGGAGAGCGCCTTCGTCGTGCTGTTGCGGCAACTGCCCGGTGACACCGAAGTGCCTGGCTTGCTGGAAGACATCACCCGTACGGGCCTGGGTAGCGGCCTGGAGTTCGAAGAGATCAAGTTGCTGCCGGAGGTCGCCCAGCCGTTCTATATCGAACTGCCGATCCAGATCACGGTCACCGGGGATTACCACGATCTGGCCACCTTCGTCAGTGGTGTGGCCGGGTTACCGCGAATCGTCACCTTGCACGATTTCGATCTTGCGCCCGTCAGCCCCGAGGGTGGTCCGAAGCTGCGCTTGACCATCCTCGCCAAGACCTACCGCTACAACGACAAGGGACAGCATCAATGAGTCCGGCACGTTGTTTTTCGGTGATGGTGTTTTTGTCTGCCCTGTCCGGTTGTGGCGCAGGCGATGACTACACCGATCTGGATGCGTACATGAACGAAATGCGCCTGCACGGGCCGGGGAGGATTGAACCCACGCCGGTATTTCGGTCCTACCCTGCATTCACTTACAACGCAGCGAATCTGCGCAGCCCGTTTTCACCGCAGATCAGCACTGATCCGGCGGCCCGACGGCGGGGTTCGCATAACGTCAAACCCGACCCGGACCGGGTCAAACAGTACCTCGAAGGCTTCAACATCGAGCAGTTTGAAATGGTCGGCACCCTTTCCAATGCAACGGGCGCTTATGCCTTGCTGCGCGGGGCGGGTGGGGTGCACCGGCTGAAAGTCGGCGATTACCTGGGGCGTAACGACGGACGGATCGTTGCGATCAGCGGCTCTCAAGTCGATGTGGTTGAAATTGTCCCTGATGGTCAGGGAGCTTGGCTGGAGCGTCCCCGGACCATTTCCTTGAAAGAGCACTCATAGTGGAACTCCAATAATGAACAGGATTCTCTCCACCATCGGCCTTTCGCTATGGATAGCGTTGTTGTCGTCGATGGTACAAGCGGCCAACCTCAAGGCGCTGGATGTCGCTGCGCTGCCAGGTGACCGTGTCGAGTTGAAGTTGTCGTTCGATGCGCCGCCCCCGGTGCCCCACGGCTACACGACGGATTCGCCGGCCCGGATTGCCCTGGATTTGCCGGGTGTCGCCAGTCAGTTGGCCAGCAAGACTCGCGATCTCGGCAGTGGAAATGCCCGCAGTGCGACGGTTGTGGAAGCCCGGGACCGTACGCGGCTGATCATCAATCTGACCCAGCCGGCCCCGTATGATTCGCGAGTTGAAGGCAACAATCTGCTGGTAGTTGTCGGGCAGGGGGGCAAACCGTCGACATCCAGGCCGGCGGCCACAGCAACGCCGGTTCCGGCGCGAGCCGCGGCGACGGTAGGCAAGGCCATTCGGGGTGTGGATTTCCAGCGGGGAACCCAGGGCGAAGGCAACGTGGTGATCGACTTGTCGGATCCATCGATTGCGCCCGACATACAAGAGCGCGAGGGCAGGATCATCGTCGGATTTGCCAAAACCCGATTGCCCGAGCGGTTGCGCGTGCGTCTGGACGTGAAGGATTTCGCCACGCCTGTGCAGTTCGTCAATGCCAGCGAGAGCGGCGATCGAGCCACCATCAGCATCGAGCCCGGCGGCACGTTCGATTACTCGACCTATCAGACTGACAATAAGCTCACGGTCAGCGTTCGCCCGGCGACAGTCGATGAGCTGCAAAAGCGCAATGCCGGGCAACAGGCCTACAGCGGCGAGAAACTTTCGCTGAATTTCCAGGACATCGATGTGCGCTCGGTGCTGCAACTGATCGCCGATTTCACCAACCTCAATCTGGTGGCCAGCGACACGGTCCAGGGGGGAATTACCCTGCGCCTGCAGAACGTGCCGTGGGATCAGGCGCTGGATCTGGTGTTGAAAACCAAGGGGCTGGACAAGCGCAAGGTCGGCAATGTCCTGCTGGTTGCGCCGGCCGATGAAATTGCTGCCCGTGAGCGTCAGGAGCTCGAATCGCAGAAGCAGATTGCCGATCTGGCACCGTTGCGTCGGGAGCTGTTGCAGGTCAATTACGCCAAGGCGGCGGACATCGCCAAGCTCTTCCAGTCGGTGACCAGTGCCGAAGCGAAACCCGACGGACGGGGCTCGATCACCGTTGATGAACGCACCAACAACATCATTGCCTACCAGACCCAGGACCGGCTGGACGAGCTGCGCAGGATCGTCACGCAACTGGATATCCCGGTGCGCCAGGTGATGATCGAGGCGCGGATCGTCGAAGCCAACGTCGACTACGACAAAAGCCTTGGGGTGCGTTGGGGTGGTTCGATACAGAACAAGGGCAACTGGAACACCTCCGGCGTCAGCAATGGGCTCAATGGGTCATCGACCATCGGCACGCCCGGCAGTACCAGCACCAACTCACCGTTCGTCGACATGGGCGTAGCCAACAACACCTCGGGAATCGGCATCGCGTTCATCACCGATAACGTCTTGCTGGACCTGGAGCTGACGGCCATGGAGAAAACCGGCAACGGGGAAATCGTCTCGCAACCCAAGGTGGTCACGTCCGACAAGGAAACCGCGAAAATCCTCAAGGGCACCGAGATTCCCTATCAGGAAGCCAGTTCCAGCGGCGCGACGTCGGTGTCGTTCAAGGAGGCTTCGCTGTCGCTGGAGGTGACGCCTCAGATCACGCCCGACAACCGGATCATTATGGAGGTCAAGGTCACCAAGGACGAACCGGACTTCCTGAACAAGGTCCAGGATGTACCGCCCATCAAGAAAAACGAAGTCAACGCCAAGGTCCTGGTCAACGATGGCGAGACCATCGTCATTGGCGGCGTTTTCTCAAATACTCAGAGCAAGGTTGTAGATAAGGTGCCATTTCTTGGCGATGTGCCGTATCTTGGCCGCCTTTTCCGGCGTGATGTGGTTTCGGAGAAAAAATCCGAGCTGTTGGTATTCCTCACTCCGCGTATCATGAATAATCAGGCGATTGCTGTGAGTCATTGATTCTGTGCGAAATTTGATTCTTGTTGGACCGATGGGGGCTGGAAAAAGCACCATCGGCCGGTTGCTGGCCAAAGAGCTGCGCCTGCCATTCAAAGATTCCGATAAGGAAATTGAATTGCGCACGGGCGCCAATATCCCTTGGATCTTCGATAAGGAAGGCGAACCGGGCTTTCGTGATCGCGAGCAGGCAATGATTGCCGAGCTGTGCGATTACGACGGAGTGGTGCTGGCGACAGGCGGGGGCGCGGTCATGCGCGAAGCCAATCGTCGGGCACTGCATGCCGGTGGGCGAGTGGTTTATCTGCATGCGTCGGTCGAGCAGCAGGTCGGCCGCACGGCCCGTGACCGCAATCGGCCATTGTTGCGTACCGCCGATCCAGCCAAGACCCTTCGGGATCTGCTGGCGATCCGCGATCCGCTTTATCGGGAAATTGCCGACCTGGTGGTCGAAACAGATGAGCGGCCGCCACGAATGGTCGTACTCGACATTCTGGAGCGCCTGCAGCAGCTGCCACCCCGTTAAAGCGCCGCGCGAAATGCGCTATCCTCGGCGTCCTGCCATGACCGTACAAGGTTGTGGCGGAAGGCTACCGAACGGCGTCACACCAGCAGAGGCCGCGGACATTGGTTAATTCAAGGCAAGACGCCTGATTCCATCTTCACTGTGGGGACACATGCAGACACTCAAGGTCGATCTAGGCGAGCGCAGCTACCCGATTCATATTGGCGAAGGTTTGTTGGATCAGCCCGAGCTGCTGACCCCGCACATTCGCGGACGGCAGGTAGCGATCATCTCCAACGAGACTGTTGCCCCGCTCTATCTCGAGCGTCTGACCCGCAGCCTGGCGCAGTTCTCGGTGATTTCCGTGGTACTGCCCGACGGCGAAGCCTTCAAGACCTGGGAAACCCTGCAACTGATTTTCGACGGCCTGCTGACCGCCCGGCATGACCGCCGCACCACGGTGATCGCCCTCGGTGGCGGTGTGATCGGTGACATGGCCGGCTTTGCCGCCGCCTGCTACCAGCGCGGCGTCGATTTCATCCAGGTTCCGACCACGCTGCTGTCCCAGGTCGACTCCTCGGTCGGCGGCAAGACCGGGATCAACCATCCGCTGGGCAAGAACATGGTCGGCGCCTTCTATCAGCCGAACGTGGTGCTGATCGATACCGCCAGCCTCAATACCCTTCCGGCGCGCGAGCTGTCCGCCGGGCTGGCCGAAGTCATCAAGTACGGGCTGATCTGTGATGAGCCATTCCTGACCTGGCTCGAAGACAACGTTGACCGCCTGCGCAACCTGGACCAGCAAGCCCTGACCTATGCCATCGAGCGCTCCTGCGCGGCGAAGGCGGCGGTGGTCGGTGCCGATGAGAAAGAGACGGGCGTTCGTGCCACCTTGAACCTGGGCCACACGTTTGGCCACGCCATCGAAACCCACATGGGCTATGGTGTATGGCTTCATGGTGAGGCAGTGGCTGCTGGCACCGTAATGGCGCTGGAAATGTCCACGCGACTGGGCTGGATCAGCGAGCAGGAGCGTGATCGCGGCATTCGTCTGTTCCAGCGTGCGGGGCTGCCGGTCATGCCGCCGCAAGAAATGACAGAAGCCGATTTCCTCGAACACATGTCCATTGATAAAAAAGTGATCGACGGTCGTTTGCGCCTGGTGCTGCTGCGCCACATGGGCGAAGCGGTGGTGACCGACGATTATCCGAAAGAGGTTCTACAGGCCACGCTGGGGGCAGACTACCGCGCCCTGGCTCAGCTTAAAGGTTAATAAGAACACGATGACTAGTTTGCATGCCGACGAGGCTTTCCTCGGCCATTACCAGTTGAGTCATGACCCTTTTGCTCCACGGGTGCCTGGCTTCAAATTTTTCCCGGCCCAGCGCAAACCCGTGCTGGGACAACTGCATCACCTGGCCCGCTACAGCCAGTTGCTGCTGGTGGTCACCGGCCCCGAGGGCAGTGGCAAGACCCTGTTGCGTCAGGCCCTGGTCGCCAGCACCAACAAGCAATCGGTACAAAGCGTGGTGGTTTCTGCCCGCGGCGCCGGCGATGCGGCCGGTGTGCTGCACCAGGTGGCCCAGGCGCTGAACGTCGCCCATGCTGATGCCGACGCCATTCTGGCCCAGGTGGTGCAGCTTGCACTGACCGGGCAGGAAGTCTATCTGCTGGTCGATGACGCCGAACAACTCGACGAGTCTGCCCTTGAGGCGCTGATGGTCCTGGCTGCCGGCGCGCCTGAAGGCCGCCCGCATGTGTTCCTGTTCGGTGAAACCTCGCTGATCGCTCAGCTTGAGGCTTTGCATCTCGAGGAAGAGCGCTTCCACGTCATCGAGTTGCAGCCCTACACCGAAGAAGAAACCCGCGAATATCTGGAGCAGCGGCTCGAAGGCGCGGGTCGCGGTATCGAACTTTTCACCGCGGATCAGATCTCTGATATTCACGAAAGCTCCGAAGGCTGGCCTGGCAGCATCAATCAGGTCGCCCGCGATGCAATGATCGAAGCCATGATCGCCAGCCGCTCAGCGGTCAAGCGTCCAAAAATGGGGTTCAATATGCCGAAGAAACACGTATTGGCGATTTCCGCCGTGGTCGTGGTCGCGGTAGCTGCCGCCTGGTTGATTCCGGGTCGCAACAAGGCACCGACCGCCGGTGCGCCGGCCAATGAACAGGCGCAACTGCCGCTTGGTCAAGGCCAGCCAACCGCGAATGGGGGGGCTCCGGCCGTCGAGTTCGCCGGCAACACGCAGCCGATGCCATTGCCGTTGGTCGGTAACTCACAACCGGTCATGCGCGCCCCGCTGGCTGAAGCCGCAGGCGGTATCACTGAAGGCGATGATGGCGTTCCGGTTGAAGGCTCCAGCGCCATACCGCCGACGGTGACCACCACTGCGCCGCCTGCGGGCGTTCCTGCCGGCCCTGCGCCGACATCAGCGCCGACACCAGCGGCCAAGCCGACACCAGCGCCGACCCAGGTCGCCACCGCCAAGCCAGCGCCTGCTCCTGTGGCCAAGCCTGCTCCAGCGCCAGCCAAGCCAGCCGTTGCTGCTGCGGCCAAGCCTGCCGAGAAACCGGCTCCGGTGGCCAAGGCTGCTGGCGGCACCTGGTACGCCGGTCAGGCACCGGGCAACTACGTGGTGCAAATCCTCGGCACCAGCTCCGAAACCGCCGCACAAAGCTTCGTCAAGGAGCAGGGCGGCGAGTACCGTTATTTCAAGAAAGTCCTCAATGGCAAGCCGCTTTACGTGATCACCTACGGCAACTTCGCCAATCGTGATGCAGCCGTTTCCGCCATCAAGGCCTTGCCAGCGAAGGTTCAGGCTGGTAAACCTTGGCCTCGCACTGTCGCCAGCGTCCAACAGGAACTGGCAACAACTCGCTGAAGATTCGGCGGCCTTACCCAGGCCGCCTCTCCAAGCACCTCAAAATTTCTACAAGTGCGCGCTGCCCTTCGGGCTGCGTGCCTTGTGGTGTCTGCGTCACAGTAGTCTTTGAGTCGTTGCGGTCAAAATTAAAAAAAGTTTTGACTAGCACAGCGGATCGCTTTAAACCTTTCACAAATGCGACATAGATTTGCGACATTTCGTCGTCAAATTTGTGAGCCTCTGTGTCGGTGTGTACAATGACCTCCCTTTTGTCCCCGCAAAGCTGGCGTACGTTCGGCGCGGATGGCAAGTGGTTGAATTGAAAAGAAATTTGCCTCGATCAGAGGCAGCCTGGTGAGAAAGTGTCTATGAAAGCAGGTCTGTACCAACCAGATGAATTCAAGGATAACTGCGGTTTCGGCCTGATAGCCCATATGCAGGGCGAGCCCAGTCATACCCTTTTGCAAACGGCCATTGAGGCCCTGACCTGCATGACCCACCGCGGTGGGATTAATGCCGACGGCAAGACCGGTGACGGTTGCGGTCTGCTGATTCAAAAGCCGGACGTGTTCCTGCGAGCCATCGCCCAGGAAACCTTCGGCGTCGAAATGCCCAAGCAATATGCGGTGGGCATGGTCTTCTTCAACCAGGACCCGGTCAAAGCCGAAGCCGCTCGCGAGAACATGAACCGCGAGATCCTGGCCGCCGGCTTGCAGTTGGTCGGCTGGCGCAAAGTGCCGATCGACACCAGCGTCCTCGGCCGCCTGGCCCTTGAGCGCCTGCCGCAGATCGAGCAAGTGTTCATCGGCGGTGAAGGCCTGAGCGATCAGGACATGGCCGTCAAGCTGTTCACCTCCCGTCGTCGCTCGTCCGTGGCCAACGCCGCCGACACCGACCACTACGTGTGCAGCTTTTCCCACAAGACCATCATTTACAAAGGCCTGATGATGCCGGCGGACTTGACCGCCTTCTATCCGGACCTGAGCGATGAGCGCCTGCAAACGTCGATTTGCGTGTTCCACCAGCGCTTCTCCACCAACACCCTGCCGAAATGGCCGCTGGCTCAACCGTTCCGCTTCCTGGCGCACAACGGCGAGATCAACACCATCACCGGCAACCGCAACTGGGCCGTGGCCCGTCGCACCAAGTTCACCAACGACCTGATGGACCTGGAAGAGCTCGGCCCGCTGGTCAACCGCGTGGGTTCCGACTCATCGAGCATGGACAACATGCTGGAGCTGATGGTCACCGGTGGCATCGACCTGTTCCGTGGCGTGCGGATGATCATTCCGCCTGCGTGGCAGAACGTCGAGACCATGGACCCGGATCTGCGTGCGTTCTACGAATACAACTCGATGCACATGGAACCGTGGGACGGCCCGGCCGGCGTGGTAATGACCGACGGTCGCTACGCGGTGTGCCTGCTCGACCGCAACGGCCTGCGTCCGGCGCGTTGGGTCACCACCAAGAACGGCTTCATCACCCTGGCCTCGGAAATCGGTGTCTGGAACTACCAGCCTGAAGACGTGATCGCCAAAGGCCGCGTTGGCCCGGGCCAGATCTTTGCCGTGGACACCGAAACCGGCCAGATCCTCGACACCGACGCCATCGACAACCGTCTGAAGTCCCGTCATCCGTACAAGCAATGGCTGCGCAAGAATGCCCTGCGCATCCAGGCGACCATGGAAGACAACGACCACGGTTCGGCGTTCTACGACGTCGATCAGCTCAAGCAATACATGAAGATGTACCAGGTCACGTTCGAAGAGCGCGACCAGGTGCTGCGTCCGCTCGGCGAACAGGGTTACGAAGCCGTGGGTTCGATGGGCGACGATACGCCGATGGCCGTGCTGTCCCAGCGCGTGCGCACGCCGTACGACTATTTCCGCCAGCAGTTCGCGCAGGTCACCAACCCGCCGATCGACCCGCTGCGTGAAGCCATCGTCATGTCGCTGGAGATCTGCCTCGGTGCCGAGCGCAACATCTTCCAGGAATCGCCGGAACACGCTTCGCGCGTGATCCTCAGCTCGCCGGTCATTTCCCCGGCCAAGTGGCGCTCGCTGATGAACCTCGATCGCCCGGGTTTCGAGCGCGCGATCATCGACCTCAACTACGACGAGAGCATCGGCCTGGAAGCGGCGATCCGCAACGTTGCCGATCAGGCTGAAGAAGCCGTGCGCTCGGGCCGTACCCAGGTCGTGCTGAGTGACCGTCACATTGCTCCGGGCAAATTGCCGATCCACGCTTCGCTTGCTACCGGTGCGGTGCACCATCGCCTGACCGAAAAAGGCCTGCGTTGCGACTCCAACATCCTGGTGGAAACCGCGACCGCTCGCGATCCGCACCACTTCGCCGTGTTGATCGGTTTCGGCGCCTCTGCCGTCTATCCGTTCCTGGCCTATGAAGTGCTGGGCGACCTGATCCGTACCGGTGAAGTGCTGGGCGACCTCTACGAGGTGTTCAAGAACTACCGTAAAGGCATCACCAAGGGCCTGCTCAAGATCCTGTCGAAGATGGGCATCTCGACCATTACTTCGTACCGCGGTGCGCAGTTGTTCGAGGCCATCGGCCTGTCCGAGGAAGTCTGCAACCTGAGCTTCCGTGGCGTGCCGAGCCGTATCAAGGGTGCGCGTTTCGTCGACATCGAAGCCGAGCAGAAAGCCCTGGCCACCGAAGCCTGGAGCCCGCGCAAGCCGATCCAGCAAGGCGGCCTGCTGAAGTTCGTCCACGGTGGCGAATATCACGCGTACAACCCGGACGTGGTCAACACCCTGCAAGCCGCCGTGCAGCAGGGTGACTACAGCAAGTTCAAGGAATACACGTCGCTGGTGGATAACCGCCCGGTGTCGATGATCCGCGACCTGCTGAAAGTCAAAACCCTGGACACGCCGCTGGACATCAGCGAGATCGAACCGCTGGAATCGGTGCTCAAGCGCTTCGACTCCGCCGGTATCTCCCTGGGCGCCCTGTCGCCGGAAGCTCACGAAGCCCTGGCCGAAGCCATGAACCGCCTCGGTGCGCGTTCCAACTCCGGCGAAGGCGGTGAAGACCCGGCGCGCTACGGCACCATCAAGAGCTCGAAAATCAAGCAGGTTGCCACCGGCCGTTTCGGTGTAACCCCGGAATACCTGGTCAACGCTGAAGTGCTGCAGATCAAGGTCGCCCAAGGCGCCAAGCCGGGCGAGGGTGGTCAACTGCCGGGCGGCAAGGTCAACGGCCTGATCGCCAAGCTGCGTTATGCAGTGCCGGGCGTGACCCTGATTTCGCCACCGCCGCACCATGACATCTACTCGATTGAAGACTTGTCGCAGCTGATTTTCGACCTGAAACAAGTCAACCCGAAGGCACTGGTCTCGGTGAAGCTGGTAGCGGAAGCGGGCGTCGGCACCATCGCCGCCGGTGTGGCCAAGGCCTATGCGGACTTGATCACCATCTCCGGCTATGACGGCGGTACCGGTGCATCGCCGCTGACCTCGATCAAGTACGCGGGCGCTCCGTGGGAACTCGGCCTGGCCGAAACCCACCAGACCCTGCGCGGCAACGACCTTCGCGGCAAAGTCCGGGTACAGACCGACGGCGGTCTGAAAACCGGCCTCGACGTGATCAAGGCGGCCATCCTCGGCGCTGAAAGCTTCGGCTTCGGCACCGCGCCAATGATCGCCCTGGGCTGCAAATACCTGCGCATCTGCCACCTGAACAACTGCGCCACCGGCGTTGCGACCCAGAACGAGAAGCTGCGCAAGGATCACTACATCGGTACCGTCGACATGGTGGTGAATTTCTTCACCTATGTCGCCGAAGAAACCCGTGAGTGGCTGGCCAAGCTGGGCGTGCGCTCCCTCGAAGAGTTGATCGGGCGTACCGATCTGCTGGAAGTCCTCGAAGGCCAGACCGCCAAGCAGCATCACCTGGACCTGACCCCGTTGTTGGGCAGCGATCACGTGCCGGCGGACAAGCCGCAGTTCTGTGGCGTGGAGCGCAACCCGCCGTTCGACAAGGGCCTGCTGGCCGAGAAAATGGTCGACTTGGCCACCTCGGCGATCAACGACCTGAGCGGCGCCGAGTTCGCCCTGGATATCTGCAACTGCGACCGTTCCATCGGCGCGCGGATCTCCGGTGAAATCGCGCGCAAGCACGGCAACCAGGGCATGGCCAACGCGCCGATCACCTTCCGCTTCAAAGGCACGGCCGGGCAGAGCTTCGGCGTATGGAACGCCGGCGGCCTGAACATGTACCTGGAAGGCGACGCCAACGACTACGTCGGCAAGGGCATGACCGGCGGCAAGCTGGTGATCGTTCCGCCGAAGGGTAGCGTCTACCGCACTCAGGACAGTGCCATCATCGGCAACACCTGCCTGTACGGCGCCACCGGCGGCAAGCTGTTCGCCGCCGGTACTGCGGGCGAGCGTTTCGCCGTGCGTAACTCCGGTGCCCACACTGTCGTGGAAGGCACTGGCGATCACTGCTGCGAGTACATGACCGGTGGTTTCGTCTGCGTATTGGGCAAGACCGGTTATAACTTCGGCTCTGGCATGACCGGTGGTTTCGCCTATGTGCTCGACCAGGACAACAGTTTCGTTGACCGGGTCAACCACGAACTGGTGGAAATCCAGCGGATCAGCGGCGAGGCGATGGAAGCCTACCGTAGCCACCTGCAACGCGTGCTGAACGAGTACGTCGAGGAGACCGACAGCGAGTGGGGTCGTGAACTCGCCGAGAACCTCGATGATTACGTGCGCCGTTTCTGGCTGGTCAAGCCCAAGGCTGCCAGCCTGAAATCGTTGCTTTCCAGCACCCGTGCCAACCCGCAGTGATATGCGCCTGAAGAGTTTGATGAGGTTTTAAAATGGCTGAACGTCTGAATAATGACTTCCAGTTCATCGAGGTCGGGCGCAAGGATCCGAAGAAGAAACTGTTGCGTCAACGCAAGAAAGAGTTCGTGGAAATCTACGAACCCTTCAAACCCCAGCAGTCGGCCGACCAGGCCCACCGCTGCCTGGGTTGCGGTAACCCATATTGCGAATGGAAGTGCCCGGTGCACAACTTCATTCCCAACTGGCTGAAGCTGGTGGCCGAGGGCAACATCCTCCAGGCCGCCGAGCTGTCGCACCAGACCAACACCCTGCCGGAAGTCTGCGGCCGGGTGTGCCCGCAGGACCGTCTGTGCGAGGGTGCCTGCACCCTCAACGACGGCTTCGGCGCGGTGACCATCGGTTCGGTGGAGAAGTACATCACCGACACCGCGTTCGCCATGGGCTGGCGCCCGGACATGTCCAAGGTCAAGCCGACCGGCAAGCGTGTCGCGATCATCGGTGCCGGGCCTGCGGGCCTGGGCTGTGCCGACGTGCTGGTGCGCGGCGGCGTGACCCCGGTGGTGTTCGACAAGAACCCGGAAATCGGCGGTCTGCTGACCTTCGGCATCCCGGAGTTCAAGCTGGAAAAGACCGTGCTGAGCAATCGTCGCGAAGTCTTCACCGGCATGGGCATCGAGTTCCGCCTCAACACCGAGGTGGGCAAGGACGTGACCATGGAGCAACTGCTCGAAGAATACGATGCGGTATTCATGGGCATGGGCACCTACACCTACATGAAGGGCGGTTTCGCCGGTGAAGACCTGCCGGGCGTGTACGACGCGCTGGACTTCCTGATCGCCAACGTCAACCGCAACCTGGGCTTTGAAAAGTCGCCGGAAGATTTCGTCGACATGAAAGGCAAGAAGGTCGTGGTACTGGGCGGCGGCGACACGGCGATGGACTGCAACCGTACGTCGATCCGCCAGGGCGCCAAGTCGGTGACCTGCGCCTATCGTCGTGACGAAGCGAACATGCCGGGCTCGCGCAAAGAGGTGAAGAACGCCAAGGAAGAAGGCGTGAAATTCCTCTACAACCGCCAGCCGATAGCCATTGTCGGTGAAGACAAGGTCGAAGGCGTGAAGGTGGTCGAGACCCGTCTCGGCGAGCCGGATGCCCGTGGCCGTCGCAGCCCCGAGCCGATCCCGGGCTCTGAAGAGATCATCCCGGCCGACGCCGTGGTCATTGCTTTCGGTTTCCGTCCTAGTCCGGCGCCGTGGTTCGAACAGTTCGAAATCCAGACCGACAGCCAGGGCCGCGTGGTGGCGCCGGAACAAGGTCAGTACAAGCACCAGACCAGCAACCCGAAAATCTTCGCCGGTGGCGACATGGTGCGCGGTTCCGACCTGGTGGTGACGGCGATCTTCGAAGGCCGTAATGCGGCGGAAGGGATCCTGGATTACCTGGGCGTCTAAACCTCGTTCGAAACAGCAATGCGATACCTGTGGGAGCTGGCTTGCCAGCGATAGCATCACCTCGGTCTACCTGACCACCGAGGTGCCTGTATCGCTGGCAAGCCAGCTCCCACAGTGTTTTGTGGTGCTGCAAAAATGCGACAAATTGACCCGATAGACAAAAGGCTGACCTGCATCCGTGCCTTTTGCGTCCGGCTCTGAGAAAATGCCCTCACTTTTTTTCCGGATGCCGACATGACTGCCCTGAAGAACGACCGTTTCCTGCGCGCCCTGCTCAAGCAACCCGTAGACGTCACCCCCGTGTGGATGATGCGTCAGGCCGGTCGCTATCTGCCTGAATACCGCGCCAGCCGTGCCAAGGCCGGCGATTTCATGAGCCTGTGCATGAACCCGGCGTTCGCTTGCGAAGTCACGATGCAGCCGCTCGACCGCTATCCGCAGCTGGATGCGGCGATCCTCTTCTCCGACATCCTGACCATCCCCGATGCCATGGGTCAGGGCCTGTACTTCGAAACCGGCGAAGGTCCGCGCTTCAAGAAAGTCGTCAGCACCCTGGCCGACATCGAAGCCCTGCCGATTCCTGATCCGCAAAAAGACCTGGGCTATGTGATGGATGCGGTCAGCACCATCCGCCGCGAACTGAACGGCCGTGTGCCGCTGATCGGTTTCTCCGGCAGCCCGTGGACCCTGGCCACCTACATGGTCGAAGGCGGCTCGTCGAAAGATTACCGCAAGACCAAAACCATGCTCTACGACAACCCGCAAGCCTTGCACCTGCTGCTGGACAAGCTCGCGCAGACCGTTACCAGCTACCTCAACGGCCAGATCATGGCCGGTGCCCAAGCGGTGCAGATCTTCGACAGCTGGGGTGGCAGCCTGTCGGCTGCGGCGTACCAGGAGTTCTCCCTGGCCTACATGAAGAAAATCGTCAGCGGTTTGATCCGCGAGCATGAGGGGCGCAAGGTGCCGGTGATCCTGTTCACCAAGAGCGGCGGCCTGTGGCTGGAAAGCATCGCCGATGCTGGCGCCGACGCACTGGGCCTGGACTGGACTTGCGACATCGGCAACGCCCGCTCCCGTGTCGGTGACAAGGTAGCGCTGCAAGGCAACATGGACCCGACTGTGCTGTACGCTAAACCGGAAGCCATCCGCGCGGAAGTCGGCCGTATCCTCGCCAGCTATGGCAAAGGCAGTGGTCACGTGTTCAACCTGGGTCACGGCATCACGCCGGAAGTCGACCCGGAGCATGCCGGTGCGTTCCTGCGCGCGGTACATGAGTTGTCGGCGCAGTATCACGAATAGCGATTACCCGTTTTCAAAAAGCCTGTCCCGCCTCGTGCCGGACAGGTTTTTTTGTGCCGTTTAAAAGCTCAATCGATAAAGCATCACTAGCTGTAAGAGTGTTTTCTTTCTTTGTCGGGGCGAGGAATGGAGAGACGGTTCTTGCCTCGCGCGGTGATTACTCCTACATAAAATTTTCCTCCATCCCCGTAAGGTTTCAGGCCCTTGTCCGGCGTATTGCCGAACAATCACGAAGCGAACAGGGGCGCCCACGAGGCGCCCTGTTTTCGATAAGAAGTCTGGAATACATCATGAAAATTACATTTGATAAAAGAAGTGCATTAACGGCCTGCACCTCATCGATGATCCTGTTATCGGCAATGCTGGCCTCTCAAACCGTTTCCGCCCATGGTTATCTGGATGTGCCGCCTTCGCGCGCACTGGCTTGCCAGAAAGGCTTGAACACCAACTGTGGTGGCGCCCAGTACGAGCCGCAGAGTGTCGGTGAAACCTTCAAGGGCTTTCCGGCAGGTGTCGGCGGCGCTCCCTTGCAGGGGCCGGTCGATGGCAAGATCGCCAGCGGTGGTCACTCGCTGTTCTCTGCCATGGATGCACAGTCCGCCACCCGTTGGCACCTGACGGAAATCAAGGACCGCAACATCGATTTCAAATGGCATTACACGGCGGTTCACCCTGCGACCAAACACGAGTATTTCATCACCCGCAACGGCTGGAATCCGAACGAATCGCTCAAGCGCGCCACTTTCGAAAGCACGCCGTTCTGCACAATCGATGGTGGCAACAAGCGGCCTGAGTCCAGCGACAAGCACAGCTGCAACATTCCGGCAGACAAGTCTGGCCATCACGTCGTCCTGGCCATCTGGACCGTGGGCGATACCGATGCCGCGTTCTACAACGCTACGGATCTGAACATCCTGGCGGAGCCTGAACTGCCTGGCGGCTGGTCCTCCGTAGGCAGCATTGCGCCCTCGACGGCGCTGCTGGTGGGCGACAAGGTCAAGGCCCGCGCGTTCACCGCCAATGGCGAGAGCCCGGACTACAGCATCAACATCAGCATCGAAAACGCTGAAGACGGCACGCCGCAAAACTGGTCGTTCAAGCTGGCCGAAAAAATCAACCAGACCCACACCCTTGTTCGCGCCGGTATCCGCGACGAGAGCGGCAATGTCGAACCGGTCAAAGGCACCAACAGCCTTTACGCACAAAAAGAAAGCGGCGTAGTCCGCTACGAAGTACAGCTGGACATGAAGGAAGACGCCGCTGCGCACATGGCGGTGGCCTCTCAGCAAGCCGAATACGTCCTGAATAAAGGCCGGGCCAAAGTCGAGTTCAGCATGATCGCGAACCGTGCGATGAACGTCGAAGCCACCTTGTTCGACCAGAACAACAAACCGGTAGGCACTACCTCGGCACAAGTGGCCACCGGCTCCACCTCGTTGTCCCTGGATGTGCGCAGCAATCCTGGCGCGCACACGCTGACCCTGGTCGGCACCACCCTGGACGGCCGCACCACCCGTCAGGACACCAAGACAACCCAACTGACCGGTGAAGGCGCGGGCATCGAATACGACTTCGTGTTCCCTGAAGGCCTCAGCGACTACACCGCCGGCACCAAGGTGCTGCAACCGAAGACCGACGAAGTCTTCGAGTGCAAGCCATTCCCTGCGTCGGGTTACTGCAAGCAGTACACCCTCACCGCCAACGGTTTTGAACCGGGTGTCGGTGCTCACTCGCACATGGCGTGGGACAAGTTGTAAGTCCCTCTTGTAGCCCTTCAGGCGATCGGTAGCCGATCGCCTGAAGGTTAATTCCTCTGATGTCGATCGAGTTGAACATGTCGGTTTCGTCTTATTCCAGACAGCGTGTGCTGCTGCATTGGTTGTCGGCAGCGGTGATCCTGTGGACCTTGCTGTCCGGGTTTTTGGTGGCCGGTTTCGAGGTGTCTACGCACATCAAGGAGTCGGTTGCATTCTTCAATGTTTCGCTGACTACGGTGTTCATACCGTTTTATGTGTGGCGGCTGTTTCTGTTTTTCACCCATACCCGTTTTTCGGGCATGAGTTCCCTGGCGCCTGTAGAAGCGCTCGCGTTGTTTGTACACGCATTGATTTACCTCATCGTCGGTGCCGTGCTGGTGACCGGCGTATTGATGATGGATCGCCCGATTGATGTCTTCGGGGTTGTCGAGTTCGGCCAACCCTTGAACGATCCACGATTGACCGCTCTGTTCGCCACCGTCCACATGTGGGCATGTGTGGTGCTATCGCTGCTGCTGACCGCGCACATCGGCGCGGTCATCGTGCATGAGGCCTGTAATCACCGGGTGTTGCGACGGATGTCCTTGCGGCAGTGCGGCAAGCCTGCGCCCGAGCGGCTCGAGTGAGCCGACGATGAAGTATTCGCAGGAGCGCTTGACCGGGCTCGCGTTGCTACTGTGCAAGGCGAGTCTGCTGATTGTGCCGCTGGTCTATGGGGCATTTGTGGTCTGGCAGGAGTGGCGCTTTCGTCAACACTTGGCCTTGCCAATGCCGGTCGAAACAACGCGGGCGACCCCGGCAGCCCGCCAAGCGCTCAATGCGACAGCGGTTGCAACGGTACTCGGCCTGACCGCTGGCGACGAACTGCTGCCAAGCGCCGAACCTTTGACCCTGCAAGCAAGCTTCGTCGTTACCCAGGGTTTGTCGCGGGCGTTGCTGGCGGACTCGCAAGGCGCGCGCCTGTACCAGGTCGGCGAGCGCTTGCCGGGTGGCAGTGTCTTGCGGCGTATCGAAGTCAATCATGCAGTGTTGTGGAACAAGGGCCGAGAGGAGTTGCTGATGCTGCAACCTTCCGTCAGCGGTTTTCTGCAACGGCTCCCCCCCCACGACAAGCCGCTAACGTCCAGTACTTCTCCGCGTTTTCTACGCCCGTTTGCCGGGCCGTCAGAGTGATCAAGTCATGAATACCGTTCCCGGTGCACGCGCACTGCGACCTGTGCTTTTTTGCGTCGCCATGGTGTTGACGCTCTTCCACGGCGCCGTTCAGGGCGCCGAAGAAAAATGGCAACTGGCGATGAACAACGCAGAGCTGCGCGACATCGTCGAAGAGATCTCCAGCATTCTCGGGACCACGGTAGTGCTGGACCCCAAGGTCTCCGGTCGTATCACCGTCATGTCCCGGCAGGCCCTCGATCGTGAAGGGGTGCGCCGGTTGTTCTATTCAGTGCTCGACGCCCACAATTTTACGGTGATCGATGAGGGCGACCGGATTCTCATCACCCCGGTTGCCGAGGCCAGGACCCGGGCCGGTCAGGGCACGGTAAAAACCACCACAGCGTCGCAGTTCGTGACCGAAGTCATCGGGTTGAACACCGGTAGTGCCACCGATATCGCCGGGCTGGTGCGACCGTTGGTTTCTGCCAACGGTTATGTCGGCCCCTCGGTGTCGGCCAACGCGCTGGTGCTGACCGATACGGCCGCCAATGTGAAGCGCATCGCCCGGGTGATCCGTGAACTGGACTCGGGGCAGAACAACCTGCACGCGGTGCTTCAGCTCAAGCATGCCCAGGCGGGCGATGTCGCGCCGGTGATCGAGGCCTCCATGGGCAAGCGCAATGCCGAGTCGGCGATACAGGTACTGGCTGACACCCGGACCAATCGCCTGATTTTCATTGGCCCGCCGGTCGTTCGCCAGCGTTTGATCGAACTGGCCCGAGGGCTCGATACGCCAGCCACCACGACCCTCGACAACGCCCGGGTGATTCGCCTGCGTCACAGTGATGCCAAGCAGTTGGCCGAGATTCTGGAGTCGATGGGGCAGGGCAGAAAACAGGCGTCCGCCACCGGCAGTGCCAAGGACATATCGGGCGGCGCAGCCTTCATGATCAAGGCCGACGAAAGCCAGAACGCGCTGGTGCTGATTGCCGATCCGGCACAGGTGCGGACCATCGAAAGCATCGTGCGCCAGCTGGATCAGCCGCGGGCCCAGGTGTTGATCCATGCCGCCATCGTCGAAATCTCCGGCGACATCGCCGAGGCGGTCGGAGTGCAGTGGAACCTCAACACCGGCGACGCCAAGGGCTTCATCAACTTTCCCGGCACCGACATTCCGATTGTCGGCGGGTTGAAGTTCGACGAGAAACGATCGGCACCGGAAGGGGCGATCCTGCAACTGGGCAGCGACCGCTTCGGTGCACTGATTTCGGCACTGGCCAGCAACACCCACAGTAACCTGCTGTCCACCCCGAGCCTGTTGACCCTGGACAATCAGGAAGCGGAAATCATCGTCGGCCAGAACGTGCCGTTCAAGACCGGCTCCTACGCCACCAACAGCAACGGCGCGGAAAATCCGTTCACCACCGTCGAGCGCAAGGACGTCGGTATCAGCCTGAAGATCAAGCCTTACATCAACGAAGGCTCGACGTTGCGCCTGGAGGTCGAGCAAGAGGTGTCGGACATCGCCCCCTCGGTGTCGGGCATCGACTCCTCGGACCTGATCACCAACAAGCGGGCGCTCAAAAGCACCATCCTCGCCGACGATGGCGAAATCATCGTGATCGGCGGCCTGATCCGCGACAGCGTGCGCACTCAGAAAAGCGGCGTGCCGCTGCTGCGTGACATTCCCTACCTCGGCGCGATGTTCCGCTGGAGCCGCGACACTCAGACCAAAAGCAATCTGATGGTGTTCTTGCGCCCGACCATCGTGCGCAGCAAGGAGGGCCTGTCCCGGGTCAGCCAGCAGCGTTACAACGCGCTGCGTGATCTGAGCAAATCAGGGGCGGGGGAAAACAACTCATTGTTGCTGCCATCCGAGGCACGCGGGTTGTTTGAACCGGCCAGCGACGCGCCAGTGTTCGACTTGCGCGGCAAGGCGCAGTAACCCATGGGCGAATTCAGCGAGCAATTGCCCTTCGGCTTCGCCCGGCGTTTTGGTGTATTGCTGGAGCGTGACGACGACGATCTGCGTCTTGCCCTGCGCAGTGATGCACCGCTCAGCGCATTGTCAGAGGCGCGCCGGGTGTGCGGATCGACGCTGCCGTTCGTCATCGTCGACGCCGAAGAATACGCCTCACGCCTGGCGGCAGCCTATCGCGAGGGGCAAAGCGCGGTGGAGCAGGTAGCCCAAGGGCTGGACGAAGAACTGGACTTGCTCAGCCTGGTCGATCAAGTGCCGCAAACCGCAGACCTGCTTGAGCAACAGGGCGATGCGCCGATCATTCGTCTGATCAACGCGTTGCTCGGTGAAGCCGTGCGCGAACACGCCTCGGACGTGCACCTGGAAACCTTCGAGCACTACCTGTCGGTGCGAATGCGGGTAGATGGCCAACTGCGTGAAATGCTCCGGCCCAAGCGCGAACTGGCGACGCTGCTGGTGTCGCGGATCAAGGTCATGGCGCGCCTGGACATCGCGGAAAAACGCGTGCCCCAGGATGGGCGAATGGCCTTGCGTCTGGCCGGGCATGAAGTCGATGTGCGGGTCTCGACGCTGCCTTCGGCCCACGGTGAGCGGGTGGTGCTGCGCCTGCTCGACAAGCAGGCCGGGCGCCTGGACCTGCATCGGCTGGGCATGCCGGACGATACCCTCGCGGCCCTGCGCCAGTTATTGGGCAAACCCCACGGCATCCTGTTGGTGACCGGGCCGACCGGCTCCGGCAAGACCACCAGCCTGTACGCCGCGTTGAGCAGCCTGAATGACCAGACCCGCAACATCCTCACGGTCGAAGACCCGATCGAGTATCACCTGCCGGGTGTGGGCCAGATGCCGGTCAACCCGAAAGTCGACATGACCTTTGCCCGCGGCCTGCGGGCGATTCTGCGCCAGGACCCGGACGTGGTGATGGTCGGCGAAATCCGCGACCGCGAAACCGCCGAGATCGCCGTGCAGGCGTCTTTGACCGGGCATCTGGTGCTGTCGACCTTGCACACCAACAGTGCGGTCGGCGCCGTCACGCGGCTGGTCGACATGGGCGTCGATGCCTACCTGCTGGCGTCTTCGCTGGTGGGCATTCTGGCCCAGCGCCTGCTGCGCACCCTGTGCCCCCATTGCAAGGTTTCGTACACCGCCGATGCGGCAGCCTGTGAGCGCCTGGGGCTCGACACGGCCACGTCGCACACCCTGTGCAAAGCCTCGGGCTGCGCGCAGTGCCAGCACGGCTATCGCGGGCGCATCGGCATCTACGAACTGATCAGCGTGACGCCCGCCGTCTCGGCGCTGATCCATCAGGGCGCCAGTGAGCAAATCCTCGTCGACGCAACGCGCAAGGTCTCGCGCAGCCTGTTCCAGGACGGGCGTCAGCGGGTGCTGGCGGGCTTGACCAGCCTCGATGAGTTGCTGCGCGTGACCCAGGAGCACTGACGGATGCCTACCTTCGACTACCGCGCCCTTGATGCCCAAGGCCGATCCTGCAAGGGACGCCTGGAGGCCGATGGACCCCGTCATGCGCGACAGCTGTTGCGTGACCGTGGCGTGTGGCCGCGTGTGTTGATCGAGGTCCGGGTCGGCAGCGATACAGGCAGGCAAACTCGCGGCGCAGGCCTGAGCGCGGCTGATCTGGCGTTGTTGACCTTGCAGCTGGCAACGCTGGTTCAGGCCGGGCTGCCTCTGGAAGAAGCACTCGAGGCGGTGGCGAAACAGAGCTCGAAGCGCAAGGTCGCGGGCCTGCTCTCGGCGGTCAGGAGCCGGGTGATGGAAGGCCACGCCCTGGCCTCGGCCCTGGGACAATTTCCCAGGGCCTTCCCCGAATTGTTCCGCGCCACCGTGGCCGCCGGCGAACGCTCGGGGCATCTGGGCCATGTGCTGGAGCAACTGGCGGCCTACACACAGGCCCGCCAGGCCTCGCGGCAAAAGATCCAGATGGCCCTGGTGTACCCCTTGATCCTGATGCTGGCCAGCGCAGCAATCGTCGGTTTTCTGCTCGGCTACGTGGTGCCGGATGTGGTGAAGATCTTCGTCGACAGCGGCCAGCCGTTGCCCTGGCTGACCCAGGCACTGATCGGCGTGAGCAACGGACTGCGCAACCATTTCCTGTTGTTGATAGGCGTACTGGTGATGCTGTTCGGCCTGTGGCGCTTGAGCTGGCAGCAGCCGCAGTGGCGTCTGCGCTGGCATCGTTGGCTGCTGAGTGCGCCCGTCATCGGTGAAGTGCTGCGGGCCATGGAAGCCGCGCGGTTTGCCAGCACCCTGGCGATCCTCGGCAAAAGTGCCGTGCCTTTGGTGGACGCACTGGAAATTTCCGCCTCGGTCATCGGCAACCTGACCATTCGCGCGCGGATGGTCGATGTCGCCCGTTCCGTGCGCGAAGGCGGAACGCTCACCCGCGGCCTGGAACTGAGCGGCGACATCCCACCGATGATGCTGCACATGATCGCCAGCGGTGAACGTGCCGGCGAACTCGACCGCATGTTGGCCCGGGCCGCCGAACAACAGGAAAGCAGCCTCGCCGCGCGCATCGCGCTGGTGGTGAGCCTGTTCGAGCCGGCCATGCTGGTGCTGATGGGCGGCGTTGTGCTGCTGATCGTCATGGCCATCCTGCTCCCGATTCTCAGCCTCAACCAATTGGTGAATTGATCCATGCGACCTGTCCGCAAAAGCCTTTCCCGCGTGCAACGCGGTTTTACCCTGATCGAAATCATGGTGGTGGTAGTCATCATCGGTGTGCTGGGGGCCATTGTGGTGCCGCAGTTCATGAGCCGCCCCGACCAGGCCAAGGTGACCGCCGCCAGAATCGATATCCAGGCCATCGCCACCGCCCTGGAAATGTATCGCCTCGACAACGCCCATTACCCCTCGACCCAGCAAGGCCTGGAAGCGTTGGTCAAACGTCCCTCCGGACTGCCCGCGGCGCGTGGCTGGAACCCTCAGGGTTACCTCAAGAGCATGCCGGTCGACCCGTGGAACACGCCTTATCAGTACCTCAATCCGGGTGTGAGATCGACGGATGGCACGTACGACCTGTATTCCCTGGGGGCCGATGGCGTAGCCGGCGGTGAAGGGTTTGCAGCGGAAATCGGCAATTGGGGTCATTGAACCGTGGGCTACCGTTGTCGGGGATTTACGTTGTTGGAGTTGATGATCGTGATTGTCATGGTCGGCTTTTTGCTGGGCATGGTGAGCTTTGCCGGTGGGGGCAATCCCGCGCGCCAGATCAGGCAGGAGGCTGAGGCGATGGTGCAGGTGATCCATCAGTTGCGCGAGCGAGCGGTATTCGAGGGGCAGGACTATGGCTTGCGGCTGAGTACCTATGGCCACCGGGCGATGCGCAAGGGTATTCACGGATGGGAGCCGGTGGTGGAGCTTACTGACTGGCCCCTGAGCGTGCGGGTGCGTTTTCGGCATGACGGCTATGCGGTAGACCTGGGTGCTGATGAAGGACCGCCGCAGTTGTTGATATTCAGCAATGATGAGACCAGCGTCTTCACCCTGATATTCGAGTCCGGCAACCGGACCTGGCTGAGCCTGTCCGGCGATGGCCTTGGCGAGGTGGAGATCGATGGCTAGCCCGCGATCCCGACCCGCCATGGGCGGTTTCACGCTGCTGGAAATCATGGTGGCCCTGGCGATCTTCGCGACACTGGCGGCTGCCGTGCTGTCAGCCAGCCAATACGTGGTCAAACAGCGTGGTGCCATTGAGGCGCGACTGTTCGCGGCATGGCTGGCGGACAACCGGTTGAACGAATTGCGCCTGCAACCCGGCTTGGCGGTTGGGCAGCATCAACAGGTGGTGTCCATGGATCAGCGCGACTGGGTGTTGCATCAACACATCAGCGTCACCGGTGATCCACGTTTGCTCCAGGTCGACATTCAAGTCAGCCCGGCAAACAGTACGCACGCCTTGCATCGTGCCAGCGGTTGGATACTCGCGGTTCATGAATAAGCAGCGCGGGTTCACCTTGCTGGAGCTGATCATCGCCCTGGCGATCTTCGCCGTGCTGGGGCTGGCCAGTTGGGGCTTGTTCGATAGCGTGGTGCGGGTGCAACGGGGCGTGACGACCCATGAACGAGAACTCAGAAACCTGCAGCGCGCGGTGACGGTGATCGAGCGGGATCTGCTGCATGTCACTGCGCAGCCGATGGTGCTCGCACCGCCGCTTTTGCAGTTCCGGCGCAGTCACTGGCGCAATCCTCTGGACCAGCCGCGCAGCGAACTTCAGGCGCTGACCTATCGACTCGACGGTGGCGTGCTGTGGCGCGAAAGCCAGGGCGAAGGCACAGAACTCGTGCAGCGGCAAAAACTGCTGGAGGACGTTCGCGAGTTGAATTGGCGTCTGTTCGACAGCCAGTTCGGCTGGGTCGCTCAATGGTCGCCCGGACAGGACGCGAAGGCGCCCCTGGCGCTGGAGGTGCAGGTCTCGGTCGGTCGCTTCGAATCGATTCGTCGAGTGTTGCCGATGCCGGGTGCATTGCCATGAACGGGCCTCAACGCGGCATGGCGTTGATCAGTGTTTTGCTGGTCCTGAGCCTGGCGCTGCTGATCACCGGTGGCTTGTTGCGCAGCCATCACCTGTCGCTGCAAAGCAGCGGGCAACAGTTGCAGCAGATACACCTGCGTCAACTCGCATCGGGTGGGGAAAGCTGGGCGTTGCTGCTGTTGCGCGACGCGCTACAGGACACGGAAAAACCCGTCGAGCGGTTTCAGGGCTGGACGGCCATGGCGCCGGGTTTCGACGTTGAAGAGGCGCAGATCCGCATCGATATCGATGACCTCGCCGGGCGTTTCAATCTCAACGCTTTGTTACGCCAGGGCCAGGTGGATCAGGTCACCCTCAACCGGTGGGCGCGCCTGCTTGAGCTGCTCGAGCTTCCTCCTGTGCAACTGAGCCAGGTCGGGCCGCTGCGGGAACTGAGCCAGCTGCGCTTGCTTCCCGGCATTGACGCTCGCCTGCTGCAACGACTGGAGCCCTGGGTGGCACTGCTGCCCACCGACGTCACCTTGAACATCAACACCGCACCGGCGCTGGTGTTGAGAACCCTCGGCGAGGTGGACGCCGCGACCGCCGATGCGCTGGTGCTTCAGGCCGCAACAACGCCCTGGGCGAGTGTCCAGGCGTTTACGCTGGACCCGTTGCTCTCCGGGCAGGGCTTGAGCAGCCACGGCCTTGGCACCCATAGCCGCTGGTATCGGATCGGCGTGCAGGTGATCCGGGACGGGCGCCAATTGCATCTGGCCACGGATGTCGGGCACGACCCCAAGACTCAACAGCTGACGGTGCTGCAACGACGTTTTCTTCCCAACAGTAGCCACGAGAGACCGCGATGAACACTTGGCTTTACCTGACCGCCGAGGGCCGGGATGCGCCATCCGCACTCTGGCCCTGCATGCTGTGGTCCCCCACCGGCCAACGCCAGCCGATGCCACTGAGTCAGGCGGCCTCGGCATTGCAGGGGAAGTCGGTCGATGTGCTGCTGCCCATGGAAATGTGCAGTTGGGTACGCAGCGAGCCATGGCCGGCGCGGCGTAAACCCGAGGCCCAGGCCATAGCCTTCGCCGTGGAAGATCAACTGAGCGAGGCGCTGGACGTTGTGCATCTGGGTGTTGGCGCTCGTGATCGCGACGGCTGCTACCCGGCCATGGTCATCGGCCGGGAACGCTTGGCCGCCGTGCTCGCCCTGCTGCGCGAGAGGGGTATAGCGGTGCGCGGGGTGTTCGTTGATGCCGATGTATTGTCAGGTGATCAGCCGTGCGGCGCATGGTGGTTCGGTCGTTGGCTGTTGGGCGGAAGCCTTTTGGCACGCATGGCGTTGTCGCAAGACCACCTGGCGCAGCTCACCCCTTTATTGCCCAAAGACATGCAATGGCTGGACGAACGTGAGGATCCCGCTGTCATCGACCAATGCCTGACCCACCGCCCGATTCGGGCCATCAACCTGTTGCAAGGCGCATTTGCCCCGCGCGGCAAGCGTCTGCCCTGGCGTGCCGGCGAGTGGGTGATGGTGATGCTGGCGCTGTTGACCTGGGGGGCCAGCGAGACGCGGATTCGCTTTATCGACAGCGAGGCCCGCCGCCTCGCCAGCCAGAATGAACTGCGATTCAAGGCGCTTTACCCGGAACAAGGCCGCATCGTCGACATCGCAGCGCAACTCAAGGCCCTGCAAAGCCAGCCTGTCGAATCGCAAAACACCCGCATTGCGGGGCTGGTCCGATTGATTGAGCAGGTGATCGGCGCCAGCCCGGTCGAGGTCCGGCGCATCGAGTTCAGAGCAGGTGAAGGCTGGAAAATCCAGCTGACCGCCAGCGGCTTTGCCGAGCTGGAGCAATTACGTGAGCACGGACGCCAACAAGGCATGCCCATCCGGCTCGATAGCGCGAGCAAAGCCGCTGACCGGGTGCACGCCACCCTCACCGTGGAGGACGAGGCATGATCCAGGCATGGCGGCGCATTTCTGTGCGCGAACAACGGCTGTTGCAGGTGTTGGGCGCCTTCTTGTTGGCGGTTGTGGCTTTCAGCCTGATCTGGCAACCGAACCGGCAGCGCCTGGAAGCAGTCGAACGCCAGTATCAGCTGCAGGTGGCGCTGGCCGCGCAACTGCAACGGGCGTCACCGCGCAGTCATGTCCCCGCCGACACTGGTCAGCCACTATCGCTGCGCATCAGTGAAAGCGCAGCGGCAGCGGGGCTGGAAATCCTTCAGATGGAGAGCGACAGCGACCTGCTGCGCCTGACCCTCAATGGCAACGTGCAACCGTTGATACAGTGGCTCGACGCTATGGAGCGCAACGGTGTCGCGTTGCAGTCGCTAACCCTGGAAAAACGTGACGATGCTTTGGAGGCGCGGCTGGTACTCAGGTAGCCGAGGTGTGTTGTGGCAACAGCGGCAACTTCGCCAGCTTCAACGCGACCAGCAGCGCAATCACCAGCAGCGCACCGATGAACAGCCCGATCCCGTTCCAGCCACCCAGATGCCAGAACACGCCACCCGCCGTGCCGGCAATGCTCGACCCGGCGTAGTAGCTGAACAGGTACAGCGACGACGCCTGGCCCTTGGCCTTGGTGGCGCGGCGGCCGATCCAGCTGCTGGCCACCGAATGGGCGCCGAAGAAACCGAAGGTGAATACCAGCATGCCGATGATCACCAGCGACAGCGGTGTGAACATCGTCAAGGCCAGGCCGGCGATCATCAGTGCAATGGTGCTCCAGAGCATTTTGCGTCGACCGAGCTTGTCGGCCAGGGCACCGATTTTCGCCGAGCTGTAGATACCCGACAGGTACACCACCGAGAGCATCCCGACGAACGCCTGTTCCATATGATACGGCTCGGCCAGCAGGCGATAGCCGATGTAGTTGAACAGCGTGACGAACGCCCCCATCAGCACAAAGGCCTCGAGGAACAGCAGCGGCAGGCCGGCGTCGCGAAAGTGCATGGTGAAGCCGTCGAGCAGGCTGCGCGGGTGCAGCGAGCGGGAGCGGAAGTTGCGTGATTCGGGGAGGATTTTCCAGAACACCGCCGCCGCAATCAGGGCCAGGCCGCCAATCACCAGCATTGCCGTGTGCCAACTGACGAAGTCGATCAGTACCCCGGTGATCAAGCGCCCGCTCATCCCGCCGATCGCGTTGCCACCGATGTACAGGCCCATCGCCAGGCCGATGTGCTGCGGATGGATCTCTTCGCTCAGGTAGGTCATGGCGACCGCCGCCAGCCCGCTCAATGACAGGCCTACCAGCGCCCGCATCGCCAGTACCGCGTGCCAGCTCGGCAGCATCGCGCTGGCAAGGGTGCACAGGGCCGCGGCGAACAGCGCGGCGACCATCACCGGTTTGCGCCCGACGCGGTCGGAGATGGGGCCGGTGATCAGCAGGCCGAACGCGAGCATGCCGGTAGCCACCGAGAGGATCAGGCTGCTTTGCGCCGCGTTGATGGAATATTCCTGAGACAGCAGCGGCAGCATCGGTTGCACGCAATACAGCAGGGCGAAGGTCGCAAAGCCGCCGCAGAACAGTGCCAGCACCGTGCGCATGAACGCCGGCGTGCCTTTTTCGATGTAGATCTCCGCCAGCTCAACGGCGATAGCGTCCTTTGCAGCGGGAGGAACTTCATGGGCGAGTGGAGCGACAGCAGTTTTCACGGGGGACCTCGGAGGACGCAGCCGGTCAGGCAATGAAAAAAGCATATAGCTGGCTAATGATTCAATCCAATATATTGTTCGACCTGTTTGATAGCTTTTACGACCTAATGGGGTTTTCATGGAATTGCGTCATCTGCGCTACTTCATCGCCGTCGCCGAAGAACTGCACTTCGGCCGCGCCGCACAGGTGCTGGGCATCTCCCAGCCGCCGCTGAGCCAGCAAATCCAGGCACTGGAACAGGAGGTCGGCGCACGGCTGTTTGAGCGTACCAATCGTCGGGTCGAGCTGAGCGAGGCCGGTCGGCTGTTTCTGCAAGAGGCGCGGCTGGTGCTGGCGCAGGTCGACAAAGCGGCGGATGTCGCGCGCCGGGCGCAACTGGGTGAGTTGGGTGAATTGAAGATTGGCTTCACTTCATCGGCCCCGTTCAACTCGACCATTCCCCAGGCGATTTTCTCTTTTCGCCAGCGTTTCCCGGCGGTACACCTGAACCTGCGGGAAATGAGCAGCACCCAGGTGGCCGATGCGCTGGTGGACGAGTCGATCGAGGTCGGGATCATGCGCCCGCTCGGACTGCCGGACTGCCTCAGCGTGGTCGAACTGATGCGTGAGCCGCTGGTCGCGGTGCTCAGTTCCAAGCACCCGTTGGTAGAGGGCAGCGAGGAGGGTTTGTTTCTGTCAGCCCTGGCCCTTGAGCCCTTTGTGTTTTTTCCGCGCAGCTATGGCAGTGGCTTGTATGCGCAGCTGCTCAGCCTGGCCCGGGACGCAGGCTTCAGCCCGCACTTCGCCCAAGAGGCCGGCGAGGCGATGACCATCATCGGGCTGGTGGCGGCGGGGCTCGGTGTGTCGGTGTTGCCGGCGTCTTATCAGCGGATGCGTATTGATGGTGTGGTCTATCGGCCTTTGTTGGATCCGGCGGCGGTGTCGGCGGTTTGGCTGGTGCAGCGCAAGGATCAGAAGTCGGCGATGGCCAAGGCGTTTGTTGAACTGCTGACGCGTAAGGTTGAGCCACTGAAGCCGTGACGGCTGCGCCGTCAATCGCGAGCAAGCTCGCTCCCACAGGGTTCAGCGCAGTGAACACAATCTTGGTAGCGCCGGGAAACCCTGTGGGAGCGGGCTTGCCCGCGAAGGCGTCCGCAAGAACACCAAAAAGACCCGCTGTATCCCAAGCCAGCAGGAAGCTTTACCGCCGGCCGTGGGACATTTCCGAAATCCCTCGGACAGGCTACAGCGCCTTGCGGCGCTGCCTACAACTACTCCAGAATCCGCCGGCTTGTGCGCTTTGGGGGCCATCGATAACTTGATTCGCGTCACTGATCGTCAGTGATCGGGTTTAGCAGCCCGTAGCAAACCTAAGCGCATTTGCGCTCCTGATAGGCAGGTATGTCCATACCTGCCCTTGACGGTGGCTGTGCGCAGGGCGCCTTCGGGCGCGCCGGTTTTCGGTTTGTCCGGTCTGCTAACCTGCGTACAGCTGCCACCCTTATGATCAGCAACGATTCGGCGTGGCCGCCCACTTTCAGGACGCTGAATCATGACCAGTACAATCTTCCTCATCGCCCCCGACATCGACAACCACACCCTGCTGGAATACGCCTGCGTGTCGCTGGCCTCGGCAAACGTTATGGCGAGTGACTTCGCCAGAGACCTGAAGGGATCGCAGGGCCATACCCTGCTGGGCATCCAGCAGTCGATCATGCTGGGGGAAATGGCGGTGAATCGGGTGTTGGATAACCTTGATCCGCCCTGATAACTACATCGCACATCAAAAAGATCGCAGCCTTCGGCAGCTCCTACAGGTTTCTTGTAGGAGCTGCCGAAGGCTGCGATCTTTTGACGTTGCTTACGACCAGCGCTTGAAAATCAGCGAAGTATTCACCCCGCCAAACGCAAAGTTGTTGTTCATCACATACTGATTGCTCATCTGCCGAAACTCGCCGCGCAGGTAGTCGAGCTTGCCGCAGTGCGGGTCGACTTCGTCGAGGTTGAAGGTGTGGGCGTAGAGGTCGCGGTTCATCATTTCGATGCTGAACCAGGACTCCAGCGCACCGCAGGCGCCGAGTGTGTGGCCGAGGAAGCTTTTCTGCGAGCTGATCGGCATGTGTTCGCCGAACAGGCTGCTGGTGGCCAGGGTTTCGGCGATGTCGCCCTGTTCGGTGGCGGTGCCGTGGCCGTTGACGTAGCCGATGTCCGAAGGTTTCAGCCCGGCGTCTTCCAGGGCCAGTTCCATGGCCCGGCGCATGGTGATCTGTTCAGGACGGGTGGTGTGCTGGCCGTCGGCGTTGCTGCCAAAACCGACGATCTCGGCATGGATGCGCGCGCCACGGGCCAGGGCGTGTTCCAGTTCTTCGAGTACCAGCATGCCGCCGCCTTCGCCGATCACCAGGCCGTCGCGTGCGGTGTCGTAAGGGCGTGGGCTGCGTTGTGGGGTGTCGTTTTTCAGGCTGGTGGCGTAGAGCGCATCGAAGACCATGGCTTCAGTCGGGCACAGCTCCTCGGCGCCGCCTGCGAGCATCAGCGGCAGGCGCCCGAACTTGATGGCCTCGTAGGCATAGCCGATGCCCTGGCTGCCGCTGGTGCAGGCGCTGGAGGTGGGAATCAGGCGACCGGTGAGGCCGAAGAAGATGCTGATGTTCGCCGCGGTGGTGTGCGGCATCATGCGCACGTAGGAGTTGGCGTTCAGACCCTCGGCCACCGAGTTGAGCAGCATGTTGCCGAATGCCTTGATCTCGTCGGTGCTGCCAGTGGAAGAGCCGCAAGCAACGCCCATGCGCCCGTCCTTGATCGATTCGTCGCCCAACAGGCCGGCGTCGGCCAACGCTTGCTCGGCGGCGCCCACGGCAAGCCGCGAGACCCGGCCCATGCTGCGCAGTTGCTTGCGGGTCCAGTGGCTCGGCACCTTGAAGTCATCGATAGGGCCCGCCAGGCGCGTGTTGAGCTCGGTAAAACGATCCCACTCGTCCATCCGGCGGATGCCGCTGCGGTTGGCCGCGAAGTTGCCGGCGATGGTGTCCCAGTCGCTGCCCAGTGAGGTGATGCCGGCCATGCCGGTGACGACGACGCGCTTCATCAGCACAGGCCTCCGTTGACGGCCAGAACCTGCCGGGTGATGTACGAGGCTTCCGCCGACATCAGGAAATTCACCGCGCCGGCCACCTCTTCAGGGGTGCCCATGCGTTGTGCGGGGATCATTTTCATCAGTTCTTCCACCGGCACGTTTTCATCGAGCATGGCCGTGTCGATCAGGCCGGGGGCGACACAGTTAACGGTGATTTTGCGCTTGCCCAGCTCGATCGCCAATGCCTTGGCCGCGCCGATCAGCCCGGCCTTGGAAGCACTGTAGTTGACCTGGCCACGGTTGCCGATCAGTCCCGATACCGAGGTGATGCAGACAATCCGCCCGGCGGCGCGACGCCGGATCATCGGCATCATCACCGGGTGCAGCACGTTGTAGAAGCCGTCGAGGTTGGTGCGCATCACCTCATCCCAATCGTCCTCGCTCAGGGCCGGAAAGGCGCCGTCGCGGGTCAGGCCGGCATTGAGCACCACACCGTAATAGGCACCGTGGGTTTCCACGTCGGCTTCGAGAACTTCCTTGCAGCGGGCGCGGTCGGCCACATCGAACTGCAGGATTCGCGCACGACGGCCCAAGGCTTCGACTTCGGCCTTGACGGCTTCGGCGTCGGCCAGGCCGCTGCGGCAATGCAACACGATGTCGTGCCCGGCCTGGGCCAGGCGCAAGGCGATGGCGCGGCCGATGCCACGGCTGGAACCGGTGACCAGTACGGATTCAGTCATCACTGGACTCCTTCGGGTTCATGGAGATATTGAGCGGCCTGGGGTGGGCGGAACACGTTCAGACGAGCGGTGACGTGTATGCCGGGGGCGTTGATGTGGCATTCGAACACGCCCATGCCGTTTTCGTCTTCCAGGGAGCGAATCCCGTGGATGGTCAACTCTGTGCCGGCCGGAAAACTTTCAACGTTGCATTCGAATTTACGGCTGCCGAGCAGGAAGCCCAACTCCACTTCATCACCGCGCTGGCGCGCATGGCAACCGGCGAAGGCGGCGACACTTTGCGCCATTAGTTCGATGCCGACCCACGCCGGCAGGCTGCCGTCGGGGAGATTGAACAGGCCATCGGGCTTGACGGTCAGGCGCGTGTGAATCTGCTCTTCATCGAACGCCAGGATCTGATCGATAAGGATCATGTCGCCAGCGTGGGGCAGCAGTTCGGCGAGCGGCCAGTCAATCATGGGGCGTCTCCGATTATCAGGCTGACGTTGTTGCCACCGAAGGCAAAGGAATTGCTCATCAGGTAGCGGGGTGCAATGGACGTCAGGCGAGTGGCCGGGGTCACCCATTGCAGCGGCGGCAGTTCGGGATCTGGTTGTCCGTCCCAGACGTGGGGCGGCAGGGCATGCCCGCGATTGTCCGGGCTCAGGCTCAACCAGCAGAACGCCGCTTCCAGCGCCCCGGCGGCGCCGAGGGTGTGGCCGGTCATGGGTTTGCTCGACGAACAGGGTACGCCGGCTGGGAACAGCGTTGCCACGGCCTGGCTTTCCATGGCGTCGTTGTGCTGGGTGGCGGTGCCGTGCAGGTTCAGATAAGCGATCTGCTCCGGTTGCAGATTGGCGCGGCCCAGGGCTTTGCGCATCGCTTGCAGGGCGCCACGACCGCTCGGCTCGGGGGCGGATATGTGATGCGCATCGGAGCTGGCGCCGCTGCCGAGCAAGGCAATCGCTTGGCTGTCGCCTGCACGCCTGGTCATCAGGAACAGCACCGCGGCTTCGCCAATATTGATGCCATTGCGGTTCACCGAAAACGGATTGCAGCGTTGTTCCGAGACCGCTTCGAGCGCGGAGAAACCGTTGAGGGTCAGCTTGCACAAGGTGTCGACACCGCCACACAGCACCGCGTCGCAAATGCCCAGGTCCAACAGACGCTGGGCGCTCATCAAGGCTCGGGCGCTGGAGGTGCAAGCCGTGGAAATGACATAGGCCGGCCCGCTCAATTGCAGCCATTCGGTGAGGAAGTTCGCCGGCGCCCCGAGTTCCTGTTGCTGATAGTCGTACTCGGCAGGGAACTGCTTTTCACGCAGGTAATGCGCCAGGCCCTGGCTGGCCTCGTCGATACCCGAGGTGCTGGTGCCGAGCACGACACCGATGCGGTCGCGGCCGTAAGTCTGGATGGCGCTGTCGATGTCCGGGCGGATTTGCAGCGTGGCTTCCAGCAACAGCTGATTGTTGCGACTGTGATGACGCGACATGTCGGCCGGAAGGGTTGCCAGGTTGCCCTGGACCGCACCGACCGGCAGCGTGCGTTGCGGTACCCAACCGGCTTGTTCGCGCATGCCGCCGCAGTCGCCGGCAAAAAGGTTGCGGGCAACTTCCTGCTTTTCGCGGCCCAGCGCGCAGACCAGTCCGAGGGCATTGAGGTAAGCCGTCATGGTGTTTCACCGCTCAGGGGGGTGACTTGATAGGTCGCACCGTTCGCAATCATCAATTCAAAATTCTGCGGTTGTGTGTAGCGGACGTCCCAGCGCTCGGGCAGGGACCGTTGTCTGCCGTGCTGCCAGGCGCCGGGATAGTTGGCCGCCAGTTCATCTTGCGGCGTCAGCGCAAACAGCAGCGCCGCGAACAGTTCCCGGGCTTGCGGGTTGGGTGGCAACAGGCCGTCGGCGTGCCAGGTTTTATCGTTCAATAGCTGGCGGGCCTGGGGAATGCCCAGCAGGTCCATCATCGACCAGCGAATGCCCGTTTCTTCATGCTGGATCACAAGCACCCAGTCCAGACGGTCGTCGGGCTTCAATAGCTGGATATGCAATTGCAGCGGCAACGGCAGATCCGGATTTTGTTCGGGCAATGGCGCCCGGCTGGTGCAGGCGCTCAGAAGCAGTGCCACGGCAAATAGCAGAAATCGCAACACACCGACTACCCCTGTGGGAGCGGCGGTGCGACGATTCGACTTGCTCGCGAAGGCGGTAGTGCTTTCAACACTGATGTCGGCTGACCCACCGCTTTCGCGAGCAAGTCGAATCGTCGCACCGCCGCTCCCACAGGTTTGGTGTTTCAAGCGGTTGGCAATGAACATCACACAGTTCCTTCAAAAGGTTTGCGCGCCACCACATTGACCAGGGTTTCTTCCCGCTGGCCAAAAGGTTTTGGCTTGCACACGCCCAAGTGTTCGAGCAGGCCGAAATCCTTGGCGCGACTCCACCACAGGTACGGATAAGACACGTTTTGCGCGCTAAATTCGAAGCCCTGCTGGCGAATCATTTGCAGGTACTGCGCCGCACTTTTCTGCACGTGCATCGGGTGGCGGAACAACCAGCGGATCACCCAGGTATCAATGTAAGCCTCGGTGGATTCGGCGAACAGCAGATAACCGCCGGGTTTGAGCACACGGTAGAACTCGGCCAGTGCCTGTTCCTGCTCCACCAGATGATGGAAGGTCTGGTGACAGAACAGCAGGTCGATACTGGCGTCCGGCAGATTCAGGCTGGCGCAGTCGCCGCCGATCAACTCAACTTCCATGCCCTGGCGGGCCGCTTCTGCGCGGCTCTGGTCCAGGCTCTGGGGATCAGCATCGACACCAATCAGACGACCGGGTGAAAAGGCCTGGCGCAGCAGCGGGAATGACTTGCCCTGGCCGCAACCGGCATCCAGCAGTACCGGGCTAACCGGTAGCGCTTCGCTGAACAGATTGCGCAAATCGTCGATCGCCAACCGCAGCACATAGTGTTGCCAGATCCGGCTGCGCAGGAACCACAACCCGAAACGGGTTTCTTCGACGTAGTGGTCGCTCAAGTAGTTCACGACGCGTCCCTTGCACAGAACTCCGATATCACCTTCAACCGGCGCCTGGCTTCGCTGACGAACGGGTTGCGTCGGTCCCAGGCGTATCCGGCAAGTATGGAGCTGATCATCCCGCGGATTTCCGGCGAGCTGCCTTCATGGAAAATCACGTCCTGGAAGGTCCCGGCGTACCAGCCTTCGACGTAGCAACGGAACGTGTCGACGCCGCGCTTGAGCGGTTCGGCGAACTCGGTTTGCCAGTCGACGGCTTCGCCTTGCAGCTGGCGGTGCAATACCCCGGCGGCCATGCTTGCCGAACGCATGGCGATGGTCACGCCGGAGGAAAACACCGGGTCGAGGAATTCCGCGGCATTGCCCAACAGCGCGAAGCCCGGACCGTGCAGGGTTTTGACGTTGGACGAGTAACCGCCGATGGTTCGGGCTGCGGTATCCCAGTGCGCGTTGGTCAACACGCCGGCCAGGCTTGGCGTCTCGGCGATAAAGTCGCGCAGGCACTGGTCCAGATTGTCGCTGCGGCCGGCGAAACGTTCCTCGGCGGCGACCACTCCGACCGAGCAGCGCCCGTTGCTAAACGGGATGGTCCAGAACCATACGTCGCGCAAGGTCGGATGAGTGGTCACGAGGATCTTGCTGCGGTCGAAGGCCGGGTGGTCGATACGGTCTTCGACGTGGGTGAACACGGCCTGGCGCACCGGGAAGTTCGACGGCGCCTCTAGGTCGAGCAAGCGCGGCAGTACACGGCCGTAGCCACTGGCATCGAGCAGGAAGCCGGCCTCGATGCGGTACTCGCTGCCGTCCTCGCGACGCACGCCGAGCTGCGGTTTTCCCGGGGCATTGTTGACGCTGACGATGGTTTCGCCATAGCGAATCTCCACGCCTTGCAGCGTGGCCTGGTCGGCCAGCAGCTTGTCGAAGTCGGCGCGCTGGACCTGAAAGGTCGTCGATTTGCCGTCGCTGAATGTCTCGCCGAAATCGAACGCGCTGTAGCGTTCGCCCCAGGCAAAGGCGGCGCCGGTTTTCAGCTGGAAGCCGGCGGCGTTGACGGCGTCGAGCATGCCCGCTTCTTCGACGAAATCCAGGCAATGGGCCAACAGGCTTTCACCGATTGAAAACCGTGGGAAACGCTGACGCTCGATCACCAGTACATCGTGTCCCTTGCGCTTGAGCAGCGCGGCGGCGATGGCACCGGATGGACCGGCGCCGATAACCACGACCTGGCGGCATTCCATTTCAACGGTTGGCATGAGGGCTCCTTGCCGGGACAGCGGCTTTCAGGGGGATTCGGTGCATGCCGGTCAGGGCCGGCAGCAGTGTAGCGATCAAGCCCATCAGCATCAGCGCAAAGTACAGCGGCGGGCTGATGAGTTGCTGTTGCAGCAACAGGTTGAGAAAGACGATCTCGCTCAAGCCGCGGATGTTCAGCAGCACACTTTCCCGCCAGCGGCTGGCGCCCTGGAACGAGGCCCCGGCCCAGCCGAGGCCGAGCCAGTTGCCCAGCAGTTTGCTCAGCATCGGCAACAGCAGCAGGGCGGCCAGTTGCACCCAGCCGAGGCTGTCCATCGCGCTGTGCACGTTGATCTGCACGATGCCGAACGTGAGGATCAACGGGATGGCGATGTACGTCTGCAAACGGCTCATCCAGATGGCCGGCAACGGCAGCACCAGGGGCGCTTTTAGCGCGGCCATGATCAACACATAGCCGATGCCGAAAATCAGCGCATTGAGCTTGAAGTGTTCGGCGACGACCAGCAGGGCGAAAAAGCTCAGGCTGTAGAGCCATGTCTGGCGCAAACCGAGCAACCGCAGCAGCACCGGCAGGCACGCGCCGGCCAGTGGCAGCAAGAGGCTGCTCAGGTGCAGGCTGCCCTGGGCGATGCCGAACAGTGTCCAGCAGGCGAGATCGATGAGGATCGCGGTTTGCACCAGTCGTCGGGTGGCGGCGGGTGGGTAATCGATGTGCCGCAGGTACAGGTACAACACCGGGATCGCGGTGATGGCGAACAACAGGCCGACGGCCAGCGAGCTGATCCACGGTTGCGCCGGCAACAACCAGACCGCCGTGGCCAGGCCGCTGGCAAATGGAATGCAAAAGCTGGGCAGGGCGATTTTCAGGCTTTGGCGATCCAGTTGCAGGTCGATCACATCGCTGAGGATGTATCCCAGCAACAGTGCAAAGCTCAGGCTGTAGAGGTTCTTCAGCCAGCCCGGCGACACCAGCAGCGCGCCGCTCAATTGCCATTGGGGCTCGATCCAGAAATACATCAACAGCGGCAAGCCGAGGGTCGCCAGCAACAACTGGCTGACGATGGGAATCAGGCCGAAATGCCGGCCGACACGGGTCGCCACCGCGAACAACACCAGCGCCATCGCCCAGAACAGAACGACCATCATGTTGCCCGCTCCACGGCCGTGGGCTCATGCACCTGGCGACCGGCCCACGGCGCGAGCAGGAAGCTGAAGATCAGGCCCAGGCTCACCGACAGTCCGAAGTTGCTCACCGCCGGGGTGCTCGACACCGCCAGCAGCCCGAACGACAGCCAGGTGGTCAACGCCGCCAGCAGGGTGCCCAGCAGGCTCACGGCCGCGCCGCCGACCTGTTCGCGCATCAGGATTGCGTAATCGACGCTGATCGCCGTTACCAGCAGCAGGCCGAACAGGCTGAACAGGGTCAACGGCTGCCCCAGCCAGCCGAGGCTGGCCAGGCTGCACAATGCCGCCAGCAGAGGCAGGGACACGATTCGCAACGCACCGCCGAGGCCGAACGGCAAGATCAGCACCAGCACGATCAACACGCAGGAGGCGAGTTTCAGTTTCGCGGCACTGATTTGGGTGGCCGCGAAGACGTTATTCAACTCACCCAGTCGATCCACCAGTGTCACGCCGGGTAAATCCTCACCCTGGAGCCGCAGCAGGGCCGGGTTGTTGATGCCTTGCAGGCTGACCATCGCCGCCACGCCGTCATCGGTCGGCCCCAGCCACAGGGGCCGGTAGGGTTCTGCCAACGGGCCGCTGAGCGCTGCGTCGATGTCTACGGTCGGCAGTGCCTGTAACTTCGTCAACTCGGCTTGCAGCGCCTCGGCCGGTACGCCGATGTCGAGCAAGGGTTGCCAGAACGAAGGCAGTTTGTTCAGCGCTTCGCGCACCTGTTGCTGTTCGTTCGGCGGGCTGACCAGTTGATTGAGCGACAGATAACCCTGGAGTTTTTCCAGGCCAATCAATTGATCCAGCCGCTCTCTCAGGGCGGTCTGGCGTTCGAGCAGTTGCTGCTGATTGGCGGCGCGTATCAGGAAGAACTGGCTGGTGGGTTGATAGCCGGTGATCCGCGCAATGGTTTGGGCTGCCTCGGTCAACTGTGGCGGCGCGCTGATCCACTGGCGGATGTCGTTTTTGCTGCCCAGTTGCAACAGGCCGCCCACGCAAAAGGCGATCAGCAGCGCCAGCAAGACAGGCGTTTTCAGCTGTTTGAGCAGCGCTTCACGACAGCCCAGCAAAAGCTCGCAAACGCGCAATGGCCATTGCGCCGGGCGCAGGTCTACGCCCTTGAGCAATGCTGGCAGCAGGCACACGGCGGACAGATAGGCACCGAGCAAACCGGCGGCAGAGAACACGGCAATCTGGGTCAGCGCCGGGAAGGGTGTCCAGGCCAGGGCCAGGTAGCCGATACCGCTGGTGATCAGGCTCAGGGTCAAGCCAGGCAAGGTCAGGCGCAGGGCAGGCCAGCTGTGCCAGGGTCTCAGGCTCCAGCTTTTGGACAGGTAGTGCAGGGGGTAGTCGACCGCAACACCGATGAGGCTCGAACCCAGCACCAGGGTCATCACATGCATATGGCCAAACAGCGCTACGCAGGCCACCGCGCCGAAGAGCATGCCCACCAGCACCGGCACGAACGCCAGCAACACGCGCCAGCGCCGGAAGGCCAACAGCAGCAGCAACAAAATGCCGACGGTGGCACCGCCGCCGACCCAGGTCATCTCCCGGGCGGCCTGTTGTTGCCCGCTGGCTGCGTACAACAGGCCGCTGGCGGCGAGCAGTTGCACGTCGTGCTGCGCAGCCTCTTCGCGGCTGTGCTCGAGCAGGTCGGCCACTTGCAGCGGCAGGTTCATGTCGAAGGCGTTGCCGGTGGTGCGCGCGCGCAGCAGCACCCAGCTCTTGCCATCGGCATCGGCGACCAGGGCGCCGCTGCCGATGTCCAGTTGCACCGAACCGCGTTGCGGCTGGCTGTTCTGGATGCGCGCGGTCAGACCCAGCCAATCGTCCTGGCTCGGCACCAGGCTGTAACCGTTGAAAGGGTCGAACAACGCCTGCACCCGTTGCTGGATAAAGGTGTCGGGGTGCTCGATCAGCAGTCGTCGATCCGCCGCCTGGAGCATCGCCAGGCGACCTTGCAGCAATTGCGTGCGCAACGCCGGCAAGTCGGCTTGCAGGGTCCACTGGACCTTTTCGAACAAGCCGCTGGCCTGCCACTGCTCGCCGAGGGTTTGCGCCATGGCGACGGCCTGCTGGCGATCGGCGTGGCCGACCAGCACCAGCATTTCGCGATTCAGCGGTTCCTGCATGCGTTGTTCGGCGCGCAGTTCCAGGGCATCGGGCGCCGTGCCGGGCACCAGGTCCATCAGGTTGGCCGACAGCGGCGGGGCGTCACGCCATTGCCAACCGGCGAGCGTCAGTACTGCCAGCAGCAGGATCAGGAACAGCCGTGGCAACCACCGTTCACTCGGCAAAGTCATGTTGCTCCGCGTCGCTCAACGGTTGGGCGCTGGTGCTGTCCTGCATGCGCAACAACGTACTGTCGCCCTGGGTCTCGAGCAGTTCGATGCTGTGCACCAGATCTGCACCGGTAATGTTGATCTGATTGAACACCTGCTTGAGCAGCATCGAGCGCGGCAGCAGCGTGAGCTTCCAGTTCTGCGCGTCGCCGCTCAGGGACAGCTCGAAATCCCGTTGCAGGCCACTGCTGTCGCCTTGCAGCACAGCGAGGAACAAACGGTTCTGCTCGGCACCGGCGCTTTTGCCCGGCAGCATTTGCCAGACAATGCCGTCACGCCGGGCAATGCCTTTGGCGGTGATGCGATAGTCCTGTTGCAACGGTGTTTTGAGCAACCACAACAGGCCGTGGTTTTTCGCCAGGACGAACGTGCCCTTGCTGGTCAGCGGCTGGGGCAGGGCGCGCAGGTGTTTTTCCTGGATGAAGTTGCCGTGGATCACCTCGGGCCTGGCCAGTTGATCGCTGAGTTGCTGCAGGTCGAAGGCGTTGGCCAGCCCTGGAATGCCCAGTAACACACAGAACACTGTAGGAGCGAGCTTGCTCGCGAAAAACCTGAGGGCACCGCGGACTGTCAGGTGCCCAGTGTCATCGTTAACGACCATCGCGAGCAAGCCCGCTCCCACAGGGGAACGTGGATGGCAGAAAATCATGGCAGGGCCCTCTCTACCGCATCGGTGAACACCTTCGGCGAGGCCAGTTGCATCTCGCGGCTGGAGAGATCGACGGCGACTTGTACCGACATGGCCCGGGTCAGGCGCTCGCCGGTTTGCAGGTCGCTGATCAGGTAGTTGATCTTCAAGCGGTTCTCCCACTCCACCAGGTTGGCGCGCACGTTGAGTGTCTGGCCGAACACCGCGCCGCGCACGTAGCGCAATTGCAGGTCGATCACCGGCCACGCATAGCCGGACTCGTTCATCGCGGTGTAGTTGTGGCCGATCTTGTCCAGCAGCGCACAGCGGGCCACTTCCAGGTATTTGACGTAATGGCCGTGCCAGACCACGTGCATGCTGTCGACGTCAAAGAACGGTACGACGATTTCCGTGTCGGTGTAGAGAAATCCCTTGCTACGCATGCAGCCCCCAGTGTTGTTTGGCGATGCGTTGCAGGCACAGACGCAATTCGGCCTCCAGCGCGCGGTCTTCGATGACCGGTGGGAAGTCCTTGGTCAAGGCTTCATGCATGGCGGCCAAGGCGGGTGGCAGGGGGCGTGCATCTTCGGCCTGGCCACGCAGCCAGACGCCCTGGTTGGCCGCCAGTAGCGTGGCGGCCGCCACCTGTTCGGTGAGTTCCAATACGCGGATCGCATCACGGGCGGCGATGGTGCCCATGCTCACTTTGTCCTGGTTGTGGCATTCGGTGGAGCGCGAGAAGACGCTGGCCGGCATGGTGTTCTTCAGCGCTTCGGCGGTCCAGGCGCTGGTGCCGATCTGCACCGCCTTGAAGCCGTGGTTGAGCATGGCGCGGTCAGCCGTGGCGCCGGACAGGTTGCTCGGCAAGCCATGGTTGTAGCGCTCGTCCACCAGCAGCGCGAGTTGCCGATCCAGCAGGTCGGCGACGTTGGCCACGAGGTTTTTCAGGCTGTCCATGGCGAAGGCGATGTGCCCACCGTAGAAGTGCCCACCGTGCAGCACGCGCTCGGCTTCGGCGTCGATGATCGGGTTGTCGTTGGCGCTGTTGAGCTCGATTTCGATGAACGAGCGCAGCCAGTTCAGGCTGTCGGCCAGTACGCCCAGCACATGGGGGGCGCAACGCAGGGAATAGCGGTCTTGCAGGCGATGCAGCGGTGCGGTCGGCGCGTCGATGGCCAGATCCTGGCGTAACCAGGCGGCGACCTGCATCTGCCCCGGGTGTGGCTTGGCAGCGAACAGGCGCTCGTCGAAGTGCTCCGGGTTGCCTTGCAGGGCAACCACGTTCAGCGCGGTGATGCGTGTGGCCAGATGCAGCAGGTAATCGGCGCGGGCGTAGGCCAGGCAGGCGAGACCGGTCATCACCGCGGTGCCGTTCATCAGCGCCAGGGCTTCTTTCGGACGCAACACCAGTGGCTGCCAGCCGAGTTCGCGGTGCACATCGGCAGCCTGCCGGCGCTCGCCGCGGAACATCACCTCGCGTTCACCGGACAGCGTGGCGGCCACGTACGAAAGCGGCGTCAGGTCACCACTGGCGCCCACCGAACCTTCTTCTGGAATCAGCGGCAGGATGTCGTGCTCAAGGAACGCTTGCAGGCGCTCCAGCAGCTCCACGCGCACCCCGGAAACACCGTGGCACAGCGACTGCAAACGCGCCGCCAGCACCGCGCGGGTGGCCTGGGCGTCGAGCAGTTTGCCCAGGCCGCAGCCGTGGAAGGTGTACAGGTGACGGGGCAGCGCCTCGACGTGATGCAGCGGCACCGCGACCACGCAGGAATCGCCGTAACCGGTTGTCACGCCGTAGATCACGCCTTCCTTGTCCAGCAGAGAGTCCAGAAAACGCGCACCTTTGGCGATGCGCTCGCGGTAGGCGGGATCGCTTTGCAACTGCATAGGCACCTTGCGGTTGGCCAGTGCCAGCACGTCTTCAATGTGCAAAGGGCGTTCGCCGAAGATTACCGGCTCAAGCGTTGGCGTCGTCATCGGTCTTCCAGAAAGGGTAAAAGTTGAACCATTGTTGGGGCGCTTCGAGGCAATAGTGACCCAAGCGTTCGGCGTAGCGGGAGGCCCACTGATGAATGACCTGTTCGCGGTCGCTGCGCTTCCAGGTGATTGCCTCAGCGAAGGGTTCAATGGTCAGTCGATAGTCGCCGTCGGGCTTTTTCAGGCACAGCAGCAGGTTGACCGGGCACTTCAGCAGACCCGCCAGTAGCCACGGGCCCTGGGGGAACCTGGCCGGATGACCGAGGAAGTCCACGGTCGCGCAGCGTCCGCCATGCAACGGCACGCGGTCGCCGGCGATCGCCAGCCACTCGCCGCGCTCCAGGCGCTCGCTCAGTTGCAGCATGATCCCGGGGTCGAGCTCGCTGACCTGGATCAGGCGCAAATTGGTCGCCCCGGCTTCGCCCAGCAAACGGTTGAACTGTTCGGCGTGCTTGGTGTGCACCAGCACGTTCATCGTGACTTTCTCGCCGATCTCCGCCAGTGCGCGGCAGACTTCCAGATTACCCAGGTGTGCGCCCACCAGCATCTGCCCGCGGGCACCGCGCAACTGGTCACGCAGTAGCGCCGGGTCGATGATTTCGATTTGTTCGATGCTCAGCTTGCCGTTCCAGACGTCGAGTTTGTCGAGCATCGAATCGGCGAAGGCCATGAACTGGCCGAACACCCGCCAATGGCTCGGACGCAATTCGTTGCGACCGCTCCAGTCGGTCAGGCGTTGCTGGTATTGCCAGGCACTGTGTCGGGCGCTGCGACCGAACAGGAAGAAGTACAGGACGATGCCGTACAACACTGGGCTCAGTACTCGACGGCCCAGCACTTTGGCGCCGAAGGCGGTGAGCTTCATCAGCCAGAAACTGCCCCGTTCTTCGCGGTCGGCCCAATGCTGCTTGTCTGCGCTCATGCCCGCCACCGTCGCCAGAGGATCACTGGCGCACGCAGCAACATGCCGAAGAACAGCCGGGTATGCATGCTGGAAATCAGGACGTTGTCGTGGAACATCCGAAAATGCGAAACGCCGTCCAGCGGGTAGTGGACTTTGGTCTGCAGCCACTGCATCGGCTGATTGCGCCAGGCCAGGCGCACGAGGATGTCCGAGTCGAAGTCCATGCGTTTGCCGACTTTCGCTGACTCGATCAGCGCAAGGACCGGCGGTAATGGGTAGACCCGGAAACCGCACATGGAGTCGCGAATCTGCAACGACAGGGTGTTGATCCACACCATGACGTGAGTCAGGTAGCGCGCATACAAACGACCTTTCGGCACGCTGGCGTCATATTGCGGATAACCGCAAATCACCGCCCGAGGGTGGCGGCGTGATTGTTCGATGAAGCGTTGGACGTCCTGCAAATCGTGCTGGCCATCGGCATCCACCTGCAAGGCATGGCTGAAACCCAGGCGCGAAGCTTCGCGCAGACCGGTCATGACCGCGCCACCCTTGCCCTGGTTTTCGGCCAGGCGGATCAGGTAAACCATTTCACGCTGGGCCAGGCGATCGAGCACCCGGGCGCAGCGCGGGCTGCTGGCATCGTCCACCAGAATGCACGGCAGATGGCTGGCGATCAGCGCATCGACCACCGTGGTGATGGCTGTTTCGTGGTTGTACACCGGGACGATGGCGCAGGGGCTATGCATTGATTGAACTCCCTGCAAAACCCTTGTGGCGAGGGAGCTTGCTGTGGCGAGGGAGCTTGCTCCCGTTCGAGTGCGAAGCACTCGCCATGAAGCGCGTGCACAAAGGGTTTGGGGCCGCTTCGCAGCCCAGCGGGAGCAAGCTCCCTCGCCACAAATAGCCTATTTGCCACAGCTTATACATGCGCCGCCTCCAGCAAGATCCGCCCGCTTGAGCAAGTGGCGGTTTCGTTGCGATAGGCGAAATACAATTTGCCACGCGCCGGGTCGAAGCGCAGGTGCAGCTGGATTTCATCCCCCGGGCGCACCAGTTGCTGGAACTTCAAGACTTCCATGCCGGCGAATTTTTTCGGCAGGTTCATCAGTTGCTGGCCCAGGCTCAGCGCCCACTCCACCTGCACCACGCCAGGCAACACCGGGGCCTTGGGGAAATGACCGCTGAAATAGGCCAGGTCCGGTGGCACGGCCAGTTGCAGGCTCCACTCTCCATTGCTTTCGACTTGCTCCAGCACCTCAGGCGCTATGGGGCGCGGCGCCAGCAGCAGGGTGTCGACGTCGGCCTGGGGCAGTTTGCCCTGAGCGTTCAGCGGCAGTTGTCGCAGCAGGCGCCAGCGTCTTGGCAGGGCCAGGGCTTCGCAGTGTTGGCTCAGGTGCTGGCGCAATTGCTCGGTGAGGCTGCGTCGGCCCTGATTGCGTAGAACATGCAAACCAACCTCGCTCAGCACCAGCAAAGCCCCCAGGGAGGCGCGTTTTTCCTGAACGACACCGAGCCGCGCTTCGACGACCCATTCATGGGCCGTCAGCGCCTGTTCCAGCATTGGCAACGAGATGCGTTTTTCTTCCAGCTTGACGATCCGGTCCAGTCGCCCAAGCAACTCGAAGCGCCCGTCGACAGAGATGCGCGCGGCATCGGCAGTGTGTTCGACAAGGCCAATGGGCAAATACGGCGAAGCGATCAGCAGCGCACCCTCACTGTCTTGGGTCAGCGTGACATCGGCAAAGGGCTGCCAGAGTTCCGCGCCCTGACGCCAGGCGATGCCACCGGTTTCCGAACTGCCGAAGATTTCCGTTGGCCATTGCCCCAGACGCTCATGCAGGCTCTGTGCGGCCTCGACCGGCAATGCGCCGCCGGAGGAAAACACCCGACGTACGGAGCTCAAGGCAGGCCAGTCGAGGTTGTCGCCCATGCGCTTGAGCAGCGCCGGGCTGGCCACCCAGGCGAAGGCCGGGTGCTCGCGGCTGGCGCGTTGCAGGTCTTCCGGAAAGGCCAACTGCCGACGCAGGAACGGGCGTCCGGCGCACAGCGGCCACAGCACTCGAAACAGCAGGCCGTAGATGTGCTGGGTGGCGACGCTGCCAATGATGCACGCCGGGCCCAGGTCGGCGCCCCACAGCTGCTCCAGGGCTTCGACTTCATTGGCCAGTTGGCGCAGGTTTTTTTCGATGCGCTTGGGTTCGCCACTGGAGCCGGATGTGCACAGGCTGAGGCGGCAGTTATCCAGGTCCAGCGCGGCGGCACTGAGCGGCGGCTGTTGGAGGTCGCCAAGGTGCGCATCGTCGGGCTGATCGCTCAGCCACAGATCAACTTCGCCTGACCAGCGTTGGCGGGTCTGGGGTTGCAGGTCAGACGGCAGCAGCACACTGACCCCGGCACGCCAGGCGCCGAACAGGGCAATCGCCAGGTCGGCGGCATCCTCAAGGTGCACGGCCATCTGCCGGACACCCCGGGCTTGCAGGCCGGCGGCCAAGCGCAGCGCCTGTTCGCACAGTCGGGCGTGATCCAGTGCCGGGGCGGTCGTTACGGCGCGCTCCGGCTGAGCCTTGAGCAGCAGGTGCTCAAGTTTTATCCAATTCATGGGCGGCCTCGTACCCTTTGTCGTATGAGCCATTCAAGGGCAAACATCAGGCCTATCAATCCGTAGGAAATCAGGCCGGTGTACAGCGTCCACCAGCTCAGCGGCGCCCAAAGGGTCAGGGCGGCGGCACACAAACCGTTGCATAGAAAAAAAACGCTCCAGGCGATGGTCACCTGACGGGTATAGCGAATGCCCTCGGCCGGCAGTTGTGGCTCGCGTACCCGGGCCAGGCGTTCGATTATCGGTGGGCCGAATGCCAGGCTCGATCCGAACAGCACCAGCATGAAACTACTGATCAACACCGGATACCAACGCAGTAGCGCCGGGCTGTCGAACAGTGCCAGCAACAGGCAGAACACAATGGCCGCGGTGGCCATCCACAGGCTGCCAGGCCGTCGTTTGCCGGTCAGCGCCCGGGCCAGCCACAGCCCGCCCAGCAGCAGCCCGAACTGCCACGGGGCGAAATGCTCCATGCCGAAATACACCGCAAAGGGATACAAAAGGCCCGCCAGCAGCAGGCCGAGGCCAATCAGTCGATTCATGCGGCCGGTTGAACCAGACGGTAGACCGCCTCGACCACGTCACTGACGGTACGCACCGATTTGAATTCTTCGGCGGCGATTTTCTTGCCGGTCTGACGCTTGATGTGATCAATCAGGTCGACCGCGTCGATGCTGTCGATTTCCAGGTCCTGATACAGGTTGGATTCCAGGCTCACGCGCTCAGGGTCCAGTTCGAAAAGCTCGACCAAGGCATCGCGCAGGGTGTTGAAAATGTCGTCACGAGTTTGCATGGTCCGGTCTCAAGCTGCCTGTTTTGCGGTGACGAACGCCGCAAGGCTCGCCACGTTACTGAAGTGGTTGCGTGTGTCCTTGGCATCGGCGTCGATTTTGATGCCGTACTTTTTCTGGATGGCCAGGCCCAGTTCCAGGGCGTCCACCGAGTCCAGGCCCAGGCCTTCGCCGAACAGGGTCTGGTCATTGCCGATGTCGTCGGCACTGATGTCTTCCAGGCCAAGGGCGTCGATGATAAGCATTTTGATATCACGGTGCAGATCGCTCATCTTCGGCGAGCTCCTTAATAAAGTAAGAATGTAGATAATCGTTGAGCTTGCGCGAGGCCTGCGGAGCCGGCCCCTGCGTGGCGAAGGTCTGTGGGTCTATATCGGCCCCGACCCGGAAACTGAAGTGCACGCGCCGCTTGGGGATGCGATACCAGGGCTCGGCCTTGGTCAATGTGGTCGGGCTGACCTTGATAATGACCGGGGTGAGGATTTTCGCACCACGCAGGGCGATTGCCGCGCCGCCCCGATGAAAGGCCGGCGGCTGGCCGGGTCGGGTGCGCGTACCTTCCGGGAAAATGATCAGGGTCTGGCCGTCTTTCAGCGCGTCGGCGGCGGCGTCGAGCATGTCCATGCTGCCGTCGTTACTGATGTACTCGGTGCAGCGCAGCGGTCCGCGGGTGAAAGGGTTTTCCCAGAGACTTTGCTTGACCACGCAGTTGGCGTGACGCACCAGGCCGATCAGGAAGACCACGTCGATCAGCGATGGGTGATTGGCGATGATCATTTGCCCGGGACGACCGAGCTTTTGCGCGCCTTCAATGCTGTAGGTCAGCACCCCCGTACGGGCCATGAAGCGCACAAAAATCCAGAAACAGCGGCTGACCGTTTGCCGGGCCCGCAGCCGATGGGTCCGGGCGTCGCCGGGCAGGCAGTTCAGCACAGGGAAAATCACCAGGCGCAGGCACAGCCCGCCCAGCCCGAACAGGGCAAAGCTCGCGGCGGTGGCCAGCAAACGCCAGTAGTAGGCGTCGCGGTTTTTTTCGGTCACAGGTTGCGTTGCCAGGTCCATACACGATTTTTCCAGGCATGTTGGCAGGTGGTTTGCTGGCCGAGCAACGCACACAACAGATTCAGCGCGTGGGGCCAACGGGAGTTGGACAACGCATCCGAGGGGCTGTTCAGGGACAACTGCCAGTCGGTACCTGGGGTAATCAGCAGGCCGACGGCATAAGGGAACGGCACGTCGTCGATCCAGGTCGAGTAAGCCTCGGGCGGCCGCTCTTCGGTGATCACCAGCAGTACCGCGCCAGCGCCTTCAGCCAGCAGCGCGGCAGCTTCGAGCATGCCATGTTCCAGGCCATCGCCTGCGGCGGCCAGGGCGGTCATTTCGCTGGTTTCACCACGCATGATCGACCACAAGCCAATGATTGCGTTATGCACCGACAAGCTGAACCGGGTTGGCGACAGCGGCTGATCGGTGGCCAGGTCGCTGAGAATCTCGACCGTGCGGGGCGTTTCGCCGTGACGGGAAACAAAGACCAATGGCAGATCCTGCCGACCTTCGGCCAATGGCCAGCCGACACTGAATGCCATGCGCGCCAGACGGCTGAGCCGCCGACGTTGCATGGCCGGCAGAAAGGAAACGTCGGGAGCGGCATCGCTGTCCGGCAGCACGACCGGTTGTCGGCACCAGGCCTGCCAGTCGGACACGCTATCAAGCCCCGGGGCCCAGGCGCGCCATTGGGCGATGTTGAAGTTGATCACAGACATTCATCCCACCCTCACGGGCTTACTTGACGCGGGGGAGCGGCCGATGGCCGAGACTTACCCTGCGTGGCGTTTGGCGCCGAGTGGCGCGCATTATCCCGGTGCCGGGAACGTGTAGCAAATGCTGGATACATTCTGCTCGGCAAGATGAAGCGGCTGGCTCTCAAAATTTGAACGATTGGTAATTATTCACAGAATTATGACTCCGTCTGTCGGTTCTGGCGTCGAATCGCCGGGGTGTACAGGGCTTTTCAAGCAGGAGAAGACAACTGACTGTGTAGTCCTTGCACTGGTGAGGTAGCGTAGCCATACCGTGGCCCACTACACTCGGTCATTCTTTGATACACGGAGGTTTTGTCATGCGGCGCGTGGTGTTCAATCAGAAAGGTGGCGTTGGCAAATCCAGCATTGCCTGCAATCTGGCGGCGGTCAGTGCCAGCGAGGGTTTTCGCACCTTGTTGGTGGATCTCGATGCCCAGGCCAACTCCACTCAGTACCTGACGGGGCTCACCGGTAACGATATTCCGATGGGCATCGCCGATTTCTTCAAGCAGACGCTGTCTTCCGGGCCGTTCTCCAAAAAGAATCAGGTCGACATCTACGAAACCCCGTTCGATAACCTCCATGTCATTACCGCCACCGCCGAACTGGCGGACTTGCAGCCAAAGCTTGAAGCCAAGCACAAGATCAACAAGCTGCGTAAGTTGCTGGAAGAACTGAGCGAAGACTACGACCGGATTTACCTCGATACCCCGCCAGCGCTGAATTTTTATGCGGTTTCGGCGTTGATTGCCGCTGATCGTGTATTGATCCCCTTCGATTGCGACAGCTTTTCACGCCAGGCGCTGTACGGCCTGATGGCGGAAATCGAAGAGTTGAAGGACGACCATAACGAAGGCCTGGAAGTTGAAGGCATCGTCGTCAACCAGTTCCAGGCCCGCGCCAGCCTGCCCCAGCAAATTCTCGATGAGCTGATCGCCGAAGGCCTGCCGGTGCTGCCGGTGTACCTGGCCAGCTCGGTACGCATGCGTGAATCCCACCAGGCCAATACGCCGCTGATCCATCTCGACCCGCGGCACAAGCTGACCCAGCAATTCGTCGAGCTGCATAACCTCCTGGAAAACGCCTGATTCTGGCTGCCAACACAAAACCCATGTGGGAGCGTGGTGTTTCAGATGCCCTGGCTACGCAGCCAGGCGATCAACTGCGGCAACGGGAAAGCCCCGCTCTGCCGGGCTATTTCCCGGCCGTTCTTGAACAGGATCAGGCTCGGAATCGAGCGAATCCCCAGCTGCGCCGACAACTGCTGGTTCGCCTCGCTGTCCAGCTTGGCCAGCCGACACTTGCCGGCCAGTTGCCCTGCCGCCTGCTCGAACACCGGTGCAAACGACTTGCACGGCCCGCACCAGTCCGCCCACACATCCACCAGCAGCGGCAGATCGCCCCTGATCTGGCTGGCGTAGTCGCCTTGCTTCAATTCAAACGGTTTGCTCAGCAGGACTTCGGCCTTGCAGCGTCCGCATTTGGGGAGATCGTTGAGCCGCTCGGCGGGAATGCGGTTGAGGCCGTTGCAGTGGGGGCAGGGGATGAGTAGTGGGTCGGTCATGACAAATCGTCCAGTCAAAAGCGAATGATCCTTATCTGGAGACATGACTCCAGATTTTCAATCGTACAGTGCCTCACGACGAACAACTGATCTCCAGATGCTTGCCCCATTCCGGTGGTCGCTCGGCATAGCTTTCCATCCCCGGCTGTTCCTCGAACGGGTTGCTCAGCACGGCGTGCAGTCGGCGGACTTCCGTGTAGTCGCCGCTCTGCGCCGCATCGATGGCCTTTTGCGCCAGGTAGTTGCGCAGGATGTACAGCGGGTTGACCGCGTGCATCCGCTGGCGGCGCTGCTCTTGATCAAGCGTGCCTTCACGGGCCACCCGGGCGACGTAGAGTTCGCCCCAGGCATCGAAGCCCTTGAGGTCGATGAAGTCGTCACGCAAGCGAGCGATGGCCTGCTCCGGCGCTTCATCACCCAATCGGCGGAAAAACAGGCTGTAGTCGACGCCGCTGTTTTGCATCAGTTGCAGCAGGTTCTCCAGCAGTTTCTGGTCGTCATCCTCCGCCGTGATCAGGCCGAGGCGGCGGCGCATCAGGTCCAGGTAATGGGCCTGGAACAGCGGCAGGTACAGGCCGAGGGTTTCGCGCAAGGCTTCGACGCTGATGAACGGCGTCAGGGCCTGGGCCAGGGCGCTGAGGTTCCACTGGCCAATCGGCACCTGGTTGCTGAAGGAGTAACGCCCTTGGTCGTCGGAGTGGTTGCAGATGAAGTTGGCGTCGAAGTCGTCGAGGAAGGCGAACGGACCGAAATCGAAGGTGATGCCCAGGATCGACATGTTGTCGGTGTTCATCACGCCGTGGCAGAAGCCATAGGCCTGCCATTTGGCGATCAGTTCGGCATTGCGCTCCACCACTTCGCGGAACATCGCCAGGTACGGCTCCGGTTGTTCCAGGCACTCGGGAAAATGCATGGCCAGCACATGATCACCGAGCTCTTTCTGCTGCTCGGGGCGCTTGGTGTAGTAGAAATATTCGAAGTGCCCGAAGCGCACATGGCTCGGCGACAGACGCAAGAGCATGGCCGCGCGCTCCTGCTTTTCGCGCCACACCGGGGTATCGGAGCCGATCACGCACAGGGCGCGGGTGGTCGGGATATTCAGCGCGTGCAGTGCTTCGGATGCGAGGAATTCACGGATCGACGAACGTAGCACCGCACGGCCGTCGCCCATGCGTGAAAACGGCGTCTGGCCGGCGCCCTTGAGGTGCAGGTCCCAGTGTTCGCCGGCCTCGTTGTACACCTCGCCGAGCAACAGGCCGCGACCGTCGCCCAGTTGCGGGTTGTAGAAACCGAACTGATGCCCGGAATAGACCATCGCCCTTGGAATCGCGTCGGCCCAGAGCTTGTGGCCGCTGAACAGCTCGGCGAACTCCGGGGTTTCGGCCGCGGCCGGGTCGAGGTCCAGCAACGCCATGGCGGCGGGGCTGGCCACGACCAGGCGCGGATTGTCGATGGGCTCGGGCAGCACATGGGCGGAAAACGCGTCGCCCAGGCGGTCGAAACGATTATCGAAGGTGAGTTCGTCGAGGGCTTTCAAGGGCCGGCTCCAGCAGAATGTCCGAGCATTCTGCTGGGGAATGGCCGGTTAGTCGAGTTTGGCCGCGGGCGGTTCTTGCGCCGGCTTGCCGTCGACGATCGGCACGATGGTTTTCGCTTCCGGCTCGATCGGCACCATCTTGTATTCCTGGCCGTGCAGATTCTTGAGGTAGACCTCCATCTGCCGGAACGAGATGTTGATGTGCTGCTTCTTGAACTCGCGGTTGATGAAGCGGTTGACCTCGTCGAGCACCGGGTTGCGGTCGCCGAGGTCGCGCACGTGCATGCGCAACTCGTGGTCGAGGGTGCTTTCGCCGAAGTTCAGGAAGTACACGTGCGGTTCCGGGTCTTTCAACACGCGCGGGTTATCCCGTGCAGCCTTGAGCAACAGCTCTTTCACCAGGTCCAGGTCCGAGCCATAGTCGACGCCGAGCTTGAGGGTCACCCGGGTGATGGTGTCGGTCAGCGACCAGTTGATCAGTTGCCCGGTAATGAACGTCTTGTTCGGGACGATGATGTCTTTGCGGTCGAAGTCGGTGATGGTCGTGGCGCGGATGCGAATCTTGCTCACCGTGCCCGACAGGTTGCCGATGGTGATGGTGTCACCGATCCGAACCGGACGTTCGAACAGGATCATGATGCCGGAAATGAAGTTGGCGAAGATTTCCTGCATGCCAAAACCGAGGCCGACCGACAGCGCCGCCACCAGCCATTGCAACTTGTCCCAGCTCACGCCGAGGGTCGACAGGGTCGAGACGAAACCGACGCCGGCGATCACGTACGAGAGCAACGTGGTGGTCGCGTAGGCGCTGCCCTGGGCGAGGTTGAGCTTGGACAGTACGAAGACTTCCAGCAGGCCGGGCAAGTTGCGCGCCAGGGCGAAGGTGATACCGATGATGATCAGCGCACCGAGCATGTCGCCGATGCTGATCGGCACCATGCTCATATTGGCGCCGGTGCCGCTGGTGTATTCGTAGAGGGTGACGTTGTCCAGGTACGAGAACACCGTAATCAGGTCGGCCCAGACCCAATACAATGCCGCCATGAAGCCGCCGAGCAGCGCCAGGCGGATCAGGCGCAGGGACTGTTCGTTGACCTTCTCGATGTCCATGCTCGGCTCTTCGATCACCCCCTCGCCGTCTCCGGCCTCTTTCGCCGCCTGACGTTTGGCCAGGGCGCGCTGGTAGGCCAGCCGCCGGGCCGCCACGCTGAGGCCGCGCACGAAGGTGGCTTCGATCACCAGCCAGAACATCAGCAGGTACAGGGTGTTGATCAAGCGGTCGCTGAGCTTCAGCGCGGTGTAGTAGTAGCCGAAGCACACCGCCACGAACAGCGCGACGGGCAGGGCGGTGAACAGGATCCCCACCAGTTTGCGGAACAGCGAGGCGTTCTCGTGGGTCGGGCTGCTGATCAGCAAGCGGCTGAGCAGCAAGGTCATCAAGGCGTAGCAGGTGAGCACCACCGGCATGCCCATCACGTCATCGGCCAGCGCCGCCGGTTGCAGTTCGGCAACGGCCACGACGGTTACCAATGCCATCACCACGATGCCGAGGCGGCGGATCCATCTGCGCAGGAATTCCACCTGGGGCTTTTCCCAGCGGAAATGCAGTTCTGCCACGCCACCCGGTGCGAGGATCCGGTAGGCGGTGTAGAACACCAGCCAGGCCCCGGCCATTTGCAGCAGCGCCGCGCCCATATTGGCGTTCTGCCCACGGGCGTCGATTTGCAGGGCCAGCCCGCACAATGCGAGGCCCAGGGAAACCGGCATCGCCAGCAGGATGTTGATCAGAATCGCCTGCGGGGTGTGCCACTGGCTATCGCGTTTGAAGTGACCGATGTCCTGGTGAACCTTGTTCAGTCGTGCGTACAGGCTCTTGCGCCGCCACAGCAGCGCACCGATCAGCAGCGCCAATGGCAGGAACAGCAGCGGGCGTTGGGTCAAGCCGTCGGTCAGTTCGCTCAGGCTTGAAAGTACCGGGAGTGAATCGAGTTGCCGCTGGAGGCGATCCGGTACGCTGTGAATCCACTCCAGGTCCAGCGGCTTGTTGCTGGGAATCCAGAACATCTGCTCATCGAGGGTCGCGCGCAGGCTTTGCGCGGTGCTGAGCAGTTGCTTCTGGTTCAGTTGCAGGGTGATGGATTCATTGAGCACTGCGCTCAGTTCGCGATTGAGCCGCTCGAGCAGGTCGGCGCGGGTGGTGGCCAGTTCCATCAGGCTTTTGCGCAGCGCAGGCGTGACTTGTTCGGGGGGTTGGGTCGACAGCAGGTTTTCGACGTAGGTGGCCGGATTGCTCAGCAATTCCCGTTGCTGGCTGACTTCGAACTGATACAGGCGAATGTCGGCGATCTGATCGGCCAGGTTGCGGTCGAGCCGCAGGCGCGGCAACGCCTGTTTCTGTTTGTAGAGAATCTTCGAGAGCAGCAGGCTGCCTTTGAGCACGTTGATTTGCTCGTCCAGCGCCGAATCGCTCTGGGTCAGGCTGTCCAGTTGCTGCTTGGTCTGCAGGTTCTGCTGGGTAACTTCGTTCAGGCGGTCGGTGCTTTTGAGCAGGTAGTCCGAGAGCTTCAGGTTGGCCGCGCTTTCGGTGGCCAAAAGGCTGCTGCCGCCGGCCTTCTGCGCTTCGATGGATTGCTGGGTGACCGTTTCCTGGGACAGCGCCAGACGCTTCTGGTTGATCAGGGTTTGCAGTTCCTGGATTTCCTGATCCAGGCGGTCGGATCGCTCCGACAACAGGTCATGCTGGCTGTTGCCGAGGTCTTGCAATTGGGTATTGCTGGCCAGTTCCTGGCGCCGCAGCGGGATCAGGGCGTTCAGCGCTGCAAGCTCGGCATTGAGCTGGTCGCGCTGCTCGGCGCTCAAGGTCTTGCCGGCGTCCTTGCCGTTCTTGAGGGTGGTGTTGATCTGCTGAATGCGTGTCTGGCTGCTGGAAATCTCCGCCTGGGCGCGCTCGGGGCGGGTCTGGGCGGTGATGATCAGGCTGTTGGCATCGGCCAGGGCTTTTTGCAGGTCGCTTTGCTGGGTGGAGCGCTCAGTGAGCATTTGTTCCAGCTGCTGGATCGGTTCCTTGGCGAAACGCTGCGCCACCGGCACCACCGTACTGGCCTTGAGGCGGGTCAGTTCACGCTGGTTCTCGATGGTCTGTTTGGGCGCATTGCTCAATTGCTGCTTGAGCGCGGCCAGCTTCTGCTCGTAGTCACGCTTGTTGTTGAGCTGGCTCAGCGTGCCTTGCAGGACCGATTGCAGGGCCTTCTGATCGGCTTCCGGCAGTTTGCGGTCGGCGATCTTGTCCAGGCTCGCTTGCACGGCTTCGCTGGAGGGCGGTTCGGCCGCTTGCAAAGTACTGACAGAGAGACTCAAGCCCAGCAGGGCGATGGCGAAGATGGAGCGCAGATTAGGCATAAAGACCGGTCAAGCAAGTGATAGTGGAAGCAGTTTAGAGGAAGAGTCCGGGGCCGGGGCGACTTCCTTCGGGGAATCTGACGCCCACTTTACCGATCTTGTTCCCGTCCATGACGGCCACGGTCCAAATGGTGTTGTTCCATTCCACCTGGTCACCCACCACCGGCGCGCCGCCAACCTTCTGGGCAATGAAGTGCCCCAGGGACATGTCCGGATCGATGCCTTCGACCTTCAGGCCATAGAGGGCCGCAACCGCGGCCAGCTGGGCGTCTCCTTCGAGTACGAAGTCGCCGAAGAAACGCAGATCGAGGCCCCGTTGTGGCGCCTGGCTGAAGAGTTTTCCGAGGGCCGGCAGGTTGTGTTCATGGCCGATAACACACAGCAAATCATCGACTTCCAGCACCGTACTACCCGACGGATGGAGCAATTGTTGGCCACGAAACAGGGCGGCGATACGGGTGCCTTCGGGCATTTTCAGTTCGCGCAGGGGCGAACCGATGCACCATTTTTCCGCGCCGAGGCGATAGACGAACAGCTCCCATTCGCTGGTGACGTGTACTTCCAGGGCCGACCGGGAGATCGGCGCAGGCTCCGGGGGCACCGTCACCTTCAGCAGTTTGGCGACCCACGGCAGGCTCGTGCCCTGAACCAGCAGCGACACCAGCACGATAAAGAACGCGAGGTTGAAGTACAGCTGGGCGTTGGGCAGGCCGGCCATCAGCGGGAACACCGCGAGAATGATCGGGACCGCGCCGCGCAGACCGACCCAGGAGATGAACGCCTTCTCGCGACCATGGAACGCCTTGAACGGCAGCAGGCCAACCATCACCGACAGTGGCCGGGCAAACAGAATCATCCACAGCGCCAGGGCCAGTGCCGGCAAGGCGATAGGCAGCAGGTCGTGGGGCGTCACCAGCAGCCCCAGCACCAGGAACATGCCGATCTGCGCTAGCCAGGCCATGCCGTCGAGCATGTGCAGGATGCCGTGGCGGCTGCGCACCGGCCGGTTGCCGATCACCAGGCCGCAGATGTACACCGCCAGGAAGCCGCTGCCGTGCAGGGCGTTGGTCAGGGCAAACACCACCAGGCCGCCGGCAATCACCAGGATCGGATACAGGCCGGTGGCCAGGTTGATGCGATTGACCAGTTGCAGCATGAGCCAGCCACCGCACAGGCCGATGATGCCACCGATGCCGAATTCGCGGATCAGGTGGGTCAGCAGGCTCCAGTGCAGGCCGGTCTGGCCGCTGGCGAGCATGTCGATGAGGGTGACGGTGAGGAACACCGCCATCGGGTCGTTGCTGCCGGATTCGATTTCAAGGCTGGCGGTTACCCGTTCGTTCAGGCCTTTGCCACCCAATAGCGAGAACACCGCGGCGGCGTCGGTGGAGCCGACGATGGCGCCGATCAGCAGGCCCTGGATCAGGTTCAGGTTGAACAGCCATGCGGCCGCCATGCCGGTCAGCCCGGTGGTAATCAGCACTCCGACCGTGGCCAGAGAGAGCGCCGGCCATAAAGCCACGCGGAAACTCGACACCCGGGTGCGCAGGCCGCCGTCGAGCAGGATCACCGCCAGCGCGAGGTTGCCCACCAGATAAGCCGTGGGGTAGTTATCAAAAAGAATGCCGGCGCCATCGACACCGGCCGCCATGCCGACGGCCAGGATGATCACCAGAATCGGGATGCCGAGACGGGACGAAAGTGAGCTCACCAGAATGCTCGCACCTACCAGCAACGCGCCGATCAAGAACAGGCTGTTGATGGTCGTCGCATTCAAAGGCAGTACTCCAGAAAGCTGAAAGGCGGGCGCAAACTGACCATGCAGTCTGCGTGCCAGCGATTCTAACCTGTTGAAATGTGATGCTGTCAAAAAGCTTTTCACTAAGGCGAACGCTGGTTATCCCTGTAGCAGCTGGCGAAGCCTGCGTTCGACTGCGAAGCAGTCGCTGAATCTGATACCGCGGTGTTTCAGGTGATTCGAGGACTCGGATTTTACGACTGCTTCGCAGCCGAACACAGGCTTCGCCAGCTGCTACAGGGGGCGTGGCCGTTAGAGGCTGAACCGCCCAACCAGAGTGTTCAGGTCCACCGCCAGGCGCGACAGCTCATTGCTCGCCGCACTCGTCTGATTCGCCCCGGTGGCCGACTGCACCGACAGGTCACGGATGTTCACCAGGTTGCGATCCACTTCACGGGCCACCTGCGCCTGTTCTTCAGCGGCGCTGGCGATCACCAGGTTGCGCTCGTTGATTTCGACGATGGCGCTGTTGATGGTGTCCAGCGACATCCCGGCACCGCGGGCGATGTTCAGGGTCGATTCCGCGCGTTCGGTGCTGTTGCGCATTGAATCCACCGCGTGCTCGGTACCGCTCTGGATGCTGCCGATCATGCGTTCGATCTCGCTGGTCGACTGCTGGGTGCGGTGGGCCAGGGCGCGTACCTCGTCGGCCACCACCGCAAAACCACGACCGGCCTCACCGGCGCGCGCGGCCTCGATGGCAGCGTTCAAGGCCAGCAGGTTGGTCTGGTCGGCCAGGCCACGGATCACGTCCAGCACCTTGCCGATGTCGCGGGATTCGTTGGCCAGGTCGCCGATCAAGGTCGCGGTGCTCTGCACATCGGCGCTCATGCGTTCGATGGCACTGACGGTTTCCTGCACCAGGTCACGGCCGTCGCCGGCGGAGGTGGTGGCGTTCTTCGAGGCTTCGGACGTGCTGACTGCGTTGCGCGCGACTTCTTCCACGGCGCTGGTCATTTCGTTGACTGCGGTGGCGGCCTGTTCAATCTCGTTGTTTTGCCGGGTGAGGCCACGGGCGCTTTCGTCGGTGACGCTGTTGAGTTCTTCGGCAGCCGATGCCAACTGCGTGGCCGAGCCGGAAATCCGCTGCAGGGTGTCGCGCAGTTTGTCCTGCATCTTCGACATGGCCAGCAGCAAACGGCCGGCTTCATCCTGGCCGTCAATGGTAATCGGGCGCGTCAGGTTGCCTTCGGCAATCTGTTCGGCGGCGCCCAGGGCATTGGCGATCGGTTGGGTGATGCTGTTGGTGAGCAACCAGGCGAGCAGCAGTGTCAGGGCGGTGGCGATCACCAGCAGGACGATCACCAGGTTGAATGCCGAATCGTATTGATCCGCCGCCTGCTGGTTGGTGTCGTGGCTCTGCTGGGTGTTGATTTCCAGCAGCCGGTTCAGCACGGTGTTGACCGCTTCGGAATTGTTGAGCAAATCGGTGTTGAGCAAGCTGCGCAGTTCATCGACCTGATTGTTGCGCGACAGGGTCTTCATCCGGTCTTCGATCTGGCGGTACTGACCCAGAAGTTGTACGTATTGATCGTAGGTCGCACGTTCCTGCGGGCTGGCGATCAGCTTTTCGTAGGTCGCCTGGGCGGCGCGAATCTGTTGGTTGCGCATTTCCAGCAGTTCCATGGTTTTCTGCTGCACGTCCGGCTCGCGGTTCACCAGCAAGCGGTAGGACAGCACACGCAGGCGCAAGGTGAGTTGGGTGAACTCGTCCAGGCTCTTGATGCTCGGCACACTGTTGTTGGTGATGTTCTCGGCGGCGCCGCGGATCTTGCTCATCTGATTCAAGGCAAACACCCCCAGAACCATCATCAAGCCGCCGATCAGGGCAAAGCTGAGGAACGCCCGAGGGGCGATATTCATATTACGAAGGGACATGGCGATCACCGAAAAGAGCGCATCCGTGCGGGGCTGAGGCTGCTGTATGGATGACTTATCGGTCGCCTGGCTGAAGTCTTGAGCCCCCCGTGTTTCAGCCGGTTGCACCTCGTGGCGACGAAGTGCAGGAACCAGATTGGCCAATCACAGTCTTTAAAACTCGCGAGGAAGGTTGCCCGTCAGCAAAATCAAGGCTTTGCGCCTGTATAACCCTGGCATCCAGGGTGACTTTTCTTTATCGTACGCGCCCTTTGAAAAAGCCCGGAAAATCAAAATGTTGGAAGCATCCCTAAGCCAATTGGAACAACTGGTCAGTGACCTGGTGCAACAGAACCAGACGTTGCTCGGCACCAACCAGACCCTGACCGCAGAACTGGCCCAGGCCAAGGATGAAAACGAAAGCCTGCAACTGAGCCTGATGGAGCAGGAAGAGAAGCAAGGTGCTACGGCGGCTCGCATCCAGGCCCTGGTTGAGCGCGTCAGCGCAGGCCCTGTCAGCGCATGAGTTACAACGCCGCAGGGGTAAAAGTCGTCTCGATCCTGGGGGAGGACTATTCGATCAAGGCACCGGCCGGGGAAGAACAGACCCTGCTGGACGCCGCGATGATGTTGAAGGCAGCCCTGGCCGAAACCAAGAGGAAGTACCCGACGCTGATCGGTGACCGACTGCTGGTGCTGGCGGCGATGAATCTGTGCTCCCAGCAGATCGAAATGCAGAAACAGCACAAGCTCGAACTCGACCGTTACCAAGAGCAAGTCAGCGCCACGGTTGAAGTGATTTCCAAGACGATCAATCAGGCCTGATCGGCTTTGCGCACAACCAAAGAATAGATTGTCGGTTGGGTTGTATACAATCGGCACGGCTGTTGCAGTGTTTCAGCCTCTTATTCTTTGGGGGTGCTCCATGCAGTTCTGGCGACGCAGTATTCAATGGCAGTTGATCCTGAGCATGGGCACCGCTCTGCTCGTCAGTATCCTGATCGTGGTTGGCATTTATACCCTGGTGGTCAACCGCCTCGCCCAGAGCTATCTGGTCGAGCAAGCCTTGCCGTCGAGCATCGAAGCGATGCGCAACGACATCGAGCGGATCCTCGTTCAACCCCTCACCGCCGCCAAGGACATCGCCAGCAACAGTATGGTGCGCGACTGGCTGGCCGGGGGTGAAGACGGTGCCCGGGCCGGCACCTTTACTACCTATCTCGAAGGCATCCGCGCCGAGCACAAGGCCTTTACCGCGATTATTGTCGGCACCGCGTCCAACCATTACTTCACCGAAAAAGGCCTGGACCGGACCCTCAGTCGTTCCAATCCGAAAGACGCCTGGTTCTACTCGTTTCTCGACAGCAACCAGCCGCGCACCCTCAATATCGATAACGACACGGCCACCGGAGAATTGGCGCTGTTCATCGACTTCAAAGTCGAGCAGGCCGGCAAAGTCGTGGGTGTTGCCGGGCTTGGCCTGAGCATGAAAGAGCTGTCTGAGCTGATCCACAATTTCAGCTTCGGGGAGCGCGGCAAGGTCTATCTCGTGCGTTCCGACGGTTTGATCCAGGTTCACCCAGAGGCGCAATTGAGCGGCAAGCGCACCTTGAACGAGCAGATTGGCGATGCGGCGGCACAAGCGGTGATGGGTCAAAATAACGCCACCCACAGTAGCTTTGTGCGTGATGGCGAAGATTATCTGGCGTTGAGCTTGCCGCTGCGTGATCTCGGCTGGACCCTGGTGGCCGAAGTGCCGCAATCGCAGATCTACGCCGAAGCCCGCCGCGCCATGTGGATGAGCAGCGGCATCGGCCTGGCCGTAGCGCTGGTGTGCCTGTTGCTGGTGGTGTTGCTGGCCCGTGGGTTGGTACGACCGATTCGTCAGGTAACAGCGGCACTGGTTGCCATCGGTAGCGGTGGTGGAGATTTGACCCACCGGTTAGATTCCGGTCGAGCCGATGAGCTAGGCGATCTGGCTCGTGGGTTCAATCGCTTTCTCGACAGCCAGCGCGACATGATTGGTGAAGTGCTGACCACCAGCGAGCGACTGCGCACCGCTGTCGGCCAGGTTGCACGGGTTGTGGATAACACCGCTGAACGCTCCGGCCGCCAGCAGGAAATGACCGACATGGTGGCCACAGCAGTCCATGAAATGGGCCTGACCGTTCAGGAAATCGCCCAGAACGCCGGCAACGCGGCGGTCGCGTCGCAAACGGCTCGGGATGAGGCGATGCAGGCACGGGAAGTGGTGGGTGGCTCGATCCGCCATATTGAAAGCATGTCGGATGAAATCGGTGTCGCCGCCAGCGCTGTGGGTGAGTTGGCCCATCAGGTGGCGTCCATCGATCAGGTGCTGGCGGTGATTCGCGGGATTTCCGAACAGACCAATTTGCTGGCGCTCAACGCTGCTATCGAAGCGGCGCGGGCCGGGGACATGGGGCGTGGGTTTGCCGTGGTGGCCGATGAAGTGCGGACTTTGGCGCGGCGTACGCAGGCGTCAACTGATGAAATCCAGCAGATGATCGGCAGCCTCAAGCAGGGGGCGGAAAACGCGGTGTCGTCGATGCAATCCGGGCAAGCCGCGACGGGCACGGGGGTCGAGTCGAGCCAGCGTACCGGGGCTTCGTTGACCGCGATTACCGGGCAAGTGGAGCGCATCAGCGACATGAACCATCAGGTGGCGACGGCGACGGAGGAGCAATCGGCGGTGACCGAAGAGATCAACCGTAACGTGCAGGGCATTTCCGATCTGGCCCGGGCGACAGCGGGGGAGGTCAGGGCTTGTCGTGAGGACTGCCAGACGTTGCAGCGGTTGGCGGATGATCTGTCGCGGCAGATGGGTGGGTTCAAGCTGGGGTGATGTGGCGTTTGTGTGGATGCCTTCGCGAGCAAGCCCGCTCCCACATTTGAAATGCATTCACCTGTGGGAGCGGGCTTGCTCGCGAATGGATCTAAGCAGCACTACAAGTATTTGAGGCTAGAACCACTCATCCTGCATCCCCAGGCACACATCGTCCCGCGCCTCAAGAATCGCCAGCTCATGGTGGCAGCCCGGCACTTCCCACGTCAGGAAGTAGCGCGCCGCCTGCAGCTTGCCTTTATAGAAGGCGACATCCGCCGCATTGCCCTTGGCCAGGCCTTCCTCGGCGCGGATCGCCTGTTCCAGCCAGCGCCAGCCGATCACGGTGTGACCGAACACCTTCAGGTACAGCGCCGAGTTCGCCAGGCTGCTGTTGATCTTGCCTTGGGCCAGATCGGTCAGCAGTCCGATGGTCACGGCTTGCAGGCGCGCCACCAGTTTCTCCAGCGGCTCGCGCAGCGGCGTCAGCGACTCGAATGCCTGGGCGCGTTCGGCGGTGTCGGCGATCAGGCGGATCAGATGCTTGAGCCCGGCGCCGCCGTTCTGTGCCAGTTTGCGGCCCAGCAGGTCCAGTGATTGAATGCCGTGGGTGCCTTCGTGGATCGGGTTCAGGCGGTTGTCGCGGTAGTACTGCTCCACCGGGTATTCGCGGGTGTAGCCGTGGCCGCCGAGGATCTGGATCGCCAGTTCGTTGGCCTTCAGGCAGAACTCCGATGGCCAGGATTTGACGATTGGTGTCAGCAAATCCAGCAGTTCATGGGCCTGCTTGCGTTCGGCTTCGGTCGCAAGGGTGGTGGTGTCATCGAACAGCCGCGCCGCGTACAGGCCGAGGTCGAACGAGCCTTCGACGTAGGCCTTTTGCGTCAACAGCATGCGTTTGACGTCGGCGTGCTGAATGATCGCCACCGGCGCGGTGTTCGGGTCCTTGCTGTCCGGCACGCGGCCCTGCGGACGCTCGCGGGCGTACTCCAGCGAATACAGATAGCCCGCGTAGCCAAGCATCACCGCGCCCATGCCGACGCCGATCCGCGCTTCGTTCATCATCTGGAACATGTAGCTCAAGCCATGGTGCGGCTTGCCCACCAGATAGCCGACGCACTCGCCGTTATCGCCGAAATTCAGTGCGGTAGAGGTGGTGCCACGCCAGCCCATCTTGTGGAATAGCCCGGCCAGCAGTACGTCGTTGCGCTTGCCGAGGCTGCCGTCGTCGTTGACCAGGAACTTGGGCACGATAAATAGCGAAATGCCCTTCACCCCGGCCGGTGCGTCCGGCAGCTTGGCCAGCACCATGTGCACGATGTTTTCCGACAGCGGGTGATCGCCGCCGGAGATGAAGATCTTGTTGCCCTTTAGGCGATAAGTGCCGTCAGACGCAGGTTCTGCGCGGGTACGAATATCCGACAGCGACGAGCCCGCGTGGGGTTCGGTCAGGGCCATGGTGCCGAAGAAGCGGCCATCGATCATCGGCTGCAGGAAGCGGCGTTTCTGCTCATCGGTGCCGAAGCTTTCGATCAGATTGGCCGCGCCCATGGTCAGGAACGGGTATGACGTCGAAGCCGCGTTGGCCGATTGAAAGTGCGCGAAGCAGGCCTGGGAAAGCAGTGTAGGAAGCTGCATGCCACCAGCGTCGAAACTGCGCGCGGCGTTGAGGAAGCCGGCTTCGAGGAAGGCGTCTACCGCCGGTTTCACTTCCGGAATCAGAATCGCCTGACCGTTCTCGTAGCGTGGCTCGTTCTCGTCGCCCTTGCGGTTGTGCGGGGCGAAGAACTTCTCGGCGATGCTGCGGGCGGTGCCAATGGCCGCATCGAAGGTTTCGCGGTTGTGCTCGGCGAAACGCTCACGCTGGGTCAGACCCTCGGCATCGAGGACTTCATACAGCTCGAAAGCCAGATTGCGGGAACTGAGCAGCGTCTCGGACATGGCGGCCTACCTTTTGTTGGGATGGGCCGAGTCTAGTCTTGTGAATTTATGCTGAATAGCATGATTGATGAGCGTGATGGTAGGGCAGAGCGCCGACTTAACAGGCACCACAAAACAATTGTGGGAGCGGGCTTGCTCGCGAAGAGGTCGTCACATTCAACATTTAAGTTGACTGACAGTCCGCTTTCGCGAGCAAGCCGGCTCCCACAGGGATTTGATTGCCAGGCAGCTATCGTGGCTGCCCGGCTTATCGGGTTTAGCCGATGGTCATCAAACTGGCATTACCACCCGCCGCAGCGGTGTTGACGCTCAACGCACGCTCGATCACCAAACGCTCCAGCGCAATGTTGGTTTCGCCTTGGGACAGACCCTGCACGCCGACGATGGCGCCGGCACGCTTGGCCACCTGCTGGCACACCGCACGCAACTGGTCGGAATGGCCGTGATGCACAACTGCATCAAACACCACTTCGTCCTTGTTCCAGTCGGAAACCAGCTTGATGCGGGCCTGAATGTCCTTCGGCAGGCGTGCGAACAAGGCCTTGGTCATGTCGGCTTCCGGCCATACCGCCGAACCACCGACTGCCAATACCGCCGCCAATTGAGTCAGCAGATCGCCTTCGACTTCCGCCAGGCCCAGCACGTGCTCACGTGGCAGGATCGCGTAGCTGTTGCGCTCGCCGGTCGGGCCGGCGAGGACGCGGGTGATGCCGCTTTGCGATTGCGCTGCGAACTGCACGCACAGGGTGCTCAGGTCGGCGAACTTGTGCTTGTCGGCCCAGGCTTTCAGGGCGGTCAACGGCTTGCTCATGGCGTCGCGCAGACGAACGTCCGGTGCTACGGCAGCATCGCCGCGAGCGAAGGATTGTTCGATCGCATCCGCAGGGCGGGTCGACAGCAGGCGGTACAGGTACAGTGGGCCACCGGCTTTCGGGCCTGTACCCGACAGGCCTTCGCCGCCGAATGGCTGCACGCCTACAACTGCGCCCACGATGTTGCGGTTGACGTAGACGTTACCGGCATTGACGTTGTCGATCACCTTGGCGATGGTCTCGTCGATGCGGGTGTGCACGCCCAGGGTCAGGCCGTAGCCGGAAGCGTTGATCTGGCCGATCAGTTGATCGATGTCCTTGCGCTTGTAGCGAACCACGTGCAGCACCGGGCCGAAGATCTCCCGCTGCAACTCGTCGAAGCTTTCCAGTTCGATCAGCGTCGGCATCACGAAGGTGCCGCGTTTGACTTCTTCGGCGTCGGCGATGGCCACCTGGTACACGCTGCGACCTTTGTCGCGCATGGCCTGGATGTGCTTCTCGATGCCAGCCTTGGCTTCGGCGTCGATCACTGGGCCGATGTCCACGGACAGACGCTCAGGGTTGCCGAGACGGCTTTCAGCCATCGCGCCCTTGAGCATTTCGATGACGCGGTCAGCGGAATCTTCCTGCAAGCACAGTACACGCAGAGCCGAGCAACGCTGGCCGGCGCTGTCGAACGCCGACGAAACCACGTCGATGACAACTTGTTCGGTCAGTGCCGAAGAGTCGACGATCATCGCGTTCTGGCCACCGGTTTCGGCGATCAGCGGGATTGGACGACCCTGGCTGTCCAGGCGGCCGGCGATGTTGCGTTGCAGCAGGCGAGCGACTTCGGTGGAACCGGTGAACATCACGCCTTTGACGCGATCGTCGCCGACCAGGCCGGCACCGACGGTTTCACCACGGCCCGGCAGCAGTTGCAGCACGCCTTCCGGAATACCGGCTTCGAGCAGCAGGCGCACGGCTTGGGCGGCAACCAGCGGAGTCTGTTCCGCAGGCTTGGCCAGTACCGGGTTACCGGCGGCCAGCGCAGCAGCCACCTGGCCACTGAAGATCGCCAGCGGGAAGTTCCACGGGCTGATGCATACCACTGGACCCAGCGGACGGTGAGCGTCATTGGTGAAATCGTTGCGTGCCTGCACGGCGTAATAACGCAGGAAGTCCACGGCTTCACGCACTTCGGCGATGGCGTTGGCGAAGGTCTTGCCGGCTTCGCGAGCCAGCAGGCCCATCAGCGGCTGGATTTCGGCTTCCATCAGGTCGGCGGCACGTTCCAGGATCGCGGCGCGTTCGGCGGGCGGTGTGGCCTGCCAGATCGGAGCAGCGTTGAGGGCGCACTGTATGGCGTTGTCGACGTCTTCGACGGTCGCTTCCTGTACATGGCCGACCACATCACGCAGATCGGACGGGTTCAGCACCGGAGCCGGGGCTTCGTTGCTGGATGCGCAGCCGAGTATCGGTGCGGCTTTCCAGTGGTTGTGCGCGGTGGCGAGCAGGGCGCAGGACAGCGACGCCAAACGATGTTCGTTGGCCATGTCGATGCCGCTGGAGTTGGCGCGCTCGGAACCATAGAGGTCACGCGGCAGCGGGATGCGTGGGTGCGGCAGGCCGAAACCACCTTCCACGGTCGCCATCTGCTCGATGCTGGCTACCGGGTCGGCCACCAGTTCCTGAATTGAAATCGACTGGTCGGCGATGCGGTTGACGAACGAAGTGTTCGCGCCGTTTTCCAGCAGGCGACGCACCAGATAGGCCAGCAGGGTTTCGTGGGTGCCGACTGGAGCGTACACACGGCACGGACGGTTCAGCTTGCCTTCGGAAACTTTGCCTACAACCTGTTCGTAAAGCGGTTCACCCATGCCGTGCAGGCACTGGAACTCGTACTGGCCCGGGTAATAGTTCTGACCGGCGATGTGATAAATGGCCGACAGGGTGTGGGCGTTATGCGTGGCGAACTGCGGGTAGATGACTTCCGGCACCGACAGCAGTTTGCGGGCGCAAGCGATGTAGGAAACGTCGGTGTACACCTTGCGGGTGTAGACCGGGTAGCCTTCCAGGCCTTCGACCTGGGCGCGCTTGATCTCGCTGTCCCAGTACGCGCCTTTCACCAGGCGGATCATCAGGCGATGTCGGCTGCGGCGGGCCAGGTCGATCACGTAGTCGATCACGTACGGGCAACGCTTCTGATAAGCCTGGATCACGAAACCGATGCCGTTCCAGCCGGTCAGTTGCGGCTCGAAGCACAGGCGCTCGAGCAGATCCAGCGACAGCTCCAGGCGGTCGGCTTCTTCGGCGTCGATGTTCAGGCCGATGTCGTATTGCTTGGCCAGCAGGGTCAGCGACAGCAGGCGCGGGTACAGCTCGTCCATCACGCGCTCGTACTGCGCACGGCTGTAGCGTGGATGCAGGGCGGACAGCTTGATCGAAATGCCCGGGCCTTCATAAATCCCGCGACCGTGGGAGGCCTTGCCGATCGAGTGGATGGCTTGTTCGTACGAGGCCAGGTACTTCTGGGCGTCGTGCTCGGTGAGCGCGGCTTCACCCAGCATGTCGTAGGAATAACGGAAGCCTTTGGCTTCGAACTTGCTCGCGTTGGCCAGGGCTTCGGCGATGGTTTCGCCGGTCACGAACTGCTCGCCCATCAGGCGCATGGCCATGTCGACGCCCTTGCGGATCATCGGCTCGCCGCTCTTGCCGATGATGCGGCTCAGGGACGAGGTCAGGCCGGCTTCGTTGTGCGTGGACACCAGTTTGCCGGTCAGCAGCAAGCCCCAGGTGGCGGCGTTGACGAACAGCGACGGGCTGTTGCCCAGGTGCGGCTGCCAGTTGCCGGTGCTGATCTTGTCGCGGATCAGGGCATCGCGGGTGCCTTTGTCCGGGATGCGCAACAGCGCTTCGGCCAGGCACATCAGCGCCACGCCTTCCTGGGACGACAGGGAGAATTCCTGCAGCAGGCCCTGGACGATGCCGGCACGGCCGCCGGCGCTCTTCTGGTTGCGCAGTTTTTCAGCAATCGAGGCGGCGAGTTTGTTGGTGGCTTCGGCCATCGGTGCCGGCAGGCGAGCCTGTTCGATCAGCATCGGCACGACTTCCGGCTCAGGGCGGCGGTAGGCGGCGGTGATCGAGGCGCGCAGTACCGACTGCGGCAGGATGCTTTCGGCGAATTCGAGGAAGCACTGGTGGGCGTGATCCAGAGGTGCGTCGACGCTGTCGTCGGAATCCTTGGTCAAACCGTTCAGCTCGGACAGGGTTGCACCACCCTCGAGTTTTTCCAGGTAATTGAAGATTGCCTGCTTGATCAGCCAGTGCGGCGTGCGATCAATCGAGGTCGCGGCGGCCTTGAGGCGTTCGCGGGTCGGGTCGTCAAGTTTGACCCCAAGGGTGGTGGTAGCCATATTTTTATCCTCATGTTTGCCACGACTGCGTGGCATCAGCTGGCGGCAAGATTAGCCGTGCGACTGTTGAGGTGCAACCGGGTGCAACCCTTTTTTTGTCGGAATATTACGCAGCTCGTCAGGAAATAAATTCTGGTACGGATGTGCCGCATCTGCTTGGTGCATTTTTAATGCGGTTGGCTCTGGTTCTTGCTCCGAAAAGGAGCAAAAACCGGTGTTTGATATTTATTTCCGACTAGGTGCAACTTATTCTCAAGAAACTGGTTGCACCTTATTTGCTTTGTTGAATAGCATTCGCGCCCAAGGTGCAACCAGGACAAAATCCAGGTGCACCGGCTGATGGCTTTCCTGGGGAAACATCAGTCATAAATGCGCGGGATTCCGGATCGTCTGTCGAACGTATGCGTTTGCCAGCGGTTCACCAGCCGCCGCTACATAAAAACAAAGCCAGGGCGTAACTTAATGAGCGTAAGCAATCCAACCCTGATCACGTTCGTGATCTACATCGCAGCAATGGTGCTGATCGGCTTGATGGCCTATCGCTCCACCAACAACCTTTCCGACTACATTCTGGGCGGTCGCAGCCTGGGCAGCGTCGTGACTGCACTGTCCGCCGGTGCCTCCGACATGAGCGGCTGGTTGTTGATGGGCTTGCCCGGCGCAATCTACATGTCCGGTCTTTCCGAAAGCTGGATCGCCATCGGCCTGATCGTCGGCGCCTACCTGAACTGGCTGTTCGTCGCCGGCCGTCTGCGCGTGCAAACCGAGCACAACGGTGATGCACTGACCCTGCCGGACTACTTCGCCAGCCGTTTCGAAGACAAGAGCGGCCTGCTGCGGATCATCTCTGCGGTCGTGATCCTGGTGTTCTTCACCATCTACTGCGCTTCCGGCATCGTGGCCGGTGCCCGTCTGTTCGAAAGCACCTTCGGCATGTCCTACGAGACGGCGCTGTGGGCCGGTGCTGCGGCGACGATTGCCTACACCTTTATCGGTGGATTCCTGGCCGTAAGCTGGACCGATACCGTACAAGCCACCCTGATGATCTTCGCGTTGATCCTGACGCCGGTTATCGTGCTGCTGGCCACCGGCGGCGTCGACACCACTTTCCTGGCCATCGAAGCGCAAGATCCCGCCAACTTCGACATGCTCAAGGGCACTACTTTCATCGGCATTATCTCGCTGATGGGCTGGGGGCTGGGCTACTTCGGTCAGCCGCACATCCTGGCGCGTTTCATGGCTGCCGATTCGGTCAAATCGATCGCCAACGCCCGTCGCATCTCCATGACCTGGATGATCCTGTGCCTGGGCGGCACCGTGGCTGTGGGCTTCTTCGGTATCGCCTACTTCTCGGCGCACCCGGACGTGGCTGGCGCAGTCTCCGAGAACCACGAGCGTGTGTTCATCGAGCTGGCCAAGATCCTGTTCAACCCATGGATCGCGGGTATCCTGCTGTCGGCCATTCTGGCTGCCGTCATGAGCACCCTGAGCTGCCAGTTGCTGGTGTGCTCGAGCGCCCTGACCGAAGACTTCTACAAGACCTTCCTGCGTAAATCCGCTTCGCAGCTGGAACTGGTGTGGGTCGGCCGTGCCATGGTGCTGTTGGTTGCCCTGGTGGCTATCGCCCTGGCAGCCAACCCGGAAAACCGTGTACTGGGTCTGGTGAGCTACGCCTGGGCCGGTTTCGGTGCCGCATTCGGTCCGGTCGTGCTGATCTCCGTGATCTGGAAAGACATGACCCGCAACGGCGCACTGGCCGGTATCCTGGTCGGCGCGATCACCGTGATCGTCTGGAAACACTTCGAACTGCTGGGCCTGTACGAAATCATCCCGGGCTTCATCTTCGCCAGCCTGGCGATCTACTTCGTCAGCAAGATGGGCACGCCGACTGCCGGCATGTTCCAGCGTTTTGCTGCTGCAGAGAATGATTACCGCCTGAACAAGTGATGAGTGATGGGGTGAACGCTTCCCATCCCTGATAAAAGAACGGCTCGCAGCCTTATGGTGCGGGCCGTTTTTTTTGCCTCTCCCCCATCCCGACAACCGCTTCATGGCATTGACCAGCAACTGCAACGACATGCCCACCCTGTTCGTCGACACCCACGCGCCACTCGACATCCTCACCGACGCTGCCAACTACAGAATCCGCGCAGTTACCCAAGTGCTTGAGAACCTGTCGATGCGCGGTTCGATTGAGTGCGAGTCGTTCATCCTCAGCGATTTCGCCTTGCTCTGCGCTATACCATTGCGTGATGGCTGTGATGTGCTGGATGTGGTTGGGCGGCGGTTGCGGGCGGGGCCTTCGGCGTAGCACATAGGGCTTTTGTGGTTAGGGGGGTGTAGTGCCTCAACTGGCCACTCAGCCGTGAACCCCTGACTTGCCGGCCGGTAAAAGGTAAACTTCCCGGCCTTCGCAGGAGCAGCCATGAATTATCGCCACGCCTTCCATGCCGGCAATCACGCCGATGTGTTCAAACACCTGACCTTGACCCGCCTCATCGCCCTGATGTCGCGCAAGGAACAGCCGTTTGCCTATCTCGATACCCACGCCGGCATCGGTCTGTATGACCTTCAGGGTGATCAGGCCAACCGTACCGGCGAGTACCTGGAAGGCATTGCGCGTTTGTGGGGTCAGCCGGATCTGCCGATCCTGACCGCCGATTACATGCAGGTGCTGCACGAGATGAATCCGGATGGCCAGTTGCGCTATTACCCGGGGTCGCCGGAGCTGGCGCGGCGCCTGACTCGCCCGCAGGACCGTGTGTTGCTCAACGAGAAGCATCCGGAAGACGGCGTTTTGCTCAAGGACAACATGGCCGGTGATCGTCGGGTCAAGGTGCACCTGGGTGAAGGCTGGCATGTGTCACGGGCCTTGCTGCCGGTGCCGGAGAAGCGTGCGGTGATGTTGATCGATCCGCCGTTCGAGAAGCTCGACGAGATGCAGCGTTGTGCCGCGTCGCTCAAGGAAGCGATTGGCCGGATGCGTCAGACCGTGGCGGCGATCTGGTACCCGGTGAAGGATCAGCGCGCGCTGCGCCGCTTCTATCAGGACCTGGCCGGTACCGGTGCGCCGAAGTTGTTGCGGGTGGAGTTGCTGGTGCATCCGCTGGATACGCCGAACAGCCTGAACGGTTCCGGGTTGGCGATTGCCAATCCGCCGTGGGGGCTGGAGGAAGAGTTGCGTGAGCTGCTGCCGTGGTTGTCCGAGAAGCTTGGACAGACCCAGGGTGGGTGGCGGATGGATTGGTTGATTGCTGAGTAGCAGCTGCAAGTTTCAAGCTACAAGCTGCAAGTTGAAGTTGCGAACACAGGGCTTGCAGCTTGAGGCTTGCAGCTTGTCACTGCTTATATAGGGCAGGTCACGCCGGTACCGCCGATCCCGCAATAGCCTTCCGGGTTTTTCGCCAGGTACTGCTGGTGATACGTCTCGGCAAAGTAGACGGTCGGTGCCTGGTCGATTTCGGTGCTGATTTCACCGAGGCCGGCCTTGGACAGTTCAGCCTGGTACGCTTCTTTGCTCTTGAGCGCGGCTTCCAGTTGTTCCGGCGAGGTGGCGTAGATCACCGAGCGGTACTGGGTGCCGATGTCGTTGCCCTGACGCATGCCCTGAGTCGGGTTGTGCAGTTCCCAGAACATCGTCAGCAGCTCCTGGTAGCTGACCTTGGCCTTGTCATACACCACCAGCACTACTTCGGCGTGGCCAGTCAGCCCCGAGCAGACTTCTTCGTAGGTCGGGTTCGGCGTGAAGCCGCCCGCGTAACCCACAACAGTGCTGACTACGCCGTCGCGCTGCCAGAAGCGGCGTTCCGCACCCCAGAAACAGCCCAGGCCAAAGATCGCGAACTCGACGTCCTCGAAGAATGGACCCAGCAGAGGGGTGTCTTTGAAGACAAAGTGCTTCTCAGGCAAGTTCATCGGGGTTTCGCGGCCAGGCAGAGCTTGTTCTTTAGTCGGGAGCACGTTTTTGTTCACCAGAATTTCCGAGCGCAGAACCATGATCAGTCCTCTCAGTCAGGTTGAGTTGTAAATAAACAGACTGCCAGTGTGCCCAAATACTGCCGGTTAAGCACTATCAAGGTGGGAGCGGGCGATTGGGCCGCGCGGGTAGCGTTTGAGCTTGTCGATCAGCTCGTTGCCCGGGATCGGACGGTCGAACAGGTAGCCCTGGCCGACGTCGCAGCGGTGACGGCGCAGGAACGACAGCTGCTCGGCGGTTTCGATGCCTTCAGCCACCACCTTGAGCTTCAGGTTGTGAGCCATGGCGATCACCGCGGAGGTGATTTCCATGTCGTCCTGGTTGTCCGGGATTTCGTGGATGAAGCTTCGATCGATCTTGATGATGTCGATGGGGAATTTTTTCAGGTAGCTGAGCGACGAGTAACCGGTGCCGAAATCGTCCATGGCCAGGGTCAGGCCCAGGCGCTTGAGTTGGTCGAGTTGCAGGTGGGTGTCTTCGGTGGCTTCCAGCAACAGGCCTTCGGTAAGCTCCAGCTCTAGCAAATGAGCCGGCAGGGCTTCTTCCTTGAGGATGTTGGCAATGGAGGCCACCAGGTCCGGATCGGAGAACTGCTTGGGCGACAGGTTGATCGCCACCTGCAAGTTGCCCAGGCCGGCGGCGGTCAGCGCTTTGCTCATGCGGCAGGCCTGGCGGGCGATCCATTTGCCGATCGGAATGATCAGCCCGGTTTCTTCGGCGACGCTGATGAACTGGTCCGGGCGGATCATGCCCTTTTCCGGATGGTCCCAGCGCAGCAGTGCTTCCATCCCCAGCAGGCGGCCGCTGCGCAGGCACAGCTTTGGCTGGTAGAACACGTCGAGTTCGTTCTGGGTCAGGGCGCGGCGCAGGTTGTTTTCGACAAAAAGCTTGTAGCTGGCCTCGGCGTTCAGCGCTTCGGTGAACACTTGCACCTGGTGTTTGCCGTTGGCCTTGGCCTTGTGCAGCGCCAACCCGGCATTGCGCATCAGGGTTTGCGGGTCGCGCCCGTGCAGCGGCGCGCAGGCCAGGCCCACGGAGCCGGTGACGCTGATCAGTTGGTTGTCGACGAACATCGGTTTGTCGAGGGTCGCCAGCAATTGGTTGGCCACTTGTTGGCCCACCGTGAGGTCGCTGTTGTCCAGCAACACGGCGAATTCGTTACTGGCGAATCGCGCCAGGCTGCCGCTCGGGATCAGGCTGTTGCGCAGGCGCCGGGCCAGGCTGATCAGCAGCTTGTCGCCGGTCTGGTGGCCGAGGCTGTCGTTGATCCGCTTGAAGTTGTCGATGTCCACCAGTAACAGGCTGATCGGCGCGTCGCTGTCCCGGGCGAAGCGTTCATCCAGGTTGCGGATGAACGCCGGGCGGTTGCCGAGGTTGGTCAGGTTGTCGGTGTAGGCCAGGCGCTCGATACGTTGCTGGGCGAGCTTGGTCTGGGTGATGTCTTCGTAGATGCCGATGTAGTGGGTCAGCTCGCGGTTGTCGCCGTAAACCTTGGAGATCGACAACTGGCCCCAGTAGGGTTCGAGGTTTTTGCGGCGGCTCTTGAATTCACCTTGCCAACTGTTGCTCTTGGCCAGCGCCGAAGGCGCATCGAACAGCAGTTCGCTGAGGTTCTCCAGGGCCGGCAGTTCCGACAGGCGCTGACCGTGCACTTCTTCGGTGGAATATTGGGTGATTGCGGTGAAGCTCGGGTTGACGTATTCCACCACGCCGTCGCAATTGACCAGCAAAAAGGCGTTGGCACTTTGTTCGACCGCGCGCTGGAACAGGTGCAGGGCGCTGGTGGCGGTTCGCCGGTTGTGGTTGCTGATGACCTGGGCAAACTGGTCTGCCAGTTCTCCGGCGAAGGCGATTTCATCCGACTGCCAGGCGCGGGTCGCCCCGGTTTGCTCCAGGCACAAAACGCCGACCACCTGGCCGTCGACGCGGATACTGGCGTCGAGCATTGCATTGACGTCGCGCGGGCGCAGGCTTTCGGCCATCTCCCGGGTGCGCGGGTCACGCATGGCGTTATGGGCGTCGATGGCACGGCCGGTGTGCAGGGCGTCGAGGTAATCGGGGAAAACGCTGACGTCGATCGGTTGCGGCAGCAGGTATTCCTGATTCGTGCGGTGATAAGCCGAGATCGGCACCAGCATCGAGCCTTCGAGGTGCCACAGGCTGGCGCTGTCGATTTCGTAGATGTCGCAGGCGCTGCGGGTGATCAGCTCGGCGGCTTCGCGCAAGGAGTTGTTGCTGCTGTAGCGTTGACGGGTGAGCAGCAGGATCAGGTCCTGCTGGGCACGCACCCGCTCCAGGTGCAGCAGTTGCTCCTGCTGGGCACGCTGATTGAGTTCCAGGGCGATTTGCAGGCGCGAGTTCTGGGTTTCCAGATCCAGGGCCGGTTGCAGCGGGTCATTTTCGAACAGGCCGTCGATGACCAGCAGGTAGCCGCGCAACAGGTGTCGATTGTGTTGTTTGTAGGCTTCGCCCAGCTCCAGCAGGCTCAGGGAGCCAGAGGCGGTGTGCAGGGTGTAGCGGATCAGGTAATGCGTGCTTTCGCTCAGTTGCTGCTGGATCGCGTCGTGCAGTTCATAGCGCGCTTGCGGCTCCATCAGGCTGGCGTAGGGCGAGCCCACCAGCGCACACAGCTCAACGGCTGGCAGGCCGAACTGGCGTTCGCAATTGGGATCGAGAAACAGCAGCGCCCAGCTGGGTTCATTAAGCCGTTCGAAACGCAGCATGCCGAGCCGCGAGGGCACAGGCAACTGCGTCACTACCTCGGCCACCATACGGCTGGCGGCATCGGGTTGGCTTTTCATGGAGGGAAACTCGCTTCGAATATGCTGAACGCGCCGGGCTCTCGCCCTCTTTACTGTTGCCTGCGGCAAGGTTGCATCATTGCGACACCGACTGACAAGAGAGATGAAGGCCAAGTGCTATAAGAATATGTCGGCAGACGACGGGTTTTCTTCAGTCGGTGTCAAAAAGTAATGCTATTCACTGAAAAGTTCGCAGTTTTGCAAGTATTGCTATTGGCTGCGATCCGTTTCCGGGTCAGCGAAACGGGATGCCAATGGACTGCAACAGCTTGCCTTCCCGGTCGTGATAATTCACCTGGAACTGCCCGGCATCGACGACCAGGTGTGCAAAGTTATCCTGGCTGATTACGTTGCTGGTCAACTCATGCCGATAGTTGCCGGAGGCGGTGCGGACCAGGGGTTGGTCGAGGGCGAACGTGGAGGCCGTGGCGTAGGGCAACATTCTGCTGTTGCACAGCGGTGACGAGACGATGGTGTGGACTTCGAAGTCCGGGTCCTCGCTGTGGGTCAACCGGCTGGTCAATGAGCCGTGGACATCGCCGGAAATGAACACGACGTTCTTGATGCAGCGTGTGCGAATGGTCTCCAGCAACCGCAGCCGTTGTTCGGGGAAGGCCTGCCAGGCGTCATCATCCGAGCGTTTTTGGTCAGGGTAGAACATGACACTGGTGACCACGAATTTGACCCGCGCCGGGCTGTGGATCAGCCAGTCGCACAAGGCCTGTTCCTGGTCGGCATCGAGAATGCGTCGGTCAGCGGCCGACAGATTGCGTCGGGTTCGACTGTCGGTAACAAACCATTCGGTATCACCTTCAGTAAATTGATACCAGTATTTATCCAGCCGTTTATTTACAAGTCCGCCATCGGTTAGTGCATGGGCCGGACTATGGCTGGCCTGATACAATTCATAGGCCATGATTGCGTTTGTATATAAGTGGTCATCAGACTCTCTCTTGTTGGCGGGCCAGTTGTCTTCTATTTCGTGGTCGTCAAGGATCATGTAAGTGGATAGGTTGGACATTAGTCTGGCGATATTTATCTGCGAAAACGCCACGCGATATTTATGCAGGATTTCCTTGAGTTCCCGATCCGGGGCAATGATGTTCAAATCATCGACGTAGATTTGGTCGCCCGTCATCACCAGCGCACTGACGGGAGGACTGGCTTGTTCCACCAGTCGTGAAATTGAAGCGAAGATTCTGTCACCCAAGTGAGGGGCCGATGCAATGCCGGCGGTCATGCGCAGATATCGGCAGGAACCGACAATGTAGGCCCTTGGCAGGTCGGCCTGGCTGGAGCGGGTCCGCAGGTGATATATCTGCAATGGCCATTGCAACGACAGTTCCTTCACCGTGTCGACGGTGTGCGCCGGCCCGGCCGGGCTGAACCACCCGGCCTGATACTCATAGTAGGAGTCGGCGGACAGATTATTTAGTGCAAAGACTTCGCACATGTCGTGCTTGGGTTCGAGTTTCGCAAAGATGCCTTTTGACCATTGGTCTTCGCCTTGTCGTCTATAACGAATGCCGGCAAATACCAACATGTTTTTATTGTGTTCGCCGCGCAAGAAAATACGGGCGTGATTAGTTGTGGTGTGACCAATAATAGGGCCAACAGTTGGTTTAAGCATGTTTGAGTCCATTCGCTGCTTACAAATTAGTTAGATGGTTGTTTCGGATGTAATAAGTAGTCTTTCAATCAAGGCTAGTTATTTGGCCCGAAAAAATATCTGGCAGAAATGGATTCGAGTTGTGGGCAATATCAGCCACAAATGTAGGAAGAGGTTTTAAGTAAAACATTCAGGCAAAAAAAGCCCCGCCAAATTGGCGGGGTTGAGGTACGAGCGTGGCGCTCGGAAACGTGGAACGCAACAGGCCCTCCGGTGAAGGAGGGCCGGTCGGTGTTACAGGAGCATGGTGCGGATGTCGCCCAGTAGATCGCTCAGACGCTTGGTGAAGCGTGCAGCAGCGGCGCCGTTGATCACACGGTGATCGTAGGACAGCGACAGCGGCAGCATCAGTTTCGGCTGGAAGGCTTTGCCGTCCCAGACTGGCTGGATGGTTGCCTTGGAAACACCGAGGATCGCCACTTCCGGCGCGTTGACGATCGGCGTGAAGCCGGTGCCGCCAATGTGGCCGAGGCTGGAAATGGTGAAGCAGGCGCCTTGCATCTCGTCCGACGAGAGCTTCTTGGTCCGGGCTTTTTCAGCCAGGGAAGCAGCTTCGGCGGCCAGTTGCAGCAGGCTCTTCTGGTCGACGTTCTTGATGACCGGTACCAGCAGGCCATCCGGGGTGTCGACGGCGAAGCCGATGTTCACGTACTTCTTGCGGATGATCGCTTTGCCGCTTGGCGCCAGCGAGCTGTTGAAGTCCGGCAATTCCTTGAGCAGGTGCGCACAGGTCTTGAGCAGCAACGGCAGGATGGTCAGCTTGACGCCGGCCTTCTCTGCAGCGGCTTTCTGGGCAACACGGAACGCTTCGAGTTCGGTGATATCCGCCGAGTCGAATTGCGTTACGTGCGGCACGTTCAGCCAGCTGCGGTGCAGGTTGGCGGCGCCGACCTGCATCAGGCGGGTCATCGGCACTTCTTCGATTTCACCGAAGCGGCTGAAGTCCACGACTGGAATCGGCGGGATGCCCGCGCCACTGGTTGCGCCAGCAGCAGCGGTCGGTGCTTCCTTGGCCTTCTGCATCATGGCCTTGACGTAAACCTGCACGTCTTCTTTCAGGATGCGACCGTGCGGACCGCTGGCACCCACTGCGTTCAGCTCTACGCCGAATTCGCGGGCCAGTTGACGCACGGCAGGGCCGGCGTGAACTTTTGCACCAGGCTTGGCTGGAGTAGCAGCCGGGGCAGCAACAGGTGCAGCGGCGGCAGGAGCAGCAGCGGCTGGAGCAGGAGCACTCGGAGCAGCAGCGGCAGGTGCCGGTGCAGCGGCCGGAGCGGCGCCTTTGACTTTCAGTTTGAGGATCAGATCGCCGGTACCGACTTCGTCATCGAGCTTGATGGAAACACTTTCCACCACGCCAGCGGCTGGCGACGGGATTTCCATGCTGGCCTTGTCGGATTCCAGGGTGATCAGCGACTGGTCGGCCACAACGGTGTCGCCGGCCTTGACCAGGACTTCGATGATCTTGGCCTTGCCCGCCGAACCGATGTCCGGAACGTGGATATCCTGAACGCTGTCGGCCACTGGAGCAGCCGGGGCTGCCGCAGGTGCAGGTGCAGCAGCAGGTGCCGGAGCGGCTGCCTGGGCCGGAGCGGCAGCCGGTGCCGCAGCCCCCGCCACTTCCAGATCCAGGATCAGGTCGCCGGTGCCGACTTCGTCGTTGAGCTTGACGCTGATGGCTTTGACCACGCCAGCGGCAGGCGATGGGATTTCCATGCTCGCCTTGTCGGATTCCAGGGTGATCAGCGACTGATCAGCCGCGACGGTGTCGCCGACCTTGACCTGGATCTCGATGATCTGGGCCTTGCCCGACGAACCGATGTCCGGCACGTGCACTTGCTGAACGCTGGCGGCAGCCGGCGCAGCAGGAGCGGGGGCGGCGGCAGGTGCGGCAGCCGGTTTGGCTTCAGCCTTGGCGGCTGGCACAGCGGCAGCCGCAGGGGCCGCAGCAGCGGCACCTTCGACTTCCAGTTCCAGCAGTTCGTCGCCTTCTTTCAGGCGATCGCCCAGCTTCACTTTCAAGCTCTTGATGATACCGGCCTTAGGCGCGGGCACTTCCATGCTCGCCTTGTCCGATTCCAGCGTCAGGATGCTCTGGTCGGCTTCGATACGGTCGCCGACCTTCACAAACAGTTCAATTACTTCACCTTCACCGCTGCCGATGTCAGGTACGCGAATGAGTTCGCTCACAGAATCTCTCCTCAGCAGTCCAGTGGGTTGCGTTTTTCCGGGTTGATACCGAACTTGGCGATGGCTTCGGCCACCACTTTAGGTTCGATGTCACCACGGTCAGCCAGTGCTTCCAGGGCTGCCAACACCACGAAATGACGGTCGACTTCGAAGAAATGACGCAGTTTCTTGCGGCTGTCGCTGCGGCCGAAACCGTCGGTGCCCAGGACTTTGAATTCCTTGGACGGTACCCACTGACGGATCTGCTCGGCGAACAGTTTCATGTAGTCGGTCGATGCGATGACCGGACCCTTACGGCCGTTCAGGCACTCTTCGACGTAGCTCAGCTTAGGCTTCTGGCCAGGGTGCAGACGGTTGGTGCGCTCAACGGCCAGGCCGTCGCGACGCAGTTCGTTGAAGCTGGTAACGCTCCACACGTCGGCGCCGACGTTGAACTCTTCACGCAGGATCTTCGCCGCTTCACGGACTTCGCGCAGGATGGTGCCGGAGCCCATCAGCTGAACGTGGTGCGCCGCTTCGCGGGTGTCTTCTTCGAGCAGGTACATGCCCTTCTTGATGCCTTCTTCGGCACCGGCTGGCATGGCTGGCTGCTGGTACGACTCGTTCATCACGGTGATGTAGTAGAAGACGTCCTGTTGCTCTTCGGTCATCTTCTTCATGCCGTCCTGAATGATCACCGCCAGCTCGTAGCCGTAGGTTGGATCGTAGGTGCGGCAGTTCGGGATGGTCGCGGCCAGCAGGTGGCTATGACCGTCTTCGTGTTGCAGGCCTTCACCGTTCAGTGTGGTACGGCCGGCGGTGCCGCCGATCAGGAAGCCACGGGTGCGGCTGTCGCCAGCGGCCCAGGCCAGGTCGCCGATACGCTGGAAGCCGAACATCGAGTAGAAGATGTAGAACGGCAGCATCGGCTGGTTGTGGCTGGAGTACGAAGTACCGGCAGCGATGAAGGAGCTCATGGCGCCCGCTTCGTTGATGCCTTCTTCGAGGATCTGGCCCTTCTGGTCTTCCTTGTAGAACATCACCTGGTCTTTATCGACTGGCTCGTAGAGCTGGCCGACGGAGGAGTAGATGCCCAGCTGACGGAACATGCCTTCCATACCGAAGGTACGGGCTTCGTCCGGGATGATCGGCACGATGCGCGGGCCGATTTCCTTGTCCTTGACCAGTTGCGCGAGGATCCGCACGAAGGCCATGGTGGTGGAGATTTCACGGTCGCCCGAGCCGTCCAGGATTGCCTTGAGGGTTTCCAGTGGCGGGGTCGGGATGTTGAAGCTCTTGGCGCGACGCTGAGGTACGAAGCCGCCCAGCGCGGTACGGCGCTCGCTCAGGTAACGGGCTTCGGCGCTGCCTTCTTCCGGTTTGAAGAATGGCAGGTTTTCCAGCTCGTCGTCCTTGACCGGGATGTCGAAACGATCGCGGAACAACTTCAGGCTGTCGACATCGACTTTCTTGGTGTTGTGCGCAGTGTTCTTCGCTTCGCCGGCACCGGTGCCATAACCCTTGATGGTCTTGGCCAGGATGACGGTCGGTTGTTCTTTGTGGTTGACCGCTTCGTGGTACGCCGCGTAGACCTTGTACGGGTCGTGGCCGCCACGGTTGAGCTTCCAGATCTCGTCGTCGGAGAGGTCTTCGACCATCGCCTTGAGTTCCGGCGTGTTGAAGAAGTGTTCACGCACGAACGCGCCGTCTTTGGCTTTGTAGTTCTGGTACTCGCCGTCGATGACTTCGTCCATGCGGCGTTGCAGGATGCCGTCGACGTCCTTGGCCAGCAGTGGGTCCCAGAAACGGCCCCAGATGACTTTGGTCACGTTCCACTGAGCACCACGGAACACGCCTTCAAGTTCCTGGATGATCTTGCCGTTGCCGCGAACCGGGCCGTCGAGGCGCTGCAGGTTGCAGTTGATGACGAAGATCAGGTTGTCCAGCTTCTCGCGGCCTGCCAGGGAGATCGCGCCCAGGGATTCCGGCTCGTCACACTCGCCGTCGCCCAGGAAGCACCAGACTTTCTGTTTGCCTGGCTGGATGAAGCCACGGTGTTCCAGGTACTTCATGAAGCGTGCCTGGTAGATCGCCTGGATCGGGCCCAGACCCATGGATACGGTCGGGAACTGCCAGAAGTCAGGCATCAGCCAAGGGTGCGGGTAGGACGACAGGCCCTGACCGTCGACTTCCTGGCGGAAGTTGTTCATCTGGTCTTCGGTGATGCGGCCTTCCATGAATGCACGGGCGTAAACGCCTGGCGAGGTGTGGCCCTGGAAGTAGATCAGGTCGCCGCCGTGTTCGTCGCTCGGGGCCTGGAAGAAGTAGTTGAAGCCGATGTCATACAGGGTCGCGCTGGAAGCGAAGCTGGAGATGTGACCGCCGAGGTCAGAATCTTTCAGGTTCGTACGCATTACCATGGCCATCGCGTTCCAGCGTACCAGCGAGCGAATGCGGCGTTCCATGAACAGGTCGCCAGGCATGCGTGCTTCGTGGGTTACCGGGATGGTGTTGCGGTAAGGCGTGGTGATGGCATAAGGCAACTGCGAACCGCTGCGGGTCGCCAGCTCACCCATACGGGTCATCAGATAGTGAGCACGGTCTTCGCCTTCTTTGTCGAGAACCGATTCCAGGGCGTCCAGCCATTCCTGGGTTTCGACGGGATCGAGGTCTTGCATGGCTTGCTCCAGGGCGGAAAGGCTACCAGAATCGGTTGCCTGAGTTAGCGACTGGCCTTGTGGGCAGACGTTATGAATTCTTGGATTGCCGACAGGTTGTTCCGGCGGCGTGTAGTTTTACTACAAATCTTCCGGCATTTCAGCCCGGCTAATGTATATACGAGTAGTAAAACTACAGAAGAGCGGCTTGTGGCCCCCGGCTGCGTTGTGAGAATAATCGTTAAGGTTGGTCTTTTTGCAACTACAAAAGGTAAAAGCTTGATGCTGGCTGCCAAAATTAAAGAAATTTCAGCTATTTCTAACTTTTGTTCGACAGTCCCTCAGGTAGTGGGTTTTTGCAATCCACTACATGCAGTCCGTTGTACGCCGATCAAGGATAGACCATGAGCCTCCCTTCGTTTGCTGAACTGCCCGCCATTCTCCTGCCGTTTGTCTCCCGCGCCGAGCAGTCGTTCCGGGCTGCCGTCGCCGCTCTGGACAATGACCACGGTCTGTCTGCCTGGACGCCGGAGCGCTGGGCGCAATTTTCCCGCGTCACCGCCGCCAGCGATTTCGTGATTGAACAGTGTGTTCGTGACCCTTTGATGTTGCTGGAGCTGGTGCAGTCCGGCGAACTGGACCGCCGCTTCGCGCCGGGTGAGTTGTGCGCGCAGATTGCGGTCGCCGTGAGCGTGGCCGAGACCGACGACCAATTGGGCCGCGCCCTGCGCCGCCAGCGCGCACGCCATCAGGTGCGGATCATCTGGCGCGACCTGACCCGCCAGGCCGATTTGATCCAGACCTGCCGCGACCTTTCGGACATGGCCGATGCCAGCATCGATCAGGCCTATCAATGGTTGTACGTGCGGCATTGTCAGCAGTTCGGCGTGCCGACCGGACGGCGCAGCGGCGAGCCGCAGCAGATGGTCATTCTCGGCATGGGCAAGCTCGGTGCCGTGGAATTGAACCTGTCGTCGGACATCGACCTGATTTTCGCCTATCCCGAGGGTGGCGAAACCGTTGGCGTGAAACGCGCGCTGGATAACCAGGAGTTCTTCATTCGTCTGGGCCAGCGGCTGATCAAGGCCTTGGACCCGATGACTGTCGACGGCTTTGTATTCCGCGTCGACATGCGCTTGCGTCCCTACGGTTCGGCGGGCGCGCTGGTGCTGAGCTTCAACGCACTGGAGCAGTATTACCAGGACCAGGGCCGCGACTGGGAACGCTACGCGATGATCAAGTCGCGGGTGGTGGCCGGCGATCAGGTGGCCGGCGCGCAATTACAAGAGATGCTGCGCCCGTTCGTTTACCGGCGTTACCTGGACTTCTCCGCCATCGAAGCGCTGCGCACCATGAAGCAGCTGATCCAGCAGGAAGTGCGGCGCAAGGGCATGGCCGACAACATCAAGCTTGGTTCCGGCGGTATTCGCGAAGTCGAGTTCATTGCCCAAGCGTTCCAGTTGATCCACGGCGGCCGCGATCTGAGCTTGCAGCAGCGCCCACTATTAAAGGTACTGAGCACGCTGGAAGGTCAGGGTTACCTGCCGCCGGCCGTGATCGGCGAGCTGCGTGAAGGTTACGAATTCCTGCGTTACACCGAACACGCAATTCAGGCGATTGCCGATCGCCAGACGCAAATGTTGCCCGATGGCGAGCAGGATCAGGCGCGTATTGCCTTTATGTTGGGTTTCGCCAACTGGACGGCGTTCCACGAGCAACTGATGTACTGGCGCGGCCGTATCGCCTGGCACTTCGGGCAGGTGATCGCCGATCCCGATGAAGAGCAGGGCGCCGAAAACGAAGTGGTGGTCGGTGGTGAGTGGTTGCCGCTGTGGGAAGAGGCTCAGGACGATGAGGCCGCCTGCCGCCAATTGGAGGAGGGTGGTTTCAAGGATGCCCCAAAAGCCTTGAAAGCCTTGGCCGGCTTGCGCGGCAGCCCGCAATTGAGGGCGATGCAGCGTCTGGGGCGCGAACGTCTCGATGCTTTTATTCCGCGATTGCTGGCACAGGCCGTGGAGCATGACAATCCGGACCTGGTACTGGAACGGGTGCTGCCGCTGGTCGAAGCCGTGGCTCGTCGTTCGGCGTACCTGGTGCTGTTGACCGAGAACCCCAGTGCGTTGCGGCGGCTGCTGACACTGTGCGCGGCGAGCCCGTGGATCGCCGAGCAAATCACCCGTTTCCCGCTGTTGCTCGACGAATTGCTCAACGAAGGCCGGCTGTTCAAACCGCCGCTGGCGCCAGAACTGGCGGCCGAATTGCGCGAGCGCCTGACACGGATTCCCGAGGACGACCTCGAACAGCAAATGGAAGCCCTGCGTCACTTCAAGCTGGCGCACCGCTTGCGGGTGGCCGCTTCGGAAATCGCCGGCAGCCTGCCGTTGATGAAAGTCAGCGATTACCTGACCTGGCTCGCCGAAGCGATCCTGGAGCAAGTGCTGGCACTGGCCTGGCGCCAGACCGTGGCCAAGTACGGCACGCCGCTGCGCACCGACGGCACCTTGTGCGATCCCGGCTTCATCATTGTCGGTTATGGGAAAGTCGGCGGCCTGGAACTCGGGCATGGTTCGGACCTGGACCTGGTGTTCATCCACGACGGCGATCCGCAGGCTGAGACCGATGGCGTCAAACCCATCGATGGCGCGCAATTCTTCACCCGGCTGGGGCAGCGGATCATTCACTTGCTGACGGCACAGACCAACTCCGGGCAGTTGTATGAAGTGGACATGCGTCTGCGGCCATCCGGCGCGTCGGGCTTGCTGGTGAGTTCCCTGGGCGCGTTTGCCCGTTATCAGGAGAACGAGGCCTGGACCTGGGAACACCAGGCGCTGGTACGGGCGCGGGTGCTGGTGGGCAGTCAGGATGTCGGCCAGGCCTTCGAGAAAGTCCGCGCCGCGATATTGGGCAAGACGCGTGACCTGCCGACCCTGCGCCAGGAGGTCAGCGAGATGCGCGCCAAGATGCGCGATAACCTGGGCAGCAAAAGCACCGCGGCCGGCACCGGGGCAAATGCCTTCGAAGCCACGGCGCCGTTCGATATCAAGCAGGACGCCGGAGGTATCGTCGATATTGAATTTATGGTGCAATACGCGGCCTTGGCGTGGTCCGAAACACACCCGCCATTGCTGCGCTGGACGGACAACATCCGCATTCTGGAAGAGCTGGAGCATGAAGGGCTGATGCCCGTCGAAGATGCCGGCCTGTTGCGTGAAGCGTATAAAGCGTACCGTTCCGCCGCCCACCGGCAGGCCTTGCAGAAGGACCCGGGGGTGATTCCGGGTGACCAGTTCGCGGACGAACGGCGGCAGGTCATGCGGATCTGGCGTGAGCTGGGGCTAAGCTGAAACGCGTCATTGGAGCAACTGGATTCAAATGTGGGAGCGGGCTTGCTCGCGAAGGCGGAGTGTCAGTCGATAGAGATATTGAATGTGATGGCCCCTTCGCGAGCAAGCCCGCTCCCACAGTAGATCTGCAGTGTCATGCCGATCGAAGTACACCAATACCCAATGTGGGAGCGAGCCTGCTCGCGATAGCGGAGTGACAGTCGACAGCAATGTTGAAGGTGATGACCCATCGCAAGCCACCATGCTCCCGCAGAGATTTTCGAGGCGGGGAGGCGTAGGCCTCCCCGGTTCGTTTATGGAAACCACATGAAAATTCTGATCGTTGGGCCCAGTTGGGTCGGTGACATGGTGATGGCGCAGACACTCTTTCAGTGTCTGAAACAACGCCACCCGCATTGCGAAATCGACGTGCTGGCCCCCGAGTGGAGCCGGCCGATTCTTGAGCGCATGCCCGAAGTTCGCCAGGCCTTGAGCTTTCCGCTCGGCCACGGTGTACTGGAGCTGGCAACGCGTCGGCGCATCGGCAAATCCCTGGCTGGCCAGTACGACCAGGCGATCCTGTTGCCCAACTCCCTGAAGTCGGCGCTGGTGCCATTCTTTGCCGGCATCCCGAAACGCACTGGTTGGCGTGGCGAATTCCGCTATGGCCTGCTCAACGACGTGCGCACGCTGGACAAGGATCGTTATCCGCTGATGATCGAGCGCTTCATGGCCCTGGCTTACGAGTCGGGCGTCGAGTTGCCAAAACCCTATCCGCGCCCGACGCTGCAGATCGACCCGGTTACCCGCGAAGCGGCACTGGCCAAGTTCGGCCTGACCCTCGACCGCCCGGTGTTGGCCCTGTGCCCCGGCGCCGAGTTTGGCGAGTCCAAGCGCTGGCCGTCCGAGCATTACGCCAAGGTTGCCGAGGCGAAGATCCGCGAAGGCTGGCAAGTGTGGCTGTTCGGTTCGAAAAACGATCACGCCGTGGGCGAAGACATCCGCGCGCGGCTGATTCCCGGTCTGCGTGAGGAGTCAGTGAACCTCAGTGGCGGCACCTCGCTGGCCGAAGCCATCGACCTGATGTCCTGCGCCGATGCCGTGGTGTCCAACGACTCTGGATTGATGCACGTTGCCGCCGCCCTGAATCGCCCGTTGGTGGCGGTCTACGGCTCGACGTCGCCAGGTTTCACGCCACCGTTGGCCGAGCACGTCGAAGTCGTTCGCCTGGGCATCGAGTGCAGCCCATGCTTCGACCGAACCTGCCGTTTCGGCCATTACAACTGCCTGCGCCAGCTCATGCCGCAGGCAGTGAACGAAGCCTTGCAACGGTTGCAAGGCACTGTGGTCGAGGTCAAATAGCTTGCGGGTTCTGTTGATCAAGACTTCTTCGCTGGGCGACGTCATTCATGCGTTGCCGGCGTTGACCGACGCTGCGCGGGCGATTCCCGGCATCGAATTCGACTGGGTGGTGGAAGAAGGCTTTGCCGAGATTCCGACCTGGCATCCGGCGGTGGGCAAGGTGATTCCGGTGGCGATCCGTCGCTGGCGCAAAAACATCTGGCAGACCATCAAGAGCGGTGAGTGGAAGCGCTTCAAGCAAAGTGTTCGCGCCACGAAATATGACCTGGTGATCGACGCCCAGGGCTTGCTGAAAAGCGCCTGGTTGACCCGTTACGTCAAGGCGCCGGTGGCCGGCTTCGATAAAAGCTCGGCGCGTGAGCCCATCGCCGCGCGCTTTTACAATCGCCGCCTGGCCGTTGCCCGCGGACAGCATGCGGTGGAGCGAGTGCGTCAATTGTTCGCCATCGCGTTGGGCTATGACTTGCCCAAAGGCCTGGGTGACTACGGCCTGAATATCGAGCGCCTGGTGGAGTTGCCGCGCAAGAATCCATACGTGGTGTTTCTGCACGGCACCACCTGGGACACCAAGCACTGGCCCGAAGCCTACTGGCGCGAACTGACCGAGCGGGTCGGCTACCTGGGCGTCGGGGTGAAGCTGCCGTGGGGTAACGCGCTGGAGAAAGCACGGGCCGAGCGCATCGCTGCCGGTTTCAAACACGCCGAAGTGTTGCCCAAACTGAACCTGGCCGGTGTCGGCAAGGTGCTGGCGGGCGCACAGGCCTGCGTAGCGGTAGACACCGGCCTGGGCCATCTGGCCGCCGCGCTGGATGTGCCGACGCTGTCGCTGTTCGGCCCGACCAACCCGGGCCTGACCGGTGCCTATGGCAAGGTGCAGATTCACCTGGCCAGCGATTTCCCCTGCGCGCCGTGCCTGCAAAAGAAATGCACTTACCAACCGACGGCCGAAGATGCCCGTCAGTTTGACCTGAAACGCGAGTGGCCATTGTGCTTCACGCGACTGAATCCCGAGCGTGTCGCCAGCCGACTGAGCACGTTGTTAATGGCTGAGGAGCTGCGCTGATGCAATTGGCATTTGTCTTGTACAAGTATTTTCCGTTTGGCGGCTTGCAGCGCGATTTCATGCGAATCGCCCTGGAGTGCCAGAAACGCGGCCATCAGATTCGTGTCTACACGCTGATCTGGGAAGGCGACGTCCCTGCGGGTTTCGAAGTGCTGGTGGCGCCGGTCAAGGCGTTCTTCAACCATCGGCGCAACGAAAAACTCAGCGAATGGATGGAGGCGGACCTGGCCAAACGCCCGGTGGACCGCCTGATCGGCTTCAACAAGATGCCGGGCCTGGACGTCTACTACGCCGCCGACGGCTGCTTCGAAGACAAGGCGCAGAACCTGCGTAACTCGCTGTATCGCCGTTGGGGACGCTATCGCCACTTCGCCGAATACGAGCGGGCGGTGTTCGCCAGGGGCGCCAAGACCGAAGTGTTGATGATTTCCGAGGTCCAGCAGCCGCTGTTCATCAAGCATTACGACACGCCGCTGGCGCGCTTCCACCTGCTGCCACCGGGCATCGCCCAGGACCGTCGCCGGCCGGCGGATGCCGATGAAATTCGTGCAGGGTTCCGCGCGGAGTTCAATCTCAAGGACGACGAACTGCTGCTGGTGCAGATCGGCTCCGGGTTCAAGACCAAGGGTGTCGATCGCAGCCTCAAGGCGTTGGCGGCATTGCCCGCTGATCTCAAGAAACGCACCCGGCTGTTTGTAATTGGCCAGGATGACCCCAAGTTATTCCAGATGCAGAGTGCGACATTGGGGCTGGGCGACAACGTCACGTTCCTCAAGGGGCGCAGCGACATTCCGCGTTTCCTGTTGGGTGCCGACCTGTTGATCCACCCGGCGTACAACGAAAACACCGGCACGGTTTTGCTCGAAGCCCTGGTGGCCGGTCTGCCGGTGCTGGTGAGTGCGGTGTGCGGTTACGCCCATTACATCGCCGAGGCCGATGCGGGCCTGGTGCTGGACGAACCGTTCGATCAGGCACAACTGACGCAATACCTGACCGGCATGTTGAACGACGCTCAAGCAAGGGCGGCCTGGAGCCGCAATGGTCTGGCCTTCGCCGAAACGGCCGACCTCTACAGCATGCCGCAGCACGCGGCCGATGTGATTCTGGCGGAGCACGCTTAAATGAAGTTGATGCTGGCTGAACCGTTCAAGAGCCTCTGGGCCGGACGCGACCCGTTCGCCGAAGTCGAGGGGCTCAAGGGCGAGGTGTACCGCGAGCTGGAAGCGCGCCGGACATTACGCACGGAAGTCGACGGCAGCGGGTTTTTCGTGAAAATCCACCGTGGCATCGGCTGGGGCGAAATCTTCAAGAACCTGCTCACTGCCAAGCTTCCTGTACTGGGTGCCGGTCAGGAGTGGAAGGCGATTCAGCGCCTGCAGGAAGTCGGGGTGCCGACCATGACCGCCGTCGCGTATGGCGAGAAGGGCAGCAACCCGGCCGACCAGCACTCGTTCATCGTCACCCAGGAGCTGGCGCCGACGGTCAGCCTGGAAGATTTCAGCATCAACTGGACCCGACAGCCGCCCGAGCCAAAACTCAAGCGTGCGCTGATCGCCGAAGTCGCACGCATGACCGGCATGATGCACCGCGCCGGGGTCAACCACCGCGACTGCTACATCTGCCATTTCCTGCTGCACACCGACAAGCCGGTGACCTTTGATGACTTCAAGCTCTCGGTGATTGACCTGCACCGCGCCCAGACCCGCCCGGCGATTACCTCGCGCTGGCGCAACAAGGATCTGGCGGCGCTGTACTTTTCCGCGCTGGACATCGGCCTGACCCGCCGCGACAAGCTGCGTTTCCTCAAAGGCTATTTCCAGCAGCCGCTGCGTCAGATCCTGATTGAAGAGGCGTCTTTGCTGGCATGGCTCGACGGCAAGGCCAACAAGCTCTACGAGCGTAAACAGCGATACGGGGATGCGCTCTGATGTCGGGTTGGAAACTGGATCCGGCCTACAGCGAGCTGGCCGATGACTTTGGCAGCCTCGAGGCTGTGTTTGCGCTGCAAGGCGAGCGTTTGACCAGTGACGTGCTCTCGGAGGTCATCCGTGTCGAGCGCAATGGCGTCAACTATTACGTAAAGCGGTATGTGGGCGCTGGCAAAGGCTTGCGGCGTTACCTGGGCAAGCCTCGGGTGAAGATGGAATGGCAGAACCTCAAGCGGTTCGCCAAGTGGGGCATCCCCACTGCCGAAGTGGTGGCCTGGGGACTGGAACGGCGCGGTGCGGCTTACGCTCGTGGTGCGATGATTACCCGGGAACTGCCGCGTACCGAAGACTTGTCGGCACTGGCCGAGCGCCGCGACCCGAAACTGTCGGATCGCGTCTGGGTCGATACCGTCAGCCGTCAGCTGGCCCAATACACCCGGACCATGCACGACCACCACTTCACCCATAATGATTTGAAGTGGCGCAACCTGCTGATCGACGATGAGGCTCGAGTGTTTTTGATCGACTGCCCCAACGGCGATTTCTGGCGCGGTTTCTGGCTCAAGTACCGTATTACCAAGGATCTGGCGTGCCTGGACAAGGTCGCCAAGTATCAATTGTCGGCTACCCAGCGCCTGCGCTTTTACCTGCAATACCGCAACCGGACCCGGCTCAACGCCGCGGACAAAAAACGTATCCGGCATGTGGTGAGATTTTTCGAGGGACGCGAATGACTGATTTTCTGGCCGCTGAGGACCGTGCGCTGCTTGAGCGCCATGGCCTCGGCACGTTCGAGGCACTCTGGGCCAAGCAGCTCGATGCGGTGGACGAACCCAACACCGGTCGCGGCGGCTGGAGCAGCGTGTTTCGGCTGGATCTGGAAGGTCATGGTTTCTACCTCAAGCGCCAAAGCAACTACCTGACCCGCACCTTGCGCGCCCCGTTCGGCGAGCCGAGCTTCGCTCGCGAGTTCCGCAACATCTCCCGTTACCGGAAGATGGGCATTCCGGCGCTGGACGCGGTGTTCTACGGTGAGCGCAAGGTCAATGGCGAAGTCCGCGCGATCCTGATGACTCGTGCCCTGGACGGCTGGGACGACCTCGACTCGCTGTTGCAGCGCTGGGCTCAACTGAGCCCTGAGCAGCACTCGGAAATCCTCAAGGCCAGTGGCGAACTGGCCCGGCAGCTGCACGCCGCACGCCAGGTGCATGGGTGCTTCTACCCCAAGCACATTTTCATGCGCGCCACCGGCAACGGCTATCAGGCGCAATTGATCGACCTGGAAAAGACCCGGCCGCTGCTGTACGGACAGCGTGACCGAATCAAGGATCTGGAACCGTTGACGCGGCGCGCGCCCGAGTGGGGCGAGTTGCAACTGCGGCAATTGTTGGCCGCCTATCTGGATCAGCCGCAGGACAGCTCGCTGATCGACAGCTGGCTGCAGCGTCTGACCGCGCGGCGCAGCCAGAAGGGGCCGCGCTGATGCGTTTGTCCGAACTGAAGTCTGCCGGCCGTGCCCCGAGCTTACCGCTGAGCGTTTCGCTGGCCGACGCCGCCGGCCCCGCCGAGTTGCAACTGCTGAGCCTGTTGCGAGTGTTGCCGGGGCAGCGTTATGTCGGTGCCGGCGTCTGGCGTGGCCGGCCGGTATTGGCCAAATTGCTGGTCGGCAGCAAGGCCGCACGGCATTTTCAGCGTGAACTGGACGGCGTGCGCCTGCTGTCTGCCCAAGGGCTGACCACGCCGCAGCTGTTGGCCGATGGCCTGAAGGATGGCGAGGGTGGCTGGCTGCTGTTTGATTTCCTTGAGCAGGCCGAAAGCCTGGGCGACACCTGGAAGCAGGTTGAGCAGCAGCCCGTACTGTCCGATGGGCAAGGGGCGGTGCTGGCCGAGGCGTTGGGCGCGATCGGCCAGATGCATCGCAAGGGCCTGTGGCAGGAAGACCTGCACCTGGACAACTTGCTGCGCCAGGGCGGGCGCCTGTACCTGATCGATGGCGCGGGCATCAGCTGCGAGACGCCTGGCCAGCCGCTGTCGCGGCAGAAAGTCCTGGAAAACCTCGGGGTGTTCTTCGCCCAGTTGCCGAAGTCGATCGAGCCCTTCATTGAAGAGTTGCTGGTGTACTACCTGCTAAGCAATGGCGAACACGCCTTGCCCATGGAAGCGTTGCAGAAGCAGATCGATAAAGTCCGCAGCTGGCGCCTCAAGGACTTCCTGATCAAGGTCGGCCGCGAGTGCACACTGTTCAGCGTCCAGCGCGGGGCCTTCGGACTGCGGGCGATTCGCCGCGAGGAAGTCCCGTCGATGGTGCCGGTACTGGAGCAGGCCGATGCCTTGCTCGATCAGGGGCATCTGTACAAGACCGGCGGCGCGGCGAGTGTTGGCAGGGTCGAAGTGGATGGCCGCACGCTGGTGATCAAGCGCTACAACATCAAGGGTTTTGCCCACTGGCTCAAGCGTTTCTGGCGCCCGAGCCGGGCCTGGTATTCATGGCGCGAAGGCAACCGCCTGGCGTTCCTCGGCATTGCCACGCCCAAGCCGCTGGCGTTGCTGGAGAAGCGTTTCCTGTGGCTGCGCAGCCGGGCTTACCTGATCACCGAGTACCTGTCGGGCCCGGACATCATCGAGCGTTTTGCGCCCTATGTTGAAAGCGGTGACGCACCGGAAACCGAGCTGGCGGCACTGGATCATCTGTTTGCCGAGTTGATTCGTCTACGCATCAGCCATGGCGACTTCAAGGGGCATAATCTGTTCTGGCAGCAGGATCGCTGGGCGTTGATCGACCTCGATTCGATGTGCCAGCACGGCTCGCTTGGCAGCTTCGCCCCGGCGTATGCCAGGGATCGCGCGCGGTTCATGCGTAACTGGCCTGAAGGCAGTGCCCTTTACCAGGTCATCGATCAGCGGTTGCCCAAAGACATCTCCAGCGTTGACTGAATCGGACCTTCGGTCCTTTCGCGGGCAAGCCCGCTCCCACATTTGACTGCATTCCAGTGTGGGAGCGGGCTTGCTCGCGAAGAGGCCCGAACAGCCAACCGAGAAAGCAGACAAGTTCTTGTGAACCGTCCTACGCGATCTTGGGAAGCCATGAACTGTGGCCGAAATCGCCCCGATGCTAGTTTGCCTGACGTTCTCGGAGGGCAGGCTGTGACGATCAAAATGGCAGTTTCATCGGGTGTTTTATCAGTGTCGCTAACGGGCTGCGGGACCGTCGCCACCGTCCTGCAGGATGAAGCCGAAGCCGCGCAGGGGCTGCGCCGGCAAAAGACCTATTGCCAATCCATCCCCCGGGTCTACCGCGGTCTGGCCTACGACTTCTGTGTATTGAATGCGCCGCGAGGCCCCGGCCGTAGTTGCATGCCGCTTGCGGCTAGAGGTTTGCCGCCGCTTTTACGCTATAATCCCGCCCTTTAGCTGTCTCTCGCCCCTTGCGAGGGCACATTAATTTTTGAGGCGCTTGCGCCTGCATGCAGACTAAAGAGGCTAGACCCCTGTGGCATTGACGATTCTTGGCCTGTCCGGCGCCCTTAGCCATGATCCTTCCGCAGCCCTGTATATCGACGGCAAGCTGGTCGCGGCGGCTGAAGAGGAGCGCTTCGTACGCGATAAACATGCAAAGAACCGCATGCCCTACGAATCGGCGAAATTCTGCCTGGAACAGGCCGGTATCAAGCCGTCCGACGTTGACGTGGTCGCGATTCCGTTCGCACCGATCAGCCTGTTCGGCAAGGCCCGCTGGCAGTACGCCAAGCGTTACTGGTACGCCCCGGACCGCGCCCTCGACGCGATCCTGATGGGCAACCGTCGCTACAAGCGCTATCGCAACAAGATCGTCTGGTGCCTGGAGCAACTGGGTTTTGATCCGAAGAAGATCAAGATCGAGCCGGTCGAACACCACCTGGCCCACGCCTCCAGCGCTTATCACTGCTCCGGTTTCAAAGAGAAAACCGCGATCCTGGGCATCGACGGCAAGGGCGAGTACGCCACGACCTTCTTCGGTTATGGTGAAAACGGCAAGATCCACAAGATCAAGGAATTCTTCGATCCGGACTCCCTCGGCGGCCTGTACGGCGCGATCACCGAGTTCCTCGGTTTCGACATGCTCGACGGTGAGTTCAAGGTCATGGGCATGGCGCCGTACGGCGACGCCAGCAAATACGATTTCTCGCGCCTGGCTTCGTTCGAAAACGGCGAGCTGGTGATCAACACCGACTACGCCAACGTCATCGGCCTGCGTCGCTACAAAGAGAAGGGCAAGGGTTACTACTTCTCGCCGAAGCTGATCGAGTGGCTGGGTCCCAAGCGCGAAGGCGACATCGCCGACGAGCCTTACATCCACTACGCCGCCAGCATTCAAGCGCTGTTCGAAAAAATTGCGTTGCAGATGATCGACTACTACCTGGGCGATGTGCTCAAGCAAACCGGCAAACTGGCCTACGCCGGTGGCTGTGCGTTGAACGTCAAGCTCAACCAGAAAATCATCGCCCGCGACGACGTCAAAGAGCTTTTCGTACAGCCGGCGTCCGGTGACGCCGGCACCGCAGTCGGCGCAGCGGCCTATGTGTCCCACGCCCGCGGCGTACCGGTCGAGAAGATGGAACACGTCTACCTCGGCCCGTCGTACAGCAACGAAGACGTGATTGCCGCATGCGCCCGTCACGAGAACAAGCCGACCTGGCGCAAGCTCGACAACATGCCGGAGCAGATCGCCAGGATCATGGTCGATGGCAACCCGGTGGCCTGGTTCCAGGGGCGCATGGAGTTCGGTCCGCGTGCACTGGGTGGGCGTTCGATCATCGGTTGCCCGAGCGTGCCCGGCGTGGCCGACCGCATCAACCACCAGATCAAGTTCCGCGAGCGCTGGAGGCCTTTCTGCCCGTCGATGCTCGACACCGTGGCGCCGCAGATGATCAAGATCGATCACCCGGCTCCGTTCATGACCTTCACCTTCGAAGTGGCGGAAGAATGGAAGACCCGCGTGCCGGAAGTCGTCCACGAGGACGGCACCTCCCGCGCCCAGGTGCTCAAGCGCGAATACAACCCGCGTTACTACGACATGATGAAAGCACTGGAAGTACTCACCGGCAACGGTGTGTCGCTCAACACCTCGCTCAACCGTCGCGGCGAGCCGATGATCTGCTCGCCGACCGACGCCCTGAACATGTTCTTCGGTTCGGATCTACAGTATCTGATCATGGAAGACATCCTGGTGGTCAAAGAGGGCGCTAACGCCTATGACACGTTCGGCTGAACGCCATGTGCTGCAGTTCTGCCACGGCTATGACGGGCCGTTCCTGGACTGCGCACGGCAGTACGCCAGCCTGTTCGCGGGGACCGGTTATCGAGTGACCACGGTGTTTCTCACCGGGGTTGCCGATGCCGAAGTCGCTGCGGGCTGCGCTTCCGATGAAGTGCTGTTCATGGAGTACAGCTCCAAGGCCATTCGTGGCCTGAAGCTGGGTGCCATCGGCGATCTGCGCAAGATCGCCGCGTCGCGCAACTTCAGTTTCTGCATCGCCCATCGCTTCAAGCCGATCTATATCGCCTTGCTCGGCACGTCGTTGCCGGTCATTGGCGTGCATCACGCTTTTGACGATTACAAACGTGGCAGCCGCAAACTGTTCGCGCATATCTTCCGCAAGCGTTTGAGTCTGCTCGGTGTGTCCGACGCCGTGCGCGACGACATGCGCCAATGCCTGCCGAAGTGGCCGGCTTCGCGGATCCAGACCTTGTACAACCGTATCGATGTGGACGCCTTGCAGGCGACCCAGGTGTCGGCTCGCGAGGCCCGGGAAACCCTCGGTTTGTCGGCGGATGCGTGGATTGTCGGCAACGTTGGCCGACTGCATCCGGACAAGGACCAGGCCACGCTGCTGCAGGGTTTCGCCGAGGCGTTGCCGGGGTTGCCCGCCAACAGCCAGCTGGTGATTCTCGGCAAGGGGCGCCTGGAGGAAAACCTCAAGGCCCAGTCCCGGGAGCTGGGCATCGGTGACCGGGTTCTGTTCCTCGGTCAGGTGCCGGATGCGCGTAACTACTTCCGTGCCTTCGATGTGTTCGCCCTGAGTTCCGATCACGAACCGTTCGGCATGGTGCTGCTGGAGGCCATGGCCGCTGGCGTGCCTTTGCTGGCCACGGCGTGCGGCGGAGCGAAAGAGGTGGTTGAAGGTGTGGGCATCCTGTTCCCGTTGGGCGATGCCGAGCGTCTGGCCCAGGGGCTGCAACATCTGGCCGGCATGGATGATCAGCAACGCCGGCAGTGTGCCGAGTTGATGCTCGAGCGCTTGCGCGAAAGCTTCTCCGATCGCGCAGTGCGCGATGCTTTCTGGCACTTGCCGCATGTTACCGAACTGGCACAGAGGGGCTGATGCTCAACCGATTTCAAGGCTGGCGCGAGCGTGGCTGGGCGGTCGTCGACGCCTCGACTTACGCCGAAACCTGGCAGCGTTATGGCGGCAGCGTCGCGACTCATCCCATGGTGGTCGAGCGGCTGGCGCAACTGGCTGACATTCCGGTGCGTTACCTGGCCTGGGTGCAGGGCGACGAGGTCAGGGCGGCGATCCCGACCTGGGGCCGCGACCTGGCCTTGTCCAAGGACGTGCTCAAGCGTCGCGGCAAGAAAGGTCTGTTCGACCTGGGCAACGCCGAAATCATCCTGCCGGCCGCTGCCGATACCCAGGCGCCTTTGCGCCATCGAGCGCGGTATCTGTCGGCGCTGAATGAAGGCCGTTTCGCGGGTATCAAGTTGCAGGCCGAACAACTGGCCATGGCCCGCACTCCCGAAGAGTTGTCGAAAAAGTTTCGCTACAACCAGCGCCGCGAATTGCGCTTGCTGGAAGAGGCCGGTGGCGTGGTGCGGCCGGTGTCCGAATTCTCCAGCACTGAGCTGGCGGCGATTTACTGCGATCTGTTCCAGCGCCGCTGGGGTTTCCCGGCGACGGGTGCCGAACGCATGGCCGAGGTCATCGAGTTGTTGCGCGAGTTGCTGATCGGCTCGGTGATTTTTCTCAACGATGCGCCGATTGCGATTCAATTGGTGTACCGCGTCGAAACCCCGCAGTGGATCAGCGTCGAGTACATCAACGGCGGGGTCGATCCCGAAACTCGCGAGTTCAGCCCTGGCAGTGTGTTGAGTTTCCTCAATACCCAAAGCGCCTGGGAGCATGCCCGGGCGCAGGACAAGCCGCTACGCTTTTCCTTCGGTCGCGCCGACCGTGAATACAAGGATCGCTGGTGCAACCCCGTGCCGGTCTTCACCGTATGAGCCAAGTCATGAGCCGCAAACAGCAACTGCTCAAGCGCCATCGGCGCAATAAACGTATCGGCCTGCTGATTGCGCTGGTGCTGTTGATCGTCATGGGTGTAGTGGTGGCCTGGTGGTTACCGCTGGTGCTCGCGGTTCTGGGCTGGGTTGCCCACGAAGCCTGGTTTGCCGACCATCTGTTCTACTCACCGAAAGACGATTACCAGTACAGCTTTCCCCCCTACACGCCCCAGCCCAAGGTGCACCTGAACGGTGAACATTTGCGGCTGGACGAGGGCGTGATGCTGGTCGACGATGCGACGCTGGTGCTGGCCCTGCGGGTGAAAAGCACCTGGCTGGGTCGTTTTCTCGATCCGGTGGTCGAGTTGGCGGGGGGCGAAAACCCTGACCGACAAACCTTCGAACGGGGCGTGAACGGCCTGCGTTACCTCAATCTCAGTGGTCAGGCTCGGGCGCTGTCCCGTGGTGACCTGCGCTTGCGCGGGCGTTTCTGTCGCGTGTTCGGTGAGCCTGTGCTGTGGGCACTGGAACATCCGGATTTCCGACGTCAGCGGGTCATGGTCATCGCGCCCCACGCCGATGACGCCGAGCTGGCGGCCTACGGTTTGTACAGCCAGGCCGACGAAACCTGGATCGTCACGCTGACGGCGGGTGAAATCGAAGCCGAACATTATCAGCAGATGGGCTTGAACAAGGTCGACGCGGCCCGCTTGAAAGGCCGCCTGCGCACCTGGGACAGCATCGCCGTGCCACGTTGGGCCGGTGTCCCCGAGTCCCGCTGCGTACAGCTGGGTTATTTCTGCCTGCAGCTGGCGAGCATGCAGGCCGCGCCTGCGGTGGCGGCGGGGTCGCGGGAAGCGGACTTGAGCGACATCCGGCTGTTCCGTCAGTTGAATCCTTTCACGCTGCCGGGCGATGCCGATGGCGCGCCGACCTGGAACAATCTGCTGGCGGATCTGCGAGAGTTGCTGCTGCGGGCCCGGCCCGAAGTCATCGTCCTGCCGCATCCGACCCTGGATCCGCATCCCGATCATATCTGCGCCCAGGCGGCAGTCCTCGAAGCCTTGCAAGGCCTGGACTGGCAGCCGACCACGCTCTTGGGCTATGCCAACCACCTGCACGACAACGACAGCTGGCCGATGGGCGATACCGGTGATGGCATCGCCTTGCCGCCTGCCTTCGATCCGGCCCAACCGATGCAGCCTTATTGCCTGCCCTTGCCGCTTGAGCAACAGAGAGACAAGGCCATGGCGTTGGGCATGATGCACGACCTGCAACCGGCGATGCCGTTCAAGCGTCGCTTGCGCCGGTTGATACAACGCTTGTTGGCCGGCCGGTTGCCGCCCACCTATGGCGAGAACGAATTCTTTCGCAAGGCAGTCCGGCGCCACGAGCTTTTGTGGTCCATCAAGCACACACCAGGCAATGTTTCTCAGCGGGGAGAGTTATGAGTCAGCGGTCAAAGGTCCTGCAACTGCAGCCTGACTACAACGTCAAAGCCCATGATTTCGCCGACCTCGCGGAGCAAATCGTCAAGGCCCTGCCCAGTGATCGCTATGAGGTGACCGCTGCGTTTCTGCGCGGCAAGCCCGGGCCGGACGAAGCGGTGAGCCGGGCCGACCGTTCGGTGTACTTCGAGTTTTCCGACAAGTCCCTCAAGGGAATGCGCCTGCGGGCCATGTGGCAGCTGTACAAGTTCTGCCGTCGGGAAAAATTCGATGTGGTGATCTGCAACCGCTTCAAGCCGGTGAACATGATGCTGGCGCTCAACCGCTGGTTGAAGGTGCCATTGTGCATCGGCATTTCCCACGGCTTTGGCGAGTACGACCGTTTTTACCGGCGCCGCCAGACTCAGCGCCTGATCGATCGTCACTGGCGTTTCGTCGGTGTGTCGCCAGCGGTGAAGCAGTATCTGCTGGACTGTGACTGCGGCTTCACCGACCAGAACACCTACGCCATCACTAATGCCATCGACATCGAGCAAGCCGAAGGCCTGCAACACAGCCGCGAAAAGGCCCGTGAAATGCTGGGCATCGATCCGTCGGTGCGGCTGATCGGTGCGTTGGGGCGACTGGTGCCGGTCAAGGGCCATGTCTATTTGCTGCAGGCCTTTGCCGCGCTCAAGGACAAATACCCCAATACCCAGCTGGCGATCATTGGTGCCGGCCGCGAAGAGTCGCGCCTGGCGGCGGAAATCGACCGCCTCGGCCTTAGCGGTCGCGCCCATTTACTGGGGTTCAAGGAAATTGCCCTGCAGTACATTCGCGCTTTCGATATCTGGACCATGCCTTCTTTGGCCGAAGGCCTCGGGTTGGCGCTGCTTGAAGGCATGAGCGGACATTTGCCGGTGATTGCCTCGAACGTGCCGGCCATGCTGCCGCTCATCGAGGGTGCCGGTGGCCTGGCGATTACGCCGAAGGATGTACCGACGCTACAGGCGGCGCTGGACACTTACCTTGGCCTTTCGGATGACGAGCTCAAGGCCAAGGGCGAGCAGGCCTTCCGTTATCTGCAACAACACCATGACATCGAGGAGTTCCGTCGCGAATACCTCAACCTGATCGACTCCGGCCTGGAACAGGCCCGCAAGGAACAGCCATGAACGACGCGCAGCCCATCGTCACGGTCATTATCGCGTCGTACAATCACGCTCCTTACATCGAGGAAAGCATTCTCAGCGTCCTCAACCAGACCTATCGGAACATCGAGTTGCTGGTGATCGACGATGGCTCGAAGGATGACAGCGTTGAGCGGATCAAGGCGTTGCAGGCCATCCATGGTTTCGACTTCCGGGTCCAGGAAAACCAGGGGCTGACCAACACCCTCAACGGTGCGATTGCCCGGGCCAAGGGTGGCCTGATCGTGCCGTTCGGTTCGGATGACATCATGCTGCCGGAGCGAATCGCCGCCCAGGTCGCGCATATGGACGGCAAGCCCGAGGTCGGCATTTGCGCCGGTAACATCGAACTGATCGATGCCGACGGCAATCTCTACCCAGAGAAGCGCCAGCGCCGGGATGTGCCGTTCCGTCGTCTGGACTTCGATGACATGTTCCTGGAGCGAAAGCCCTATCCTCCGGCACCCACCCTGATGATCCGCCGCGAAGCGCTGGACAAGGTGGGCGGTTTCGACCCGACCATTCGCCTGGAAGACTTGCTGATCGAGTTGAAGGTGACTCACGCCGGTTACTTCATCGATGGTCTGAATATGTTGATGGCGCGCTATCGCAAGCACTCCACCAATTCCTACAAGAACCACCGCTTCATGATCGACAGCATCCTGCGCACCTACGCGCTCTTCAGCGATCACCCGCTGTATGACGAGGTGCGCTACAAGTTTCTCAATTCCATGTTCCTCAAGACCGCCAACCGTGATCGCAAGCTGGCGCGGGAGTTGCTGGCGCAGATTCCGCTCAAGGCCTGGAACAAGAAAACCTGGCGTGGGTTGGGCCGTATGTTCTTCTCGCGGCTGGAGAAAGGCTGAGCCAAAGGCTGGATCAGGGGGGGATAAAAGGCGGGGCATTGTCCTCGGCGACTTGCCCTGGTGATTGCTCAGCGTTGTTGAGCCGTCTCCTCCGGAAGTTCTTTGCTCGGCTTCCTGTTCTGACGCAACCAGTGCAGGGTTTTCTTGCCGGCATTGATACCGGGCTTTTCGATGTACAGGTAAGTCAGGCTGCTGATGATGATCAGCAGGCAACTGCACACGGCCAGCAACGGCAGGAAGACCCCGGCTTGCCGGGCGTCCAGGTGCAATATCGGCGGCAGTCGCTGCACTAGTACCCAGAGCACGAAACCGTGCAGCAAATACGTGCTGTAGCTGATTTCCCCCAGCCAGCGGATGCTGCGTGGTCTCAGGGCACCGAACAGGGTGTTGCCGGACGCCACGATCACAAAGAACAGTGAAAGCAGCAGCAGCGCTCCCGGGTTGAATGCCCGGTTGAACGCCGTAAAGGCGATCGCCAAGGCGAGCAGGGCGATGATGCCTGCCAGCGGAGACAGGCTCCAGGCGACGAACTGTGGACGGCGAATCCAGTACGCCGCAGCGATGCCGCCGAGGAAGCTGGCCAGGAAGTGCTTCTTCAACGAGTGTTCCCAGCCGACCACCTGGTACAGGGTGTAGATGCCGATCAGGCACAGCACCGTCTGCATCCAGCCTGCGCGATATATGAACACCATGGCGGCCAGTGGCAGGGCCAGGTAGAAAAACACCTCGTACCCCAGCGTCCAGGTGACGTTGGAGATCAGCATGCCGGTCTGGTGGTACTGGTTGACGTCTGGCCGGTCGAAGGTCAGCCAGGCCAGAGCCTGGCCGATGACCTGGGCGCCGGAGTCATTGAGTTCCCAGTCCTGCAAATAGAACACACAGACAAATACGGTCAGCATCAGCGGCAGGTAGAGCGGATAGAGGCGAAACAGCCGCGATACCGCAAATGCCAGCCAGTCGTGTTGCCGCCCGTGGGTGAGCAAGCGGTCCCAGAACAGAAAGCTGGTGATCATGAAAAAGAGGGCGACGCTGCCCTGGCCGAGCTGCGAGTAAAAATTGCTCGGCGGAAAATCGATCACGCCGGTTTGCAGAAAGATCCAGGTAATGATCGAGTGGTGCACGAACACGCCGAAGGCCAGGTACCCGCGCAAGCCGTCGATGCCGGCAAAGCGGCTTTCGCCCGAATGCTCCAGCTGTCGGGTGAATCTCGGCACGCTGCGCAACAGTAGCGCAGCGGTCGCGATGGCGAGCAGGTAGGCCGTCATCGCGATAAGCGGGCTGGTTTCTATCATCAGTGAACCTGGGCCGGAGGACTCCCGGCCAGCACGTGCCTGTGCAAATGATCCACGTCGGCTTTCGAAGCCGCCGCAGCGTATCCCTGCAGCAGTGCTTCGAAGTGATCCTCGAACAGCCAGTGGCGATCTGATGCGTACCGCTGCATGTGGCGCAGATTACGCCGACGCAGGGAAGGGCTCAACGATGAAGGGTAAATTCGCAGGTCGGCCAGATCGATCAGGCCGAACTCGCCGTCCTCCAGCACCAGCACATTGCCCAGGTGCAGGGAGCGGAAGTAGACCCCTTGCTGGTGCAGTTGAGCCATGAATTTGCCGAAACGCTCCACCAGTGCCTGGCGCACCGCCGGGGCGGTGATGCCTTGCAGGATCTGGCGCAGCGTGTTGCCCGGCAACGGGGAGTAATGCACAGCGGTGCTGCCGTCTTCGAACCGGTAAAGGTCGAGGATGTGCGGCGTCGGGATGCCCATGTTACGCAGTTGCACACTATTGACGGCAAAGCGATCGGAGTAGGGCGTGAAACTGCCCGAGGTATACCAGCGGCGGCGCCGGAACAGCTTAAGAAAGCTGCCATCGGTCAGACGCAGGACCTTGGGGCCAAGACCATCCTCTTCGATGACTCGGGCATCGGCTGTCAGCTGTTGCAGGGCGCTTGGCGTCGCGGTCTTGATCGGCATGTCCAGCAGGCGCCGGGCCCGTTGATTGATGCTCAATGCGGCAATCAGCGCCAAGGGGATCCACAGCAGGAACCAGTGCTCCTTGGGGCGGGAGATGATCCCGCCACCTTCGGTCAGGCCTGCACCGATACCGAAGGCCAGCCAGGCTGAGGCAATGATGAACAGCGGTTGCACGCGATGGCGTCGGCTGCTGATGAAGCCCCATACGAGAAAGAACAACCATGGCAGCAGGCCGATAATGCCGACGTAGTAGAGCACGCCCAAGGCAAAGCTATGGGGTTCCTGAAGGCTGTAACCGACGCCGGGGTCCAGGGTCAGCCTGGCGTTGTAACCATGTCCGATCCACGGGTGCTCCGCGATCTTGCCCAGGGTCAATTGCCAGAGCTCGATGCGGAAGGAGCTGCCTCTTTCGATGATCTTGTCGGCAAATAACGCGAAAGTTGCGGAACCGGCGAAGAATATGGCGCCAAGCATGAAGGCCGAGCGTCGATTCCAGCAGATGAAGCACAGCCAAAGCGCAGCCAGTGTCAGTGCAACCAGTGGCGTCCTGGAGCCAGTGGCCAGCACTGTGGCGAACATGATCGCCATCGCCGGTACGCTCAGCCAAAGTATCTGGCGTCGCTTGCAGGTCATGCTCAGGCTCAGCCAGTAGGTACAGAAAAAACCGAAAACGTGGGAACTGAGCAACGGATTGTCGAAAGCGCCCAGGCCGATCAGACGCATTTCCGGTTGATACACCAGGTCGAACCAGTACAGGTTGTAGACAGAGAGGACCAGCGCCACCATTGCGGCGCAGAACAGCAGGGGCTGGATGATTTCACTGCGAAAGCGCACCAGCAGGTAGCAGCCAACGAACAGCAACAGGGTATGCAATGGCGGTTTGAACTGACCAAAGTCGATGTCGTCGCCCGGCCCCCACCGCAAGCTCAACAGTGCCCACGCCACAAACAGCAGGGCTGCAATGACGATCGGTTCGTGCAGCAGCTCTTTGCCGATCCGTGGACGCAGGCACAGTGCGATCAGTGCGGGAATGCTGAACAGGCCGTAGTAAAGTTTGTGATGCACACTGCGCCCCGGCAGGAAAAACAGCGCACAAAGCAGTAATAAATAACCGAGCGGAAGGATCCACAAGCAAATGAAATCGAAGATTCTGTTGGATGTGCTGTTCAAAGCGTTTAATTGCATGCTGGGTAACTTATTCCTGAATTGAGCGACCATACCAAGGCAGGGACAACTGGTAGCTATTTGACGCGCCACAATACACAGACTTTATGCGATTGCCAGAACCCTGGGGAAGCTGTGGTAAAGTCAGCGTCCTTTTCATCGACATTCGCGTGATATGACCGACTCCAGTCTCTGCGCAAGCCCATCAAGCTTGAAAATCTACTTCCGTCTGCTCGGCTATGTCCGGCCGTATATCAGTCTGTTTCTGATCAGCATCGTCGGTTTCCTGATTTTCGCTTCGACGCAGCCAATGCTGGGCTACATCCTCAAGTACTTCGTCGACGGTCTATCCAACCCTGAAGCGGTGCTGTTTCCAACCGTGCCCTACCTGCGGGATCTGCAACTGCTGCAGGCGGTGCCATTGTTGATCATCCTGATCGCCGCGTGGCAGGGGTTGGGGTCGTACCTGGGCAACTACTTCCTGGCCAAGGTTTCCCTGGGTCTGGTCCATGACTTGCGGGTCCAGTTGTTCAACAACCTGCTGGTTTTGCCAAACCGGTATTTCGACAAGCATAACTCGGGACACCTGATTTCACGTATCACCTTCAACGTGACCATGGTCACGGGGGCGGCAACAGATGCGATCAAGGTCGTAATCCGTGAAGGCATGACGGTGATCTTCCTGTTTGCCTCGCTGTTGTACATGAACTGGCGCCTGACGCTGGTCATGGTCGCCATCCTGCCGCTGATCGCCCTCATGGTGCGCACGGCCAGCAAGAAATTCCGCAAGCAGAGCAAGAAAATCCAGCTGGCCATGGGGGACGTGACGCATGTGGCGTCCGAAACGATCCAGGGCTATCGCGTTGTGCGCAGCTTCGGCGGTGAAAAATACGAAGAGAAACGCTTCTTCGACGCCAGCCAGGGTAATACCGACAAACAACTGCGCATGACCCGCACCGGCGCCATCTACACGCCGCTGCTGCAACTGGTGATCTACACCGCCATGGCCGTACTGATGTTCCTGGTGCTGTTCCTGCGTGGCGATGCGTCCGCTGGCGACATGGTGGCCTACATCACGCTGGCCGGCCTGCTGCCCAAGCCGATTCGCCAGCTGTCCGAAGTCAGCTCGACCATCCAGAAGGGCGTGGCCGGTGCCGAAAGTATCTTCGAGCAACTGGATGTCGAGCCTGAAGTCGATTCCGGCACCGTCGAGCGCGATACCGTCAGCGGTCGGCTGGACGTGCGCAACCTCAGCTTCACCTACCCCGACACCGAGCGTCAGGTGCTCAATGACATCAGTTTCTCGGTCGAGCCCGGGCAAATGGTGGCGCTGGTGGGACGTTCGGGCAGCGGCAAGTCGACCCTGGCCAACCTGATTCCGCGTTTCTATCACCACGACAAGGGCGAAATCCTCATCGATGGCGTCGAAGTGGAGCAGTACAAGCTGTTGAACCTGCGTCGGCATATCGCCCAGGTGACTCAGCATGTGACCCTGTTCAGCGATACCGTGGCCAACAACATTGCCTATGGCGACCTGGCTGGCGCCCCCTGTGAAGACATCGAAAAAGCGGCCAAGGATGCCTACGCGATGGACTTCATTGCTCAATTGCCAGAAGGCCTGGACACCCAGGTCGGGGAAAACGGCGTGCTGCTTTCCGGTGGCCAGCGCCAGCGCCTGGCGATTGCCCGGGCACTGTTGAAGAATGCTCCGCTGCTGATTCTCGATGAGGCGACTTCGGCACTCGATACCGAATCCGAGCGGCATATCCAGGCAGCCCTGGATCAGGTCATGAAAGGTCGCACCACGCTGGTGATCGCTCACCGCCTGTCGACCATCGAGAAGGCCGACCTGATCCTGGTCATGGATCAGGGGAAAATCGTCGAGCGCGGCACCCATGAACAACTGCTGGCGCAAAACGGCTACTACTCGCGCCTCAACGCGATGGGCCTCGACGCCCCGGCCGAAGACATCGCCTGACCCCGAAAGGGCGAGCGTGGCTCGCCCTTTCGCACACCAGGCGCGCAACGCGCCCGGTGATTTGTATCCAGTCCTTTACGCTTCTTGACCAAACCGGAATAAATCTCGGCAACTTGCTTGTTAAGGTTCCTGAACGAACTTTGACTTGAATGGAGAGGGCCATCCCTTTCCCGCGGGTGTCTGGATGTTGCAACGTTATCTCTGGAAGCTGTTGCCCAAGTCGCAACGGGCTTTTCTGCTGGGGCGCCTGTCGGTCGTGGACCGTCAAGTGGTGAACAAGTCGATGTCGGCCAACGTCAGTTTCCCCGAGCCCTTCGAGCAGCGTTCCTGTCTGTTCATCCACGTCCCCAAATGTGCCGGCAGCAGTGTCTGTGCAGCCATGTTTGACGACTGGAGCCCGGGCCACTTGCCGTTGTACTGGTACGAGCAGCAATTTCCCGAGCAGTTTGCCGCCAGTTTCAAGTTCGCGTTCGTCCGCGATCCCCTGGAAAGAGCCTACTCGGCCTACGCATTCCTGCGGGGCAACGCCTTGGGTAAACGGGATCACGCGGCGCAGAAACTGGTCAACCACTACCGTGACTTTGATGATTTCGTCGGCCGCTGGTTGCATCCGGAGACGATCCAGCGACAGTTGCACTTCGCCGCGCAAACGGATTTCCTGACGGATTCCATGGGCCATCTGGCGCTGGACTTCGTTGGCTACCAGGAACACCTGGAGCGGGATTTCAGGCTGGTTTGCGAGCAATTGGGCTATCCGGTGGAATTGCCCCACGTGAACCGGTCGCAGCAGCGGCGCCCGATGCTGGCGCGCGAGTTCTGCACGGTACGTACCCGCAGGCTGGTGCGGCGGGTCTATCGGCGTGATTACGAGATGCTTGGATATGAATGAAGTCGAAGCGTATTCTCTCCCGGTTTGTTGCTCAAAAAATGAGCAATAAACCCCGGCGAATCATCCGGTTGCAGCCACCGCACAAGCCGACACCAACCCTGTGTTAATATCGCGCCCCTGTTCATTCTGTATGTGGGTTGCACCATGAAGTTGTCCATGCCGCGATTCGATCAAGCCCCTGTCTTGGTAGTCGGCGATGTCATGCTCGACCGTTACTGGCATGGTGGTACCTCACGGATTTCTCCTGAGGCACCGGTGCCGGTGGTCAAGGTCGATCACATCGAAGACCGCCCGGGCGGTGCTGCCAACGTTGCCTTGAACATTGCCGCCCTGGGGGCTCCGGCCTCGCTGGTCGGTGTCACCGGCGACGATGAAGCCGCCAACAGCCTGGTCAACAGCCTCAAGGGCGCTGGCGTACGTGCCATCTTCCAGCGTATTGCGCACCAGCCGACCATCGTCAAGCTGCGGGTCATGAGCCGTCACCAGCAGCTGCTGCGCATCGACTTCGAAGAACCCTTCGCCACCGACGCGCTGGCGCTGGTCGCGCAGGTCGATGAGTTGCTCGAAGGTATCAAGGTGCTGGTGCTGTCCGACTACGGCAAAGGCGCGCTGAAAAACCATCAGGCGCTGATCCAGGCCGCCCGTGCCCGTGGCATTCCGGTGCTGGCCGATCCCAAGGGCAAGGATTTCTCGATCTACCGCGGTGCGAGCCTGATCACGCCAAACCTCAACGAATTCGAAACCATCGTCGGTGGGTGCGCCGACGAGCACGAATTGGTAAGCAAGGGCGCGCAGTTGATGCACGACCTGGACCTCGGTGCCTTGCTGGTGACCCGTGGTGAGCACGGCATGACCTTGCTGCGCCCGGATCATCCGGCGCTGCACTTGCCGGCCCGGGCCCGTGAAGTGTTCGACGTGACCGGTGCCGGCGATACGGTAATTTCCACCCTGGCGGCCGCGATTGCCGCTGGCGAAGAACTGCCCCATGCGGTGGCTCTGGCCAACCTGGCGGCGGGCATCGTGGTCGGCAAGCTCGGTACGGCGGCCATCAGTGCGCCGGAACTGCGTCGTGCGATTCAGCGAGAGGAGGGGTCCGAGCGCGGTGTGCTGGGTCTTGAGCAGCTGTTGCTGGCGGTCGATGACGCCCGCGCGCACAACGAGCGGATCGTGTTCACCAACGGTTGCTTCGACATCCTGCACGCCGGTCACGTGACCTATCTGGAACAGGCGCGGGCCCAGGGCGATCGACTGATCGTGGCAATCAACGACGATGCATCGGTCAGCCGCCTGAAAGGGCCGGGCCGTCCGATCAACAGTGTCGACCGGCGCATGGCCGTATTGGCCGGCCTGGGTGCGGTGGACTGGGTGATCAGTTTCTCGGAGGGCACCCCGGAAAACCTGCTGAGCGCGGTCAAGCCGGACGTGTTGGTCAAGGGCGGCGACTACGGGATCGACCAGGTGGTCGGTGCGGACATCGTGACGGCCTATGGCGGTACCGTGAAAGTGCTGGGGCTGGTGGAAAACAGCTCCACTACCGCGATTGTCGAGAAGATCCGCAAGTCGTAGGCGCTGGCGTAGCCTGCGATCTATTCAGGTGGCCAGGGGCTCGTAAAATCAAAAGATCGCAGCCTGCGGCAGCTCCTGCATGGAGTACGCAGACTGCGATCTTTTGCGTTTAAGAGCTTACCTTTTTACGCGGGACGATTTTCTTCAGCAGCAATTTGGCCTTGCCGCGCAACCGCGCCAGGCCCGAATCCTTCCCCGGCGGGGTCAGACCCTGCTGCCTCACCCAGTCCTTCCAGCGAATTCGCTCGTCGCGAACCAGCCAGCCTTCCTGTCGGGCAAAACTCTCGGCCAGGTACAGTCCGCGAGTGCTGGCGGGGTATAGCTGATCCTTTTTCAGGGTGTACAACTCAGCCATCGGGTGGCCGTCCTGCAAGGGCATCAAGTACAGATCGGGGCGCTTGCGGTCGAGGCGGGCGACGAGTTGATCGCCTTCCAGTCGTTCGTCGACATGGAACAGGCTCAGGGATTTGGCATCCTTGGGGACGTCCAGGCGCAAGTCGTAGATCAGTTGCAGCGAGGCCGTTGGCAAATGCACGTAAGCCCGCGGACGCTCCATCAGCATCAGGTTGGCGCAACGTACCGGCCGCGCCGAACCGGACAGTGGCGACAAGCGAAACGGCAGGGCTTCACGGTAATGCAGGGCGGCCGAGTAGGGCGCCGGCAGCCAGGTGTCGTTGAACCGCCCACCGAGCCAGCCTTCCGGGGTTTCGAGCAGGCATTCTTCGGCTATCTCCTGGATTGCCGTATGCAAGGGCAGGTTCAGTTCATGGGCCGGCACGTACCCCGAGATCAGCTTGAGCACCACATCGCCACGGTCCTGCCGGCGTTGGCGCACCAGCACCCAATAGTCGCGATTCTGCCAATGCAGGGTCAGGCGCACCGAAACCCCGAGGTTGGCCAGTTCCAGGGCAAACCGTTCGCTGTCGCCAACCGTCACCGGGCGACGACGTTGCAGGGTCTGGGAGAAATTCAGCGGCCTGCCGACGCTCTGATAAGCCAGGCCTTCGGGGGTCGCTTCGACGAATAACGGCAGGGTCTTGAAGTTGCTCGGGTTCTTTCTGATGAGCGTACGCGACATGTCGGCTCCTGCTTAAGGCCGCGTGGGCGGCGTCAGTGGCTACGTAGGACCTGGGCAACGGTCGCGACATTGTGGGCGAGGTGCAGCGGATTGATGGTCCCGACAATAGCACTGGCAACACCCGGATGTTCAAACAACAACTCGAAACTGGCGCGCACCGGATCCACGCCCGGGCTCAGGCAAACATGACCACTGGCGAGGGCTTTCTTGACCAGAATGGCTTTGCCGTGTGCAGCAGCATAGTCAATGACGGCCTTCTCGTTTTGTTCGTTCAGATTGTAGGTGACCATCGCGCAATCGCCTTGCTCCAGTGCTTTGAGGCCACCGTCGACGGTTTTGCCGGAAAAGCCGAAACCGCGAATCTTGCCTTCGGCCTTGAGCTTGGCGAGGGTGTCGTAGACTTCGCAGTCATTGAGGATCGCCAGGTCGTTGCCATCGGAGTGCACCAGCACCAGGTCGATGAAGTCTGTTTCCAGGCGTTGCAGGCTGCGTTCCACCGACATACGTGTGTGCGCGGCGCTGAAATCGTGACGGGACTGGCCGTCGGCAAACTCTTCGCCGACCTTGCTGACAATCACCCAATCCTGACGCTGACCACGCAGCAGCGGGCCGAGGCGTTCTTCGCTGCGACCGTAGGCCGGGGCGGTATCGATCAGGTTGATGCCCATGTCGCGGGCGAGTTTGAGCAGCATGCGTGCTTCGTCGTCATCGGGAATCTGGAAGCCGTTGGGGTACTTCACCCCTTGGTCGCGGCCAAGTTTTACCGTGCCCAGGCCCAGGGGTGAAACCAGCAGGCCGGTGCTGCCCAGCGGGCGATGCAGGTCGTGCAGGGTCGGTTGGTTCATGGCAGCAGTTGCTCCCAGGCAGGTACGCCCATCGGCGGCTTCGGCAGTTCAGGCAGCGCGGCCGGGTGGCTTGGCTGGATGCCGTCGCGGGTCAGGCTGGCGATCACACGGTCGGCGAAGTCCGGCGCCAGGGCGAGTTTGGTCGGCCAGCCCACCAGCAGTCGGCCTTCCTCGGCCACAAAGGCGTTGTCGGGACGGGTCAGGCCTGATTGCAAGGGTTCGGCGCGATCCACGCGCAAGGTGGCCCATTGCACCGTGCTCAGGTCGATCCATGGCAGCAACTGGCCGAGTTCTTTCTGTGCGGTGGCGATCTGCTCGGCGGGCTCACGGGTCACGCCTTCGGATTCCGCGATATCGCCGCCGAGGTACCAGACCCATTGGCCATCCGCCGCCGGGTGGGTGGTCACGGTGATGCGCGGTTTGGTACCACCACCCAGGCAGTGGGCGTACAGCGGTTTGAGGCTTGGCCCCTTGGCGATGATCATGTGCAGCGGGCGGCGTTGCATGGCGGGTTGGCTCAGGCCCAGGGTTTCAAGCAATGCCGCGGTGCCGGCACCGGCGCTCAGGACGATGCGCTGGGCGCGGATCTCGCGTTCGTCCACCTTCAGGCCGACCAGCACGCCGCCTTCGAGCAGCGGCTCGATCTTCTGCCCGGCGAGCAAGCCATCTCCAGCCAGATCGGCCAGGCGCTGGATCAGGCTTGGCACATCGACCACCAGTTCCGCCAGGCGATAGACCTTGCCCTTGAAGCGCTTGTCCTGCAGGGCTGGCGGCAATTGCTCGCCCTTGACCTGATCGACGCGACCGCGCACGGCTTTGCTGGCAAAGAAACTGGTGAGGTTGCCGGCCAGGGTGCCGGGGGACCAGAGGTAATGGGCCTCGGACAGCAGGCGCACGCCGGACAGGTCCAGCTCGCCGTCACCGGCCAAGGCTTCACGCCAGCGGCGCGGCATGTCGGCGATGGCTTCCGAGGCACCGGTCAGTGCGCCATGCAGCGCGTATTTGGCGCCGCCGTGGATGATGCCCTGGGACTTCACACTCTGCCCGCCGCCGAGGCTGGCGCTTTCCACCAGCACAGTCGAAAAACCCTGGCGGCGCAGGCGCGCGTTCAGCCAGAGGCCGGCGACACCAGCGCCGACAATCAGAATGTCGGTGGAAATAACGGATGGCATGCAGCGACCTCTGTGTTCAAGACGAGGGCGCAGTATACAGACTCGAAGTGCAGGGGAGAGGTGAACGCAGAACCTGTGGGAGCGGGCTTGCTCCCACAATGGACCTCGCTTCGGGCTTAGTGACCGGCCGTTTTGGAGAACAGCTGGATGACCACGACGCCAAGGACGATGAGCGCCATCCCCAGCATCGCCGGCACGTCCAGCTTCTGCCCATAGATAAACAGCGCCGCGACGCTGACCATCACGATCCCCATGCCGGCCCACACGGCGTACGCCACGCCCACCGGAACGCTGCGCACCACCAGGGTCAGCATCCAGAAGGCAATGCCGTAGCCAATGATGACCAGCACCAGTGGCAGCGGAGTGCTGAGGCCTTTGACGGCTTTCATCGAAACAGTGGCAATCACTTCGGCGCAGATGGCAATGGCCAGGTAGTAGTAAGCGGTCATGGGTCAATCCTCGTGTGAAGTGTTGCTCTCTGAGGTCGGCATTCTAGAGATTCGCCAGATGCGGTAAAGTCATTACCTATCTGTTTTGAAGATGGGTTTAGCCATGAGCATGCAATGGAATCTGGAGCAGCTGCGGTTGTTTGTCAGCGTAGCGGAGCAGCGGTCGTTTTCTGCCGTGGCGCGGGATCAGCGCAAGGCGCAGTCGGCGGTCAGCAGCTCGATAGCGTTGCTGGAGGAAGACCTGGGCGTGAGCCTGTTCGATCGCAGCAGCGGCCGTCAGCCGAAACTCACTGAGGCTGGTACGGCTTTGCTGGACGAAGCGCGGGAAGTGTTGCGCCAGTGCGAACGGCTCAACGGCCGGGCGCTGGCGATGATGCGCGGGCAGGAAGCGCGTCTGCGCGTGGCGCAGGATGAGGCGATGCCTTATCAGCCGATCATCGAAAGCTTCGAAGCCCTGGCGGAAAAATTCCCCAGTCTTGAAGTGCAACTGACCAGCGCCGCCCAAGGTGATGTCGCGCGCAAGCTGGTGGAGCGGCGCGCCGATCTGGGTCTGCTGTTTTTTCACGATCAGATTCCTGAGGCACTTGAGCGGCGGGTGCTGGGCAGCGTGGAAATGGTCACGGTGTGCGGCAAGGATCATCCGTTGGCGCGCAAAGGCGCAGTGGACGACCAACAACTGGCGCAGCATCGGCAGTTGCTGATGTCCACGGAGTCGAGCATTTATCCCGGCAGTGACCCGGCCAGCCCGCAAGTCTGGCGTGCCGACAGCTTCTATGTGATGGCCGAATGGCTGGTGCGTGGCCTGGGCTGGGCCTGGTTGCCGCGTCACGTGGTGCAGTACCCGACCTATCAGAATCAGATGGTCGAACTGGTCAGCGAATGGACCCCGCCGGCCCTGGTGGTGGAACTGGTGTGGCGCCGGGATGAGCCGCTCGGTCCGGCCGCGCGCTGGCTCGCCGAACGTTTTGCCGTGCACTTGCAGACGATAGGCGAAAAAAGCCGATAAACTCCGCCGCCATGAATAGAACTCTCTACACCGCGCTGTTTTATATGGGGCTGCCATTGGTGGCGATTCGGCTTTGGCTGCGCGCGCGCAAGGCGCCGGCGTATGCCAGGCGCATCGGCGAGCGCTTCTCCTACGGGATGCCGGCGATGAAACCGGGCGGCATCTGGGTGCACGCCGTGTCGGTGGGCGAAAGCATTGCAGCGGCACCGATGATTCGTGCCTTGCTGGCGCGTTATCCGGATCTGCCGATCACCGTGACCTGCATGACCCCGACCGGTTCGGAACGCATCCATGCACTGTTCGCCAATGAGCCGCGCATCCAGCACTGTTATCTGCCTTATGACCTGCCTTGCGCTGCCCGGCGTTTCCTCGATCGGGTCCGGCCGAAACTGGCGGTGATCATGGAAACCGAGCTGTGGCCCAACCATATCCATCAATGCGCCAAACGCGGGATCCCCGTGGCGCTGGCCAATGCGCGGCTGTCCGAGCGTTCGGCCAGGGGTTACGGCCGGTTCCCCAGGCTGACCCGGCCGATGCTGGCTGAGATGAGCCTGTTCGCGGTGCAGACCGAAGCCGAGGCCCAGCGCTTGCGCGACCTGGGTGCACGGACGGATACCGTCGAAGTGACCGGTTCGATCAAGTTCGACCTGACCATCGACCCGCAACTGTTGAAACGCGCTGTTGAACTGCGCGGGCAATGGCAGGCGCTGGAACGACCGGTGTGGATCGCGGCCAGTACCCATGACGGCGAAGACGAGGTGGTACTGGCGGCTCATCGTCAGTTGTTGGCCAGTCACCCCGATGCTCTGCTGATTCTGGTACCGCGTCATCCGGAACGCTTCAATTCGGTGTACGGGTTGTGCCAGCAACAAGGCTTTGCCACGGTCCGGCGTTCCAGCGGCGATGTGGTCAGCGCGAATATTTCAGTGCTGCTGGGCGACACCATGGGCGAGTTGCTGTTTCTCTACGCCCTGGCTGACAGTGCATTCGTCGGTGGCAGCCTGGTGCCCAATGGCGGACATAACCTGCTGGAGCCAGCGGCCCTCGCTAAACCGGTATTAAGCGGGCCACATCTTTTCAACTTCCTCGAAATCGCCGCGCAGTTGCGCAGTGCCGGGGCGTTGCAGGAAGTGGAGGATGCCGAAGGGCTGGCGGTGGCGGTACAGCGGCTGTTCGAGCTGCCCCGTGATGCGCAGCGCATGGCAGAGGCCGGTTTGAAAGTGATGCGCACCAATCAGGGGGCATTGCAACGCTTGCTGGATGGGTTGGGGCGGTTGATCGACCGGTAGACCGAGTCGTCTGGCAGAAAAAGATCGCAGCCTGCGGCAGCTCCTACACGGATTGATGTTCATCCTGTAGGAGCTGCCGCAGGCTGCGATCTTTTGCTTTATTGCTCCGGTCGCGCTTTCAACTGCTCCTCTGCCGCCTTGGCCAGGTCCGGTGGCAGGAAATCCTTGTCCGGGTTGTAGTTCGGATTGAGCCAGCGCGCCAGGGTTTGCAGATCCCCCGGATTCAACGTGCCGGCTTGTTGCTTCAAGCGCAGGTTGTCGAGGATGTAGTCGTAGCGGGTGTTGTTGTAGTCGCGCACCGAGGTGTAGAGCTGGCGTTGCGCATCCAGCACGTCGACGATGTTTCGCGTGCCCACCTGATAGCCGATTTCAGTCGCTTCCACCGCGCTCTGGTTGGAGATGATCGATTGCTTGCGCGCCTGGACCTGCTCGACATCGGTGTTCACCGCGCGGTGCAGGTCGCGGGTGTTTTCCACGATGCTGCGACGCAGGGATTCGCGTTGCTGCTCGGTCTGGTCCAGTTGTGCATAGGACTGACGCACCTGGGAGTTGATCAGGCCACCGCTGTAGATCGGGATGTTCAGTTGCAGGCCAACGGTCGTTTGCTCGACATTGCCACCGTACGGCAGGGGCTGGTTGTTCGGGTTGCTGAAGCCCAGTGCGTCGTTGTCGCCTTTCTCATACTTGGCGATCGCGTCAACCGTTGGCAAGTGCCCGGACTTGCGTTGCTTGAGTGTCTGCTCGGCGGCGCTGACGGCATAGTTGCTGGCCAACAGATTGAGGTTCTGCCTGCCCGCGGTTTCGACCCAGGCCTTGGCGTCGTTCGGTACCGGCGGCAGGATCGGCAGGTTATGGCTGATGCCCCAGATCGAGTTGTACTGGCGGTTGGTCAGGGTGATCAATGCTTCGAAGGCGTCGTCCACCTGGCGCTGCGCAACGATCCGGTTGGCGCGTGCGGTGTCGTAGCTGGCCTGTGAGTTCAATACGTCGGTCTTGTCCGAGAGGCCGACATCGAAACGCTCGTTGGATTGATCGAGCTGGCGTTTGAACGCCGCTTCTTCGGCCTTGGTCGAGGCCAGGTTGTCCTGGCTGCGCAGCACGTTGAAATAGCTGTCAGCGGTTTGCAGGATCAGGTTTTGCTCGGTCGCCGAGAGTTGCAGGGCGGCCTGTTCGTTGACTTCCTTGGCGGCCTGGAACTGGAACCAGCGATCAGCCCGGAACAGTGGCTGCGCCAAAGTGGCCTGGTAGGAATGAGCGTCGCGGTTGGACGTGGCCGACGGCTGATCGAGATCCGTACGCACCTCGGAAATATTCGCGCCGGCCGAGAGGTTTGGCAGCAGCCCGGCGCGGGCCTGGGGCACGACTTCCTTCTGCGCGCCGTATTGGGCGATGGCAGCCGCCAGGTCGGCGTTGTTGTTGACGGCTTCCTGATAAACGCTGACCAGGTCCGTCTTGGCCGATAAGGGCGCATCTGCTGCCCAGGCCATTCCGTTGGACGCACAAGACACGGCAAGGGCCAGTGAGAGTTTGCGCAGCATAGACGATCCCTAGAATTGATATTACAGAGGTAATTTGAGCGCCAAGGCTAAGGCCCCGCTTTGACAGCGTCAATGCCGGCTCAGCGTAGCGAGTGTAGATGTGCATTGGGGCGGCAACAATCCTGATACTGCGTGTAAATACGCCATTCATCACGGTATTTGCAGTGGGGTTGGCGTTCTTTGCCAGTTGTGTCTAGACTGGCCGGGTTCTTGTCGGGGTGCCTTGCTATGAGGCTGAGATCGAATAATTTCGGATCCCGTTGAACCTGATCAGGTTAGCGCCTGCGTAGGGAACAAGATTTCTCGTCACCCGGCGAGTCCTCTTGTGCTTCGTCCGGGATGTTGTTCGACAATCGAACACCCCTCGAGCACTGAGCACAGCACAGCTGGTTTTCCCAGCGCCCGTGCGTCCATTCGTTTACAGGTTCGCTCCGACAAAAATCCACTGCCTGGATGTGTGTCTGGAGAACCCGTGATGACTACAAAAGCAAAAATCGCCACCAACCTGAGTGACTCGGCCAAGGTCGATCAGCAATCGGTTCAGCCGTTTACCCGCTCGCAGAAAATCCATGTTCAGGGCACTCGCCCGGACATCCTCGTGCCGATGCGCGAAATCAGCCTGGACGTGACGCCGACCGACTTCGGCGGCGAGGTCAACGCACCGGTGGTGGTGTATGACACCTCGGGCCCATACACCGACCCCAATGTCGTCATCGATGTGCGCAAAGGCCTGGCCGATGTGCGTTCGCCGTGGATCGAATCCCGTGGCGACACCGAGCGCCTGAGCGGCCTGAGCTCGAATTTCGGCCAGGAGCGCCTTGCCGATCCGGAGCTGACCAAGCTGCGCTTCGCCCACGTGAACAACCCGCGCCGCGCCAAGCCGGGTGCCAACGTCAGCCAGATGCACTACGCGCGCAAAGGCATCATCACGGCCGAGATGGAATACGTCGCCATCCGTGAAAACATGAAGCTGGAAGTGGCCCGCGCCGCCGGCCTGCTGGACCAGCAACACGCCGGCCACAGCTTTGGCGCCAGCGTGCCGAAAATCATCACCCCTGAATTCGTCCGTGACGAAATCGCCCGTGGCCGCGCGATCATTCCGGCCAACATCAACCACACCGAACTGGAACCGATGATCATCGGCCGTAACTTCCTGGTGAAGATCAACGGCAACATCGGCAACAGCGCGCTGGGTTCGTCCATCGAAGAAGAAGTGGCGAAACTGACCTGGGGCATTCGCTGGGGTTCGGACACGGTCATGGACCTGTCCACCGGCAAGCACATCCACGAAACCCGCGAGTGGATCATCCGTAACTCGCCGGTGCCGATCGGCACGGTGCCGATCTACCAGGCCCTGGAAAAAGTCGGCGGCGTGGCCGAAGACCTGACCTGGGAGCTGTTCCGCGACACGCTGATCGAGCAGGCCGAGCAGGGCGTCGACTACTTCACCATTCACGCCGGCGTGCTGTTGCGCTACGTGCCGATGACCGCCAAGCGTGTGACCGGCATCGTCTCCCGTGGCGGTTCGATCATGGCCAAGTGGTGCCTGGCGCACCACAAAGAGAACTTCCTCTACACCCATTTCGAAGACATCTGCGAAATCATGAAGGCCTACGACGTCAGCTTCTCGCTGGGCGATGGCCTGCGTCCGGGCTCGATTGCCGACGCCAACGACGAAGCGCAGTTCGGCGAACTGGAAACCCTCGGCGAGTTGACCAAGATTGCCTGGAAGCACGACGTGCAGTGCATGATCGAAGGCCCGGGCCACGTGCCGATGCAGTTGATCAAAGAGAACATGGACAAGCAACTGGAGTGCTGCGACGAGGCGCCGTTCTACACCCTCGGCCCGCTGACCACCGACATCGCACCAGGTTACGACCACATCACCTCCGGCATCGGTGCGGCGATGATCGGCTGGTTCGGCTGTGCCATGCTCTGCTACGTGACGCCGAAAGAGCACTTGGGCCTGCCGAACAAGGATGACGTGAAGACCGGGATCATCACCTACAAGATCGCCGCCCACGCCGCCGATCTGGCGAAGGGGCATCCGGGTGCACAGATCCGCGACAATGCCTTGAGCAAGGCGCGTTTCGAATTCCGTTGGGAGGACCAGTTCAACCTGGGCCTCGATCCGGACACCGCGCGTTCGTATCACGATGAAACCCTGCCGAAGGATTCGGCCAAGGTCGCGCATTTCTGCTCGATGTGCGGGCCGAAATTCTGCTCGATGAAAATCACCCAGGAAGTCCGCGAGTATGCGGCCAACCAACGGATCGAAGCGGTCGACGTGGATGTCGCCCAAGGCATGGCCGAACAGGCCGAGCGCTTCAAGCAGGAAGGCAGTCAGCTGTACCAAAAAGTCTAAGCCGCAAGCGGCAAGCTACAAGCTGCAAGAAAAAGCAGGTTTGCACTGGCTTTTAACTTGTGGCTTGCAGCTTGAAGCTTGCCGCTGCCCTATTGAGATAACACCTTTGAGCATTCAACCCAGCACTTACTCCCCCGATATCGCGGTGTCGACCGACAAGCGTGTGTTCGGCGGTCGTGACCTGTTTTCCTTATGGTTCTCCCTCGGCATCGGCCTGATGGTCCTGCAGACCGGTGCATTGCTCGCGCCGGGCCTGGGTCTGTCCGGTTCGTTGCTGGCCATTTTTCTCGGCACTCTGGTTGGCGTTCTGCTGCTGGCTGCGGTCGGCGTGATCGGCAGTGACACCGGCCTGTCGTCGATGGCCGCACTCAAGCTCAGCCTCGGTGCCAAAGGCGCGAGCCTGCCGGCGGTGCTGAACCTGCTGCAATTGATCGGCTGGGGTTCGTTCGAAATCATCGTCATGCGCGATGCCGCCAGTCTGTTGGGCGCAAAGGCCTTCAGCGAAGGCAGCCTGCTGTCCAGTCCGGTGCTGTGGACGCTGTTCTTCGGCGCACTGGCGACCTTGCTGGCCGTCAGCGGTCCGCTGACTTTCGTGCGCAAGATCTTGCGCAAATGGGGCATCTGGTTGCTGCTGGCTGCATGCGTCTGGTTGACCTGGAACCTGTTCGCCAAGGCTGACCTGGCCGCGTTGTGGGCCCAGGCCGGTGATGGTTCGATGCCGTTCGCCGTGGGTTTCGACATCGCCATTGCCATGCCGCTCTCGTGGTTGCCACTGATCGCCGACTATTCGCGCTTCGGCAAGCGGGCGAAAAACGTCTTCGGTGGCACCGCCATCGGTTTCTTCATCGGTAATTTCTGGCTGATGAGCCTGGGCGTGGCCTACACCCTGGCGTTCGCGCCGAGCGGTGAAGTCAATGCCTTGCTGCTGGCGTTGGCCGGCGCCGGCCTGGGGATTCCGCTGTTGCTGATTCTTCTGGATGAATCGGAAAACGCCTTTGCCGATATTCACTCGGCGGCGGTGTCCAGCGGGATTCTGTTGCGTGCCAAAGTCGAGCATCTGGCCCTGGCCATCGGCGTCATCTGCACACTGATTGCCCTGTTGGCGCCGTTGGCCCAGTACCAGAATTTCCTGCTGCTGATCGGTTCGGTGTTTGCGCCGTTGTTCGGCGTGGTGCTGGTGGACCACTTCATCCTGCGCAAGCGTAGCGCCCAGGTGGCGTCAACTGCACTGCGCTGGCCGGCGCTGCTCGCCTGGCTGGGCGGGGTCAGCACCTATCACTTGTTGGCCAACCTGTATCCGGATATCGGCGCAACCCTGCCGGCATTGGTAGTGGCAGGGTTGCTCCAGCTCGTGCTGGGCCGGGCCTTCAGTTACGGCCGGGAAACAGCTCGGGCTTGATGATGCCGTTCAGGCGAGGGTAGGGGATCTTCAATTCGACATGGCCCAGCGCGTAAGGCGCGATGGTGCTGGTTTCGTACTTGAGGATCACCCCGCCGTAGGTCAGCGCCACGTTCCGGGTTTTCTGGAACGGCCAGCTCTTCACGAACTCCGGTTCCTGATCGAGCTTGGTGCTGATCAGCCAGTTGTTGTGTGCCACCTGCGCGGCTTTCCAGAACGCGTCTTCCTGCCCGGGCACCAACATGTCCGACAGCGTCAGCACTTTATGCTGCTGGCGCGAATAGTTGATGAAACCTCGACCTGGGGTGCCATGGGCGCCGCCGGTGTCCAGGTAACTGGACAATTCGACGATCACCAAGCCGTCATGCTGCTCACGTACCTTTGCTTGCAGATAGCTGCTGTTGCGCGGGCCGGCGGTGCGCAAAAACTCTTCGCGATAGGCCGCCAGGGTCGGGGCCACCGGGGCGTCGGGCGAGGTACGGGTCATTTGCAGCAGGCGTTTTTCGATGATGCCGTCAAGTGCAGGCTCGGCCGGGAAGTGCACGGTATCGATGTTGACCAGCGGGCAATCCGGGTTGCTGCAACCGGGCTTGAGCTGCTCGGAGGCATCGCGGGTGGTTTCCAGCGGCGTCCGGTAATTGGGCTGGAACAGGCTCGCGCAAGCGCCCAGGGTCAGGGCGATAGCGGCCACGGAGGCGATTTTGAAAAGCGACATGAGCGTCCTTTCTGAAACAGGGGAAGGCAAAAAGTTACCGGCTTCGACTCTCAACAAAGCAGTCAGTTCGCCACTAAGCTAATTAGAGTGGGTTTCGCCCTCACCGTCCATCCCGCTGACGGGAAAGGGGCTGCATCAAACGTCACGGGCGCGTTAGGATGGCGCGAAGTCGAGGCCCAGGGAAAAAGCAGCCTCGAACAGGATTTGCAGTAAAAGAGGATAGTCATGACGGATTTTACCAACGCCATTCCGACCGCCGTTGATATCGTGCGGCGCGAAAAGTGCTACGAGGGCTTCTACAAACTCGAACGCGTGCACTTGCGCCACGAATTGTTCGCCGGGGGCATGAGCCGCGAAATCAATCGTGAAGTGTTCGTTCGTCATGACGCGGTATGCATGCTGCCTTACGATCCGCTGCGCGATGAAGTGGTGCTGATCGAGCAGTTTCGCGTCGGCGCCATGGACAAGACCGACAACCCGTGGCTGATCGAACTGGTCGCTGGTCTGATCGACAAGGATGAAGTGCCGGAAGCTGTTGCTCACCGCGAGGCGCAGGAGGAAGCTGGGCTTGAAATCGGGGCGCTCTGGCCAATGACCAAATACTTTCCATCGCCGGGCGGCAGCAACGAATTCGTGCATCTGTACCTGGGGCGTTGCGACACTACCGGGGTTGGCGGCCTGCATGGGCTGGAGGAAGAGGCAGAAGACATCCGCGTTACGGTCTGGGCTTTCGAAGATGCCCTGCAAGCCGTGCGCGACGGGCGTATTGCCAACGCGGCGAGCATCATTGCCTTGCAATGGCTGGCTTTGAACCGCGTTGAAGTGAGGGGGCTATGGTTGTAAACAAGCTGCGCGATCGCTATCGAGTGGACCTGGTGGGGCTGCAAGCATCCTGCGAGGCGAACTACGCGCGCTTGATGCGACTGCTGCCGGACATGCGCAGCGAGCCTGCCGCGCGGCGCATCGCCGTGACCCATGGCGACCAGATGCTCGGTGTACTGGCTCTGGAGGTACTGCTGACCTGTCCTTACACCACGACCCTGCAAGTGCGTCAGGAACACAGCCTGCCCTGGCTGCCGGTGCCGCAACTGGAGGTGCAGGTCTATCACGACGCGCGCATGGCCGAAGTGGTCAGCGCCGAACATGCACGACGCTTTCGCGGCATCTATCCTTACCCGAATGCCTCGATGCACCAGCCGGACGAAAAGGCCCAGCTGAACATGTTTCTGGGCGAATGGCTGAGTCATTGCCTGGCGCTGGGGCATGAGTACGAAGTAGTGCGTTAATTGTGAGCCGCAGTTGTGAACTGCGTCAGGTTCACAGATTTCCTCTTTCGATCATCCCCCAGCATAATTGCGGCACTTACCCATCCCCGTGATCACGCCCTGGGAGAACGCCTTGCCGAGCGTATCCACATTGACCACCGCCGATCCGGCGTTGCTGGTGCAACTCTCCGACAGCCACCTGTTTGCCGAAGCGGACGGCGCGTTGCTGGGCATGAACACCCGCGACAGCCTGCAAAGGGTCATCGAGCTGGTGCGCGGGCAACAGCCGCGGATTGACTTGATCCTGGCCACGGGCGACCTCTCTCAGGACGGGACGCTGGAGTCCTACCAGCAGTTTCGCGACATGTCGCGCAAGCTCGATGCGCCGGCGCGCTGGATTCCCGGCAATCACGATGAGCCGCGGATCATGGCCGAGGCGGCGGTGCAGAGCGCATTGCTCGAACCTGTGGTGGATATCGGCAACTGGCGGGTCACGTTGCTCGATTCGGCGGTGCCAGGCTCGGTGCCGGGTTATTTGGAGGATGAACAGTTACAGTTGCTCGCCCGCGCGTTGAGCGAAGCGCCGGAGCGTCATCATCTGGTGTGCTTCCACCATCATCCGGTTTCGATTGGTTGCGCGTGGATGGAGCCTATCGGTCTGCGCAATCCCGAGGCGTTTTTTGAAGTGCTGGATCGTTTTCCACAGGTGCGTGCCGTGCTGTGGGGACATGTGCATCAGGAAATCGATCAAATACGTAACGGCGTGCGTCTGATCGCCTCGCCGTCGACCTGCATTCAGTTCGAACCGGGCAGCGAGGATTTCAAGGTTGGGGAACAGGCACCGGGTTATCGCTGGTTGCGACTGCTGCCCGACGGGCGGCTGGAAACCGGGGTGGAGCGGGTTACCGGGTTTGATTTCACCGTGGATTATGGCTCCAACGGCTACTGATTCTTCATTTTGCTGGAAAACCGGGGCGCGGCCTTCGCGAGCAAGCCCGCTCCCACAGGGGATTGGCGTCGGTCACAAATCCCCTGTGGGAGCGGGCTTGCTCGCGAAGGCGTCTACACAGACACCTTGAGTTTCGCGGATATCCCCGATTCCCCAGAGTCCCTGTAAACTCCGCCTCTTTAGCCGACGCACAGGGAGCTCAAATGTCCGGTTCGATCCTTTATATCCACGGCTTCAACAGCTCGCCGTTGTCGAAGAAGGCCTGTCAGTTGGTCGAGGTGATGGAGCGTCTGGGCCTGAGCGAACACTTGCGCGTTCCGGCATTGCACCACCACCCGCGCCAGGCTATCGGGCAGCTGGAGCAGGCGATTGCCGAGTTGGGGCGGCCACTGCTGGTCGGCAGCTCGCTCGGCGGCTACTATGCCACTCACCTGGCCGAGCGCCTTGGCTTGAAAGCCCTGTTGATCAACCCTGCCGTCAGCCCGCACCGGATGTTCGACGGCTTTCTGGGGACGCAGAAAAACCTGTATACCGAAGAGACCTGGGAAATGACCCACGACCACGTGACGGCCCTGGCCGAACTGGAAGTGCCGGCGCCCCAGGATCCACAGCGTTATCAGGTATGGTTGCAGACGGCTGACGAAACGCTGGACTATCGCCTCGCCCAGCAGTATTACCGGGCTTGCGCCTTGCGTATCCAGGCTGGCGGCGACCACAGTTTCCAGGGATTTGCCACGCGACTGCCGGCCATGTTGAGTTTTGCCGGCATTGGCGCCGATTCGTATCAGGCAATCGATTTCACCGCATTGTGAGCGATAGCCCCATGAATTCTTTTTTCACCGAACACTGACGACGAGACCCCATGGCCACTCCCAGCGCTAGCTCTTATAACGCAGACGCCATCGAAGTCCTCTCGGGCCTCGACCCGGTGCGCAAACGCCCCGGCATGTACACCGACACCAGTCGGCCGAACCACCTTGCCCAGGAAGTCATCGACAACAGTGTCGACGAAGCCTTGGCCGGGCATGCCTCATCGGTGCAGGTGATCCTGCATGCCGACCACTCCCTGGAAGTCAGCGATGACGGCCGAGGCATGCCGGTGGACATTCACCCCGAGGAAGGCGTTTCGGGTGTCGAGTTGATCCTCACCAAGCTGCATGCCGGTGGCAAGTTTTCCAACAAGAACTACCAGTTCTCCGGCGGTCTGCACGGGGTGGGTATTTCCGTGGTCAACGCCTTGTCCACCGAAGTGCGGGTGCGTGTAAAGCGTGACGGCAACGAATATCAGATGACTTTCGCTGACGGTTACAAAAAGACCGAGCTGGAAGTGATCGGCACCGTCGGCAAGCGTAACACCGGCACCAGCGTGTTCTTTGCGCCGGACCCGAAATACTTCGACTCCCCGAAATTCTCCATCAGCCGCCTCAAGCATGTGCTCAAGGCCAAGGCCGTGTTGTGCCCGGGGCTGCTGGTCAGCTTTGAAGACAAGGCCACCGGCGAGAAAGTCGAATGGCATTACGAAGATGGCCTGCGTTCCTATCTGGTGGATGCGGTCAGCGAATTCGAGCGCCTGCCGGACGAACCGTTCTGCGGCGCCTTTGCCGGTAACAAGGAAGCGGTGGACTGGGCGCTGCTGTGGCTGCCCGAAGGTGGCGACGCGGTCCAGGAAAGCTACGTCAACCTGATCCCGACCGCCCAAGGCGGTACCCACGTCAACGGCTTGCGCCAAGGCCTGCTCGACGCCATGCGCGAATTCTGCGAATTCCGCAGCCTGTTGCCGCGTGGCGTGAAGCTGGCGCCGGAAGACGTCTGGGAACGCATTGCCTTCGTGTTGTCGATGAAGATGCAGGAACCGCAGTTCTCCGGCCAGACAAAGGAGCGCCTGTCGTCCCGTGAAGCGGCGGCGTTCGTCTCCGGTGTGGTCAAGGATGCGTTCAGCCTGTGGCTCAACGCCAACCCGGAAACCGGCATGCTGCTGGCGGAACTGGCGATCAACAACGCCGGCCGTCGCCTCAAGGCCAGCAAGAAGGTCGAGCGCAAACGCATTACCCAAGGCCCGGCGCTGCCGGGCAAGCTGGCCGACTGTGCCGGGCAGGACCCGATGCGTTCCGAACTGTTCCTGGTGGAAGGTGATTCCGCCGGTGGTTCGGCCAAGCAAGCGCGGGACAAGGAGTTCCAGGCGATCCTGCCGTTGCGCGGCAAGATTCTCAACACCTGGGAAGTCGACGGCAGCGAAGTGCTGGCCAGCCAGGAAGTGCATAACATCGCCGTGGCCATCGGCGTCGATCCAGGCGCGGCGGACATGAGCCAGCTGCGCTACGGCAAGATCTGCATCCTCGCCGACGCCGACTCCGACGGTCTGCACATTGCGACCTTGCTGTGCGCCTTGTTCGTCCAGCATTTCCGCCCGTTGGTGGATGCCGGTCACGTCTACGTCGCGATGCCGCCGTTGTACCGCATCGACCTGGGCAAGGAGATCTACTACGCCCTCGATGAAGCCGAACGCGATGGCATCCTCGATCGCCTGGTGGCCGAGAAGAAGCGCGGCAAGCCGCAGGTCACCCGATTCAAGGGGCTGGGCGAAATGAACCCGCCGCAGTTGCGCGAGACCACCATGGACCCGAACACCCGGCGTCTGGTGCAGTTGACCCTGGAAGATTTCGAGGCGACCTCGGAAATGATGGACATGCTGCTGGCGAAGAAACGCGCCGGTGACCGCAAGACCTGGCTGGAGTCCAAGGGCAACCTGGCCGAGGTGCTGGGCTGATGCGTCTGGGCTTTGCCCTGGCCTGTGGGTTGCTGCTGACGTCGATTACGGTATCCGCCGAGCCGGCGCCACAGCTGCGCGTGTTGTCCGGGCATGCCATCGACGGTATGCGCGGCGGCAACCTGTCCGGGCTGGCGCAGTGCGGCAATGACCTTTGGGCGGTTTCCGACCGCGACGATGACCAGATCTATCGCCTCGATACCCGCGAATCCGTGTGGCGGGCACAAACGGTGCACATCGACGTACCGCCGGTGCCCGACAGCGGTTTGCCCTGGGGGCTGAAGACTCGTGTCTGGGGGGCTTCATTCGTGCGCGGCGGTGATCTGGACTTCGAAGGCATCACCTGCGACAACGCCGGCAATCGCTACATCGTCAGCGAAGGCCATGCTGCTGTCTTGCAAGTGCCACTGATGGGACCCACAAATTGGCTGAAAATCTCGCCGATGATGGTTCGCGAGGCACGGGCCAGAGGCCTGCTGTTGCAATTCAATGCGCTGTTCGAAGGGCTGGCGATCAATTCGGCGGGGGATCAGATGTGGCTCGCCGCCGAACGTCAAGGCCGGGGACTGCTGATGATCAAACGCAAGCAGACGTTGTGGGATTGTGACGGTGGCTGCGTGTTGCTGAGCGAGGCGGGCATGGAAATGCAGCCCGAGCAGTTTCCCCGTGCCAAGCCTGTCCCGCGGGACTTCTCTGACCTGTCGCTGTTCAACGGCAAGCTGTTCACCCTTGAACGCAATGCCTTCCAGATCTGCCGCCGTGATGCGCAGACGGCCAAGGTCGAGCGCTGCTGGTCGTACGCCGCCGAGTTGTTGCAGGAAAACCGTCGTTATTCACAGAATTACGGGCTGGAAGAAGCGTTGATCGTGGATGCCGATGGCGCCTGGATCGGTGTCGACAATAATTTCGGCGCGCGCGCCGATGGCGAAGTCCGCCCGGTGGTCTGGCGCTTCGCCGCACCGGAAGGTGGCTGGAGTGCCAAGCCATGAGGCAACAACGCCCGGGGCAGCGTATCGGCCGGGTGTTCATGGTGCTGGCCTGGTGTGCGGCGCTGTTTCTGGCCACGCGATTTTTCGCCCAGTGGGAAGCGCGTCAGCAAAATCCGAATGTGGTGGTCAGTTCGGAGCAGGGCGAAGGTTTCATCGAGGTGAAACTGGTGAGCAACGCTCAAGGGCATTTCGTCGCCAGCGGTCAGATCAACGGCCAGCCGGTGGACTTCATGCTCGACACCGGGGCGACCGATGTGTCGATTCCGGCGGACCTGGCCAAGCGCTTGAAGCTCGAAGAAGGATTCGGCGTGACCCTGAGCACGGCCAATGGCCTGAGCCAGGGCTATCGCACCCGTATCGAACGCCTGCAACTGGGCGACATCGTGCTGCGGGATGTACGCGCACTGGTGGCCCCGGGGCTGCACGGCGATCAGGTGTTGCTCGGCATGAGCGCACTGAACAAACTTGAATTTACCCAGCGCGGTGGCACCATGCTGCTGCGCCAGACAACGAACCGATGAGGCCCGCATGAGCGACTCCCTTGATCTCAGCCTGGACGGTGTAGAACGCCGGTCACTGGCTGACTTCACCGAAAATGCCTACCTCAACTACTCCATGTACGTGATCATGGACCGTGCCTTGCCGCATATCGGCGACGGCCTGAAACCGGTACAGCGCCGCATTATTTATGCGATGAGCGAGTTGGGGCTGGACGCCGATTCCAAGCACAAGAAGTCGGCGCGTACCGTCGGTGACGTGCTGGGTAAATTCCACCCCCACGGCGATTCGGCCTGCTACGAAGCCATGGTGCTGATGGCCCAGCCGTTCAGCTATCGCTACACGCTGGTCGACGGCCAGGGCAACTGGGGTGCGCCGGATGATCCCAAGTCCTTCGCGGCCATGCGTTACACCGAAGCGCGGTTGTCGCGTTATTCCGAAGTGCTGCTCAGCGAACTGGGCCAGGGCACTGCGGACTGGGGCCCGAACTTCGACGGCACGCTGGACGAGCCGCTGGTGTTGCCGGCCCGCCTGCCGAACATTCTGCTCAACGGCACCACCGGTATCGCCGTGGGCATGGCCACCGACGTTCCGCCGCACAACCTGCGGGAAGTCGCTACGGCCTGCGTGCGCTTGCTCGACGAGCCCAAGGCCACGGTCGAACAGCTCTGTGAACACATCCAGGGCCCGGACTACCCGACCGAAGCGGAAATCATCACCCCGCGCGCCGACCTGCTGAAAATCTACGAAACCGGTCGCGGTTCGGTGCGCATGCGTGCCGTGTATCACATCGAAGACGGCGACATCATCGTCACGGCGCTGCCGCATCAGGTCTCGGGCGCCAAGGTGCTGGAACAGATCGCCGCGATGATGCAGGCCAAACCGTCCAAGGCGCCACAAATTGCCGACCTGCGTGACGAATCCGACCACGAAAACCCGTGCCGGATCGTGATCATTCCGGGGGCGCGGAAAAACTTCGACCACGATGCGCTGATGCAGCACCTGTTCGCCAGCACCGAGCTGGAGTCGAGCTACCGGGTCAACATCAATATCATCGGCCTGGACGGCAAGCCGCAGCTGAAGAACCTGCGGGCGCTGCTGGTCGAATGGCTGGAGTTCCGGGTGCAGACCGTGCGTCGTCGCCTGCAATTTCGCCTCGACAAGGTCGAGCGTCGCCTGCACCTGTTGGACGGTTTGCTGATTGCCTACCTCAACCTGGATGAAGTGATCCACATCATCCGTACCGAGGAGCAGCCACGGGCCAAACTGATCGAACGCTTCGCCCTGAGCGAGATCCAGGCCGACTACATCCTCGACACCCGTTTGCGTCAGCTGGCGCGACTGGAAGAGATGAAGCTGCGTGCCGAGCAGGATGAACTGCTCAAGGAACAAGCCAAGCTGCAAGCCCTGCTGAGCAGCGAAGCCAAGTTGAAAAAACTGGTGCGCAGCGAACTGATCAAGGACGCTGAAACCTACGGTGATGACCGCCGGTCGCCTATCGTCGAGCGTGCCGAAGCCAAGGCCCTGACCGAGCACGATCTGCTGCCGAACGAGAAAGTGACGGTGGTGCTGTCGGAAAAAGGCTGGATTCGCTCCGCCAAAGGCCACGAAATCGACGCCACCGGGCTTTCCTACAAGGCCGGGGACGGTTTCAAGGCGCTGGCAGCCGGGCGCTCCAACCAGTTTGCCGTGTTTATCGACTCCACCGGTCGCAGTTATTCGGTGGCCGCCCACACCTTGCCGTCGGCCCGTGGCCAGGGCGAGCCACTGACCGGTCGCCTGACGCCGCCGCCAGGGGCGAGTTTCGAATGCGTGCTGATGCCCGAAGACGATGCGCTGTACGTGATCGCTTCCGACGCCGGCTACGGTTTCGTGGTCAAGGGTGAAGACCTGCAGGCCAAGAACAAGGCGGGCAAGGCGCTGTTGAGCCTGCCGAACAACGCCAAGGTCATGCTGCCGCGCCCTGTGGCCGATCGTGAGCAGAACTGGCTGGCGTCGGTGACGACCGAAGGTCGCCTGCTGATCTTCAAAATCAGCGACCTGCCACAATTAGGTAAGGGCAAAGGCAACAAGATCATCGGGATTCCCGGTGAGCGAGTGGCCAGTCGCGAAGAGTATGTGACGGACATCGCCGTATTGCCGGACGGTGCAACACTGGTGTTGCAGGCCGGGAAACGTACCTTGTCACTGAAAGCGGACGACCTCGAGCACTACAAGGGTGAACGTGGCCGTCGTGGCAATAAATTGCCGCGTGGTTTCCAGCGGGTAGATGCGCTGCTCGTCGAAAACCAAAATTAGGCGACATAGAAGCGCCGAACTACGAATTAACCCGTAGTTCGGCGCTTTGCGCTGGAGTCGGAACGCATATTCACGGATGATATGGCCTTTCAAGCGCCGGCACTGCCGCGCGTTCTTCATATTTATTGAGTATTTTTACTGTGGTCAGCCTTTTTGCGATCACCTGGATGGGACGATGACTGCTCTGCGCCTTCCTTTTATTCTTTTGCTCGCCGGCGTTCTTGGCTTGGCGGGTTGCAGCGTTCACCAACCGGTGTCGTTGTATCAGCTGGACGCTGGAAGTCCGGTTCAGCCTGCACAGAACGCAGGCATGGCGGTATTGTTGGGGCCGGTCACCGTGGCCGACTACCTGCAACGCGAAACCCTGTTGCAGCGTCAGCCCGATGGCAGCCTGCAAGCCTCGACGGACGGTCGTTGGGCCGGCAGCCTTTCGTCGGATATCGACCAACTGCTGCTGCGTCAGGTCGCTGGTCATCTGGACAGCCAGCGCGTAGTGCTGGCCCCGGCGACAGTGGGCTTCACCCCGGATGTTCAGGTACTGCTGACCATCACGCGGCTGGACTCGGGTGAAAAGCAACCGGCGATTCTCGACGCGCAATGGCGCCTGATCGATCGTCGCGGGCAGGTCCGCGACAACCGCATCATCCATTTGCAGGAACAGCATGCCGGTACCACCGCGGCGCAGGTCCAGGCACAGGGTGTGTTGTTGCAACGACTGGCCGAACAACTGTCGGTGGCGCTCAAGCCCCTGGCCAATCAGCCGCCGATCGCCGAAGTTCCGCGCAAACCGGCAGCCAAGGCGCCAGCACCTGCGGTAGAGCAGGAAAAGCAGCCGAAGATCCCGATGGCCGCGCCTATTCGTACGGATATGGAAGTGTTCCGCTTCTAAGTCTTGATTGAGTCCATACAAAGCCCGCCTTGTGCGGGCTTTGTCGTTTCTGCAAGGTGGAGAGCTTTAGTGCCTGTCCCGACCCCTTCGCTGGCAAGCCAGCTCCCACAGTGTCCGTGTCGTACACAAATCAAGTGAACGCCCCTGAACCTGTGGGAGCGGGCTTGCCCGCGAAGGCGTAGGTACAGGCAACAAAAAAGCCCGCAGACGATCGCTCATCTGCGGGCTTCTTCACATCAGGGCCAAGGTTTAAGCCCGACGCTCGTGCATCCGCGCCAATTGCCGTTCCAGCATCGATGGATACGGCTCCATCAACCGCTCCACGCAGCACGCGCCCTCTGGACTGGCGATCGGGCGGATCCGTGCGCGCTGGCGGATCAACGCGTCGTCACTGATCTTGCGCTCCACCAGCAGCAGGTTACGGCTGTGTTGCGACAGGGCCAGGGCGTCCTGGGCGGGGTCGGTCAGCAGCAGGTCGATCTGGCTCAGGCCGAACAGCTCATCGCCCAGGGTCAGGCCCAGCTGCAATTGCAGGGTGATGCCGCTGTCCGCGACTTCGATCTGCAACTGGTGGCCCAAGGCCCGCAGCAGCTCGCCACAGCAAATGGCGTTGGTCAGGTAGTCGTCGCCGCTGTCTTCGGTGTGGAACAGCATCAACGTGCTGCCATCGTTCAAGGTCTCCACTTCGCCTTGATACAGCGAAGCGGCCTGGTCGAGGCAGTCGCGATAGCGTTCGAGCAGCTCTTCAAGTCGCGCCCGCGGCAGGCGTCGCAGTTGCTCCTGGGAGCCCAGTTGCACCGCCAGCACCGCGCTGTGTTGCGGCACGCTCGGCGTGGCCTTGCGAATCACCGGTTGTGGGGTACTGTCCAGCGACTCGTCGCGCAGGTCGGCGAACGGGTCTTCATCATCGTCGTCTTCGACGGTGCTGACGATCTGCCGTGGCGCTGGCTTGAGCGCCGCTACCGGGCGGCTCTCGTCGAAACTCGGGTCGCGCAGGTTACGGACTTCGAAGGCCGGGTCGGCCTCGTCATCCATGTCGTCGAATTCCGGTTCCGGCTCCGGCACAGGGGCGGGTTCCGGGGCGAAGTTGGCGTGCAACTGGCGCGCCAGGTCGCCGATTTCGTCCTGGCGGTCGGTGGCCGGGGTGTATTCATCGATATTGCGCAGCCACACCCGCAGTTGCAGCAGTGGAGTGGAGAGATAGCGCCCCATGCGCAGGCTCAGGGCCAGGGACAGGGCCAGCAGGATGGCGCTCAGAATGCCCATGCTTTGCAGGCTGATAGTCATCGGCTGCTGGAACTGGTCCATGTCCAGGCTGATACGCAATTGCCCGGCAGTCACGTCCTGGAAGGTGATCTTGCTCTGGTACATGCCCTCGGCTTCACCCAGCAGGCCATGCTTGGGACGCTGGCCGGATTCGGCAAGGATGCGGTTGTCCGGACTGTAGATGGCGGCGTGGGCCACCAGCTTGTTCTTGGTCAGGTTATTGAGCAGCACATTGAGGCTGAGGATGTCGTTGGACACCAACAGCTCCGTGGCCGAAGTGGCCGTCTGCGTCGTCAGGCTTTCGCCCAGCGCATCCGCCTGCTCGTGCATGGCCTGCTTGAACTGCAGGCCCATCACACCGGCATAGATGACCAGGGCCAGGGCGACCAGGATCACGTTATGGCTGGCGATGCGCAATGCAATCGGTACACGGCGGTGGCGCAGTGCCCGGAAGATCAGCAGGAAGAAGTTATCGGTTTTTACTGGCGTAGGCCGGTTCACTTGAGCTCGGCTCTTTTGTCCGTGAAGTTGACGCGCAGTATAGCGACAGGCCCTAGACCGTCAAAGCGCTCACGGTGCCCGATGGTCACTGAAAGTGGGTAGAATGCGGTTTTTTTCCACCTGCGGGGGTGCGCCTTGCGCGAAATCGTCCTGATAAACATCACGGGAGTCGACCGTCCGGGTCTGACTGCGGCCATTACCGGCGTTCTGGCCCAGGGTGGTGTGAACATTCTCGACATCGGTCAGGCGGTGATCCACGACACCTTGTCGTTCGGCATCCTGGTTGAAATTCCCGACACCGAGCAAGGCAAGTCCGTGCTCAAGGACATCCTGTTCAAGGGCTACGAGCTCGATCAACAGGTGCGTTTCACGCCGGTGTCCGAACAGGATTACCAGCAGTGGGTCGGTAACCAGGGCAAAAAGCGCCACATCGTGACCCTGTTGACCCGCAAGGTGACAGCCGGGCAGTTGCAGGCCGTGAGCTCGATCACCGCCAAATATGGCCTGAACATTGACCACATCGATCGTCTGTCCGGGCGCATGCCGCTGGACACCCCGGCCGACAAGGGCAAGGGCTGCATCGAGTTTTCCGTGCGTGGCGAAGCGGCTGATCCGCAGGCGCTGCGTGCCGAATTCCTCAGCGTCGCCCAGGAACTGAACGTCGATATCGCCTTCCAGGAAGATTCGCTGTTCCGTCGCAACCGTCGCCTGGCGGTGTTCGACATGGACTCGACCCTGATCGAAGCCGAAGTGATCGATGAACTGGCCAAGGCGGCTGGCGTGGGTGACAAGGTTTCGCAAATCACTGAGCGGGCGATGGCCGGCGAACTGGACTTCCGCGCCAGCTTCAAGGAGCGCCTGGCCTTGCTCAAAGGTCTGGACGTCAATGTGCTGGACTCCATCGGCGCCTCGCTGCGCCTGACCGAAGGCGCCGAAACCCTGTTCGCCGAACTCAAGCGCCTGGGCTACAAGACAGCGATTCTGTCGGGCGGCTTCACCTACTTCGCCAAGCAATTGCAGGCCAAGCTGGGTATCGACTACGTGTTCGCCAACGAACTGGAAGTGGTCGACGGCAAAGTCACCGGTGTGGCGGTCGAGCCGATCGTCGATGCGCAGCGCAAGGCGGATTTGCTGAAGGAACTGGCACACAAGGAAGGCTTGCGCCTGGAGCAGACCATTGCGGTCGGCGACGGTGCGAATGACTTGCCGATGCTGGCGATTGCCGGGTTGGGCGTGGCGTTCCGTGCCAAGCCGCTGGTGAAGCAGTCGGCCAGGCAGGCAATTTCGACGCTGGGTCTGGATGGCGTGCTGTATCTGCTGGGCTTGCGCGATCGCGACGGCCAGCTGTAAAGCAATGTGGGAGCGGGCTTGCTCGCGAAGGCGTCGTTACATTCAACATCTATGTTGACTGTCAGTCCGCTTTCGCGAGCAAGCCCGCTCCCACATTCAGATCTTCAACAGGTCAGGCTTTCGGTGAGCCCATGCCCTGACCCATCTGCACCGCTGTACCGGCGGTCATTTCTTCAGCCCACTTCACCTGATCCGGCCCGAACAGCACGACGGCGGTCGAGCCCAGCTTGAAGCGGCCCAGTTCCGCACCTTTTTCCAGATGGATCGGCGCGCGCGCGGCTTCGTCGTAGCGGAAAGTTTTCAGCTCGCGCTTCGGCGGTGTGACCAGCCCGGCCCAGACGGTTTCAATCGACGCCACGATCATCGCGCCCACCAGCACCACGGCCATCGGCCCGCGCTCGGTGTCGAAAATGCACGCCACGCGCTCGTTGCGGGCGAACAGTTCCGGAACGTTTTCAGCGGTGGTCTGGTTGACCGAGAACAGACGACCCGGGATGTAGACCATCTCGCGCAGGGTACCGGCCAGCGGCATGTGCACGCGGTGGTAGTCCTTCGGCGACAGGTAGATGGTCGCGAAGTCACCGCCCATGAACGGCGCAGCATTCGCCGCATCGCCCCCCAACAGTTCCAGCACGCTGAAGCTGTGGCCCTTGGCCTGGAACACACGGCCGTGCTCGATCGGGCCAAGCTGGCTGATCGCGCCGTCGGCCGGGCTGAGGATCGCGCCCGGAGTCTCGTCCAGCGGGCGGGCACCGTCTTTCAGCGCGCGGGTGAAGAACGCGTTGAAGTGCTCGTAGGCGGTCAGGTCTTCGACCAGCGCCTGGGACATGTCCACTTGATAGCGCTTGGCGAACCAGGCGGTAAAGGCATTCTTGAACCAGCGCACGCGGCATTCGGCGATGCAGCCGGCCAGTCGCGAGAGCAAGTTGTGGGGCAGCAGGTACTGGCCGAGGAGAAACAGACGCTTGTTCATTAACAGTCCTTAAAAATCTTGAATTTCTACCGGGGTATCGGGATGGTTGCCCCATTCGCCCCAAGAGCCGGCGTAGCCCTTGACCCGCGGATAACCGAGAGCCTTGGCCACCAGATAGGTGAAGCCAGACCGATGGTGTGTCTGGCAGTGGGTAATCACTTCTTTGTCTTTGCTGATCCCGAGTTGTTCGAGGATCTGCGGCATGTCAGTGCGGATGCGCAGATGGCGTGCCTGATCCATGCCGGCGGTCCATTCGAAATTGACCGCGCCGGGAATGTGCCCGCCCTTGGCCGCCAGGACCTTCTCGCCGGAATACTCCAGCGGCCCGCGTGCGTCCCAGATGGCCAGGTCGGCGGCACCGAGACGGCTTTGCAGGTACTCACGGGTGGCGGTGGGTTCGTCGTGCAAGGTCAGAGAAACCGGGCCGCCCACGGCTGGCGGGATCTGGATCGACATGGGCAAACCTTCTGCCAGCCAGGCCGTCAGGCCGCCGTCGACATAGTGGTACTTGCTGTGGCCGATGACATCCAGCAGCCAGATGAAGCGCCCGGCCCAACCGCCGCCTTCGTCGTCATACACGACGTAGACCGCATCGGGATTGTGTCCCAGCTCGCCAAACAGCGTTTCGAGTGCTGCCTGCGGGGGCATCAGTCCCGGGGCGGGTGCCTGCCCCAGCTGCGTGCGTTTCGGATCGACAAAGCGCGCGCCGGGAATGTGCCCTTCGGCGTAGCGGGCGGGACTGGTCAAGTCCACCAGAATCAGTTCGCGGGCGTCGAGGCGAGGGAGCAAGTCGCTCGGCTCGATCACCAGCGGCAAGCCAGAGAAGTCAGACATGTGAGGTCTCCAGAGCACAAAAGGGAAGATTGTAACGCAGCTTATTGGCCTCGGTGGCTAAAGCTGTGCAGGGCTTTTTCGATGCACTGCGCGGTTTTGCCGAAGGCCTGTACGGAAATTTCCGAAAACGGCCCGCCGCCCTGATCCGCCACGATGATCATGATCACCCGGCCATTGTTGACCAGCGAACGCAGCAGCAGGTGTTCGCCGCTGAACTGTGAACGCAGGCTGTTGGGCAGCAGGGCCGAGAATTGCGCGTTGTTGGCTGGCGTCAGGCGCACCTGGGCCTGTTGCGCGAGCAGGCGCTGCAACACGTTGCTCTGGCTGACCACGAAGTTCAGCCCGGCCGCGTCCTTCGGCAGGCCGGCCGTTTGGTGCACGCGCAGGTTGGCGTGGGTGCGGTCGGCCATCAGGATCATCACCCGACGCATGCCGCAGGCCACGAGGGCGTCCCGGGCAGCGATGGTCAAGTGCATGGCGTTGGTGAAGCGACTCGGCTCGACCAGCAGTTCGGCGCATTGCTTGCGCCACTTCGCCAGATCTTCGGCAGTGGGTCCGGCGGCCGGTAGCAAACCTGAGTGGACACGGTTCATGCCCCACGGCCAGATCAGCGATTCGGCGGGGTGCCAGAGGTCGGGCATGGCGTGATGGCGCGCGCTGTTGGCGGCTTGCTGGTGCAGTTGTTGTTGCACCTCATCCATCGGCATTTGCAGGTAAAGGCTGGTCAGGTACTGCCAGCGCTCACTGTGGGGGCTGTCCCAGGCGTGTTGCGCCGATAGCGCCAGCCCGTTGGCCAGCAGCACCGTATTGGCAGGTTGATTGAGCCAGCGGCGCAGGGTCGGATCGTCGTCGAGGCGGTTCTGCTGGCGCAGTGGATGTTCGCTGTCACGGGCGATACGCAGGACCTTCACCAGTTCTCGCTGTTCAGTAAGCAGTAATCTATAGCCCTGCTGCACCCAGATCGGCAAGCGCCAGACCTCGACCAGCGCCTGGCCGATGTCCAGCAGGCGTACGCCAAACAATTGCTTTTCGACTTTACGTGCCGACTCACCTTTATGGATGACCCGCAGCTCCCAGTCTTCGAGCAGTTTTGGATGGGTCAGCGCCAGCGGCCACAGGGGCGATAGAAACAGCAGGCTGCCCCAGTGGATGTCCTGCCACAGCCGCGCCAGGCGACTGGCAAAAAAACCGTTGGCCTGTTGCGTGGCGTGCTGGCTGATCATCTGCAACTGACGCAGGGCTTTGGGGATCTCGGACTGGGGTTCGACGGGCAATCGCGCGAGCAGTTCTTCGGTGCGCTTCAGGCCGAGGCGATTGATCGCAACCTCAAGGTTTTCCGCAGGCTCGGTCATGCCGCCATGGGTATGCCGGTTGGCTTCGCGAATCACGCTCAAGGCCAGGGCCGGACTGCCTTGCATGAGGTCGGCGATATCGCGCAGCGAGCTGCGGTTGTCGCCGATGGCCTTGCAGACCCGGTCGAGACTGGCTTGCGGAACCGGCAGGCGCACGCCATCGAGAAGCTTGACCCAGCCTTCGAGCGTCGTCGGTTTCGGGGTTGGAGCGTTCGTTTCGTTAACCATGGTGGGAGGCGATCATCGTCAACATTACCTGTGCCCGGAAGGGGTCAAATTAGCTTTTCGCCTGAACTGGCTATAGTCTGGCGCAGTTTTGCCGATAAGTAGAAGAAGAGATTTTTTAACTTCCGAATATGACCTTGAACCCGACTCAGTAAGTGCTCTCCTAACCTATGGCTAAAATTATCGGCATCATCGTCGTATTCGCGAGCGTGCTTGGCGGATACGTGCTTTCCCACGGCAAGATTGCCGCCCTGATCCAGCCTTTCGAGGTCATGATCATTGGCGGTGCGGCCCTCGGCGCCTTCCTGCAGGCCAACCCCGGCTACATGACGATGCACGTGCTCAAGAAGTCCCTGAGCATGTTCAGTTCGCGTTTCAACCACGGCTTCTACCTTGAAGTACTGGGCCTGATCTACGAGATCCTCAACAAGAGTCGCCGCGAAGGCATGATGGCCATCGAAGGCGACATCGAAGATGCCGCCGCGAGCCCGATCTTCGCCAAGTACCCGACGGTCCTCAAGGATGAGCGCATGACCGCGTTCATCTGTGATTACCTGCGCATCATGTCCTCCGGCAACATGGCCCCGCACGAGCTGGAAGGCCTGTTCGACATGGAGCTGTTCAGCCTCAAGGAAGACCTGGAACACCCCTCCCACGCGGTTAACGGCATCGCCGACGCCATGCCCGGTTTCGGTATCGTCGCGGCGGTACTGGGTATCGTGGTGACCATGGCTTCGCTGGGTGAAGGTGACCAGAAGTCCATCGGCCTGCACGTCGGTGCGGCACTGGTCGGTACCTTCTTCGGTATTCTCGCCGCCTACGGTTTCTTTGGCCCGCTGGCCCATTCCCTGGCCCACGATGCCAAGGAAGAGCTGAACGTCTACGAAGCCATCAAGGCTTCGCTGGTGGCTTCGGCTTCCGGCATGCCGCCATCGCTGGCCGTGGAGTTCGGGCGCAAGGTTCTGTACCCGGCGCACCGTCCAAGCTTCGCCGAGCTGGAACAAGCGGTTCGCGGTCGTTAAGAAATGGAAAATAATCAGCCGATAATCATCAAGCGCGTCAAGCGCATTGCCGGCGGGCACCACGGGGGCGCATGGAAAATCGCCTTCGCCGACTTCGCCACGGCGATGATGGCGTTCTTCCTGGTGTTGTGGCTGCTGTCCACCGCCACGCCGGAACAGAAGATCGCCATCGCCGGTTACTTCAAGGACCCGATCGGCTTTTCCGAAAGCGGCACGCCGTACATCATCGATCTGGGCGGTACGCCGACCATGGCGCCGGAAAACACCCTCAACCCCGAGGTGAAGTCCCAGCCGCAGCCGGACAAGGTCACTGTGGATACCGACCAGGTCGAAGGCATGGCCGAGCAGGTCGAAAAGGAACGCCTCGAACTGTTGCTGCAGGAACTGCAGAACAAGGTTGATGAGAATCCGCAGTTGCAGAAGTTCAAGGACCAGATCCTGTTCGAAATTACCCCGGACGGCCTGCGCATCCAGATCATGGACGCGGAAAACCGTCCGATGTTCGACTCGGGCTCTGCCCGCTTGAAACCGTATTTCGAAGACATCCTGCTGGCCATGGCCGACACCATCAAGGCGGTGCCGAACAAGATCAGCATCAGCGGCCACACCGATGCCAAGCCATATACCGGCACCGGTGATTTCGGTAACTGGGAGCTCTCGGCCAACCGTGCCAACGCCGCACGTCGTGCGCTGGTGGCGGGCAGCTATCCGGATGCACAGGTGGCGCGCGTGGTCGGTTATGCCTCGTCGGCGTTGTTTGATCGCGAGCACCCGTTCAACCCGGTCAACCGCCGTATCGACATCGTCGTGCTGACCAAGAAAGCCCAGCGTGCGATCGAAGGTTCGCAAGGCGCGGAGCCAGCTCCCGATGCACCGCAAGGTTCGGCTGCACCAGACGCAGCACCGACCGCGCCGGTCAACCCGAACGCGTTGCCGGCGGACAAGGAACCGCTGCCCGTCCACGAACTGCGCGAGCGTCTGAACCTGTTCGACGACCCGGCACCGAAAGCGGGTGAGCCAGCCAAACCGGCTGAAGCGCCCAAGCAGTGACCGACAAAAAAGCCGACAGAGATGTCGGCTTTTTTGTGCTTGTAAGAATGAATTCAGATCCACTGCATTGCGAGAAAACTCAAGAAATGAGGTTTGGTCCGAAAATTGTGTAGGACGGGTCTGAGACCCGTAAACCGGGTTTTACTTCGCTTGGGGCCTAGGTACAGTTCGCCTGTCGCCGACGAATCGGTGATCGACCTTAGCCGGTCGTTTGAGAGGAATGCACAAGCGCCCGTATAATCGCGGCGCTTTTTGCTGCCTGGCATCTATATGTCTATGGTGGCTGTGCGTGGGACACCTTCGGGTGTGCCGGGTTCCTCTGACCGGTCGGCTAACCCGCGTACAGCTGCCACCCCATTCGATTAGCCGCGAAAAGGGTGGGAGTTTCATCTTTCAGACGGAATTCAAACCATGCCCCAATTCCACCCGCTCCAAAGCAACTTCAGCGTCGGGACCACGCTGTACATCGACACTGAAGCTCGAGCTTCCGATCTTCTTGAAACCGCCACCCACCGAATCAAGGCCGCACGCAACCTGCTCAACAGTGTCACCTGCTTGTGCGTGAAAGATGCTGAAGGTCACGATTTGGAACATTTCGCCAGTGCTGCACACATACTGATACAGGAGGGCTGTGACGCGCTGGATGCGCTGGGCTGGAAGCTGGAAAAGACCGCACGCTGAAAACAGGAAAGCCGCAATGTTCGCGGCTTTTTTGTCACACATTTGAGGCTATGCGGTCGGAAATCTGCCCATCACTATCAGACAGATATTTACTGTCGAAAAGCTTTCGAGATCGACGCCCTCTGACTGCCCCGGAATTTGCCATGGATAATCAATCACTACCACTGCTGCAGCAGCGTTTCGACGCGCTGGTACATCGCGTGCCTGATGAAGGCATCGAATTCTGGTTCGCTCGCGAGTTGCAGGCCCCCTTGGGTTACGCACGCTGGGATAATTTTTTGACCGCCATCAGGCGTGCCATAGCCTCCTGTGAAGCGACAGGAGTTGAGGCTTCCGATCATTTTCGTGACGTCACGAAAATGATCGAGGTGGGCAAAGGTGGTAAGCGCCCTGTCGAAGACTTCATGCTCACGCGTTATGCCTGCTACTTGATTGCCCAAAATGGTGATCCGCGTAAACAAGCGATCGCTTTCGCTCAGAGCTACTTCGCATTGCAAACGCGCAAGCAGGAGTTGATCGAAGACCGAATGCGATTACAGGCCCGCTTCGATGCTCGAGATCGTTTGCGTGAGTCGGAGAAGGAACTATCGCAGAACATCTACGAACGTGGTGTAGATGATGAAGGATTTGCCCGTATTCGCTCCCGAGGAGATGCCGCATTGTTCGGAGGCAAGACCACGCAGGCGATGAAGGACAGGTATGGCATCGTTAAGAGCCGTCCATTGGCTGATTTTTTACCGACGCTGACTATTGCTGCCAAAAACCTGGCTAATGAGATAACTAATCACAACGTGCTGCAGGTGGACCTGCAAGGCGAGCCGGCCATTGCCAAGGAGCATGTCCAGAATAATTTGAGCGTCCGAGATATGTTGGAACAGCGCGGCATCAAGCCCGAGGAGCTGCCCGCTGAAGAGGACATAAGAAAGCTTGAACGTCGCGTGAAATCCGAAGAGAAAAATATTGCGAAACAGGCGACCAAGCTTCCTGCAGATGATTCAACCGATGGTTGAGTTTGAGTCTTACCAGGCTAACTGAATTGGCAATAGTGAATCGATTCCCTCGGGTGTCGATTGATTGGTCAGCATGACCGACAAAAAAGCCGACAGCGATGTCGGCTTTTTTGTGCGGCTTTCACTGGTTTGAAGGCCGGCAGGGGCACGATCCCCTGTAGGAGCCAGCTTGCTGGCGATGGTCGTCAACGATAACGCGTGCTGTCTGAATCCACTCGGCGTACTGGAGTCCATCGCCAGCAAGCTGGTTCCTACAGATGACGGGTGAGAGAAACCCCGACCGGTCAAGAGGACGGATCGGGGAGCGGAGTGACTCAGAAGCCGCGGATGATTCGGGTCTTGAGCTCGGCGTGAAAGCGATCCGCATTGGATTTGTTGACGCTGCGCACCGACTCGTTACCGGTTATGGACTCCAGTGACATCGAGCGCTTGAGCGTTGCTTCGTTGCGATAGGCATCGATAAAGAAGTCGATGTCCCGGTCGCTGGTCAGCTTCGGCCATTTGTCCAGGTACAGCGGCAGCTCGGTCGGGCCGGTCTTGAACGAGCAGATACGCCGATTTGTGATCGTCGCCTCGCCGATTTCGAACGGCACCCACCAGGACAGGGCGGTTTTCTCCGAGACCACTGCCAGCAGGTGCGTGCATTCGCTGATGTTGCGGGTAATCACCCCGGTGATGTCGTCGGTGGTCTGGGATTCGGCATCCAGCACATCGAGGTAGGTCTTGATGTTGGCCTGGATCAGGCGCGCGTTGATCTTGACCGCGTGGGCGCGGTCCATGTGGCGGTAGCTGATAAACACTGGCATCAGAAATGTCCCTTGATCGCGAGTTCGCGGTAATAGGCGCCGAGGGCGGTGAGGCGGCAGCCGGTGGAGTGGATGGCGGCGTAGTACATGTGTTCGGCGTCCACCGGTTCGACCAGACTGTGGCGGTTGCACTTTTGCAACTGGGCGAAGACGTCGCCGTGCTCCGGGTTGAATTCAGGCTCGGTGGGCTCAAAGCTGGGGGCGAGGGGGTACACCGACTCCGCTTCGGCAAACCATTCGGGGAGTTTGCGCAGGATCTCCTTGGGAATCAGCGGCGACACTTCGCGCAGGGAAATGAACTGCGAGACGTTGGTCTTGAACACCGGGCGCTGTTCCCAGGCATCGAGGGCGTTGTCGACAAACGAATAGAGGCTGCCGGGTGTGATCTTGCCCAGGATGTTCGCTGCTCCACCATGCAGGGCCTGGAGCAATAGTCCGGTGAACACGCCGTGTTGCGCGCCCTCCATTGCCGGCTCTTCCTTTTTGCAGGCGGTCAGAATGGTCATGCCTTCACCGACCACGCTGCCTTCACTGCGCAAGGCGCGCAGTTCACCGGCCGAGCCGCTCTGGCAACAGTCGAGAATGATCACTTTGTTTTTGATCTTCGTGGCCTTGCTCGCCCAGTTGAGAATGTCGCTGAGGCGTATCCCGTCCTTGGCGCTCTTGTAATCCTGCGGGATCAACATGCCTTCGTCGGTGTCGGTGTCGAAGCTGCCGTGGCCGGCGAAATACAGCAGCGCGACATTGCAGTCCCCGGCAAACAGCTCACGGATCTGGTCTTCGAGTTTTTCCCGGCTCAGGTAGTCCTCGGCAGAGGTCAGTACGATGTTCTTGAAGTTCGGATCGCCATTGGCGTCGGTCTTCAGCACCGAGGCCATGGCCATGGCGTCATTGCTGCAACCGCTCAGGCGCGACACATGGGTGTAGTCGTTGATGCCGATAAACAGTCCCTTGCGCATGGTTACACCGCCGTATGCTTGCGAATCGCATCGATGATGCTGTTGGTGTTCCACGCACACTCGGCATGTGCCGCCTCACGTACTACCGTGGAAATCCGCTCGGCGCCGAACGGCTTGATCGCAATGATCACCTTGCCCATGCGCTTGGCGATCTCGATTTCCTTGTTGATCCACTTGCTGTAGGTGGAGTACATCCCGGCCATGATCAATACCGCCGAACACGGGCGGATCTTGTTTTCGATGGCCTCCTCAAGTTGTTTGTCGGTTTTCGCGCCGACAATCGGGTTGTCCGGCGGCACCGAAAAATTCTTGTAGGTGAAACCAGGCTTGGCGTTGAGCAGGCGCACGAGATTGTCGTGGGCGTCGGAGTAGTTCCACGAGTGGCTGATGAACAGATGGTAGGTTTGCATGGGTGTCCCTCGGTGTCGCTGGAGTGCGAAGAGGGTTTGAAACTAGGCGATTACAGGTCGGCTACAAGAGGCCGAAGCGGAAAGAGAAATGTCCTACAGGTGCGCGCGCTGGCGCCTTACAGAAAGGTCTGATGTTTAAGCGGGGGAAGATCCAGCCGCCGACCACCCCGCGTAAAGCTGGGCGGTCGGCATGTCTGTTTAGTAGCCGTTTTCCGGCAGACTGGCGATGATCGAGCGGTAGCTGTTCATCCGTTGCTGCTGCACGCGGCCATCTTCAAGGGCCTTGAGCAGGGCGCAACCGGGTTCGCGGTCATGCTTGCAGTCGCGGAAGCGGCAGGTACCCAGCAGGTCGTTGAACTCGATGAAGCCGGCTTCGACGTCGGCACGGCTGACGTGGCCCAGGCCGAATTCGCGGATACCCGGGGAGTCGATCAACTCACCGCCGCCGGGGAAGTGGAACAACCGCGCGGTAGTGGTGGTGTGGGTACCCTGGCCGGACAGCTCGGACAGCGGGCCGACGCGGGTCTCGACATCCGGCAGCAGGCTGTTGACCAGCGACGACTTGCCCACACCGGACTGGCCGACGAACACGCTGATGCGTCCGTCCAGTTGCGTCTGCAACTGCTCCATACCGTTACCGTGATGCGCCGACACTTCCAGCACCGGGTAACCGAGAGTGCGGTATACGGCGAGCAAGGCATTCAGCGCAGGGGCGTTGTTTTCGTCGATCAGGTCGTATTTGTTCAGCAGCAGCAGCGGCTTGATGCCCGCATGTTCGGCCGCCACCAGGTAGCGGTCGATCAGGTTGGCGTGGGGTTCGGGCAGTGGTGCAAACACGATGACGATCATGTCGACGTTGGCCGCCACAGGCTTGAGCTGACCACGGCTGTCCGGGCGGCACAGCTCGGTGTTGCGCGGCAGTTGCGCCACGATCACGCCGATGCCCTGGTTGCCGGCGCGCCACACCACCTGATCGCCGGTCACCAGTGCCGGCAGGTTCGCGCGCAGGTGGCAACGGAACACCTGACCGGCGAGCTCGCCGTCGCAGGCCTCGACCTCAACCTGCACACCGAAGTGCGCGATCACCAGACCGTGCTGTTCCGGGCCCAGATCGCCGCCCTCAAGTGCCTCGACAGCCGAGGACTCGCGTTTGGCGGCGCGGGCAGCGCGTTCGCCCTGAATCTTTTCGATGCGCCAGTTTTGGCGGCGATTGAGTTGGCGTTTGGCCATGGGTGTTCCGTATAAAGAATGCAGCGATTAGGTAAAACGGCCGCGAGTTTAGCACGCCCGGCCACCGGCCTAGGCTAAACTGCGCAGCATTGCTTAGGAGCCGAACATGCAAAATCCGCAGAACCTGATCTGGATCGACCTGGAAATGACCGGTCTGAACCCTGATACCGACGTCATTATCGAAATGGCCACCATCGTCACCGACAGTGACCTGAACACCCTGGCCGAAGGCCCGGTGATCGCCATTCACCACAGCGACGAAATCCTCGCCGGCATGGACGAGTGGAACACCCGTCAACATGGCGGTTCGGGGCTGACCCAGCGGGTTCGCGATAGCCGTATCAGCATGGCCGAAGCCGAAGCCGAAACCATCGCCTTCCTGGAGCAGTGGGTGCCGAAGGGCAAATCGCCGATCTGCGGCAACAGCATCTGCCAGGACCGTCGCTTCCTTTATACCCACATGAAATCCCTGGAAAGCTATTTCCACTATCGCAACCTCGACGTGTCCACGCTCAAAGAGCTGGCCGCGCGCTGGGCGCCGGACGTGCGTGACAGCTTCAAGAAGGGCAGCACCCACCTGGCGCTGGACGACATCCGTGAATCCATCGCCGAGTTGCAGCACTACCGCAAGCATTTCATCAAGTTCTAATTCACGGGCGGCGTTCCGACGATGGCGTAGGCACAGTCGCCACCGGTGGTCGGGTAGCGCCCTCTTTTGGTGCCTCGGCGAAGTGAGTAGACTGCGCGCCTTTTCGCAAGGACCGCCACCATGTTGCTGATGCTCTACCTGATCGCCATCACCGCCGAAGCCATGACCGGCGCCCTGTCTGCCGGGCGTCGTGGCATGGACTGGTTTGGCGTGGTGCTGATCGCTTGCGTCACTGCACTGGGGGGTGGTTCGGTGCGCGATGTGCTGCTCGGGCATTACCCGCTGACGTGGGTCAAACACCCGGAATACCTGGTGCTGACCACGGCTGCCGCCATGATCACGGTGTTCACGGCGCGCTGGATGCGGCATCTGCGTTCACTGTTCCTGGTGCTGGACGCCATGGGCCTGGTGGCGTTCACCCTGATCGGCTGCATCACTGCCCTGGAAATGGGGCATGGCATGTTGGTGGCGTCGGTCAGCGGCGTGATCACCGGCGTTTTCGGCGGCATCCTGCGGGACATTTTCTGCAACGATATTCCGCTGATTTTTCGGCGTGAGCTTTATGCCAGCGTTTCGTTTGCGGCGGCATGGTGTTACATGCTGTGTATCTACCTGCAATTGCCCGGTGAACAATCGATTCTGATCACTTTGTTCGGCGGTTTTCTGCTGCGCTTGCTGGCGATCCGTTTTCATTGGGAAATGCCCAAGTTCGTCTACAACGACGAAACCTGACGTTCAGCGTGTTGCCGCAACGCCCATTCGACATGTTCACGCACCAGTTCCGACGGATGCTCCCGTCGCGCCTTCAGCGCCTCCAGCACCGCAATCGTTGAAGGCGCATTGCCCAGGCCCACCGCCAGGTTGCGCAACCAGTTTTCGTAACCGGTCCGGCGCAGCGGCGAGCCTTCGGTGCTGCTGAGAAACCTCTCTTCATCCCACATGAACAGTTCCGCCAGCCCGGCGTTATCCAGGTTGTGTCGCGGCTTGAAGTCACCCTCACCGGACGGGCGGGCGAAGCGGTTCCACGGACAGACAATCTGGCAGTCATCGCAGCCGAACACCCGGTTGCCGATCAGTGGCCGCAGGTCTTCAGGGATCGCGCCTTTGAGTTCGATGGTCAGGTAGGAAATGCAGCGTCTGGCGTCCAGTACATAGGGGCCGACGAAGGCGTTGGTCGGGCAGATGTCGAGGCAGGCACTGCAACGGCCGCAATGTTCGGTGGCGTGGGGCGGGTCGACCGGCAGCGGCAAGTCGACGAACAGTTCGGCGAGAAAAAAGTAACTGCCGGCTTTGCGATTGAGGACCAGGGTATTTTTGCCGATCCATCCAAGCCCCGCCTGTTCGGCGATGGCTTTTTCCAGCACCGGGGCACTGTCGACAAAAGCACGGAAGCCGAACGGTCCAATCTCGGCCTGAATCTTTTCCGCCAGTTGCTGCACGCGTTTGCGGATCAGCTTGTGGTAATCACGGCCCAGGGCATAACGGGAGACGTAGGCTTTTTCCGGTTGGGCCAACACTTTCGCCATTTGGGTGTCGCCGGCCAGGTAATCCATGCGCAAGGACACCACGCGCAAAGTGCCCGGTACCAGCTCTTCGGGGTGCGAGCGCTTGCTGCCGTGGGCGCCCATGTAGTCCATTTCGCCGTGGTAGCCGGCTTCGAGCCAGCGTTCCAGGTGCTGTTCATGCTCGGCCAGGTCGAGGCCGCTGATGCCGACTTGCTGGAAGCCCAGCTCGCGGCCCCAGTCCTTGATGGATTGGGCGAGGGCGGACAGGTCTGTGGTAATAGCAGGCATGAGGCGAGAGAAACCGGAACTGAGATGCGTATAATTCTGCCAGACATCGGAGCCCGAAGACGCATGCCACACACTAAAGATGAATTACCCGACGTGCTGTACAGCGCCGCCCAGGTGCGAGCACTCGACGCGAGCCTGATCGCAGCCGGTACGGCGGGCTTCGAATTGATGCAGCGCGCGGCACGGGCGACGTGGCGCGCGCTGGTGCGGCAGTGGCCGACAGCGAACGAACTGAGCGTGCTGGCCGGACATGGCAACAACGCAGGCGACGGGTATTTGGTGGCCGTGTTGGCCCAGCGCGCCGGTTGGTCGGTGCGGGTGCTGGCGGTGGGGGATCCGCAGCGCTTGCAGGGTGATGCGGCGTTGGCCCATGCCGAGGCGGTGTCCGAAAACGTGCTCGTCGAGCCCTGGACGGCACAATCCGGATTGCGCGGCATTGTGCTGGATGCTTTGCTTGGCACCGGCCTGAGCGGTAATGTCCGTGAGCCGTATGCCAGCGCCATCGCCGCAATCAATGCCAGCGGACTGCCGGTTGCTGCGGTGGATATTCCGTCAGGGTTGTGCGCGGATACGGGCCGCATCCTTGGTTGTGTCGTGCATGCCGACCTTACGGTCACGTTCATTGGCTTGAAGGTGGGGTTGTTCACCGGTGATGCCGCGGATGTGACGGGTGAGCTGGTGTTCAACGATTTGCAGGCTGATCCGCAGTTGCTCGACGGCACTGCGTTCGCGGCTCGGCGCTTGAGTATCGCTAACCTGCCGCGTCTGGCGACCCGGGCGCCGGCATCCCATAAAGGCAAGTTCGGCCATGTGCTGCTCATTGGTGGAGATCGCGGTTACGGTGGGGCAATTTTGCTGAGTGCGCAAAGTGCACTGCGCAGCGGTGCGGGCATGGTTTCGCTGTCCACCCGTCCGGAACATGTTTCACCAGCGCTTTCTCGGATTCCGGAAGCCATGGTGCTGGGCACGTCGTCGGCCAATCAACTGATGGGGCTGCTTGAGAAGGTATCGGTGTTGGTGGTCGGGCCGGGTCTGGGCCAGGCAGGGTGGGGGCGCAGCCTGTTGTCGGCTGCGGCCAATGCGCCGTTGCCGCAAGTCTGGGACGCCGATGCCTTGAATCTGCTGGCTGGCGGGCAGGTCAATCTGCCCAAGGGGTGCGTGATCACCCCGCATCCGGGGGAGGCGGCACGTTTGCTTGGGGTGAGCACCGCCGACGTTCAGTCTGACCGTCCCGCCGCAGCCCATGCCTTGAGTAAAAAATATACAGCTGTCGTCGTCCTCAAAGGTGCCGGCAGCCTGATCGCCCATCCCGATGGGCGTCTGGCGCTGTGTCATCAGGGGCACCCGGCGATGGCCACCGCCGGTCTGGGCGATGTGCTGGCCGGTGTGCTCGGCGCATTGCTGGCCCAGGGCATGGAACCTTTCGACGCAGCCTGCCTGGCGGTCTGGCTGCACGCCAATGCCGGCGAGCAACAAGGAAAATCGGGCCGTGGGCTGGCGGCCAGTGATCTGATTCCAGTCATTCGTCAGTTGTTGGAGGAGCAAGCACCGTGTCTGAAGTAACCCTGTACCTGGCTGATGAGCAGGCCATGAGCGACTTTGGCGCACGCATTGCCCGAATCACCCAAGGCCATGGCCTGATCTTCCTTGAGGGCAACCTGGGGATGGGAAAAACCACGTTGTCCCGAGGCATCATCCGCGGTCTGGGGCATGTCGGGGCAGTCAAAAGCCCGACCTTCACCCTGGTCGAGCCCTACGAGATCGGTGACATTCGCGCCTTTCATTTCGATTTGTACCGTCTGGTCGATCCGGAAGAGCTAGAGTTCCTCGGTATCCGCGACTACTTCGAAGACGATGCCCTGTGTCTGATCGAATGGCCCGATAAAGGTGCAGGCTTTTTGCCAAAGCCTGACCTGACCATTACCATTAGCCCGCAAGACAGCGGGCGTTCGCTGAAAATTTTATCCCAGGGTTCGCGTGGCGAGTCCTGGTGTGCCGCTTTGGCATTGGAATCCAAATAGATGATGGGGTTAGGTATGCGCTTTCGCGCGTTGGTGGCTGCCGTAGGGGTGTTGTTTTTGGCGGTGACCGTCGACGCTGTGGCCGATTCGAAGGTCAACAGTGTTCGTCTGTGGCGGGCACCGGACAACACACGACTGGTGTTTGACCTGACCGGCCCGGTGCAACACAGCGTCTTTACCCTGACGGCTCCGGATCGTCTGGTCATCGACATCAATGGCGCGACCCTCGGTGCGCCGCTCAACGTCAACACCTCGAATACCCCGATAACCGCCATGCGCTCGGCTCAACGCACGCCGACCGACCTGCGGGTGGTCATCGACCTGAAGAAGGCCGTGACGCCGAAAAGCTTCTCCCTGGCGCCGAACGCCCAGTACGGCAATCGGTTGGTGGTCGATCTGTTCGATAACGCCGCAGACGCCGCGCCTCCACCAGCGCCGACACCGTCGGTCGCCACGGTGCCCGCCGTGCCGGTCACGCCGACGGAACCTGCAATCAAATTGCCGCCAGCCCCGGCTGGCAAACGCGACATCGTAGTGGTGATCGACGCCGGTCACGGTGGCGAAGATCCGGGGGCTTCCGGCTCCCGAGGCCAGCGCGAGAAAGACGTGGTGCTACAGATTGCTCGCGAAACGCAACGGCAGGTCAACGGCATGAAAGGTTTCCGCGCCGAACTGACCCGTACCGGCGACTACTTCATTCCGTTGCGCGGCCGTACCGAAATCGCCCGCAAGAAAGGCGCCGACCTGTTCGTCTCGATCCACGCCGACGCCGCGCCTTCTGCCGCCGCTTTCGGTGCTTCGGTATTTGCCCTGTCCGATCGCGGCGCGACTTCCGAGACCGCCCGCTGGCTGGCCGACAGCGAAAACCGTTCCGACCTGATCGGTGGTGCCGGCAACGTCAGCCTCGATGACAAGGACCGCATGCTCGCTGGCGTGCTGCTCGACCTGTCGATGACGGCATCCCTGACCTCCAGCCTGAACGTTGGCCAGAAAGTCTTGAGCAACATCGGCCGGGTGACACCGCTGCACAAGCAACGGGTTGAGCAGGCCGGGTTCATGGTGCTGAAGTCGCCGGATATTCCGTCGATCCTCGTGGAAACCGGGTTCATCTCCAACGCCAACGAAGCCTCGAAGCTTGCCGCGTCGAGCCACCAGCAGGCGCTGGCGCGTTCGATCAGCAGCGGCGTGCGCCAGTTCTTCCAGCAGAACCCGCCGCCGGGCACTTACATTGCCTGGCTGCGCGACTCCGGCAAGATTGTGCAGGGACCGCGTGACCACCGCGTCAACCCGGGCGAGACCCTGGCGATGATCGCCGTGCGCTATCAGGTGTCGCCCGCCACCCTGCGCAGTGCCAACAACCTGTCGAGCGATGAGCTCAAGATCGGTCAGCACCTGACCATTCCGGGCACTGAATTGGCGGCCAAAGAATGAATCAGGTCGTGAACAACGGCGCGCGAATCGAGCTGTTAAGCCCGCGACTGGCGAACCAGATTGCCGCGGGTGAGGTGGTCGAGCGCCCGGCTTCGGTGATCAAGGAGCTGCTGGAAAACAGCCTGGACTCCGGTGCCAAACGCATCGACGTCGATGTGGAGCAGGGCGGCGTCAAATTGCTGCGGGTGCGCGACGATGGCAGCGGCATTTCCGCCGATGACCTGCCGCTGGCCCTGGCCCGTCACGCCACCAGCAAGATCCGCAACCTGGAGGACCTCGAACAGGTCATGAGCCTGGGGTTTCGCGGCGAGGCCCTGGCATCGATCAGCTCCGTAGCGCGCCTGACCCTGACCTCCCGCACCCGCGACGCCGATCAGGCCTGGCAGGTCGAGACCGAGGGCCGAGACATGGCGCCCCGCGTGCAGCCTGCGGCCCACCCGGTGGGCACTTCGGTGGAAGTGCGCGACCTGTTCTTCAACACGCCGGCGCGGCGCAAGTTTCTCAAGACCGAAAAAACCGAATTCGATCACCTGCAAGAAGTGATCAGGCGCCTGGCCCTGGCGCGCTTCGATGTGGCGTTCCATCTGCGCCACAATGGCAAGACCATCCTCAGCCTGCACGAAGCCCATGATGATGCGGCCCGTGCCCGGCGCGTGGCGGCGATCTGCGGTCCGGGTTTCCTGGAGCAGGCACTGCCGATCGAAATCGAGCGCAACGGTCTGCATCTATGGGGTTGGGTCGGCTTGCCGACCTTCAACCGCAGCCAGGCCGATTTGCAGTATTTCTTCGTCAATGGCCGTGCCGTGCGCGACAAACTGGTGGCCCACGCGGTGCGCCAGGCCTATCGCGACGTGCTGTTCAACGGTCGGCACCCGACCTTCGTGCTGTTTTTCGAAGTCGACCCGACCGGCGTCGACGTCAACGTGCACCCGACCAAGCACGAAGTGCGCTTCCGTGAAGGGCGCATGGTTCACGATTTCCTCTACGGCACCTTGCACCGCGCCTTGGGCGATGTGCGCCCCGACGATCAACTGGCGGCGCCGGTCGCCACGGCCATCGTCCGGCCTACCGGCCTCGAAGCCGGTGAATTCGGGCCCCAGGGCGAAATGCGCCTGGCCGCCAATGCGTTGCTGGAACAGCCCCAGGCTCAGCCGTCGTTCAATGCGCCGGCGGGTTCGGGCGCTGGCGCGGGTTATCAGTATCAATACACGCCGCGTCCGCAGTCCGGTGTGCCTGTCGCCGAAGCTCAGGCCGCCTATCGCGAGTTTTTTGCGCCGCTGCCCGAGGCCAATGCCGTCGCGCTGCCGGCCGGGCAGGACGACATCCCGCCGCTCGGATATGCGCTGGCACAACTCAAGGGCATCTACATTCTTTCGGAAAATGCCCAGGGCCTGGTGCTGGTGGACATGCACGCCGCCCACGAGCGGATCATGTATGAGCGTTTGAAGGTGGCGATGGCCAGCGAAGGCCTGAGCGGCCAGCCGTTGCTGGTGCCGGAGTCCCTGGCCGTCAGTCAGCGTGAAGCCGATTGCGCCGAGGAGCATGTCGCCTGGTTCCAGCGCCTGGGCTTTGAATTGCAGCGTCTGGGCCCGGAAACCCTGGCGATCCGGCAGATTCCGGCACTGCTCAAGCAGGCCGAGGCCAACCGGCTGGTCGCCGACGTCCTGGCTGATCTGATGGAGTTCGGCACCAGCGACCGTATTCAGGCGCACCTGAACGAATTGCTCGGGACCATGGCCTGCCACGGCGCGGTTCGTGCGAATCGGCGCCTGGCCTTGCCGGAAATGAACGGCCTGCTGCGTGACATGGAAAACACCGAGCGCAGCGGTCAATGCAACCATGGCCGACCGACCTGGACCCAACTGGGACTGGACGATCTGGACAAACTGTTCTTGCGCGGTCGTTGATGAGCCAGTTCCCACCTGCGATTTTCCTGATGGGCCCGACCGCCGCCGGCAAGACCGACCTGGCCATCGAACTCACCAGGGTCCTGCCTTGCGAGTTGATCAGTGTCGATTCGGCGCTGGTCTACCGTGGCATGGACATCGGCACCGCCAAGCCTTCCAAAGAGCTGCTGGCGCAATATCCGCACCGTCTGATCGATATTCTCGACCCGGTCGAGAGCTATTCGGCCGCGGATTTCCGCCGTGACGCCCTGCAAGCCATGGCCGATATCACCGCGCGCGGAAAAATTCCGCTGCTGGTGGGCGGTACCATGCTCTATTACAAGGCTTTGGTCGAAGGTCTGGCGGATATGCCGGCCGCCGATCCCGAGGTCCGCGCGCAAATCGAAGAAGAGGCTACACGCCTTGGCTGGCAAGCCTTGCACGAACAATTGGCGGTGATCGACCCGGAGTCCGCGGCGCGAATACATCCGAACGATCCCCAGCGATTGAGTCGAGCGCTGGAAGTTTATCGTGTCAGCGGTCAAAGCATGACCGCCCTGCGTTTGCAACAATCTGTGCAAAGTGCTGAAGCAGCCGCTTCGGGACTGCAACAATTGCCCTATACTGTCGCGAACTTGGCCATTGCTCCGGCAAATCGCCAGGTACTGCACGAGCGAATTAAACAAAGATTCACTTTAATGTTGGAACAGGGATTCATTGACGAGGTCGTAGCCCTGCGTAATAGAGGTGACCTGCATGCCGGGTTGCCGTCTATACGTGCAGTAGGCTACCGCCAAGTCTGGGACTACCTGGATGGCAAACTGACGTCAGCCGAGATGCAGGAGCGTGGAATCATTGCCACGCGCCAATTGGCGAAACGCCAGTTCACCTGGCTGCGCAGTTGGACTGATCTGCATTGGCTGGACAGTCTCGATTGCGACAATCTGCCGCGCGCCTTGAAATACCTCGGGGCCATCTCCATATTGAGCTGAGTCCTTGCAATTGCCGTCTATCCTTGGGGGTGTGGCGGCCAAAGCCATCTGATTACCTATTTTTTATATTGAATCCTTAAAGGAGTGCGGCACATGTCAAAAGGGCATTCGCTACAAGACCCTTACTTGAATACTTTACGTAAAGAGAAAGTTGGGGTGTCCATCTACCTGGTCAACGGTATCAAGCTGCAAGGCACGATCGAGTCTTTCGACCAGTTCGTTATCCTGCTGAAAAACACCGTAAGCCAGATGGTCTACAAACACGCGATCTCTACAGTGGTGCCGGTTCGTCCAATTCGTCTGCCTAGCGCAACCGAATCCGAAGCAGGTGACGCTGAGCCAGGTAACGCCTGATAGGAGTCTCCTTTGTTCTTTGAGCGCCACGGTGGTGGTGAGCGAGTAATCCTCGTTCACTTGGATGGACAGGACCCTGAGGCGCGCGAAGATCCGCAGGAGTTTCAGGAATTGGCTAATTCGGCGGGTGCCGAGACCGTCGCGTTTTTTAACGTGCCGCGTCATCGGCCAACCGCCAAGACCCTGATTGGCAGTGGCAAGGTCGAGGAACTGCGCGACCTGGTCAAAGCCGAACAGGCCGATCTGGTGATTTTCAATCACATCCTCACGCCCAGTCAGGAACGTAACCTCGAACGTGTTTTCGAGTGTCGCGTGATCGACCGTACCGGTCTGATTCTCGATATTTTCGCCCAGCGCGCTCGTACCCATGAAGGCAAGCTCCAGGTCGAACTGGCCCAGCTTGACCACATGAGCACCCGGCTGGTTCGTGGCTGGACTCACCTTGAGCGCCAAGGTGGCGGTATCGGTATGCGTGGCCCGGGTGAAACCCAGCTGGAAACCGACCGCCGTTTGCTGCGGGTTCGCCTGCGGCAGATCAAGGGTCGGCTGGAGAAAGTGCGCAGCCAGCGTGAACAGTCGCGCCGTGGCCGATCGCGTGCGGATATTCCTACCGTGTCGCTGGTGGGGTACACCAACGCCGGCAAGTCCACGCTCTTCAATAACGTGACGAAATCCGACGTCTACGCAGCTGACCAATTGTTTGCCACGCTGGACCCGACCCTGCGTCGTCTGGATATAGACGATCTGGGGCCGATTGTCCTGGCGGACACTGTGGGTTTCATTCGCCACTTGCCCCACAAGCTGGTCGAAGCATTTCGGTCTACCCTCGAAGAGTCGAGCAACTCCGATCTGTTGTTGCACGTGATCGATGCGGCCGAACCCGATCGCATGTTGCAGATCGAGCAGGTAATGGTGGTGCTCGGCGAGATTGGTGCTCAGGACTTGCCGATCCTCGAGGTCTATAACAAACTCGATTTGCTTGAAGGCGTTGAGCCACAAATCCAGCGCGACGAAAACGGCAAGCCCCAACGGGTCTGGCTGTCGGCACGTGATGGCAGTGGTCTGGAATTGCTTGAACAAGCCATTGCCGAGTTACTGGGCAGTGATTTGTTTGTCGGTACCTTGCGCTTGCCGCAACGATTCGCTCGACTGCGTGCGCAGTTCTTCGAACTCGGTGCGGTGCAGAAAGAAGAACACGACGAAGAAGGCATCAGTTTGCTGGCCGTTCGTTTGCCCCGGGTCGAGTTGAATCGACTGGTAAGCCGCGAGGGATTGCAGCCGATGGAATTCATCGAGCAACACACTTTGCAATAAAAGCCTGAGAAAGCGGTTGTGCCGTGGTGACAGGCATTCTGTAGCATTGGTCGGCGCGCCGTGGGTGCGTCTTTGCTTTATCAGATGGAGAGCGCTATGGCTTGGAATGAGCCGGGTGGCAACTCGAATAATCAGGATCCTTGGGGTGGCAAACGTCGTAACAACGGCGACCGCAAGGGGCCACCGGATCTCGACGAGGCCTTCCGAAAGCTGCAGGAAAGCCTGAACGGTTTGTTCGGTGGCGGTAAGAAACGTGGTGGCGACGACGGCGGTGGTCCGGGCAAGAGTGGCGGCTTTGGCGGCCTGCTCGGCATCGGCCTGGTCGTGCTGGCCGCCGTTTGGCTGTACAGCGCGGTTTATGTCGTCGACGAGCAGGAGCAGGCAGTGGTGCTTCGCTTCGGCAAGTACTACGAAACCGTGGGTCCGGGCCTGAACATCTACTTCCCGCCGATCGACAAGAAGTACATGGAAAACGTCACGCGTGAGCGTGCGTACACCAAGCAGGGCCAGATGCTGACTGAAGACGAGAACATCGTCGAAGTGCCGCTGACCGTGCAGTACAAGATCAGCAACCTGCAGGACTTCGTGCTGAGCGTCGATCAGCCGGAAATCAGCCTGCAGCACGCGACCGACAGCGCCTTGCGCCATGTGGTGGGTTCCACCGCGATGGACCAGGTACTGACCGAAGGTCGTGAGTTGATGGCCAGCGAGATCAAGGAGCGTCTGCAACGCTTCATGGACACCTATCGCACCGGTATCACCGTTACCCAGGTCAACGTTCAGAGCGCAGCGGCACCGCGCGAAGTCCAGGAAGCCTTCGATGACGTGATCCGCGCCCGGGAAGACGAGCAGCGCTCGCGTAACCAGGCCGAAACCTATGCCAACGGTGTCGTGCCGGAAGCTCGTGGTCAGGCCCAGCGCATCCTTGAGGATGCCAATGGTTACCGTGACGAGACCGTCTCGCGCGCCAAGGGTGAGGCCGATCGCTTCACCAAGCTGGTCGCCGAGTACCGCAAGGCCCCTGAAGTCACCCGCCAGCGTCTGTACCTGGACACCATGCAGGAAGTCTTCAGCAACACCAGCAAGGTCCTCGTGACCGGCAACAAGAACGGCCAGAGCAATCTGCTGTACCTGCCGCTGGACAAGATGGTCGAAAGTGGTCGCGGCACCAGCACCCAGGTGAGCAGTGCGGCAGCCACCAGCAATGAAGCGAATGCGCGTGCGGCAGCTGATCTGCAGCAACAGCCAGCACGTACCAGGGAGAGTCGCTGATGAGCAATAAATCGCTGATCGCCCTTATTGTCGGCGTCGTCGTGGCGATCGCTGCCTGGAACTGCTTCTACATCGTGGCTCAGACCGAGCGTGCGGTGTTGCTGCAGTTCGGTCGCGTGGTCCAGACCGATGTTCAGCCAGGCCTGCATGTGAAAGTGCCTTACGTTAACCAGGTGCGTAAATTCGACGCACGCCTGATGACGCTGGATGCACCGACACAACGCTTCCTGACGCTGGAAAAGAAAGCCGTGATGGTCGATGCCTACGCCAAGTGGCGCGTGAAGGACGCAGAGCGTTACTACACCGCGACTTCCGGCCTCAAGCAGATCGCCGACGAGCGTCTGTCCCGTCGTCTGGAATCGGGTCTGCGTGACCAGTTCGGTAAGCGCACCCTGCACGAAGTGGTGTCGGGTGAACGTGATGCGCTGATGGCGGATATCACGGCCTCGCTGAACAAGATGGCCGAGAAAGAGCTGGGAATCGAAGTGGTCGATGTTCGGGTCAAGACCATCGACCTGCCCAAAGAAGTGAACCGCAGCGTGTTCGAACGTATGAGCACCGAGCGTGAGCGTGAAGCTCGCGAGCACCGCGCCAAGGGTAACGAGCTGGCCGAAGGCATCCGTGCCGACGCCGATCGTCAACGCCGCGTGCTGCTGGCTGAAGCCTATCGTGAATCCGAAGAGGTTCGCGGTGACGGCGATGCCCAGGCCGCTGCGATCTACTCCAAGGCCTACGGTCAGGATCAGGAGTTCTACGCGTTCTACCGTAGCCTGCGCGCCTACCGTGAAAGCTTCGCGAACAAATCCGACGTCATGGTCCTCGACCCAAGCAGCGACTTCTTCCACTACCTGGAAAAAGCCAAGCCTTGATACGGCGTTGACCTGATTTGTCCCCCCGCCGGGCGGCTAAAACCTCTGGCGGGGTGATCCTTTGGGAAAACGTGTGTATGATGCGGCAGCCGGGAAATTCCCGGCTTTTTTGCGTCTGCATGTTTGATTGCTGTTTTAAAGCAGATGCCGGGCCGATTGGCTCGACGGTTTTTCGAGGAAAGTGGTTGGCGAAGCCGGTAGAAGGGCTTTTCGCTCCGTCGCTCATGCGCGTGGTTTGTGCACAAGCTGATCATTTTCTGCTTCACTCAAGGCTCGCCGACAGGCTGGTCGCCCGGAGATAGGGGAAGGCGTAATGGCAACGGTAGACCGCTGGCTTCTGCCAGATGGCATCGAAGAAGTACTGCCACCGGAAGCTGCGCGTATTGAAGTCGCGCGTCGTCAGGTGTTGGATCTGTTCCAGAGCTGGGGTTACGAGTTTGTCGTGACTCCCCATATCGAGTACCTGGAATCCCTGCTGACCGGCGCGGGCCAGGACCTGGATCTGCGCACCTTCAAGGTCATCGACCCGCAATCGGGCCGTCAGATGGGTTTTCGTGCCGACATCACGCCGCAAGTGGCGCGCATCGATGCACACACCCTGCGTCGTGAAGGCCCGAGCCGCCTGTGCTATGCCGGTAGTGTCCTGCACGCTCAACCTCGCGCCTTGTCGTCCTCGCGCAGCCCGATTCAACTGGGTGCCGAGTTGTACGGCGACGGCAGTCCGAGCAGCGACGTCGAAGTCATCAGCCTGATGCTGGCCATGCTGCAACTGGCCGATGTGCCGGATGTGCACATGGACCTCGGCCATGTCGGTATCTACCGTGGCCTGGCCCGCGCGGCCGGTTTGTCCGGTGAAGTCGAGCAGCAGTTGTTCGATGCCTTGCAACGCAAGGCGATCGACGAGGTCATTACCTTGACCGAAGGCTTGCCTGCCGATCTGTCGGGCATGCTGCGGGCGTTGGTCGACCTGTGTGGCGGTCGTGAAGTATTGAGCGCTGCCCGCGAGCGTCTGGCCAAGGCGCCGGCCCCTGTTCTGGCGGCGCTGGACGACTTGCTGGCGATTGCCGAGCGGCTGTCCGTGCGTTTCCCGGAGTTGCCGCTGTATTTCGACCTGGGCGAGCTGCGTGGCTACCACTACCACACCGGTGTGGTGTTCGCCGTGTTCGTGCCGGGCGTTGGCCAGTCCATTGCCCAGGGCGGTCGTTACGACGACATCGGCGCCGACTTCGGTCGCGCCCGTCCGGCAACCGGCTTCTCTACCGATTTGAAAACCCTGGTGACCCTGGGGCGTGCTGAGATCGAGCTACCGTCTGGCGGTATCTGGATGCCTGACAGTACGGATGCGGCACTCTGGCAGCAGGTTTGCCAGTTGCGCAGTGAGGGTCAGCGTGTCGTTCAGGCTTTGCCTGGGCAACCTTTGGCCGCCGCCCGTGAAGCGGACTGCGACCGGCAATTGATTCAGCAGAACGGGCTTTGGCAAGTATCGCCACTGGCTTCTTGAGTTTTCCTGCCGGCCGCCGCCGGCACCAAGTTTGCGCGAATGAGGACAAGTGTTATGGGTAAGAATGTCGTAGTCCTGGGCACCCAATGGGGTGATGAGGGCAAAGGCAAGATCGTTGATCTGCTGACCGAACATGCTGCCGCCGTAGTGCGCTACCAGGGGGGCCACAACGCTGGTCACACTCTGGTGATCGATGGCGAAAAAACTGTCTTGCACCTGATCCCGTCGGGCGTACTGCGCGAAGGCGTGCAGTGCCTGATCGGCAACGGCGTGGTGGTTGCACCTGACGCCCTGCTGCGCGAGATCACCAAGCTGGAAGAAAAAGGCGTACCGGTGCGCGAGCGCCTGCGTATCAGCCCTTCCTGCCCGCTGATCCTGTCCTTCCACGTAGCGCTGGACCAGGCCCGTGAAAAGGCCCGTGGCGAGCTGAAGATCGGCACCACCGGTCGCGGCATCGGCCCGGCCTACGAAGACAAGGTTGCACGTCGTGGCCTGCGTGTGGGCGACCTGCTCAACATGCCGCGCTTTGAAGACAAGCTGCGTGAACTGGTGGATTACCACAACTTCATGCTGGTGGGTTACTACAAAGAGCCAGCCATCGAATTCGACAAGACCCTGGCCGAGTGCAAAGAATACGCTGAGCTGCTCAAGCCGCTGATGCTGGACGTGACTGCCGAGCTGCACGACCTGCGTCGCGCTGGCAAAGACATCATGTTCGAAGGCGCCCAGGGCTCCCTGCTGGACATCGACCACGGTACCTACCCGTACGTGACCAGCTCCAACACCACCGCTGGCGGCGTAGCTACCGGTTCGGGTGTTGGCCCGATGTTCCTGGACTACATCCTGGGCATCACCAAGGCTTACACCACGCGTGTAGGTTCGGGTCCATTCCCGACTGAGCTGTTCGACGAAGTCGGTGCGCACCTGGCTAAACAAGGTCACGAGTTCGGCGCGACTACCGGCCGTGCTCGTCGTTGTGGCTGGTTCGACGCTGTCATCCTGCGTCGCGCTATCGATGTGAACAGCATCTCGGGCATCTGCCTGACCAAGCTGGACGTGCTCGACGGTCTGGAAACCATCAACATCTGCGTCGGCTACAAAGATGCAGAAGGCAAGGCCGTTGCCCCGACTGATGCTGACAGCTACGTGGGCCTGCTGCCTGTGTACGAAGAAGTGCCAGGCTGGACCGAGTCGACCGTGGGTGCCAAAACCCTGGAAGAGCTGCCGGCTAACGCCCGTGCCTACATCAAGCGCGTTGAAGAGCTGATCGGTGCGCCGATCGACATTATTTCGACGGGCCCGGACCGCAACGAAACAATCGTCCTGCGCCATCCGTTTGCTTGATAAGTCGTTGATGTAAAACACAAAGGCCCCTTAATTGGGGCCTTTGTCGTTTATGCCTGTCGGACGGCATGACCTTTGCTGTGAACATTAAAAAAAGCATTGCTTCCGGCGTGCTATCAATTTAATGGCGCCAAAGCAGAGGGATTTCAGATGTCGGCCGTTCTCTCGTTGTTACAAAGCCGTTTGTTGCGGCCCGTGTTCGTTACCCTTGGTATCGCCCTTTTGGTGCAGGTGCTGGTAGCTGTTGCTCTGACCCGGAGCACGGTGACCGCGCTGGAGGCCGATCTGGGCATGCGCCTGGGGGCGGACAGTCAAAAGCTTTCCGCTGAGCTTGAGCAGGCTGGGCGCGAAGTCACATCCAGTCTGGATAGCCTCTCCACCAGTACGCGTCAGCGCCTCACGGCTGGTTTGTCCTCGCGTCTTGAGCAAGAGCAGGCGCAATTGCGTTCAACCCTGGAAAAGGACCTGAAGGACTCCGCCAGCGATATGGCGCAGCTTCTGGCCTCCGTTGCGCCCCGCGCCATGTGGGACAACGACGTTCCGACACTTTCCGAATTCGCCCGCCGGGCCCAGCGCAATCCCAATGTGCTGTTCGTGGTGTATGACGACGCCACAGGCCAGCACTTGACGCGCTACCTCAATCGGGAAAACCCGATCAACAAGGCGCTGCTGGAAAAAGGCCAGGGCGAGCGTGCACTGGACAAGGTGCTGGATGCGGCAAAGAACGATCCGTCGGTGTTCTACATCGAGGCCCCGATCAATCCTAACGGCGTAGAAATCGGCAAGGTCCTGATGGGCGTCTCGACTGCTTCGGTGGAGACTGATCTGGCGGCCCTCGACAAGCGCTTCTCGGCGTTGATCGCCAGCAGCGATCAACTGGTGGGTGACAGCCTCAAAGGCGCGGCCGCCGACAGCGCAACGGCCATGCGCTCGCGTCTGCAGTCGGCGCAATCCACCGCTGCTGAAATGAAGGCCAATACCACCAGCACCGTGCAGGAAGCTGCTACCACATTGCGCTGGCGCATCGGCGTGTGTCTGGCGGTGGTGGGTTTCGGTGTCCTGCTGTTGTTGGCGGTGGTGCTCGGTCGCCGAGTGGTCAATCGCCTGAAAATGCTGATCGTTGCCATGGATGACCTGGCGGCGGGCGAGGGCGATCTGACCAAGCGTGTGCAGATCAACAGCAAGGATGAAATCGGCGACATGGCCTCGGCGGTCAATCGCTTTGTGGATAAGTTGCAGCCGATCGTGCGTGAGGCAGGCGATGTGGCCCAGCGTACCGGCGTGGAAATCGGTGCCATGACCTTGCGCAACGCCGGTGCGGATGCGGCGGCGGGCATGCAGCGTGATGAGGTGGCGGAGAGTTTGCGCGCGCTGTCGCAAATGGCTGATGAAGCCCAGTCGGAAAGCCATGCCATGCAGGCGGCGTTGAAGCAGGTGGTGGATATTCGTCAGGCGACTGACGAAAACACCCGGACTTCGGCGAAAGTCGGCAGCCTGATTGAGGAGCTGGCGGGTCAGGTCAATACTGGCGCCCAGGTGATCGAGCGCCTGGCGCAGCAAAGTGAGCAGATTGAGGTGGTGCTGACGGTGATTCACGGGATTGCCGAACAGACCAACCTGCTGGCGCTGAACGCGGCGATTGAAGCGGCGCGTGCCGGCGAGACCGGGCGCGGGTTTGCCGTGGTGGCTGACGAGGTGCGGGCGCTGGCGAGCAAGACGCAAAGCTCCACCGGCGATATTCAGGCGCACATCGTGGCGTTGCAGCAGGGCGCGCGTGAGGCGGTGGCGGCGATTGGTCAGGCCGGGCGCCAGGCGAACGAAGGCTTGCTGGTGCTGCGTGACAGTGCGCGTTTGCAGCAGTCGGTGCAGGCATCGGTCGAGCAGGTCCATGCGGCGATCGGTCTGGCCACCCAGGCGGCGGCGCATCAGGCGCAGGGCGCGCAGGCGGTGCGGGGGCGGGTCCAGACCATTCATGCCCAGGCCGAGAAAGCGGCGCAGGCTGTCGTGGAGACCACGGCGAGCGGTAAGGTGCTCGATGGTCTGGCGGCGCAGTTGAAGGCGAGTCTGGGACAGTTCAGGGCTTGATTGGTTGTTGGTACCGGCCTCTTCGCGAGCAAGCCCGCTCCCACAGTGGTCCTCTGTCGAACACAAATATGATGTTCACAAAGGGCCAATGTGGGAGCGGGCTTGCTCGCGAATACGGTTTTAGCGGCTCAGATACATCCGGGTCGTCAGCAGATAGACCGGCAACCCCGACACCAATATCAATAGCGCTGCATAAGGCGCAGCCGCCGCAAACTCCACGTTCGCCGTATGCGCCCAAACTTCCGTTGCCAATGTATTAAGCCCTGTCGGACTCAACAGCAAGGTCGCCGTCAGCTCCTTCATCGCATCCAGGAACACCAGGGCAAAAGCCGCCCCCAGTGCCGGGAAAATAATCGGCAGCGTCACTCGGCAGAAAGCGCTGAATGACGAGGCGCCCAATGTGCGTGCCGCCTCCTCAAGCTGTGGCGCCGCCTTGTTCAGTGCGGTGCGGATCGGTGCCTGGGCCAGCGGCAGAAACAGCAGGGCATAGGCGATCAGCAGCAATGCCGAAGTCTGGTAAAGCGTCGGCACGTAGTGCAGGGCGAAATACACCAGGGTCAGGGCAATGACCAGTCCCGGCAGCGCATGCAGCAGATACGGCAGGCGCTCGGCCCAGATCGCCAGTTGGCCTTTGTGGCGCACGACCAGAAGGCCTACTGGCACCGCGAGCACAAGGCACAGCGCCGCGCCACCCAGCGACAGGGCGAGGGATGACAGCAAGGCTTCGCCGATAGCCGTCACGGGAAAGGCTGCCGATGATCCCGCCGCCAGCCAGTAGGCCAGCATACCCAGCGGAATCCCGCTGCCAATGATTGCCAGCAGCAGGCAATAGAACTGTCCCGCCACGGCCCAGCGTCCCAGTTGAACCTGTTCCGCGCGTCGCGCCGCGCCCTGGCCGGTGCGCACGTGTCGACCCTTGCCGCGCACGCGCAACTCCAGCCACAACAGCGCCAGGCACAGCATCAGCAGTACGGCGCAGAGCATCGCCGCGTTGGCATTGCTGAACTCCAGTTCGAACTGCTGATAGATCGCCGTGGTGAAGGTTTGCAGGCCGATGATCGACAAGGCGCCGAACTCCACCAGCATGTGCAGGGCAATCAGCAACGAACCCGCCAGCAGCGAAGGCCAGAGCAGGGGCAGGGTGACCTTGAAAAATACGCCCCAACGATTCTGTCCCAGCGTGCGCGCGGACTCTTCGAGGGACGGGTCAAGGTTGCGCAGCGTTGCCGCCACGGGCAGGAAAATCAGCGGGTATTTGGACAGGCTCATCACCAGGATAGCCCCACCAAGTCCCTCGAAATGAGCGCTGAGGGAAACCCAGGTGAAGCTGCTGACAAAGGCCGGAACGGCGAACGGCAAGCAGAGGATCACGCCCCACAATCGTCGGCCCGGCAGATTGCTGCGCTCCAGCAACCAGGCCAGCGACAGGCCGATTACACCGCAAGCAACGGTGACGCCGATCATCAATGCGAGGGTGTTGCGCAGCAAGCCGAACACATAAGGTCGCCACAGCAAGTGCAGCGCTTCTGCCCAGCCTGCTTGCCAAGCCTTAAGGCCGACGTACAGCAAAGGCAGGAGGCTGAGCGCCACCAGCAGCAACACAGGCAATATCAGCCAGATGGACGGTCGCTTGCGCCGTGGTGCGTACGCGTGATGCGCGGACAGTGAGGCACCCATCAATTCAGGCCAACGTCACGTTCCAGGTCCAGCGCTTCTTCAGCGTTGCCGAGGTCGGCAGGCGTGACTTCTGGTGCTTCCAGTTCGCTGAACGGCTTGAGCCCGCGATCAGACTCCATGCCTTTGTGCAGTGGGTATTCAGCGGTGGTCCGGGTGATCACGCGCTGGCCCTCCTCACTGGCCATGTAGGCGAGCAATTGCTGGGCTTCTTTTGGGTGTTTGCTGGATTTCAGGACTGCAGCGCTGGAAACGGTGATCAGCCCACCGACATCGCCGCCAGTGAAGTAATGCAGCCTGGAATCGAGCTGGCCTTTTTCGCGCTGCAGGGCGAACCAGTAGTAATTGTTGACCAGCACGGTGGCGACTTCGCCATTCTCCACCGCTTTCAATGCAACCATGTTGTTGCTGTAGGTCTTGCCGAATGCACGCAGGCCGGTCAGCCACTCTTCGGCTGCGTCCATGCCGTGCACTTTGATGATCGCTACCGCTTGCTCCTGGAAGGCGCCGCTGGTGGGTACGAAGCCGACCTTGCCTTGCCATTTTGGATCGGAGAATTCCATCACCGAGGTCGGCAGGTCTTTTTCATCGATCAGCTTGGGGTTGAACGCAACGACGCGCACCCGGGCAGTCACGCCAATCCAGGTGCCATTGCCGGCCACGTATTCCTTGGGCAGAACGTCCAGCGTGGCGTCATCAGCCTTGGCCAGCAGGCCTTGTTCGCCGAGTTTGTTCAGGGGTGGGGATTCTTCGGTGTAGATCACGTCGGCGGGGGAGCGATTGCCTTCTTCGACGATCTGGCTGGCGAGCTGGTTGCTGCTGCCTTTGCGCACATTGACGTGGATCCCGGTCTTGGCTTCGAAGGCCTTGGCGACCGCGTCGCCGACTTCTTTGTGCTGGCCGTTGTAGAGGGTCAGGGCAACCGGATCGGCGGCTTGGGTGAGGGGAGTGGCGAGTGCCAGGCCTAGCAGGGTAATGGTCAAGCCGCGGCGCAGGGTATTTCGAAACATCATTCGCAGGGTTCCTCACTGTCGCATTGCAAAAACTTGCAACAATGATAAACGATACTGCTTCTCAAATGCGCCTTGCGAGGTTGGCGAGGGTTTGCTAGAGCGTTCGACGCCATCACATGTAGCAGCTGGCGAAGCCTGCGTTCGGCTCGGTCCGCGCTCGGGCGCAGCAGTCGCCAATCCTGAGTGCAAGGTCATCCTGACACACTCCATCGCCTGATTTTACGACTGCTGCGCCCGAGCGCGGACCGAGCCGAACGCAGGCTTCGCCAGCTGCTACAGGGAATGTGTTGATTTTTCGAATGCCAGAAACGCAAAAACCCGCTTTCGCGGGTTTCTGTGAAATCCAAGGTCGTAACCTTGAATTTGAATTGGTGCCCAGAAGAAGACTCGAACTTCCACGACCGTAAGGTCACCAGCACCTGAAGCTGGCGTGTCTACCAATTTCACCATCTGGGCATTCATCTTCAGCGTTGCCGCTGTTGATGTGGCGCACTATACGGAGAGCATTTTGATCTGTAAACCCCTGATTCTAAAAATAATAAACCAGTGCTCAAAAATGCAAAAACCCGCTTTCGCGGGTTTTTGTGTGAGCCTTGAAATTGAACTAATCTCAAGCTCGAAATTGGTGCCCAGAAGAAGACTCGAACTTCCACGACCGTAAGGTCACCAGCACCTGAAGCTGGCGTGTCTACCAATTTCACCATCTGGGCAGTATCGGCAACGTTGTCCGTCGTCGATGGCGCGCACTATACGGAGCGTCTTTTTAACTGTAAACCCCCAGTGTCAAAAAAACCTGGAAAATTTCACCAGCGGTCTTCAAAACAGCTTTACGGTGTCGATACAGGGCTTTAGATGGGTCGTCTTAGCCTGAAATTTCCCGTTTCATTACGCCTATGCCAAACTAACCCGCATATAGACAAGGTGAAAACTCTCTAATGGCCGATTGGCAGTCCCTCGATCCCGAGGCCGCTCGTGAAGCGGAAAAATATGAAAACCCTATTCCTAGCCGTGAACTGATCCTTCAGCACCTTGCTGATCGAGGTTCGCCTGCTAACCGCGAGCAGCTGGTCGAAGAGTTTGGTCTGACCACGGAAGACCAGATCGAAGCCCTGCGCCGCCGCCTGCGCGCCATGGAGCGCGATGCTCAACTCATCTATACCCGTCGTGGTACTTATGCGCCGGTGGACAAGCTCGACCTGATCCTGGGTCGCATCAGCGGTCACCGCGATGGCTTCGGCTTTCTGGTGCCGGACGACGGCAGCGACGACCTGTTCATGAGCCCGGCACAGATGCGTCTGGTGTTCGACGGTGACCGTGCCCTGGCCCGGGTTTCCGGCCTGGACCGTCGTGGTCGCCGCGAAGGCATGATCGTCGAAGTGGTGTCACGCGCTCACGAAACCATCGTCGGCCGCTACTTCGAAGAGGGCGGCATCGGTTTCGTGGTTGCCGACAATCCGAAGATCCAGCAGGAAGTGCTGGTGACGCCAGGTCGTAACGCCAACGCGCAGATCGGTCAGTTCGTCGAAGTGAAGATCACTCACTGGCCGACGCCACGCTTCCAGCCGCAAGGTGACGTGGTTGAAGTCGTGGGCAACTACATGGCGCCGGGCATGGAAATCGATGTCGCCCTGCGTACCTACGACATTCCTCATGTCTGGCCTGACGCCGTGCTCAAGGAAGCCGGCAAGCTCAAGCCGGAAGTCGAAGAGAAAGACAAAGAGAAGCGCATCGACCTGCGTCATCTGCCGTTCGTCACCATCGACGGCGAAGATGCCCGCGACTTCGACGATGCGGTCTATTGCGAGGCCCGTCCGGGCAAGCTGCGCCTGTTCTCGGGCGGCTGGAAGCTGTACGTGGCGATTGCCGACGTATCCAGCTACGTGAAGCTCGGTTCGGCGCTGGATGCCGAAGCGCAGGTTCGCGGCAACTCGGTGTACTTCCCCGAACGCGTGATCCCGATGCTGCCTGAGCAACTGTCCAACGGATTGTGCTCGCTGAACCCGCAAGTCGATCGCCTGGCCATGGTTTGCGAGATGACCATCTCCAAATCCGGCGAAATGACCGACTACTGCTTCTACGAAGCGGTGATCCACTCCCATGCCCGTCTGACCTACAACAAGGTCAGCGCCATGCTGGAAACTCCGAAAGCCACCGAAGGGCGCAAGCTGCGCGGTGAATACACCGACGTTGTGCCGCACCTCAAGCAGCTGTACTCGCTGTACAAGGTGTTGCTGGCGGCCCGTCACGTACGTGGCGCGATCGATTTCGAAACCCAGGAAACCCGGATCATCTTCGGTTCCGAGCGCAAGATCGCCGAAATCCGTCCGACCGTGCGCAACGATGCGCACAAGCTGATCGAGGAATGCATGCTGGCGGCCAACGTGGCCACCGCCGAATTCCTGAAGAAACACGAAATCCCTGCGTTGTACCGCGTTCACGATGGTCCGCCACCGGAGCGACTGGAAAAGCTGCGCGCTTTCCTCGGCGAGCTCGGCCTGTCCCTGCACAAAGGCAAGGACGGCCCGTCGCCGAAGGATTATCAGGCACTGCTGGCCGGTATCAAGGATCGCCCGGATTTCCACCTGATCCAGACCGTCATGCTGCGTTCGTTGAGCCAGGCGGTGTACAGCGCTGATAACCAGGGCCACTTCGGCCTGAATTACGAGGCGTACACGCACTTCACTTCGCCGATCCGCCGCTACCCGGACTTGCTCACGCACCGGGCGATTCGCAGTGTGATCCATTCGAAGCAGGACACCCCGCACGTTCGTCGTGCCGGTGCGATGACTATTCCGAAGGCGCGCATCTATCCGTACGACGAAGCGGCCCTGGAGCAGCTCGGCGAGCAGTGCTCGATGAGCGAGCGCCGTGCCGACGAAGCGACCCGCGATGTCGTGAACTGGCTCAAGTGCGAGTTCATGAAAGACCGCGTGGGCGAGTCGTTCCCGGGTGTGATCACTGCCGTGACCGGTTTTGGTCTGTTCGTCGAGCTGACCGATATCTACGTCGAAGGCCTGGTGCACGTCACCGCGCTGCCGGGCGATTACTACCACTTCGATCCTGTGCACCACCGCCTGGCCGGTGAGCGTACCGGTCGCAGCTTCCGCCTGGGCGACACCGTGGAAGTGCGGGTCATGCGCGTCGACCTCGACGAACGCAAGATCGACTTCGAGATGGCCGAAAAAACCATCAGCGCGCCGATCGGCCGCAAGAAGCGCGGTGCCGAAACCACAGCGCCTGCCGCGAAAGTCGAGGCAGAACCGGCCCCGGCGAAAACCGGTCGTCGTCCTGCCAAGGAAAAGGCTGTCGAGGCCTATCGTCCGAGCGATGCGGCGGCAAAAAACGCCGAAGTGCGCAAAAGTCGTGAAATGAAACAGGCGCTGCTGGCCGGTGCGAAAAGCGGCGGTAAAGCGGCGTCTGCGGGAAAGACCAGCCGGTCGACGCCTGACAAGGCCGTCGGCGGCAAGCCAGCCAAACCGAGCAAACATCGTAAAGGCCCGCCAAAAGCGGGCTCGGCTCCAGCCAAGAGTGGCGGGGCGCGTAAACCTAAGGCCAAGCCATGAGTCAGTTGGAAAAGATCTACGGCGTGCATGCCGTAGAAGCGTTGTTGCGTCACCACCCGAAACGCGTGAAGCAGATCTGGTTGGCCGAAGGTCGCAATGACCCTCGGGTCCAGACGCTGATCGAGTTGGCGAACGAAAACCGGGTCCAGGTCGGCCAGGCCGAGCGCCGTGAAATGGACGCCTGGGTTGAAGGCGTGCACCAGGGTGTGGTCGCGGACGTGAGTCCGAGCCAGGTCTGGGGCGAGGCGATGCTCGACGAGCTGCTCGATCGCACCGACGGCGCGCCGTTGCTGCTGGTGCTCGACGGCGTGACCGATCCCCATAACCTCGGCGCCTGCCTGCGTTCGGCCGATGCGGCGGGTGCGCTGGCAGTGATCGTGCCGAAGGACAAGTCGGCGACCCTGACTCCGGTTGTACGAAAAATCGCCTGCGGCGCCGCGGAAGTGATTCCGCTGGTTGCCGTGACCAACCTGGCGCGCACCCTGGAAAAGCTCCAGCAGCGCGGCTTGTGGGTTGTCGGCACGGCCGGTGAGGCTGAGGTCAGCCTGTATGACCAGGATCTGACCGGCCCGACCATCCTGATCATGGGCGCCGAAGGCAAGGGCATGCGTCGCCTGACCCGCGAGCATTGCGACTACCTGGTGAACCTGCCGATGGCCGGTAGCGTCAGCAGTCTCAACGTTTCCGTGGCGACCGGTGTTTGCCTGTTTGAAGCGCAGCGTCAGCGCAGTGTCAAAGCCGCGGCTTCGCGCAAGTCGTAAGCGTCAAGCTGCAAGCCTCAAGCTAAAAGCGGTCTGCTTGCAGCTTGAGGCTCGAAGCTTGTAGCTGCTGTTGTTCAAATATTCACCAATTACCTTGCGCCTCCCTCGCCCCTTCTCTACAATTGCGCCCCTTGCTGTGATGGCAGGCACCAACGTGTCTAGCGTCCACAAGTCCATAAGTGTCATTCACTCCTTGTCTGACCGCTTTTGAGCGGCAGGCTACAACCCGTAAGGAGCATTCATGCGTCATTACGAAATCATCTTTTTGGTCCACCCGGATCAAAGCGAGCAAGTCGGCGGCATGGTTGAGCGTTACACCAAGCTGATCGAAGAAGACGGCGGCAAAATCCACCGTCTGGAAGATTGGGGCCGTCGTCAACTGGCCTACGCAATCAACAATGTTCACAAGGCTCACTACGTGATGCTGAACGTTGAGTGCACTGGCAAGGCCCTGGCCGAGCTGGAAGACAACTTCCGCTACAACGATGCAGTGATCCGTAACCTGGTCATCCGTCGCGACGAAGCCGTTACCGGCCAGTCCGAGATGCTCAAGGCTGAAGAAAACCGCAGTGAGCGCCGTGAGCGTCGCGACCGTCCTGAGCACGAAGGCGCTGAAAGCGCTGATAGTGATGACAGCGACAACAGCGATAACGCTGACGAGTAATCCACGGACCTTTTAAGGAGCCAATTACATGGCACGTTTCTTCCGTCGTCGTAAATTCTGCCGCTTCACCGCTGAAGACGTGAAAGAGATCGATTACAAAGATCTCAACACTCTGAAAGCCTACGTATCCGAGACCGGCAAAATCGTTCCAAGCCGCATCACCGGTACCAAAGCTCGTTATCAGCGTCAGCTGGCCACCGCTATCAAGCGCGCCCGCTTCCTGGCCCTGCTGGCCTACACCGACAGCCACGGCCGCTGAGACCGGGCAGTCGACACGTAGCAAAGGATTGAATGCATGCGGGCCATAGCTGAGTTCATCATGCGCGGCCGTATGCAGGCCACTCTCGTAGTGGCTGGATGCGCGGCGATGCCGTTGTTGTATTGGTTGGGTGCTGCCGCCGGATGCCTTGTGCTCCTGCGGCGCGGATTGAGGGACGCCCTGGGCGTTCTTGCTCTGGGACTGCTGCCGGCATTGGCCTGGTGGCTGTACTCCGACGACCCACGGGCACTTCTGGTGCTGCTGGGGTCTGCGAGCCTTGCGTTGGTTTTGCGCGCAAGCGAGTCCTGGAACCGCGTGCTGCTGGTCAGCATAGCGATGGGAGTGGTGTTTTCAGTGGTGTTGGGGACAGCTTTTGCTCCCCAGATCGAGATGCTGGCGCAGGCTTTGATCAAAGTCATGCCGTCGCTACTCGGCGATGTCTACCAGAAGTTGTCGGTAGACGAACAAGCGCGTTTCGCGTCCCTGATTGCACCGGTCCTGACCGGCCTGATTGCGGCGTTGTTGCAAATCGTCAGCTTGCTGAGCCTGCTTGTCGGGCGCTACTGGCAGGCGTTGTTGTACAACCCTGGCGGTTTTGGTCGCGAGTTTCGCGCCATCCGCTTCCCGCTGTTGCCGGCGATGTTGCTGCTGGTGTGCATGCTTCTGGGGCCGAATCTCGGTTCACAGATGGCAATGTTGACGCCGTTGTGCAGCGTACCGCTGGTGTTCGCCGGGCTGGCCCTGATTCACGGGCTGGTGGCGCAGAAGCGACTGGCCAGGTTCTGGCTGGTGGGGTTGTACGTGACGCTGTTGCTGTTCATGCAACTGATCTATCCGTTGCTGGTGGTCCTGGCCATCGTCGACAGCCTGATTGATTTTCGCGGTCGTTCGGCACCGAAAGATGCCGATAACGCGAACGGTGAAGGTTAAAAGTTAAGAGGATTTTCACATGCAACTGATCCTTCTGGAAAAAGTCACCAACCTGGGCAACCTGGGTGACAAAGTGAACGTTAAGGCTGGTTACGGTCGTAACTACCTGCTGCCTTACGGCAAAGCTACCGCTGCGACCCCAGCCAACCTGGCTGCGTTCGAAGAGCGTCGCGCTGAGCTGGAAAAAGCTGCAGCAGATCGCAAAGCATCGGCTGAAAGCCGCGCTGCCCAACTGGCCGAGCTGGAAGTGACCATCACTGCCACCGCTGGCGACGAAGGCAAGCTGTTCGGTTCGATCGGTACTCACGACATCGCTGATGCACTGACCGCCTCCGGCGTTGAAGTGCAGAAGAGCGAAGTTCGTCTGCCGAACGGCACCATCCGCAACGTAGGCGAATTCGACGTAGCCGTGCACCTGCACGCCGAAGTTGAAGCCACCGTACGCGTTGTCGTGGTAGCAGCTTAAGCAGCACTTGTCGGCTGGCACCCTCGGGTGCTTGCCGGTAACATCGGGCACGATCCTGTTTACAGGTCGTGCCCTTTGTCTTTCTGGCATCCCAGTTTTTACATTCCTGCTTTCAAAAAAAAACCAAGTGGCCATGAACGAAATCTTAGCTCCCGAGCAATACGACCTGCAAACCGCCGCGCTGAAGGTGCCGCCGCATTCCATCGAGGCCGAACAGGCTGTGCTCGGTGGTCTGATGCTGGACAACAACGCCTGGGAACGCGTGCTCGATCAGGTCTCCGACGGCGATTTCTATCGGCATGACCACCGTCTGATTTTCCGTGCGATCGCCAAGCTGGCCGATCAGAACATGCCGATCGACGTCGTGACCCTGTCCGAACAACTGGACAAGGAAGGTCAGACGTCGCAAGTCGGCGGCCTCGGCTACCTCGGCGAACTGGCGAAAAACACCCCGTCCGTCGCCAACATCAAGGCCTATGCGCAGATCGTTCGTGAGCGGGCGACGTTGCGCCAGTTGATCGGTATCAGTACCGAGATTGCCGACAGCGCTTTCAATCCTGAGGGGCGCACTGCCGCCGAGATTCTCGACGAGGCTGAGCGGCAGATCTTCCAGATCGCCGAGGCCCGGCCAAAAACCGGTGGCCCGGTGGGCGTCAACGACCTGCTGACCAAGGCCATCGACCGCATCGACACCTTGTTCAACACCGACAACGCCATCACTGGCCTGTCCACGGGCTACACCGACCTCGACGAGAAAACCAGCGGCCTGCAACCGTCCGACCTGATCATCGTCGCCGGCCGTCCATCCATGGGTAAAACCACCTTTGCGATGAACCTTGTGGAAAACGCCGTGTTGCGCAGCGAGAAGGCGGTTCTGGTTTACTCCCTCGAGATGCCAGGCGAATCGCTGATCATGCGTATGTTGTCTTCCCTTGGCCGTATCGACCAGACCAAGGTCCGTTCCGGTCAGCTTGAAGACGACGACTGGCCGCGCCTGACCTCGGCGGTCAACCTGCTCAACGACCGCAAGCTGTTCATCGACGATACCGCCGGCATCAGCCCGTCGGAAATGCGCGCCCGGACCCGCCGTCTGGTGCGTGAACACGGCGACGTCGGTTTGATCATGATCGACTACCTGCAACTGATGCAGATCCCGGGTTCCAGCGGTGACAACCGGACCAACGAGATTTCCGAGATCTCCCGATCCCTCAAAGCCCTGGCCAAGGAATTCAACTGCCCGGTGGTGGCGCTCTCGCAGCTCAACCGCTCCCTGGAGCAACGGCCGAACAAGCGCCCGGTGAACTCCGACTTGCGGGAATCCGGAGCGATCGAGCAGGACGCCGACGTGATCATGTTCGTTTACCGCGACGAGGTGTATCACCCGGAAACCGAGCACAAGGGCATTGCCGAAATCATCATCGGCAAGCAGCGGAACGGGCCGATCGGCTTTATCCGCCTGGCGTTCATCGGCAAGTACACCCGCTTCGAGAACCTGGCGCCGGGTAGCTATAACTTCGATGATGACGAGTAAGTTGTAGTGCCTGCCAGGGCCTCATCGCGGGCAAGTCGAATCGTCGCACCGCCGCTCCCACAGGGGGCTGTGTGATACCAAGCTAGCAGGTACACCATAAATCACTGTGGGAGCTGGCTTGCCAGCGATGGGGGCGTCGCAATTTCCGACCATAGCCGTCGGAATTGGTCAAAATTTGTGCTATATTTCGCGCCCGCGAAATTCAATGAAAGCCAACACCGGTTATCGACATGCAAGCAGCCAAGCCGTTATTTGACTATCCCAAGTACTGGGCCGAATGTTTCGGGCCAGCGCCGTTCCTGCCCATGAGCAGGGAGGAGATGGATCAGCTCGGCTGGGATTCCTGCGACATCATCATCGTCACCGGTGATGCCTATGTCGATCACCCGTCGTTCGGCATGGCGATCATCGGCCGGCTGCTGGAGTCCCAGGGCTTCCGCGTCGGGATCATTGCCCAGCCGAACTGGCAGTCCAAAGACGATTTCATGAAGCTCGGCGAGCCGAACCTGTTCTTCGGTGTCGCGGCCGGCAACATGGACTCGATGATCAACCGCTACACCGCCGACAAGAAAATCCGTTCCGATGACGCCTATACGCCTGGTGGCCTGGCCGGCAAGCGTCCGGACCGCGCCAGCCTGGTCTACAGCCAGCGCTGCAAGGAAGCCTACAAGCACGTGCCGATCGTGCTCGGCGGCATCGAAGCGTCCCTGCGCCGCATCGCGCATTACGATTACTGGCAGGACCGTGTGCGTAACTCGATCCTGATCGATGCCAGCGCGGACATCCTGCTGTACGGCAACGCCGAGCGTGCGATTGTCGAAGTCGCCCAGCGCCTGTCCTACGGTCACAAGATCGAAGACATCACCGATGTGCGCGGCACCGCGTTCATTCGTCGCGACACGCCGCAAGGCTGGTACGAAGTCGACTCCACGCGCATTGACCGTCCGGGCAAGATCGACAAGATCATCAACCCGTACGTGAACACCCAGGACACCCAGGCCTGCGCCATCGAGCAGGAGAAGGGCCCGGTTGACGATCCGCAGGAAGCCAAGGTCGTGCAGATCCTGGCCAGCCCGCGCATGACCCGCGACAAGACCGTGATCCGTCTGCCGTCGGTGGAAAAGGTCCGTAACGACGCGGTGCTCTACGCCCACGCCAACCGCGTGCTGCACCTGGAAACCAACCCGGGTAACGCCCGTGCGCTGGTGCAGAAGCACGGTGAAGTGGACGTCTGGTTTAACCCGCCGCCGATTCCGATGACCACCGAAGAAATGGACTACGTGTTCGGCATGCCTTATGCGCGCATTCCGCACCCGGCGTACGGCAAGGAGAAGATCCCGGCCTACGACATGATCCGCTTCTCGGTGAACATCATGCGTGGCTGCTTCGGCGGCTGCACCTTCTGCTCGATCACCGAGCACGAGGGCCGGATCATCCAGAACCGTTCCCACGAGTCGATCATTCGCGAAATCGAAGAGATTCGTGACAAGGTCCCGGGCTTTACCGGCGTGATCTCCGACCTCGGCGGCCCGACCGCGAACATGTACCGCATCGCCTGCAAGAGCCCGGAAATCGAATCCGCGTGCCGCAAGCCATCGTGCGTGTTCCCCGGTATCTGCCCGAACCTGAACACCGACCACTCGGCGCTGATCCAGCTGTACCGCAGTGCCCGTGAGTTGCCGGGTGTGAAGAAGATCCTGATCGCTTCCGGCCTGCGCTATGACCTGGCGGTCGAGTCGCCGGAGTACGTCAAGGAACTGGTGACTCACCACGTCGGTGGTTACCTGAAGATCGCCCCGGAACACACCGAGGAAGGTCCGCTCAACCAGATGATGAAACCGGGCATCGGCAGCTATGACAAGTTCAAGCGCATGTTCGAGAAGTACTCCAAGGAAGCGGGCAAGGAGCAGTACCTGATCCCGTACTTCATCGCCGCCCACCCGGGCACCACCGATGAAGACATGATGAACCTGGCCCTGTGGCTCAAGGGCAACGGCTTCCGTGCCGACCAGGTGCAGGCGTTCTACCCGTCGCCGATGGCCACCGCCACCGCGATGTATCACTCGGGCAAGAACCCGCTGCGCAAGGTCACCTACAAGAGTGACGCGGTGACTATCGTCAAGAGCGAGGAGCAGCGTCGTCTGCACAAGGCGTTCTTGCGTTATCACGACCCGAAAGGCTGGCCGATGCTGCGTGAGGCGTTGACCCGCATGGGCCGCGCCGACCTGATCGGGCCGGGCAAGAACCAGTTGATTCCTTTGCACCAGCCGTCGACTGACAGCTACCAGAGCGCCCGTCGCAAGAACTCGACGCCGGCCGGCAGCCACAAGGTTGCAGGGGAAAAGACTACCAAGATCCTGACTCAGCACACCGGCCTGCCACCGCGCGCCAGCGATGGCGGCAACCCGTGGGACAAGCGTGAACAGGCCAAGGCTGCGGCGTTTGCCCGTAACCAGCAGGCGGCCAAGGAGCGCAAGGACGCGGCCAAGGGCAAGGGCCCCAAGCCGACCCGCAAACCGGTCGTGCCGCGCTAAGCCTCGTTTGAGCTGAACAGAACGCCAACCTTCGGGTTGGCGTTTTGCATTCCGGGCTTGAAAGGTATGCGAGGGCTGCTGGCTTCTTCGCGAGCAAGCCCGCTCCCACAGGTTTAGAGGCGTTCGCAAAATTTGTATTCGACTCGGACATTGTGGGAGCGGGCTTGCTCGCGAAGGGGTCGACTCAGGCGACGACTTCGTAGTTGGCTGCCACATATACGTGCAATCGCCTTCAACCATTTCCCTGCATCGCCCGATTTTGGTGCTGTACTGCCTCAGGCAACCGAAGAAAGCGCCAGCACTTGCTGAATGGCATAAGTCTTGCGCGCTTTCCCATACGCTCAAGGCTCGCAGGAGGCACGCCGTGTCGATTCATGTCGCATTGCACCACGTCACGCATTACCGCTATGACCGCGCTGTCGAACTCGGCCCGCAGATCGTCCGCCTGCGTCCCGCCGCCCACAGCCGCACGCGGATTCTGTCCTATGCGCTGAAAGTCTCCCCTGAACAGCACTTCATCAACTGGCAGCAGGACCCTCAGGGCAATTACCTGGCGCGGTTGGTGTTCCCGGAAAAAACCGAAGAATTGCGAATCGAAGTCGATCTGCTGGCAGAGATGGCGATCTTCAATCCGTTCGACTTCTTCCTCGAGCCCTACGCGGAAAAAATCCCCTTCGCCTATGCCGCGGATGAGCGCAAGGAGCTGGCGCCGTACCTGGAAACCCTGCCCCTGACGCCGAAGTTCAAGGCCTACCTGGACGGCATCGACCGCACGCCGTTGCCCGCCGTGGACTTTCTTGTCGCGCTCAACCAGCGCCTGAGCGAAGACATCGACTACCTGATCCGCATGGAGCCTGGCGTACAAACACCTGAACACACCCTCGACCAGGCTTCCGGGTCGTGCCGCGATTCCGCGTGGTTGCTGGTGCAACTACTGCGCAACCTGGGGCTGGCGGCGCGTTTCGTGTCGGGTTACCTGATCCAGCTGACCGCCGATGTCAAAAGTCTCGACGGTCCGTCCGGCACCGAGGTGGATTTCACCGACCTGCACGCCTGGTGCGAGGTGTACTTGCCCGGCGCCGGCTGGATCGGCCTGGATGCGACTTCCGGGCTGTTTGCCGGTGAAGGACATATTCCGTTGGCCTGTAGTCCCGATCCGTCCTCTGCGGCACCGATCAGTGGCTTGGTGGAACCCTGCGAGTGCGAATTCAGCCACGAAATGTCCGTGGAGCGGATTTGGGAAGCGCCACGGGTCACCAAGCCCTACACCGACGACCAGTGGCTGGCGATCCAGACACTCGGCCGGCAGATCGATGCCGACTTGCTGGAAGGCGATGTGCGCCTGACCATGGGCGGCGAGCCGACCTTTGTGTCCATTGATGACCCGGACGGCGCCGAGTGGAACACCGCCGCACTGGGGCCGGATAAACGACGGTTGTCCGCCGAACTGTTCCGGCGCATGCGCAAACACTACGCGCCCCAGGGGCTGGTGCATTTCGGGCAGGGCAAGTGGTACCCCGGCGAGCAACTGCCACGCTGGTCGCTCAATTGCTATTGGCGCCGTGACGGCGTGCCGATCTGGCACAACAGCGCGCTGATCGCCGACGAGCAGGAAGACTATGGCGCCGACGGAGCACTGGCCGGGCGTTTTCTGGCGAGTGTCGCCGAACGCCTGAAGATTCCGACACGCTTTGTGTTCCCAGCCTACGAAGACAATTTCTATTACCTCTGGCGCGAAGGCATGCTGCCGCAAAACGTCAGCGCCGAAGACTCACGTCTGGAGGAGCCTTTGGAGCGTGAGCGTTTGCGCAAGGTCTTCAGTCAAGGCTTGGGCAAGGTCATCGGCCAGGTCCTGCCGCTGGCTCGCACCGCCAAGGGCGACCAGTGGCAGAGCGGGCGCTGGTATCTGCGCGACGAGCACTGCCGTCTGGTGCCGGGGGACTCGCCGCTGGGTTATCGCTTGCCGCTGGGGTCACAGCCTTGGGTGAAAGCGGCGGAATATCCGTTCATCCATACGCAGGACCCGAATCAAGACTTCCCGCCGCTGCCCGAAACAGAACAACTTCAGAGCCAAGGCGCAGCAGTCGCAGAAGACCGTGCGCCAAAAATCGACGAATCCGCCGACTGGCTGACCCGCACCGCCTTCTGTGCGGAGGCGCGGGAAGGCCGGTTGTATCTGTTCATGCCGCCGCTGGAGCGGGTCGAGGACTACCTCGAACTGGTCGCTGCCATTGAAGCCACCGCTGAAGAGCTGATGTGCCCGGTGTTGCTGGAGGGCTATGAGCCGCCGAGCGATCCGCGCCTGAGCAACTTGCGCATCACTCCGGACCCGGGGGTGATCGAGGTCAACGTGCAGCCGTCCGCGACCTGGGATGAGTTGGTCGAGCGCACCGAATTCCTCTACGAACAAGCGCGCCAGACCCGGCTGACCACCGAGAAATTCATGATCGACGGCCGGCATACCGGCACGGGCGGCGGTAACCATTTCGTGCTGGGTGGGGCGACTCCGGGGGACTCGCCGTTTCTGCGTCGTCCGGATCTGCTGCGCAGCCTGATCAGCTACTGGCATAACCACCCGTCCTTGTCCTACCTGTTTTCCGGATTGTTCATCGGCCCGACGTCCCAGGCGCCCCGTGTCGATGAAGCGCGCAACGATGCCTTGTACGAACTGGAAATCGCCTTCGCTCAGATGCCACAACCGGGTGAGGCATGCCCGCCATGGCTGGTGGATCGACTGCTGCGCAATCTGCTGATCGATGTGACCGGCAACACCCACCGCGCCGAGTTCTGCATCGACAAACTCTATTCGCCGGACGGTGCCACCGGGCGCCTCGGATTGCTGGAGCTGCGTGCGTTCGAGATGCCGCCCCATGCGCGCATGAGCCTGGCGCAACAACTGTTGCTGCGGGCGCTGGTCGCGCGGTTCTGGCGCGAGCCCTATGCACCGCCGAAGCTGGCGCGCTGGGGCACGGAGCTGCACGATCGCTTCCTGTTGCCGCACTTTATCGAGCAAGACTTCGCCGATGTCATCGTCGACCTCAACGCCGCCGGTTATCCGGTGCGGGCCGAGTGGTTCGCCGCGCATCTCGAGTTCCGTTTCCCCAAGGTTGGCGACTACGCCGTCAGTGGCATTGCGCTGGAACTGCGTCAGGCCCTTGAACCCTGGCACGTGTTGGGCGAAGAGGGCGCCATGGGCGGTACGGTGCGTTACGTGGATTCGTCGCTGGAGCGCTTGCAGGTCAAGCTCAGCGGTTTGCCGCCCCAGCGTTATCTGCTGACCTGCAACGGCGTGCCGGTGCCATTGCAGTCCACCGGGCGTGTAGGCGAATTCGTCGCGGGCGTGAGATTTCGTGCCTGGCAACCGGCCAACTGTCTGCAACCGACCATCCCGGTCCATGCGCCCCTGGTGTTCGACCTGCTCGACACTTGGATGCAGCGCTCGCTGGGCGGTTGCCAGTACCACGTCGCCCATCCGGGCGGGCGCAACTACGACAGCTTGCCGGTGAACGCCAATGAGGCGGAGAGCCGGCGAATGGCGCGTTTCTTCCGCATCGGACACACGCCAGGGAAACTTCCTATGCCCAATATGGAAATCAGCGACGAGCTGCCGATGACACTCGATTTGCGACGTTTCTAAACCGTACGCGACGCTCGGATTTTTCGTATATCCGGGTGTCACGAGCCTGCGTTAGTCTGACCGTTCATTGCTGTTTGCCGAGCTTTCCATGCCTGACCTGCTAGACCGCTACCCGCTGACGGCGGGCACCTATCACGAACTGCTCGACGACAGTGGCGCCGTGCGCCCGCACTGGCGCCGGCTGTTCGAGCAGTTGCAACGCAGCACGCCGGCACAACTGGTGCAGCGTCAGGCCCTGCTGACCCGGCAGATTCAGGAAAACGGCGTTACCTATAACGTCTATGCCGACCCCAAGGGCGCGGACCGGCCGTGGGAGCTGGACCTGCTGCCCCATGTCATCGCGGCTGACGAGTGGCAACAGTTGTCGGCCGGCATCGCTCAGCGGGCGCGCTTGCTCAATGCCGTGCTGGCTGACCTTTACGGTCCGCAACGGTTGATTGCCGAAGGTCTGCTGCCCGCCGAGCTGGTGTTCGGTCACAACAACTTCCTTTGGCCCTGCCAGGGCATCAGCCCGCCTGACGGAGCCTTTCTGCATCTGTATGCGGTGGATCTGGCGCGCACACCCGATGGTCGCTGGTGGGTGACGGCGGACCGTACCCAGGCGCCGTCGGGAGCCGGCTATGCGCTGGAAAACCGCACGATTGTGTCCCGGGCCTTTCCCGAGTTGTACCGCGATCTGAAAGTGCAGCACCTGGCCGGGTTCTTTCGTACCTTGCAGGAAACCCTGGCCCGTCAGGCCCCGAGTGACGGAGACGCACCGTTGGTGGTGCTGCTGACACCGGGGCGTTTCAACGAAAGCTATTTTGAACACCTGTATCTGGCTCGCCAGCTCGGTTATCCGCTGGTGGAGGGCGGCGACCTGACGGTGCGCGATGCCACGGTTTACTTGAAAACCCTGAGTGGTCTGCGTCGGGTCCACGCGATCATGCGGCGGCTCGACGATGACTTCTGCGATCCGCTGGAGCTGCGAACCGACTCCGCCCTGGGCGTGCCTGGCCTGCTGGAAGCCGTGCGGCAGGGGCGGGTGCTGGTGGCCAACGCCCTCGGCAGCGGAGTGCTGGAATCCCCCGGTTTATTGGGTTTCCTGCCGAAAATCAATCAATTCCTGTTTGGCGAAGAACTGATCCTGCCATCCATCGCTACCTGGTGGTGCGGTGAAGCGCCGGTTCTGGCCCAGGCCCTGGAGAAACTTCCGGAGTTGCTGATCAAGCCGGCGTTTCCGTCCCAGAGCTTTGCGCCGGTATTTGGCCGTGATTTGAGTGAAAAACAGCGCCAGGAACTCGCCGAGCGCATGCAGGCGCGTCCATACGCCTATGTGGCGCAAGAACTCGCACAATTGTCCCAGGCGCCGATCTGGCAAGCCGAGGACGGTCAACTGCAACCCCGTGCCATCGGCATGCGCGTGTATGCGGTGGCCAGCCGTGAGGGTTATCGGGTCTTGCCCGGTGGCCTGACCCGGGTCGCCGCGCAAGCGGATGCCGAGGTGGTGTCGATGCAGCGCGGCGGCGCCAGCAAGGACACCTGGGTACTGGGCGAGCGTGCGCCCAGTGGCGAACAATGGAAGGCCCAGCGCAACATCGGCGTGCATGATCTGGTACGGCGCGATCCGTACCTGCCGTCGCGGGTGGTGGAAAACCTGTTCTGGTTCGGTCGTTACTGCGAGCGTTGCGACGACAGCGCCCGTTTGCTGCGCATCATGCTGGCGCGCTATGTCGACGGCGACGACCCGCAAGCCCTGCAGGCCGCGGTGGATCTCGGCGAACGGCTGATGCTGCTGCCCGAGGAGGGCGAGTTGCCGGAGCGCCTGTTGGCGGCGTTGCTCGGCGATGACTGGCCGTTCAGCCTGCGTTCCAACCTGCAACGCTTGCAGTGGGCCGCTTCACAGGTGCGCGGCAAACTTTCGCGGGAAAACTGGCAGGCGCTGGTGGAGTTGCAGCGCGAAGCCATGGAGCTGGAAACCGAAGAGCCGGATTTCGGCGAGTTGCTGGATTTCCTCAACCGTCTGGTGATGTCCCTGGCGGCGCTGTCCGGCTTTGCCCTGGACGACATGACCCGGGACGAAGGCTGGCGTTTCCTGATGATTGGCCGGCGGATCGAGCGCCTGCAGTTTCTCAGCGGCAGCCTGGCGGCATTCCTGCGGGGCGCCGGGGCCTTCGATCAGGCCGGGCTGGAATGGTTGCTGGAACTGGGCAACAGCAGCATCACCTACCGTTCTCGATACCTGGCGGTGGCGCAATTGATCCCCGTGCTCGACCTGCTATTGCTCGACGAGCAGAACCCTCACGCCGTGTTGTTCCAGTTGAAACTGGTGACCGGCACCCTCAAACGCCTCAACGATGATTTTGGCGTGCCGCGTGAAGCAGCGCTGCCGCAATTGGTCGAGCGTCTGGCGCGATTCGATCTGGGCTGCCTGGAAAACCCGCTGTTCGGCGACGCCAGTGTTCGCGCCGCCATTGAAGGGCTGGCCGCGCTGCTGCAAGAGATCGCCGACGCCAGCGGGCAGGTTTCCGATCGCCTGGCGCTGCGGCACTTCGCCCATGTCGATGATGTCAGCCAGCGCACGGTGTCCGTCTGATGAGTGCTCATTACCAGATTTTCCACGATACCCATTATCACTACGACAGCCCGGTGTCCCTGGCCCAGCAACTGGCGCATTTGTGGCCACGGCCTTGTGCCTGGCAGCGCTGCACCGACCGGCAATTGCAGATCAGCCCGCGGCCGACCTCGCGTCGCGATGAACTGGATGTGTTCGGTAATCCACTGACCCGGCTGGCGTTCGAGCGTCCCCACGACGAATTGCTGGTCAACGCCAGCCTGACCATTGAAGTGCTGCCCCGGCCTGCGTTGGACTTCAATCTGTCACCGGCGTGGGAAGACACCCGTAGCGCGCTGACCTACAGCAGCCAACCGCTGTCGCCTGAAATGCTCGAAGCCTGCCGATACCGGTTTGAATCGCCGTATGTGCATTTGAAGAGAAACTTCGTCGAGTTTTCCGAGAGCTGCTTCCCGGCGGGTCGACCGCTGCTGCTCGGCGTGCAGGCGCTGATGGAGAAAATCTTCAGCGAGTTCACCTTCGATGCCGAAGCGACCCAGGTGGCGACGCCACTGGTGGAGGTGCTGGAGCGCCGGCGCGGGGTCTGCCAGGACTTTGCTCACCTGATGCTCGCCTGCGTGCGTTCCAGAGGGTTGGCGGCGCGCTACATCAGCGGCTACTTGCTGACCCAGCCACCGCCGGGCCAGCCACGGCTGATCGGTGCTGATGCGTCCCACGCCTGGGTCTCGGTGTTTTGTCCGGTGCTGGGTTGGGTGGATTTCGATCCGACCAACAATGTGCAACCGGCGCTGGAGCACATCACCCTGGCCTGGGGACGGGATTTTTCCGATGTGTCGCCGTTGCGGGGGGTGATTCTGGGAGGAGGGAACCACGACCCGGAAGTTCGGGTAACCGTGATGCCACTGGAATAACAACGATCAAAATGTGGGAGCGGGCTTGCTCGCGAAGACGGAGTATCAGGCAACATCATTTTTGGATGTGAAACCGCTTTCGCGAGCAAGCCCGCTCCCACAGGGAACTGCATTTTGATTCGAGAGTGGGGAGTCATACGATTGGCCTGTGAGGGTCGGCAGCAAAGCTGCCAACCCTGGACACAGATCCGGTGGGCCAGATCAGATCAACCGGCCCGGAGGTTCTCAGGCGTCGGGCGCCGAGTCTTTCGGTGCATCAACATCGTCTTCTGCCGCCACTTCACCCTCAGGGTTCAGTGCCGCTTCTTCAGCTGTAGCTTTCTTGCGCTGAAGCTTTTCCTCTTTCTTCTGCTCCTTGGCCAAGTCTCTCTGACGTTTGGCGAAGGAATAATTAGGTTTAGCCATGGGCGATCCTCTGGGGTCGAAGGTGAGGTTGAGCGGCGCATATTCTGCCCTGTATCGGTGCCGAGCCGTTAGCTGGGTTTTTGCTCGGCCCATTTTGGCGCTACGGACGGTTGCCAGGCATCCAGAGCATCGAGCAGGGTTTGCGGTGATTCGCTCACTTGCAGCATGTCACGGTGCTGGCCGCGAACGAAGCCTTCGCCGACGATGTGATCAAGAAAAGACGTCAATTTGCTGTAGAAACCGTTCACTTCCAGCAAACCCAGCGGTTTGCCGTGGTAGCCGAGCTGGCCCCAGGTCCAGACTTCGAACAGTTCTTCGAGGGTGCCAAGGCCGCCGGGCAGCGCGATAAAGGCATCGCTGAGCTCGGCCATCCGCGCCTTTCGCGCGTGCATGCCATCGACGACTTCCAGGCGAGTCAGGCCGCTGTGGCCGATTTCCTTGTCCTTGAGGCTTTGCGGGATGATGCCGATCACTTCACCGCCGGCCGCCAGGGCCGCATCGGCGACGATGCCCATCAGGCCCACGGCGCCACCGCCATACACCAGGGTCAGCTTGCGCTCGGCCAACGCCCGGCCAAGGGCTACGGCGGCTTCGCGATAAGCCGGGTTGGTGCCGGTGCTGGCACCACAAAATACACAAACAGATGCTAAAGACATGCCTTGCTCCATGGTCGATCACGGCCACAGAGTAAAGGCAGGCGCCCGGCACTCCAAGGGCTAGACTTCGAGTTCTGGCGTTTCGTACGTACCGCTGGCGCCGCAGGCATAGGCGGCGAGCAAGCTGCACAACAGGCTATTGATCGACATGACAGGCGTTCCATTTGAAGGGGGACGGCCTGATGATAGGCCCGGGCCAGACACTTGGGCGGTAGATAATTTGCATCGGCGTCATAGCCCGAAAGTTGTATACAATTTTTGATTCAAGTCATATGAACTTGCGAAGTTTTCAGGCAGTCTTCTGTTTATTCGCGATTTCGTTAACCCTGCCTTGGAGATTCACCATGTTTGCCAAACTTGTTGCGGTATCCCTGTTGACGCTGGCCAGCAGCCAATTGATGGCTGCCGAGTGCAAAGTCACCGTCGACTCCACCGACCAGATGTCTTTCGACACGAAGGCGATTGAAATCGACAAGAGCTGCAAGACGTTTACCGTGGAACTCAAGCACTCCGGCAGCTTGCCGAAGAACGTCATGGGCCATAACTGGGTGCTGAGCAAAGAAGCCGACATGCAGCCGATCGCCACTGACGGTCTGAGCGCCGGCATCGACAAGAACTACCTGAAAGAAGGCGACGCCCGCGTGATCGCCCACACCAAGATCATCGGCGCCAAGGAAACCGATTCGGTAACTTTCGATGTGTCGAAGCTCAATGCTGCCGAGAAATATGGGTTCTTCTGCTCGTTCCCTGGCCACATCTCGATGATGAAAGGCACTGTTACTCTGAAGTGACCGTTTCCAGTCAAGAAAACGCCGCTGCAAGGATTCCGCAGCGGCGTTTTTTTGGGCTCAAATTTTATACCGCTGATCGTATAGTAGGTCTCACCTGTTATTTCTGACAGTAGACGGTAAAACGGATGAGGAGTCAGATGGTCTGAGGTCGCACATCGGTGTGCGATCACTATGGAAAAAGGAGTTTTTCATGAACGATATAGCCATCGCTCCCCACCGTCCCGCATCGAGTTCTCATCTCCCCAGTCGCCCGAGTCCCAGGTTCACGCCCGTCATCCTGGAGGTAAGGACGTTGGCGGGGGTCAGCATCCCTTCTGGAGGGACTACCAGCGAAACTTCATTGAGTTTCGTCGGTGTGGCACAGGCCAACGGAAAGGTGCGTATTTTTGACGGGCCTGATGAACTGGCTACCGTCAACGTAGATGCCACCGGTCATTGGAGTGCTGTTGTAAATAATCTGGATGTGACGACCCATGCATTTGCAGCAGTCACTTCTGATGGTAAGCACTCGCCGCTGTGGATTGTTCACGTAAAAAAAGCGTCTGCACCCATGATTGATAAGGTGGTCGATTCACGGGGTAAAATTATCGAAAACGGCGGTGTCACCGATGATAGGAGTTTGCGTTTTTCCGGAACTGCGGACCCTCACAATGAAGTGGTAGAGCTTTTTGACGGCGACTTCTTAAAAATCGTCACTTGCCTGAACGAAAACGGTGATTGGCACGGTCAGCTTGATGAAGTAGAGGATGGCCTTCATGAGTACCAGGTGATGACATCTGACGGTCAATCGTCACCGATATGGACCGTTTTCGTAGTGGCATCACAGGACACTCTCATTGAATACATCCAAGATTCCAATGGCGTTGTTCCGAACCACGGTATAACCACCGATACGTCATTGTCTTTTGTCGGAAGTGCGAGGGCTAATCAGAGATTGAAGCTGTTTGATCGCGGTGAATTGAGAGCGACCGTCAACGTAGATGCTAACCGCCACTGGAGTGCTCGGCTCGACGGTTTGAATAGCGGCACACACGAGTTTCTGGCGGTATCCGACGATGGCAAAGGATCAGCGCCGTGGGTCGTTACGGTGATGCCGGAGATAGCCCCCAAAATCCTTCTCGTAAAAGATTCCATGGGTCATCCGATCGGTAACGGCGGTAGCACGACCGGCACCAGCGTAACGCTGGAGGGACGCGCGACTTCTGGTGCGGCGGGACAGCTTGTCGATTACTCAGGCACGCTTGAGGAGTTTGTAACGGATGCTAGTGGCGCTTGGTCTGTTCAAGTAAAAGACCTTGCGGTAGCTTTTCATACATTCCGAGTGGTCATGGGAAGTGGTTTGACCTCTGAGCCATGGGTTGTCCGGGTAATCGAACCGGTAAAGTGACAGGTGTTATTGTTTAAATATTCGCTAAAGAAAAAGCCCGCTGAAGCTCAACACTTCAGCGGGCTTTTTCATTCAATCACCAATCAAGGCGCATACGGCATCACACGCTTGTGATGGGTCTTGTTGTAGGTGTCGCAAATGATCCTGAACGCTTCCTCACGCACCGGGTTTCCATGCAGGAAGGCGTCGATCTCGGCGTAGGTCACGCCGTGGGAGGCTTCGTCCGGTTTGCCCGGCGACAGATCCTCAAGGTCGGCGGTCGGGACTTTCTCCACCAGCGACTCCGGTGCGCCGAAGCTGCGGGCGATGGCGCGGACCTGGTTTTTCACAAGGCCGCTCAGTGGCGCCAGGTCGCAGGCGCCGTCACCGAACTTGGTGAAGAAACCCATCACCGCTTCCGCCGCATGGTCGGTGCCGATCACCAGGCCATGGGTCGCGCCGGCGATGGTGTATTGGGCGACCATGCGCATGCGCGCCTTGGTGTTGCCGAGCACGAAGTCCACCGACACCGCATGTTTGCCTTCGAAGGCCGCCACTTCATTGGCCAGGGCCTTGACCGCCGGGCCGATATTCACGGTGTGGCGTTCGTCCGGTTTGATGAAGTCCACCGAAGCCTGGGCGTCGTGCTCATCGAACTGGGTTTCGTAGGGCAGGCGTACTGCGATGAATTTGTAGGCGGCGTCGCCGCTGCGCTGGCGCAGTTCACGGACGGCCCGTTGGGCCAGCAGGCCGGCAGTCAGGGAGTCGACACCACCGCTGATGCCCAGTACCAGGGTCTTGAGCCCGGAATTGACCAGGCAGTCCTGAATGAAGGTCACCCGCCGGACGACTTCGGCCTCAAGGGCGGCTTCGTCGGCGAATGGCGGCTGGACCTTGAGCTGTTCAGCAATCTCACGCTGTACGGCTTGCATGAATTCACTCCTTGCTTGATGTACTTGAAAGGGCGGCAGGAACCTGGAAAACGTGTCGCAAGTAAGCGACGAAATTAGGATCTTTACAGTGCGTCTTGCCTGGCTCGTCGGAGATCTTCGCCACCGGCTGGCCGTTGCAGGCGACCATTTTAAGCACGATGCTCATCGGTTCGACACCCGGAATGTCACAGGTCAGGTTGGTGCCGATGCCGAAGCTGACATTGATCCGACCACGCAGTGCCCGGAATATCTCCAGCGCCTTGGGCAGGGTCAGGCTGTCGGAGAACGTCAGCGTCTTGCTCATCGGGTCGATGCCGAGCTTGTGATAGTGGGCGATGGCTTTTTCCGCCCAGACCACCGGATCGCCTGAATCGTGGCGCAAACCGTCGAAAAGCTTGGCGAAAAACAGATCGAAATCGCCGAGGAAGGCATCCATTGTGATGCAATCGGTCAGGGCAATCCCCAGCAGGCCACGGTATTCGCGGACCCAGCAATCGAGTGCGGCGATCTGGCTGTCGATCAGCCGCGGGCCGAGTTGCTGGTGCGCCATGATCCATTCGTGGGCCATGGTGCCCAGGGGTTTCATGTCCAGTTCCCGGGACAGGTGCACGTTGCTGGTGCCGACGAAGCGTCCGGGGAAATCGTGCTTGAGCACATTCACCACTTCTTCCTGCACCCGATACGAGAAGCGACGGCGCGTGCCGAAATCGGCCACCTGCAATTCGGACAATTCATCACTGCTGGCGTTGGCGCTCAGCCAGTCGAACTTGCGGTAGAGCTGCTCGCGGGCCTGCTCCAGCACGACTTCGCGGTAGCGATAGCGGTTGCGCACCTCGCTGACCAGGGCCAGCAGCGGCACTTCGAACAGGATCACATGCAGCCAGGGGCCCCGCAGGCGGATAAACAGTTCACCGTTTTCGAGGCCGGTGTGGATGTAGCGCAGGTTGAAGCGAAACAGACCGAGAAAGCGCAGGAAGTCCGGCTTCAGAAAGCTGATGCGCTCCAGGAAGCTCAACTGGTCGGCGCTCAGGCTCAGTTCGGCCAGGCGCTCGATCTGGAAACGGATCTCCGCCAGGTAGGGGCGCAAGTCCTCGCCGTTACGGCAGCGAAACTCCCATTCGACTTCGACGTTCGGGTAGTTGTGCAGCACCGCCTGCATCATCGTCAGTTTGTAGAAGTCGGTGTCGAGCAGGTTCTGCACGATGCGATCGGCAAACACACTCTCGCTCATAACGGGAATCTCCAGCGTTGCAGCGGTATTGATCAATGGCGCTAGTGGCGCATATCAGAGGGCTGGATTGCCAGCGATTTCTTGGCTCACTCTAGATCCCTGTGGGAGCGGGCTTGCCCGCGAAGGCGGAAGTACAGTCAACATTGATATTGAATGTGCAGGCCTCTTCGCTGGCAAGTCGGATCGCCGCACCGCAGCTCCCACAGGGTATATGTGCAACCTTAAACAGGTGCCAAGTCAGGGCTATCGATCTGCTCCAGCATCCACTTCACAAAGTCCCGCACCTTGGGCACTTCCGCCGAATGCTCCGGATACGCCAGGTAGTACGCGTCGCTGCTGGGCATTGCATGCTGCCAGGGAATGACCAGCTTGCCGTCAGCCAGTTCCTCTTCCACCAGAAAACGCGGCAACAACGCCACGCCGCAACCGACCTGGGCGGCGCGGATACACATATAAAAGGTTTCGAAGCGCGGGCCGTGGTAGCTGTGCTCGGTGTGGTAACCCTGGTGGTCGAACCAGTCATGCCAGGCCTGGGGGCGGGAAGCGTTTTGCAGCAGAACCAGGTCAGTCAGTTGCGTCGGATCGGTAAACGGCGTATCCGGCAGGCTGCCGGGGGCACACACCGGCACCAGTTCTTCGCCGAACAGCTTCAGGCATTCGGTGCCGGGCCGTGAACCCTGGCCGAAGTAGAACGCCAGGTCGCTGCGACCTTGCAGCAGATCGTCGGCTTCCTGCTCGCTGCACAGGTCCAGATGGATCGATGGATGCCGCAGGCGCCAGCCTTTCAGGCGCGGCACCAGCCAGCGTGCGCCGAAGGTGGGAGGCGTCGAAACCCGCAGGACTTCTGTTTCGCCACCGTAGGAACGCAGGTAATGGGTCGACATCTCGACCTGCGTGAGGATTTTTCGCACCTCAACCAGGTACAGATCGCCAGCCGGCGTCATCTGCAGGCGGCGGCGTACCCGGCGAAACAACAGGTGCTGCAACAGCTCTTCGAGTTGCGCGACCTGTTTGCTCACGGCACTTTGGGTCAGGTTCAACTCTTCGGCGGCCCGGGTGAAGCTCAAATGCCGGGTGACGGCCTCGAAGCACTGCAATGCAGCGATCGATGGCAAGTAGCGTTTATTCAGCATGGGCGGTCCTTGGTTCTTGTTTCTTATTGCCAGCAATGCACAGCATGAATAAACGGAATGATATCTCTCTTAAAGGTCGTTTGTTGAGTAACCTCCGGGCAGCTAAAACTACAGGTCTGATCAGCCGTGAATTTCCGGCTGCACGTGTTCTGTCTTTTGCTTGAGGAGTGACCCATGGTTGCCGCATTGCTTGATCGTCTAGGTGTGAACCCGGCCCTGTACCAGAACGGCAAAGTGCCGGTGCATTCGCCGATCGATGGCAGCACGATTGCCGCCGTGAACTGGGAAGGCGCCGCTGAAGTCGAGCAGCACATCAGTCGCGCAGATCATGCGTTCGAACTGTGGCGCAAGGTTCCGGCACCGCGCCGTGGCGAACTGGTGCGGCAACTGGGTGACATCCTGCGTGAATACAAGGCCGACCTCGGCGAACTGGTGTCCTGGGAGGCCGGCAAGATCACCCAGGAAGGCCTGGGTGAAGTTCAGGAAATGATCGATATCTGCGACTTCGCCGTCGGCCTTTCCCGTCAGTTGTACGGTTTGACCATCGCTTCCGAGCGTCCTGGCCACCACATGCGCGAAACCTGGCATCCGCTGGGCGTCGTCGGCGTGATCAGTGCGTTCAACTTCCCGGTCGCGGTCTGGGCCTGGAACGCCACACTGGCGCTGGTCTGCGGCAACCCGGTGATCTGGAAACCGTCGGAAAAGACCCCGCTGACCGCGCTGGCTTGCCAGGCGCTGTTCGATCGGGTGCTGAAGAACTTCAGCGATGCGCCACCGCACCTGAGCCAGGTGATTATTGGCGGTCGCGATGCCGGCGAAGCCCTGGTCGATGATCCGCGTGTCGCGCTGGTCAGCGCCACCGGCAGCACCCGCATGGGCCGTGAAGTGGCGCCGAAAATTGCCGCGCGTTTCGCCCGCAGCATCCTGGAACTGGGCGGCAACAACGCAATGATCCTCGGCCCAAGCGCCGACCTGGACATGGCCGTTCGTGCGATCCTGTTCAGCGCCGTCGGTACCGCCGGCCAGCGTTGCACCACCTTGCGCCGCCTGATCGCCCATGAATCGGTCAAGGAAGAAATCGTTACTCGCCTGAAAGCCGCGTACTCGAAAGTACGCATCGGCCATCCACTGCAAGGCAATCTGGTCGGCCCGCTGATCGACAAGCAAAGCTTCGACAATATGCAGGACGCTCTGGAGCAGGCCTTGAGCGAAGGCGGCCGGGTGTTTGGCGGTGAGCGTCAGCTGCAAGACAAATTCCCGAATGCCTACTACGTGTCGCCGGCCATCGTCGAAATGCCGGAGCAGAGCGATGTGGTCTGCCATGAAACCTTTGCGCCGATCCTTTATGTAGTCGGATACAGCGATTTCCAGGAAGCCCTGCGCCTGAACAACGCCGTGCCACAAGGCCTGTCCTCGTGCATCTTCACCACCGACGTGCGTGAAGCCGAGCAGTTCATGTCGGCGGTGGGCAGCGACTGCGGCATCGCCAACGTCAACATCGGCCCGAGCGGCGCGGAAATCGGCGGCGCGTTTGGTGGCGAGAAAGAAACCGGCGGCGGCCGCGAGTCCGGCTCAGATGCATGGCGCGGCTACATGCGCCGCCAGACCAACACCGTGAACTATTCGCTGGAGTTGCCGTTGGCGCAGGGCATCACGTTTGACTGATTCTCGAGTCGGATAGTGATCCCCTGTGGGAGCGGGCTTGCTCGCGAAAGCGGTTTATCAGTCACATTGATGCTGGATGTGCCGACGCTTTCGCGAGCAAGCCCGCTCCCACATTGAATGAATGTGTTTGTTAGGTTTCTGTTGGAGTCTGGCAATGCCGTTACGCGAAGAATGTCTGTGGGAAAAACTGACTCCGCAAAGGCCGGATAATTCGGCCCTCAAGGGCGAGGTCACGGTGGATGTCTGCGTCATCGGCGCCGGGTTTACCGGTTTGTCGGCGGCGGTGCATCTGCTGGAGCAAGGCAAGACCGTTTGTGTGCTGGAAGCCCATCGCGCCGGCCATGGTGGTTCGGGGCGCAACGTCGGGCTGGTCAATGCCGGGATGTGGATTCCCCCGGACGAGATCGAAGCCGGGTTTGGCGAGGCGGTCGGCAGCCAACTCAACCGCATGTTGGGGGCGGCACCTTCCTTGGTGTTCAGCCTTGTGGACAAGTACGACATCGATTGCCAGTTGCGCCGTGAAGGCACGCTGCACATGGCGCACAATGCCCGTGGCGAAGCCGACTTGCGCAGTCGTGAAGAACAATGGAAACGTCGCGGTGCACCGGTAGAACTGCTCACCGGGCAAGCTTGCGAGCAAGCCACCGGCACGAAAAAGATCGCCGCCGCACTGCTCGATCGCCGTGCCGGCACGCTCAACCCGATGGCCTATACCACGGGGCTGGCCAAGGCGGCCATCGGCCTGGGCGGTCAATTATTCGATCATTCCCCGGTCACCCGACTCGAACGCCAGGGCCAGCGCTGGTCTGTGCAAACCGCCCAGGGCTCGGTCATGGCCGAGAAAGTGGTGATCGCCTCCAATGCCTACACCGAAGGCGACTGGACCGAACTGCGGCGCAATTTCTTCCCCGGTTATTACTATCAGGTGGCCTCGGCCCCACTGACCGAAGAGGCCGCCCGGCAAATCCTGCCCGGTGGCCAGGGTTCCTGGGACACCCGCCAAGTGCTCAGCAGTATCCGTCGAGACAAGGACGGTCGCCTGTTGCTTGGCAGTCTGGGTAACGGCAATCAGAAACCGGCCTGGTTCCTGAAGGCCTGGGCCGACCGGGTGCAGCAACATTACTTCCCTTACCTGAAACCGGTGGAGTGGGAGTGCACCTGGACCGGTTGCATCGCCTTTACCCCCGACCATTTGATGCGTCTGTTCGAACCCGCGCCCGGTTTAGTGGCAGTCACCGGTTACAACGGCCGGGGCGTGACCACGGGGACAGTGGTCGGCAAGGCCTTTGCCGATTACCTGTGTAACGGAAATCCTCAAGCACTACCGATTCCTTTCGCACCCATGCAGCCATTGGCCGGGGTGGGGTTGCGCAGCTGTCTGTATGAGGCGGGATTCTCGCTGTATCACGCAGGCCAGTGCCTGCGGATCGTGATCTGACGGCTGATTTTTGCAGTGGGAAGCGGCGCTTTTTCGATCTGCAGCTAGCCTGTAGTGGTGCGGGTTGTAGCAGTCTCGCACCAGCAGTGTGCACTTCGGTGACGCACGTTGTTACAGGCTGGTTGCACGTCGTTTAAAGCCGAGGTTGCAATGATGGCGCGGTCGGGTTGCGCCTCAAAAAAATAATGGTTTTACCTTCCGCGGTCTAGACGGTTGCACGCCCAATGAAAATGGGATCGAAACAGTCGAAATAACAAGAAAGCAGCGACTTTTTTCAGAATAAAAAACCGATGGCACGGCCCTTGCTCTGAGCATTCAGTGAAGTCGTAGTGCCAATTAAAAAAACCAAGGAGCATCACCTCATGTCCCAGACGTTTTACAAGAAAGGCTTTCTGGCCCTCGCAGTGGCAACTGCGCTGGGTGTTTCTGCGTTTGCTCAGGCTGACATCAAGATCGGCGTAGCGGGACCAATGACAGGTGCCAACGCGGCATTTGGCGAACAGTACATGAAGGGTGCACAGGCGGCGGCCGATGCGGTCAACGCGGCGGGCGGGGTTAACGGGGAAAAAATCGTACTGGTCAAGGGCGATGACGCCTGCGAGCCGAAACAGGCTGTGACGGTTGCCAAAGACCTGACCAACCAGAAAGTCGCCGGCGTGGTCGGTCACTTCTGCTCCTCGTCGACCATCCCGGCCTCCGAGATCTACGACGAAGCGGGCATCATCGCCATCACTCCAGGCTCCACCAACCCGGCTGTGACCGAGCGTGGCCTGAGCGCCATGTTCCGTATGTGCGGGCGTGACGACCAGCAAGGCATCGTGGCCGGCGACTATATCGTCGACGTGCTCAAGGGCAAGAAGGTTGTCGTGCTGCACGACAAGGACACCTACGGCCAGGGCCTGGCAGATGCCACCAAGGCTCAACTGGTCAAGCGCGGCGTAACGCCTGTGCTGTATGAAGGCCTGACCCGTGGCGAGAAAGACTTCAGCACCATCGTGACCAAGATCCGCGGTGCCGGCGCTGACGTCGTCTACTTCGGCGGCCTGCACCCGGAAGCCGGTCCTCTGGTGCGTCAACTGCGTGAACAAGGCCTCAAAGACGTCAAGTTCATGTCCGACGACGGCATCGTGACCGACGAACTGGTGACCACCGCTGGCGGTCCGCAATTCGTTGACGGCGTGCTGATGACCTTCGGCGCCGACCCACGCCTGCTGCCAGACAGCAAGACTGTGGTAGACGCCTTCCGCAAGGCCGGTACCGAGCCTGAAGGCTACACCCTGTACGCCTACGCTTCGGTCCAGACCCTGGCGGCGGCCTTCAACGGCGCCAAGTCCAACAAGGGCGAAGAAGCGGCTGCATGGCTGAAGAAGAACCCGGTCAAGACCGTCATGGGCGAGAAGACCTGGGACAGCAAGGGCGACCTGAAAATCTCCGACTACGTGGTTTACCAGTGGGACAAGGATGGCAAATACCACCAGCTGGAAAAACAGAAGTAAGGGCTGACTCGATCATCTGAACCCCGCTGACCCCTTGTGGGAGCGGGCTTGCTCGCGAATGCGCCAGATCAGTCGACATCAATGTTGGCTGATACACCGCTTTCGCTGGCAAGCCAGCTCCCACAGGGGCGGTGATGGCCAGCCTGATCGTGGTTGTCATTGCTCCGACGTATATCTGTATTTTCTTAGAAGAACCGCACAGCCACATGTGCAGGTTCTCATTGCGTGAGATTGCGTTATGGATGGTATTTTCCTGCAGCAACTGGTCAATGGCCTGACCCTCGGGTCGGTCTATGGCCTGATCGCCATCGGCTACACAATGGTCTATGGCATCATCGGCATGATCAACTTCGCCCACGGCGAGGTTTACATGATTTCCGCTTACCTCGCGGCAATCAGTCTGGCTCTGCTGGCTTACTTCGGTATCGAATCTTTCCCGCTGCTGATGCTTGGCACACTGATCTTCACCATCGTCGTCACGGCGGTGTATGGCTGGGTCATCGAGCGTGTCGCCTACAAACCCCTGCGTAACTCCACCCGACTCGCACCGCTGATCAGTGCGATCGGTATCTCCCTGATCCTGCAAAACTACGCACAGATCTCCCAGGGCGCGAAGCAACAAGGCGTTCCGACTCTGCTCTCGGGTGCCTGGCGCGTTGATATCGGTACCGGTTTCGTTCAGTTGACCTACACCAAGGTCTTCATTCTGGTCGCCGCGTTCGTCGGTATGGCCGCGCTGACCTACATCATCAAGTACACCAAGCTCGGCCGCATGTGCCGTGCAACCCAGCAAGACCGCAAGATGGCTTCGATCCTGGGGATCAACACCGATCGGGTGATTTCCTACGTGTTCATCATCGGTGCAGCGATGGCGGCCCTGGCCGGCGTGCTGATCACCATGAACTACGGCACATTCGACTTCTATGCCGGCTTCATCATCGGGATCAAGGCGTTCACCGCCGCGGTGCTCGGCGGGATTGGCTCGCTACCCGGCGCGATGCTTGGCGGGATCATTCTGGGGATTTCCGAGTCGCTGTTTTCCGGTCTGGTGAACTCGGACTACAAAGACGTTTTCAGCTTCTCGTTGCTGGTCCTCGTTCTGGTCTTTCGGCCTCAAGGCCTGCTCGGCCGTCCTCTTGTGTCGAAGGTGTAAGCGATGTCTTCAACCACTAAAAAAACCATTGATATCAAAAAAAGTCTGGTTGACGCGATTCTTGCCGGCCTCATTGCCCTGATTGTGTTCGGGCCGATTGTCGGCGTCGTTCTCGATGGCTATGGCTTCAACCTGGAAACCACCCGGGTGGCGTGGATCGTGGCGATCGTCATGGCCGGCCGCTTTGCCCTGAGCATGTTCCTGCAGACAGCCAAGGGCCTGAGAATCCTCGAGGGCTTTGAAACGACTGGCTCCGGGGTGCATGTGCTGGCGCCGGACTACAAGTCACGGTTGCGCTGGATCATCCCGTTGATGATTGTCATCGCCGTGGTGCTGCCGTTTTTCTCCAATTCCTACCTGCTGGGCGTGGTCATCCTCGGGCTGATCTACGTGCTGCTGGGGCTGGGGCTGAACATAGTGGTCGGCCTGGCCGGTCTGCTCGACCTCGGTTACGTGGCGTTCTACGCCATCGGTGCCTACGGCCTGGCGCTCGGTTATCAGTACCTTGGGCTGGGCTTCTGGACGGTGTTGCCGCTGGCGGCGATTACCGCCGGCCTGGCCGGTTGCATCCTCGGTTTCCCGGTGCTGCGCCTGCACGGCGACTACCTGGCGATCGTGACCCTGGGCTTTGGTGAAATCATCCGCCTTATCCTCAACAACTGGTTGTCGCTCACTGGCGGCCCGAACGGCATGCCGGCACCGCTGCCGACCTTCTTCGGCCTGGAGTTCGGCAAGCGGGCCAAGGATGGCGGCGTGCCGTTCCATGAGTTCTTCGGCATCGCCTACAACCCGGACGTGAAGTACTACTTCATCTACGCAGTGCTGTTTCTGGTGGTGCTGGCCGTGCTGTACATCAAGCATCGCCTGACCCGCATGCCGGTCGGCCGCGCCTGGGAAGCCCTGCGCGAAGACGAAATCGCCTGCCGCTCCATGGGCCTGAACCACGTGCTGGTCAAGCTCTCGGCGTTCACCATCGGCGCCTCGACGGCCGGTCTGGCCGGGGTGTTCTTCGCCACCTACCAAGGCTTCGTCAACCCGACCTCGTTCACCTTCTTCGAATCGGCACTGATCCTCGCCATCGTGGTGCTCGGTGGCATGGGTTCGACCATAGGCGTGGTGATCGCAGCCTTCGTGCTGACCGTCGCCCCGGAACTGCTGCGTGGCTTCGCCGAGTACCGCGTGCTGCTGTTCGGCATCCTGATGGTGTTGATGATGATCTGGCGACCGCGTGGCCTGATTCGGATCAGCCGTACCGGTGTGACCCCGCGTAAAGGAGTAGCGCCATGAGCGAAGTCGTACTCAGTGTAGAAAAGCTGATGATGCACTTCGGCGGCATCAAGGCGTTGAGCGATGTCAGCCTGAAAGTGCACCGCAACTCGATCTTCGCCTTGATCGGCCCCAACGGCGCCGGCAAGACCACGGTGTTCAACTGCCTGACCGGTTTCTACAAAGCCTCCGGCGGCAAGATCGAACTCAACATCCGTGGGCAACAGACCAACGTCATCAAATTGCTGGGCGAGCCGTTCAAGCCAACGGATTTCGTTTCGCCGAAATCCTTCGCCAGTCGACTGTTCTACAAGGCATTCGGCGGCACCCACCTGGTGAACCGTGCCGGCCTGGCGCGGACCTTCCAGAACATTCGCCTGTTCAAGGAAATGTCGGTGCTGGAAAACCTGCTGGTGGCCCAGCACATGTGGGTCAACCGCAGCATGCTCGCCGGCATCCTCAACACCAAGGGCTACCGCAAGGCCGAAAGCGATGCGCTGGACCACGCGTTCTACTGGCTGGAAGTGGTGGACCTGGTGGACTGCGCCAACCGCCTGGCCGGTGAACTGTCCTACGGCCAGCAGCGCCGCCTGGAAATCGCCCGGGCCATGTGCACCCGTCCGCAGATCATCTGCCTCGACGAACCGGCCGCCGGCCTCAACCCTCAGGAAACCGAAGCGCTGAGCGCGATGATCCGGCTGCTGCGCGACGAGCACGATCTGACCGTGGTGCTGATCGAACACGACATGGGCATGGTTATGAGCATCTCCGACCACATCGTGGTGCTGGACCACGGCATCGTCATTGCCGAGGGTGGCCCCGACGACATCCGCAACGACCCGAAAGTGATTGCCGCGTACCTGGGCGCCGAAGAAGAGGAGGTGGTATGACCCAACCCATCCTCCAACTCAAGGATCTGGACGTGTTTTACGGCCCGATCCAGGCCCTTAAAGGTGTCTCGCTGCACATCAACGAAGGGGAAACCGTCAGCCTGATCGGCTCCAACGGTGCTGGCAAGTCAACCCTGCTGATGTCGATCTTCGGCCAGCCACGGGCCGCCGACGGGCAGATCCTTTATCAGGGCGTGGACATTACCCACAAGTCGTCCCACTACATCGCCTCCAACGGCATCGCGCAGTCGCCGGAAGGGCGGCGGGTGTTCCCTGACATGACTGTCGAGGAGAACCTGCTGATGGGCACCATCCCTATCGGTGACAAGTACGCCAAGGAGGACATGCAGCGCATGTTCGAGCTGTTCCCTCGGCTCGAAGAGCGGCGTACCCAACGGGCGATGACCATGTCCGGTGGCGAGCAGCAAATGCTCGCCATCGCCCGTGCCCTGATGAGCCGGCCCAAGTTGTTGCTGCTCGATGAACCAAGCCTGGGCCTGGCGCCGATCGTGGTGAAGCAGATCTTCGCCACCCTGCGGGAACTGGCCAAGACCGGCATGACCATCTTCCTGGTGGAGCAGAACGCCAACCACGCCCTGCGGTTGTCGGACCGGGCGTACGTGATGGTCAACGGCGAGATCCGCATGACCGGCACCGGCAAGGAGCTGTTGGTCAACGAGGATGTGCGTAACGCCTATCTCGGCGGGCACTGAGTCTGCTTTGATATGCACAAGCCCCGGCGCGCAATCGCCGGGGCTTTTTTACATCTCCAAAACACCGCAATTCCCCTGTGGGAGCGGGCTTGCTCGCGAATGCGGCGTCAAATTCAACATCATCAGCACAGATCCACCGCTATCGCGAGCAAGCCCGCTCCCACAGGGGGCTCGATGCGCTTTAAAGAAATTGTGGAAAACAATATTCCCAAGCTCGTAAAGCGCGACATAAAGCCGCTGCAAATAGTTGTTTTGTCACGGTTTTGACTTGTCCCCGTTTGCTGTGGAGCCGGCTGTGAATAACGTGGGAGTAGCTGGCTGCAGGCCTTTTAAACCGTGGCTTGCAGAGCTGTGGTTGTTTTTTGATCATGTGTTTTTGCGCAGCTTGCAGGCCGCTTTGTCAACCTTTTTGTTCGGGGCGCAAGTGCGTGAAATCGACGTGGACAAGCCTGTGGATAAGTCTGTGATTAAACTCTGGAAAGACTCGGCTGAAGGCCGTGGTTACTGGCTTGGCGCCATCGTTGGTTTGACCCGTCAGTCATGAAAATGGCCAAGGGCTACACAGCAGGCGGTTGAGGGTCAAGCAAAAAAGTTTCAAAACCCCGCGCAAAGCCTTGTGGATAGCGGCTTGCAGCTTTTCCACTTGCCCCCAAAGACTGTGGACCGGCCTGTGGATAACGTGCGCGCACATGGCTGTAGGCCACGTTGGTCAAGGGCTTGCCTGGATTGAGCGTTTTTTGAACAGGTTGAACGGTGGTTGCCGCTGTGAACAAGGCCGGGCATGCTGCCTGCTGCCGATCAGTTAAGCCACAACGCAATCTGTAGCAGCTGCCGAAGGCTGCGTCCGGCTGCGCAGCAGTCGTAAAATCAGAGTTCGCGGTAC
>NZ_AKJG01000042.1 GCF_000282455.1 Pseudomonas sp. GM74
AAGCGGCTGCCGTGGCCGTCCTGCCAATCCACTGCCAGGCAGCCATCGCTGTCTATACGGGCGTTATCGGGCATCAGATCTTGAGCCACATCGACGATTTCCAGCACTTGCTCGCGGGTCACGGTGTAGACGCACTGCGGGCACGGGCAGTTATCCCGCAGCCATTGATGGTGGAAAGGGCTGACGCGATTGTCGGCCCACTTCACCAGAACACGGTCCGCCAGGGTCTGCACGCCAGTCAGCGCGCTGATCAACGGATAGGTACGAAAGTCGGCAAATGCTGCGGCGGTGTTCATGGCGATCTCCTTGTTATTTTTTTGGGGGTAATGCGATCACTCGGCCAATGTAGTCGGGCGCTGGCAGGTCCGCCTGTTCGGCGACGATGGCTTGCAGCCGGCTCAAGGACTGTTCGCTGAACGGCGCCGAACGCGGCCCGGCGAGATCCACGTGCAGCAGCATCTGTTCGTTGCCGGCAAGTTCCTGGGCATCACCGACCAGATGCAGGCTGTGATAGAGGTGCACGCGCTTGCTGTCGTGGGCGATGATTTGGGTGTGCACTTCGACTTGGGCGTCGAGCTTCACTTCGTGCAGGTAGTTCAGGTGCAGTTCGAGGGTGAACAGCGAGTTGCCACTGGCCTCGCGGCTGTTGCTGTCCAGGCCCAGGCGATCCATCAGGGCATCGGTGGCGTAGCTGAAAATCAGCAGGTAGAAGGCGTCGCGCAGGTGGCCGTTGTAGTCGACCCAGTCGGGGATGATGGTGGTCTGGTAGGTGGTGAGGGTGGGCATGATGTTAGTTCCAACATTGATGGTGACTGGGCTGCCGTCTTCGCGGGCAAGTCGAATCGTCGCACCGCCGCTCCCACAGTGATTTGTGGTGTGAACACTGACTTGTTCACTCAGCAGAACCCTGTGGGAGCGGACTTGCCCGCGAAGAGGTCGGTACTGCTGGCCTCATAACGTAAGGTTTACTCGCTGAAGGCCATCCCATGCTTCTCTTTGGTGGTCTTCACCGCCTCCAGCACTGCCAGCAGGCAGTCATCACGATAGCGCTCCAGCGCCGAAATGCTGTGTTTGCCCAGTTGATCGCTGGTGCCATCGACCACGTCGTCGATCAGTTTGTCGGTCAGTTCCGGTGCTGGCAGGTAGGTCCACGGCAATTGCAATGCCGGGCCGAACTGTGCCATGAAGTGGTGCATGCCGGCATCGCCACCGGCCAGGGTATAGGTCAGGAAGGTGCCCATGAACGACCAGCGCAAGCCCGCGCCGAAGCGGATGGCATCGTCGATTTCGCCGGTGGTCGCCACGCCGTCGTTGACCAGGTGCAGCGCCTCACGCCATAGCGCTTCGAGCAGGCGGTCGGCGATGAAACCCGGTACTTCCTTGCGCACGTGCAGCGGGCGCATCCCCAGGGATTCATAAACCTTCATGGCCGCTTGCACCGCTTCAGGGGCGGTGTTTTTGCCACCGACCACTTCCACCAGTGGCAGCAGGTAAACCGGGTTGAACGGGTGACCGACCACGCAACGTTCCGGGTGGATGGCGCTCTCGTAGAACTCGCTTGGCAGCAGGCCGGAAGTGCTGGAACCGATCAACGCATTGGGCTTGGCCGCCGCACTGATTTTGCTGTGCAGGTCCAGTTTCAGCTCCAGTCGTTCCGGGGCGCTCTCCTGGATGAAATCGGCATCGCGCACGCACTCTTCGATGGTCGCGACAAAGCGCAGGCGATCCTGCGATGCACCCGGCGCCAGGCCTTGTTTCTCCAGCGCGCCCCAGGCATTGGCGACACGTTTGCGCAAGGCCGCTTCGGCGCCGGGGGCCGGGTCCCAGGCCACTACATCCAGACCATGGGCGAGGGCGCGGGACACCCAACCGCTGCCGATGACACCACTGCCCAGCGCTGCGAAGGTTTTGATTTCGGTGATAAAGCTCATGGTGGTTTCCTAAAGAGTTCAGAGATCCCTTGTGGGAGCGGGCTTGCTCGCGAAAACGGTGGTTCTACCGCTGAAGATGTGCCGGATGTACCGGCCTCTTCGCGAGCAAGCCCGCTCCCACAGGGTGAGGTGCAGGTTCGGATTAGCCGCGCTTGGTCAGGCCCATTTTTGCCCGGCCTTCAGCCGGAGTCAGGACGCGGGCACCGAGGCGGCTGAGGATTTCGCCAGCGCGCTCGACCAGTTGGCCGTTGGTCGCCAGCACGCCCTTGTCCAGCCACAGGTTGTCTTCCAGACCGACCCGCACGTTGCCGCCGAGCAACACCGCTTGCGCCGCCATCGGCATCTGCATCCGGCCGATACCGAAGCCGGCCCAGACCGCGTCGGCCGGCAGGTTGTCGACCATGGCTTTCATGGTGGTGGTGTCTGCCGGCGCGCCCCAAGGGATGCCCAGGCACAGCTGGAACAACGGGTTGTCGAGCAGGCCTTCCTTGATCATCTGCTTGGCGAACCACAGGTGGCCGGTGTCGAAGATTTCCAGCTCGGCTTTCACGCCCAGCTCTTGAATGCGTTTGGCGCCAGCGCGCAGCTGGGCCGGGGTGGAGACGTAAATGGTGTCGCCGTCGCCGAAGTTCAGGGTGCCGCAGTCGAGGGTGCAGATTTCCGGCAGCAGTTCTTCGACGTGGGCCAGGCGGGTCAGCGGGCCAACCAGGTCGGTGTTCGGGCCAAATTCCATCGGATTCTCGCCGGCACCGATCTCCAGGTCGCCACCCATGCCGGCGGTGAGGTTGACGATGATGTCGACGTCCGCCTCGCGGATGCGCTCCATCACTTCGCGGTACAGCGCCACGTCGCGGCTGAACTTGCCGGTTTGTGGGTCACGCACATGGCAGTGAACCACGGTGGCGCCGGCCTTGGCAGCCTCCACGGCGGCAGCGGCGATTTGTTTCGGGGTGACCGGCACATGTGGGCTCTTGGCGGTCGTGTCGCCAGCACCGGTGAGTGCGCAGGTGATGATGACGTCGTGGTTCATTTGGCGGTTCCTTACAGGCGAGTTTTTGGCTTTGGCCAGGCGTGGTGGTTCCGTTCGCAGCCCTTTGGGGCTGCGAGTCGGTGGTTCGTTCGGGTTTATTTAGTGGTCAGTTGCAGGTTTTCAGCGGCCGGTTTGCCATCGAAGGTGGTGACGCCTTCAAGCCAGCGCTTTTTGTCCTGCGGGTGATCCTTGATCCATTGTTTGGCCGACTCGAAAGCGTCCTTGTGATCCAGCAGCGGCTGCATCATCCGGCTCTCGTCTTCGGCGGTGAACGTCAGGTTGCTCAGCAGGCGACCGATGTTCGGGCATTGCTCGGCGTATGTCGGTGCAGTGACGGTCCACACCGTGGCCTTTCCTTCGTCCGGCCCAAGGGCGTTTTCACTGCCGGTGAGGTAGGTCATTTTCACGTTGACGTTCATCGGGTGCGGCGCCCAGCCGAAGAACACCACGGCTTCGTTGCGACGTACGGCGCGATCCACGGCGGCGAGCATGCCGGCTTCACTGGACTCGACCAGCTGGAACTTGCCGAGGCCAAACTGGTTCTTGGAGATCATCGCCTTGATCTGGGTGTTGGCGCCCGAGCCAGGCTCGATGCCGTAGATCTTGCCGCCCAGTTCCTTTTCGAATTTGGCGATGTCAGCGAAGGTTTTCAGGCCCTTGTCGGCGAGGTAGGTCGGCACGGCGAGGGTCGCGCGGGCGTCCTGCAGGCTTGGCGCTTCAAGCACCTTGACCTGTTTGGCGTCGACGAACGGGGTGATGGTCTGGGTCATCAGCGGGTTCCAGTAGCCGAGGAACAGGTCCAGTCGCTGGTCGCGGATCCCGGCGAAGATGATTTGCTGGGAGGCGCTGGTTTGTTTGGTGCTGTAGCCGAGGCCATCGAGCAATACCTGGGTCATGGCACTGGTGGCGATCACGTCGGTCCAGTTCACTACACCCATGCGCACGTTCTGGCATGCGGCGGGTTCGGCGGCCATGACACTGGCGCTCAGCAAAGCGGTACCACTGAGTGCAAGAACACAGCTGCTGATCAGTCGTTTCATCTCAGGTTCCTCGGCAGTTCGTTTATTGTGAGTTCCGGTGTCTGATGCGCCGGTGATGCCAAGTTACGCAGCAAAGCACCGATGAAAGCGCACTGCGGCGACAAGCTCTTGCACTGCAGCGACCTGTGCTCTTGAATGCCGCTCGCAAGTGGCGTATCAACATCCCTACGCTGCCCGCCCTCTCGTTACCTGGCCTCCTGTTACCTGCTAAGCGAGTGCGCTCCATGTCCCAGGATTTCTACTTCTTGTTGATGCCGGGTTTCTCGGCCATCGGATTTATCTCGGCCATCGAGCCGTTGCGGGTCGCCAATCGCTTTCGCGGCGAGCTCTATCGCTGGCATGTGCTGAGCGCGGATGGCGGGGCGGTGCTGGCCAGCAACGGCATGTCGGTCAACGCCGATGCGGCGCTGGAACCGCTGAAGAAAGGCGCGACACTGCTGGTGGTCGCCGGGTTCGAACCGCTGAAGTTCACCACCCCGGCGCTGGAACACTGGCTGCGCCGCCTGGACAACGAAGGAGTGACCCTCGGCGCCATCGATACCGGTAGCTTCATCCTCGCCGAGGCGGGTTTGCTCGACGGCCATCGCCTGACCCTGCACTGGGAAGCCATCGACGCCTTCAAGGAATCCTATCCACAGCTCAGCGTCACCCAGGAATTGTTCGAGATCGACCGCCGTCGCATCACGTCCGCCGGAGGTACCGCTTCCATTGATTTAATGCTGGATCTGATTGCCCAGGCCCACGGCCCGGAACTGGCGATCCGGGTCAGCGAGCAATTCGTGCTCGGCCGCATCCGCCCGCGCAAAGACCACCAGCGCATGGAAGTCGCCACCCGTTATGGCATCAGCAACAAGAAACTGGTGCATGTGATCGGTGAGATGGAGCAGCACAGCGAACCACCGCTGAGCACGCTGGAACTGGCGGAATCGATCAAGGTGACGCGGCGACAACTGGAGCGCCTGTTTCGCCTGCACCTGAACGACACGCCGAGTAATTTCTATCTGCGGTTGAGGCTGGAGAAGGCGCGGCAGTTATTGCGGCAAACAGACATGAGTGTGCTGGAGGTGAGCATTGCCTGCGGGTTTGAATCGCCGTCGTATTTCACTCGCAGCTATCGGGCGAAGTATGAGCGCTGCCCGCGGGAGGATCGGCGTACCGCCAATGCCTGAACACCTGATATCCCTGTGGGAGCGGGCTTGCTCGCGAATGCGATGTACCAGTCGACATTTAAATTGACTGACCTACCGCCTTCGCGAGCAAGCCCGCTCCCACATTTGTACGGTGGCGCCTGGAGTTACTTCTTCACCAACGCCGAACATGCCGCTTTATAGGCCTCATGCTGATACTTGTTCAGCGTCCCTGGCAGTTCGAAATTGTGTTTTTTAGCCTGGGCATTGATGGTCTGCGGCGACAGCAAGCTCACTTCGCAATTCTCCAGCAACTGGAAAACCCCCTCGATCTTGAAGGTGGTCGGCCCGCCAGCGAACTCGCCTTTCTTGCTGCGCTTCTTGATCGCGATGCGGTCGATGGAATTCTCACGAACAAACGAAGCGACCTGAGCGGCGAACACTTTGACGTTGGCGGCTTCGTCGTCATCGTCCAGGGCAATTTTCTTGGTGGCGAGCGCGACATGGCCCAGCGCCTGACCGTCCAGCGTGGCGACGGCGATGATCGCTTCGCTGCCTTTGATTTCGATGCCGCAGACTTTCATGTTCAATCCCATTAGTGACAGAGGGTGTGCAGCTTACAGCTCAAGTTGAGTGGCGGTGATACCAAACGCCGCGGCGATCTTTTCGCGGGTGGCCTTGCGAGGCTTGGCGACTGTTTCCTGTTGGGCAAATGCCGGCTGGGATATACCCATTCGTTTGGCCACTTCATCCTGGGTAAGGTTCAAGTGTTCGCGCCAGGCGCGAATTGGGGTAGCGCCATCGACAATGCGGCTCACCACCTCGTGAGGGATCAAATCGGGCTCGATTTTCTGTGCCACGTATTGTGCATAGGGAATGACAACAAAGGCTGGATTGCCTTCGGCGTCGTTGATGATTTGGATGTCAGTAGGTGCGTTCATCGCGTTTTTTGACCTCTTGAATACTGTCCACTTTGATCGCGCCATCCCAGTCGAACATAACCCGGTAATTACCGACACGCAGCCGATAAGTGTAGTCATGACCGATCAGTGCTTTGACATTGCCTACATCGGGCATGTCTGCCAGCGCCGTGATGGCATCACGAACCTGAATCTGGTGAACGGAATGCAATCTCAAGAGTTGCTTAACGGCCTTTCGAGTCCAGTGGATGCTATTCATGAAAGAATATAAGTCTTTTATAAGATTTGCGAATATTTACTTATATTTTTCAGGTGCACAATCAACAACAATTATCAGCATGTTGCGTGAAAAGCCCACAGATTGGGGCTTTCAGGCAATACGTGTAGGCAGGGGGAGAGCGTGTTGTAGGAAAAAGGGAAAGTGCTGTTGAAAGCTGGACGCAGTTCCAGCTTTCACCGGAATATTCAGGACTATTCCTGCCCAATCGACTCCAAAAACTCCGACCGTTCATCGCTCATCCGCGCCACACAATCGTTCTGGGCAATGGTCAACGCCTTGCTGCCGGCGGTGGCCGGGAAGGTTTCGACGGCGCAGTCTGCGTCGCGGGTCTTCAGCCACTGCTGTTGGGCGGCTTTGATCCTGGCGGTGATGTCGGTCAGTTGCGACGGGTTTTTGCCGTACTGCGACTGCATGCGTTCGGTCAGGCCCTGGAGGTTTTCCTTGAGCAGGTCTTCGGCGGTGGTTTTGCTGAAGGCCGAGCATTCCAGGGTCTGGACGTCGTTTTCGACTTTGTCGCACGGGTTGTCGTCGGACACCTCCGCTGCGCGTACGCCGGTCGCAATCAGTGCCATTGCCAGAATGATCGATTTCATTATCGTCGCCGCTCTTGTCCAGTGAAGCATCCAGTGATGCGGCGAATTCTGGCCCAAGCCGAGGGCCTTGAACAGGTCGGAGATTGTGCCGTGCGACGACCCTTTGTCGCGGATTGACGCTTTCGGCAATTCCCCTGTCGTTTTTGCACCCGGGCGCCGAGGCACCGAGGCATATGCTGGCCCCAAAGCGCCGGCAGACGATTCGGCGCATGAATCGCCAACAAGGGGACAGCCTGATGAGCCCAGCCGAATTGCACGCCGACAGCATCGTTATCGACGGGCTGATTATCGCCAAGTGGAACCGTGAACTGTTCGAAGACATGCGCAAGGGCGGTTTGACCGCAGCCAACTGCACTGTGTCGGTGTGGGAGGGCTTCCAGGCCACCGTCAACAACATTGCCGCGAGCCAGAAGCTGATCCGCGAGAACAGCGACCTGGTGATTCCGGTCCGCACCACCGCCGACATCCGTAAAGCCAAGGAGCAGGGCAAGACCGGCATCCTTTTCGGCTTCCAGAATGCCCACGCCTTTGAAGACCAGATCGGCTATGTCGAGGTGTTCAAGCAACTCGGCGTCGGCATCGTGCAGATGTGCTACAACACCCAGAACCTGGTAGGCACCGGCTGCTACGAGCGTGACGGCGGCCTGTCGGGCTTCGGTCGCGAAATCGTCGCCGAGATGAACCGGGTTGGCGTGATGTGCGACCTGTCCCACGTCGGTTCCAAGACTTCCGAAGAAGTCATCCTCGAATCGAAGAAACCGGTCTGCTACTCCCACTGCCTGCCGTCGGGGCTCAAGGAGCACCCGCGCAACAAGTCCGATGAAGAACTCAAGTTCATTGCCGACCACGGTGGCTTTGTTGGCGTGACCATGTTCGCGCCATTCCTGGCCAAGGGCATCGATTCGACCATCGACGACTACGCCGAAGCCATCGAGTACGTGATGAACATCGTCGGCGAAGACGCCATCGGCATCGGCACCGACTTCACCCAGGGCCATGGCCAGGACTTCTTCGAGTACCTGACCCACGACAAGGGCTACGCCCGCCGCCTGACCAGCTTCGGCAAGATCATCAACCCGCTGGGCATCCGCACCGTGGGCGAGTTCCCGAACCTGACCGAAACCCTGCTCAAGCGCGGCCACTCCGAGCGAGTGGTACGCAAGATCATGGGCGAAAACTGGGTGAACGTCCTGAAAGACGTTTGGGGCGAATAAGCCCACTTTGAACAACGATCCCTTGTAGCAGCTGCCGAGGTACGACGCTGCGTCGGGCTGCGAAGCGGCCCCCGAGGGCGGTCCTACGGACACGCAACGCAGCCTCGTACCTCGGCAGCTGCTACGCAAAACACACAACGAATTTTCTGGAGTTAAGTTTCCATGGCCAAGATCGCCCCGCAATTGCCAATCGAAGTCGACAGCGAAACCGGTGTCTGGACCTCCGACGCCCTGCCGATGCTGTACGTGCCGCGCCATTTCTTCGTCAACAACCACATGGGCATCGAGGAAGTGCTGGGCGCCGAAGCCTATGCCGAAATCCTCTACAAGGCCGGCTACAAGTCCGCCTGGCACTGGTGTGAAAAAGAAGCCGAATGCCACGGCCTGGAAGGCGTCGCGGTGTTCGAGCACTACATGAAACGCCTGTCGCAGCGCGGCTGGGGCCTGTTCAAGATCCAGGACATCGACCTCGACAAAGGCACCGCCAGCGTCAAGCTCGAACACTCGGCATTCGTCTACGTGTACGGCAAGGTCGGGCGCAAGGTCGACTACATGTTCACTGGCTGGTTTGCAGGGGCGATGGACCAGATCCTCGCCGCTCGCGGCAGCAAGATCCGCACCGTGGCCGAACAAGTCTACGGTGGCTCCGAAGAGGGCCACGAAGACGGCTTGTTCACCGTCAAGCCGTTGTAAGTCGAGGAACCCGCCATGGCTTTCGAAGCAATGTTCCAGCCGATCCAGATCGGCAAACTGACCATCCGCAACCGCGTGCTCAGCACCGCGCACGCCGAGGTCTATGCCACCGACGGCGGCATGACCACCGATCGGTACGTCAAGTACTACGAAGAGAAAGCCAAGGGCGGGATCGGCCTGGCGATTTGCGGCGGTTCGTCCGTGGTGGCCATCGACAGTCCGCAGGAATGGTGGAGTTCGGTGAACCTGTCCACCGACCGCATCATTCCGCACTTCCAGAATCTGGCCGATGCCATGCATAAGCACGGCGCCAAGATCATGATCCAGATTACCCACATGGGCCGTCGCTCGCGTTGGGACGGCTTCAACTGGCCGACGCTGATGTCGCCGTCGGGTGTGCGCGAGCCGGTGCACCGTGCCACTTGCAAAACCATCGAGCCGGAAGAGATCTGGCGGGTGATCGGTAACTACGCTCAAGCGGCCCGCCGCGCCAAGGCCGGTGGCCTGGACGGTGTCGAACTGTCGGCGGTGCATCAGCACATGATCGACCAGTTCTGGAGCCCGCGGGTCAACAAGCGTACCGACGAATGGGGCGGCACCTTCGAAGGCCGGATGAAGTTCGGTCTGGAAGTCTTGAAAGCCGTACGCGCCGAGGTCGGTGACGATTTCTGCGTGGGCATGCGCATCTGTGGTGACGAGTTCCACCCGGATGGCCTGTCCCACGAAGACATGAAGCAGATCGCCAAGTATTACGACGATACCGGCATGCTCGACTTCATCGGCGTCGTGGGTTCGGGTTGCGACACCCACAACACCCTGGCCAACGTGATTCCGAACATGAGCTATCCGCCGGAGCCGTTCCTGCACCTGGCTGCCGGCATCAAGGAAGTGGTCAAGGTTCCAGTGCTGCACGCGCAGAACATCAAGGACCCGAACCAGGCCACGCGTATCCTGGAAGGCGGTTACGTCGACATGGTCGGCATGACCCGCGCGCACATCGCCGACCCGCACCTGATCGCCAAGATCAAAATGGGCCAGATCGACCAGATCAAACAATGCGTCGGTGCCAACTACTGCATCGACCGTCAGTATCAGGGCCTGGATGTGCTGTGCATTCAGAACGCTGCTACCTCTCGTGAATACATGGGCCTGCCGCACATCATCGAAAAAACCACTGGCGTGAAACGCAAGGTGGTGGTGGTCGGCGCCGGTCCTGCCGGGATGGAGGCCGCCCGCGTGGCCGCCGAGCGTGGCCACGACGTGACCCTGTTCGAGAAAAAGGAATTCATCGGCGGGCAGATCACCACCGCATCGAAAGCCCCGCAACGGGACCAGATCGCCGGTATCACCCGCTGGTATCAACTGGAACTGGCGCGGTTGAAAGTCGACCTGCGCCTGGGTACCGCGGCTGACGCGCCAACCATCATGGACCTGCGTCCGGACGTGGTGGTGCTGGCCGTCGGCGGTCATCCGTTCATCGAGCAGAACGAACACTGGGGCGCGGCTGAAGGCCTGGTGGTCAGCAGTTGGGACATCCTCGACGGCAAGGTTGCACCGGGCAAGAACGTGCTGGTCTACGACACCATTTGCGAATTCACCGGCATGTCGACCGCTGACTTCATCGCGGACAAGGGCAGCCAGGTCGAGATCGTTACCGACGACATCAAGCCGGGCGTCGCCATCGGGGGTACATCGTTCCCGACTTACTACCGCAGCATGTACCCGAAAGAAGTGATCATGACCGGCGACATGATGCTGGAGAAGGTCTACCGCGAAGGCGACAAGCTGGTGGCGGTACTGGAAAACGAATACACCGGTGCCAAAGAGGAGCGGGTGGTTGACCAGGTGGTCGTGGAAAACGGCGTGCGTCCGGACGAAGAAATCTACTACGCGCTGAAGGAAGGCTCGCGCAACAAAGGCCAGATCGACGTCGAAGCCTTGTTCGCGATCAAGCCGCAACCTTGCCTGGAGCAGAGCGGCGACGGCTACCTGTTGTTCCGCATCGGCGACTGCGTGGCCCAGCGTAACGTGCACGCGGCGATCTATGACGCGCTGCGGTTGTGCAAGGATTTCTAAAGGCTGCACTTGACCCTGTGGGAGCGGGCTTGCCCGCGAATGCAATCTGTCTGCCGACATTGATGTCGACTGACCCACCGCTTTCGCGGGCAAGCCCGCTCCCACAGGAACCGCCGACCGCGTTTTTCCAAGATGTACTGGTGGGAGCTTCACCATGTTGAACACCCTTCTTCCAATCCTGTTGTTCGCTGCCCTCGGCCTTGGTGTCCTGGGCGCGTTTCGGCGGGTGGCCATGTGGCGCCGGGGCCGGGCTTCGAAAGTCGACCTGATCGGTGGCCTGCTGGCCATGCCCAAGCGCTACATGGTCGACTTGCACCATGTGGTGGCGCGGGACAAATACATTGCCAACACCCACGTCGCTACGGCCGGCGGTGCGGTGGCGTCCATCGTGCTGGCGATTCTGGTGCATGGTTTCGGCCTGCATAACCGCTTCCTCGGCTATGCGCTGTTGCTGATGACGGCGATCATGTTCGTCGGCGGGATCTTTGTTTACCTGCGTCGACGCAACCCGCCGGCGCGCCTGTCGAAAGGCCCGTGGATGCGCCTGCCGAAAAGCCTGCTGGCGTTCTCGGCTTCGTTCTTCCTGTTGACCCTGCCGGTGGCCGGGATCCTCCCGGAAAACTTCGGTGGCTGGCTGTTGGCGGCGATTCTCGGGGTTGGCGTGTTGTGGGGCGTGTCGGAACTGTTCTTCGGCATGACCTGGGGCGGGCCGATGAAGCACGCCTTCGCCGGTGCGCTGCACCTGGCCTGGCACCGTCGCGCCGAGCGTTTCGGTGGTGGTCGTTCCACGGGCCTCAAGCCTCTGGACTTGAACGACCCGACTGCGCCACTGGGCGTCGAAAAACCCAAGGATTTCACCTGGAACCAGTTGCTCGGCTTCGACGCCTGTGTGCAGTGCGGTAAATGCGAAGCCGCGTGCCCGGCGTTCGCCGCCGGTCAGCCGCTGAACCCGAAAAAACTGATTCAGGACATGGTCGTCGGCCTGGCCGGTGGCACCGATGCCAAGTTCGCCGGCAGCCCGTATCCGGGCAAACCGATTGGTGAGCACGCCGGTAATCCGCATCAACCGATCGTCAACGGTCTGGTGGATGCCGAGACCCTGTGGTCGTGCACCACCTGCCGCGCCTGCGTCGAGGAATGCCCGATGATGATCGAGCACGTCGATGCCATTGTCGACATGCGCCGTCATCTGACCCTGGAAAAAGGCGCGACCCCGAACAAGGGGGCCGAAGTCCTGGAGAACCTGATCGCCACCGACAACCCGGGCGGTTTCGCACCGGGCGGGCGGATGAACTGGGCGGCGGATTTGAACCTCAATTTGCTCAGCGAAAAGAAATCCACCGACGTGCTGTTCTGGGTCGGCGACGGTGCGTTCGACATGCGCAACCAGCGCACTCTGCGTGCCTTCGTCAAAGTGCTGAAAGCGGCCAAGGTCGACTTCGCAGTGCTTGGCCTTGAAGAGCGTGACAGTGGTGACGTGGCACGACGCCTGGGCGACGAAGCGACCTTCCAGCTGTTGGCCAAACGCAACATCCAGACCCTGGCCAAGTACAGCTTCAACCGCATCGTCACCTGCGATCCTCACAGTTTCCACGTGCTGAAGAACGAGTACGGCGCCTTCGATGGCAACTACCTGGTGCAGCACCACAGCACCTACATGGCGGAAATCATCGATGCTGGCGCGCTCAATCTCGGTCAGCACAAAGGCGACAGCGTTACTTATCACGACCCGTGCTACCTCGGCCGCTACAACGGCGAATACGAGGCGCCGCGTCAGGTCCTGCGCGCCCTGGGGATCGAAGTGAAAGAGATGCAACGTTCCGGCTTCCGCTCCCGCTGCTGCGGCGGTGGCGGCGGCGCGCCGATCACCGACATTCCCGGCAAGCAGCGGATTCCCGACATGCGCATGGAGGACATCCGTGAAACCGGCGCCGAACTGGTGGCAGTGGGTTGTCCACAGTGCACCGCGATGCTCGAAGGCGTGGTCGAACCACGGCCGTTGATCAAGGACATCGCCGAACTGGTGGCTGATGCGCTGCTCGAAGACGCCGCGCCGGGAAAGCCTTCGGCACCGGCCAAACGTGAACCTGCGGAGGTGCACTGATGAGCGACATTATCCGCCGCGACCCACGGGCCGAATGGATCGCCCGCAACCGTCTGCACCCGCTGCACGCGGCCATGCAGCCGGCGCAACACAGCTGGATGGGGCCTAACGGTGTCATCCGCAAGAATCCTCATGGCATCGGTTTCATTGGCCCCAACGGCATCAAGCGTATCGATCGTAGCGGCGCTCAGCAGGGTGGAGCGACAAAACGTTCAGCCGCTGTTGAGGTGCAATTGCCGCTACATCAGGTGGCCGCGCCGGCGTTTTACATCAGCGTGGTGCCGGACATGGTCGGTGGCCGCTTGAGCAGCCACGACCGTGACCTGCTGGGCCTGGCCCATCAACTGGCCGGCAAGGACGGCGCGGTGCTGGCCGTGGTCTTCGGTGAGCACAAGGAAAACGCTTTCGCCACGGCTGGCGTGGATCGCTTGCTGGTGCTGAAAGGCGACGAGTTTAGCGGTTATGCACCGGAACAACGGGTCCAGGGACTGCGGGCTGTGGATAACCAGTTCAGCCCACGTCATTGGTTGCTGCCGGACAGCCGCAGCGGTGGTGGTGAGTTGGGTCGACGCTTTGCCGCCGCATTGGGCGAACGCCCGGCCACGCGGGTCTGGCAGGTCAAGGATCAGGAGTGCATCGGCCGCGCCGGTGCGGGTTTGCAAGACCTTGCGCGTCCCGTGGCTCGCTTGATTCTGGCCGCTGCCGAATGCGCCGAACCGGTCAGCGAAACCCGTCACGAAGCCTTGCCCGTGGAGTTATCCACAACCGTGGCACGCAGCCTGTCGCGGATCGAAGATCTGGGCGCAGTGGCCGTCGATCCGGCGGCAATCCCCATGGCCGAAGCCGAGTTCATTTTCTCCGGCGGCAACGGGGTCAAGGACTGGGGACTTTTCCACAGGACCGCCGAGGCCCTTGGCGCGACCGAAGGTGCCTCCCGGGTGGCGGTGGACGACGGCTTCATGGCCCGCGACCGCCAGGTCGGCGCGTCCGGTACCTGGGTCACCGCACGGGTCTATGTGGCGGTGGGGATTTCCGGGGCGATCCAGCACCTGCAAGGCATTGGTGCCTGCGACAAGGTGGTGGCGATCAACCTCGACCCTGGCTGCGACATGATCAAGCGCGCGGACCTCTCGGTGATCGGTGAGAGCGCGGAGATTCTTCAAGCCTTGATCGAGGCGGTAGAGGCTTACCGCAACGACGCCAAGCGCGATGCGGCTTAAGGGAAGGAAAGGGTTATGAGCACGAAAATCATCAGCCTGGTGTCGATCGGCGCCCACCCGACATCCGGTCGGCCGCGTCGCGCGGAGCAGGATGCGCGGGCGGTTGAACTGGGCCTGCAATTGGCTGGGGATAACTTGCAGGTGCTGCATGCCGGTGACATCGCCGAGCCAGCCTTGCGCGCTTACCTGGGCATGGGGCTCGAACAGCTGCATGTGCTCGAGCAACCGCAAGGCGCCGATGCGCTGCCGGCATTGACCGAGTATCTGCGTGATGCCGGGGCGCAGGTGGTGTTGACCGGCAGCCAGGCGGAAACCGGTGAAGGTTCGGGCATGTTGCCCTTCCTGCTGGCCGAAAGCCTGGGCTGGCCGCTGGTGGTGGGGCTGGCGCAGGTCGAGTCCATCGATGGCGGTTCGGCGCTAGTGTTGCAAGCTTTGCCCCGTGGTCAACGTCGGCGGCTGAAGGTGCGCCTGCCGTTTGTGGCGACGGTGGATAACGCCGCACCCAAGCCTCGACAGAGCGCTTACGGCCCGGCTCGACGCGGCGTGCTGCAAGCACAGGACGTCGAGGTCATCGACGATGAGCTGCTCGCGGTCGCCAGCCTGCAACCGGCCAAGCCACGGCCCAAGCGCCTGAAGGTGATCAAGGCCAAGAGTGGCGCCGACCGCATGAAAGCCGCAACGGCCAAGGCCAGTGGTGGAGGCGGGCAGGTGCTCAAGGGCGTTACGGCACAAGCGGGGGCTGAAGCGATCCTCAAGTTGCTGATTGAAGAAGGTGTGGTCCGCTGACAAATAGTCACCCTGGATCAAATGTGGGAGCGGGCTTGCTCGCGAAGGTGGTGTGTCAGTCGACACGAATATTGCCTGGCCCGCCGCTTTCGCGAGCAAGCCCGCTCCCACAGAAAAGCTTCATCTCACCGACATTTATGGGGGAACAATGGCAGTTGCATTTCGTTCGGCAGTGCGCGCGGATGCGCGTGAGATTGCGCGCTTGTTCCAGATTTCATCCGAGGGCGCTTCAGATTACATCTGGAGCCAGATCGCAGAGCCCGGCCAGGATCTGTTGGATGTCGGCGCCATTCGCTATGCACGCGACGACGTGGACTTCTCCTACCAGAACTGCCTGATTGCCGAGGCCGATGGCCAGGTCATAGGCATGATGCACAGCTATGTGATGCGTCACGACCCCTTGGCGGTGCCGACGACTGATCCGGTACTGGCGCCTTACGCCGACATGGAAGTGCCCGATACCCTGTACATCTCCAGCCTGGCCCTGCATGAAGGCTGGCGCAACCGGGGGCTGGGCGTGCGGTTTCTCGCCCATGCTCAAGAACGTGCCGATCAACTGGGGCTCAATGGCCTGAGCCTGATCGACTATGCCGCCAACACTGGCGCCCGGCGTTTTTACGAGCGGCACGGTTTCGGGATCATCAAGACCTGCCAGGTCACACCCCATCCGATGATTCGCGTCACCGGTGACGCCTATCTTATGCACAGGCCCTGAGCTTGCCCGAGCGCTCGACCGGCGACGGTTATCCACAACGCCGCAAACCCTCGTTCCCGTCCCGCGCTGACGGGGGCGGTGAGCTACAGTTCTCTATGCGCTGATCAAGGGTGCGACACGCTTTCGGGAGGTTTCAGACATTCAGCGCTGACTCATAAACCCCGGTTTTTATGACTGGCCTGAATATGAAGACTTTCGCTCTTCTGGCGCTCTTTGCATCAAGCTTGTGGGTATCCACAGGCTTGATCTCTGCCGCCCGGACAACGTCCGTGGATGACCAGGATTTTTACCGCTGGATAGACTCCGAACAGGGTCGTAGCGCGTCCCTGGCGCAACTGCGGCAACAGTGCGACAAGGTGCTGGATCCCGATAGACACCTCAGCTGTTCGGTGACGGTCTTCGCCAGAATGCTGGAAGCCAAGGCCGCCAACCAACTCCCCGAATACTATCTGGCGATCAAGGACAAGCATGCCCGGGCGATTGCAGCCGACGCCGATCTGAAGCCTCTGTTCTCCACGTTTGGCAGCAAATCACTGGCTATCCTGGCGGCGACCGGCGATTTCTCGGTCAACGGTTTGGCGCGGCATGAGGTGCTGCCGCTCCACCCGTATGCCGACAACTTTCATGTCGCTGAAGAAGTGTTGCCGTTTATCGATGTGGGCGCGGCCAATGGTGCCTCGGCGCGTTTTGTACTGGACACGGGGGCGCCGCAAACCCGGGTCAATATCGACACTGCGAAAAAGATGGGCATCAGGTTGTTGCCCGATGCTTTTTATCGCTACAGCACCTTTTATGGCGAGAAGGGGCTGGCTGCGAGGCTGGGCATTCTCGGGTCGCTGAAAGTCGGCACCCGCGAGTTCAGGAACGTCCTGGTCTTTGTCAGCGACCGGGATAATCTGTTGGGGCTCGATCTGATCAGCAAGCTGGGGCGCTTGAAGATCACCAGCAGAACACTGGAGCTAAATTCGCCGCCTGCCACACGCTGTGATGCGTTGACTGTCGTTAGCCGCCAGGATCTCAATCAACGCCTGGTGGTTGCCGCACAGCTGGATCGCCGGGTAACGCAGGCCATCATCGATACGGGAAATGTCGACTACCTGACGGCCTCGTCGCCCGGCAGACAGCTCAGCGTTGTGCAGGCGCTGACACCGGGAAGCTCGAACGCTTACACCGGCGACAAAAGGCACTTTCAACGCTTCGACGGCGTATTGGTCATGCAAGGCAACATCATGGTGGTCAGTTACAAGTACTATCCGGGCTTCACCATCCCGCCGTCGCTGCTGGGCGGGCAATATGTTCCGTCGATATTGCTCGGCTGGCGCGCCTTCAAAGACTTCGAATTGAACCTGGACCTGGGTTCAGGTCGGTCATGCCTCAATAAAGTTTGAACAACTTCGGTGTTTACCCACAATCCCTGTTGGTGGTTCTGTGGATAACATGTTCGCCCCTCGCTACACCCCATATAAATAAAGCCCTGTAAGCCGGCGGTCAAAAAACAACCAGCCTTGCTCGTGTTTTTTCCAAGCATTTTCAAGGGGATAAGTGCTGTCGCTGAGGAGAACTTGCCCCCAATCTCTGTTGGCGCTTCTGTGGATAAGATGTTTGTTGTCGGCTGTAGGCCTTATAAACAGGGGCGTGCAGGCTTCTGATCATAAACTGATCAAAAGACGGTTTTGCACCTTCAGACTCCACGTAAACGCCGGGTTTCTGCGGGTTTTAGAGGTTTTCCACAGAGGTTGCGAAGTTAACCCCAAAGTCTGTTGGTGCTTCTGTGGATAAGGTGTTTGCCATCCTCTGAACGCCATGCAGTCCGTGCCTTGTAGGCTGCTGATTAAAAAATGATCAGCTCGTCCGTGGAAGCATGCTTCTGGATAAGTCACGGTTTTTCTTTGGGTTCTGTGGAGAAATTTTGCGGATTTTCCACAGTTGTCCCCATTAGCTGTGGGTGGAGGTGTGGATAACTTGTTCGCGGAAGGCTGGGAGGTGCGGCGGGCATAGGCCTGAACGAGATAGGTCATATTTCGTACAGTTCTGGATGATCTGGGAAAGTGGGGGCGCTTTCGCGAGCAAGCCCGCTCCCACATTTGTCCGTGTCGTTCACAAAAGTTGTGTACGCCACCGATCTATTGTGGGAGCGGGCTTGCTCGCGAAGCTTTTGCTTTTGATTTAACCCTGAACCGGAACCCCTTTGAGGTACGGCGCAGGCTCGGCCCCCAGGTTGCTCAGCAGGCGCTCGCTGTACCAGTCCACGAAGTTCACTACGCCGAACTCATAGGTCTTGGAGTACGGGCCAGGCTGGTACGCGGTGGAGTTGATGCCGCGCTGGTTCTCTTCGGCCAGGCGACGGTCCTGGTCGTTGGTGGCGTCCCAGACCTTGCGCATGCGCTCCACGTCGTAGTCCACGCCTTCGACCGCGTCCTTGTGCACGATCCACTTGGTGGTGACCATGGTTTCCTGGGCGCTGATCGGCCACACGGTGAACACGATGATGTGGTCGCCCATGCAGTGGTTCCAGGAGTGCGGCAGGTGCAGGATGCGCATCGAGCCCAGGTCCGGGTTCTTGATGCGGCCCATCAGCTTGGCGCAGCCCTGCTTGCCGTCCATGGTCATCGACACGGTGCCCTTGAGCAGCGGCATGCGCACGATGCGGTTGCGCAGGCCGAAGCTGGCGTGGGCATAAGGGATCTTCTCGGCTTCCCAGGCTGCGGCGGAGGCGGCGACGTGGTCCTTGAACGCCTGGTCGGCGCGCGGGTCGGTGACGTCGTCCCATTCCAGCAGGGTTTTCAACAGTTCCGGGTGCGATGCGTTGCAGTGGTAGCACTCGCGGTTGTTTTCCAGCACCAGCTTCCAGTTGGCTTTTTCCATCAAGGTGGTGGTGATCGCCACCTTGGTGTTCTCCATGTCGTACGGTTCCATGTAATGGTTGAGCGTCGACAGGAAGTCATCGATGGCCGGCGGGTTTTCCGCCAGGCTGATGAAGATGTAGCCACCGGCGGTCTTCACGTTCACCGGCTTGAGGCCGTACTGGTTCATATCGAAGTCGGCGCCCATTTCGGTGCCGGCGAACAGCAGGCGGCCGTCGAGTTCGTAGGTCCATTGGTGGTAGTGGCAAACCAGCTTGGCGACCTTGCCCTTGTCGCTGGTGCACAGGCGCGAGCCACGGTGGCGGCAGACGTTGTGGAACGCGTGCACCACGCCTTCGGCGCCACGGATCACGATGATCGGGTTCTTGCCGATCTGCAGGGTCAGGTAGTTGCCCTTGGCAGGGATCTCGCAGGTCATGCCGGCGATCAACCACTCTTTCTGAAAGATTTCCTGCATGTCGATATCAAACAGGCGCTCGTCGGAGTAAAACGGCTGCGGCAGCGAAAAGGTGCGCTCGCGCTCTTGCAGCATCTGGGCGGTGGCCTTGCGTGCGGGTTCCAGCGGATCGCCCAGGCTCAGGGTAGTAGTGACGTCCATCGTTTAATCCTCAAGGCCATTCTGTGTGGCCGGCGAAAGTGGCTAATCAGGTGTGCTGTTCAGGGTTGCTACGCAAGGTGTAAAGATTGTGTCTTGGTATGGGGCGAGTGTGGGGCCGGCGCTGGCCAGAACCTTATCCATGGGCGACATGGTGCAATCTGTTCCCGACGCGCAAGCCCCGGTCGTTGGGGGCTGGTCGCGATAAGCATGTCAATGTCGCAGATAGGTAAATGGATGGTTCGCGCTATACGCAGAATCGCCAACATGAAGGCCGACAGTCGGCCGTGGAGATCAGCATGTCCAACAGCTTCCTGAACCCGGTAACCACCCAGACCTGGGCCAATGGCCGACACATCGTCCGTTGCGTCAAAGTCATCCAGGAAACCTGGGATGTGCGCACCTTTTGCTTCATGGCCGACCAGCCGATCCTGTTCTTCTTCAAGCCAGGGCAGTTTGTCACCCTGGAGCTGGAGATTGAAGGCCAGCCGATCATGCGTTCGTATACCATTTCCAGCTCGCCGTCGGTGCCGTACAGCTTTTCGGTGACCATCAAGCGCGTGCCGGGCGGCAAGGTGTCCAACTGGCTGCACGACACCTTGCACGAAGGCCAGGAGCTGGCGGTGCACGGGCCGGTCGGGCTGTTCAATGCCATGGACTTCACCGCGCCGAAAGTGCTCTACCTCAGCGGCGGCGTTGGTATCACGCCGGTCATGTCCATGGCGCGCTGGTTCTATGACACCAACGGCAATGTCGACATGGTGTTTATCCACAGCGCCCGTTCGCCTAAAGACATCATTTACCACCGCGAGCTGGAGCACATGGCATCGCGGATCGAAAACTTCAGCCTGCACCTGATCTGCGAAAAACACGGTATGGGTGAGCCCTGGGCCGGTTATCGCGGTTACCTGAACCACAGAATGCTTGAATTGATGGCGCCTGACTTCCTTGAGCGCGAAGTATTCTGCTGCGGCCCCACACCCTATATGAATGCGGTCAAGCGCTTGCTGGAAGGCGCAGGTTTCGACATGTCGCGTTACCACGAAGAATCCTTCGGTGCGACCCCGCCAGAGGCACGCGCCGATGCGGTAGAACATGCAGAACAAGCGGCCGAGGCACCGGAAGTCGACGCCGCGGACTTGCATCAAGTGGAATTCACCGCCTCCGGCAAGAGCATCCGCGTGGCCCCGGGCGAGACCGTGCATGCAGCGGCGGCCAAGGTCGGCCTGATGATTCCGAAAGCCTGCGGCATGGGCATCTGCGGCACCTGCAAGGTGATGAAGCTGGGTGGCGAAGTGGAGATGGAACACAACGGCGGGATCACCGAGGAAGACGAAGCCGAAGGGTTCATCCTGTCGTGCTGCAGCGTGCCGAAGGGCGACGTGCGCATCGAATTCTAATCAACGCCGATTAACCCTGTGGGAGCGAGCTTGCTCGCGATAGCGGTGGGTCAGCCAACATTGATGTTGAATCTGACTCCGTCATCGAGAGCAAGCTCGCTCCCACAGGTACGGTGTTTTTCAGTCGACGAATAGGTCAGTCATGAGATTTTCGCTGCTGTCGGGCGCGAACCGATAATGCTCGAACTCGGTTACACCGTGTTCTCGCAGTATTTCCTCATCGATCAACAACCGCCCGGTCAAGCTGCGGTTTGCGCTGCTCAGAATGACATGGGCGGCATCCGCCATGATCGCAGGCAGGCGCGCATGCTTGAACGATTCCCTCGACCCCAACTGAAACTCGATGGCGGCTGTGGCGATCATCGTCTGTGGCCACAGCGAGTTGACGCTGATGCCGTAGTTCTTGAATTCCTCGCTCATGCCCAGGGTCAGCATGCTCATGCCGTACTTGGTGACGGTGTAGGGGCTGTATTGGGCGAACCATTTGGTGGCCAGGTTCAGCGGCGGGGAAAGATTGAGGATATGGCCGCCGGACTTCTTCAGATAGGGCAAAGCAGCCTGGCTGCACAGCAATACGGCACGGGTGTTGATCTGGTGCATCAGGTCAAAACGCTTGAGTTCGAGGTGCTGGACTCCGGTCAGCTTGATCGCCCCGGCGTTGTTGATCAGCGCATCGATGCTGCCGAAATGTTCGTTGGCCTGGGCCAGGGCCGCACGTACGGCATCCTCTTCCCGCACATCTACCTGCAAGGCCAGCGCCTTGCCGCCCGCGGCTTCCACTTCCTGGGCCACGCTGAAAATCGTGCCTGGAAGCTTGGGGTGGGGGGCGGCACTTTTGGCGGCGATCACAATGTTGGCCCCATCGCGTGCGGCCCGCAGCGCGATCTCGCGGCCAATGCCGCGACTGGCGCCGGTGATGAACAGGGTTTTGCCTTGCAATGACATGCTGACGCTCCTGATTGTTTTTATGTGAGCGGGGTGGCTCGACAAACAATGTAGACGAAGTCTTCAGGTGCGAACGATGAGGGGCGATTGGATTGGCTTCTGTGGGAGCGGGCTTGCTCGCGAATACGGTGGGTCAGTTACCGCAGATGCTGAATGTACTACCGCTTTCGCGAGCAAGCCCGCTCCCACAGGGGGGGGCGGTGTAAACCAGAGTTTTAGTGGGACATCACTTCACGAATGTCTTTCGCCAATTCCCGCACGCGCTCTTCCTCGGTATCCCACGAGCACATGAAGCGTGCGCCGCCGTTGCCGATGAAGGTGTAGAAGCGCCAGCCCTTGGCGGTCAATGCGGCGATGGCCGGTTCCGACAGTTGCAGGAACACGCCGTTGGCCTGCACCGGGAACATCAGCTCCACCCCCGGAATGTCGCTGACCAGTTCGGCCAGCAATTGCGCGCAGTGGTTGGCGTGGCGGGCGTATTTGAGCCAGGCGTCGTTTTCCAGAATCCCTACCCACGGCGCCGACAGGAAGCGCATTTTCGACGCCAGCTGCCCGGCCTGTTTGCAGCGGTAGTCGAAGTCTTCAGCCAGTTTGTGGTTGAAGAACAGGATCGCTTCGCCCACCGCCATGCCGTTCTTGGTGCCGCCGAAGCACAACACGTCGACGCCGGCCTTCCAGGTCAGGTCAGCCGGGGAACAGCCGAGGAACGCACAGGCGTTGGAGAACCGTGCACCGTCCATGTGCAGGTTCAGGCCCAGTTCCTTGCAGGTGGCGCTGATGGCGCGGATTTCGTCCGGGGTGTAGACGCTGCCGACTTCGGTGGCCTGGGTCAGGGTCACGACGCGGGGTTTCGGGTAGTGGATGTCCTGGCGCTTGAGCGCGACCTCTCGGATCGATTCCGGGGTCAGCTTGCCGTTTTCAGTGCGGGCGATCAGCAGTTTGGAGCCATTGGAGAAAAATTCCGGGGCGCCGCATTCGTCGGTTTCGACGTGGGCGGTTTCCGAGCAGATCACGCTGTGGTAACTCTGGCACAACGACGACAGGGCCAGCGAGTTGGCGGCGGTGCCGTTGAAGGCGAAAAACACTTCGCAGTCGGTCGCAAACAGTTTGCGGAAATCATCGGACGCGCGGGCGGTCCACTCGTCGTCGCCGTAGGCGCGCTGGTGGCCGTGGTTGGCCTGTTCCATGGCGGCCCAGGCTTCAGGGCAGATGCCGGAATAGTTGTCGCTGGCGAATTGTTGGCTCTTGTCGGTCATGGCCTGCTTCCGTGGTCGAGATGCCTATGGTGAAGCGTCCCGTGGTCAATGAGGGTGCGCACTGTACCCAAGATCGTCAGGTGGAGCGCACAGGATGTCGCTGTGGGGAAAATACAGTGTGGAAGGGCAATTATGCACGTGACAACGCACAAGATCATGCACAAGACCATGCACAAGGCCATGCACTTAAAGCCGCGCGACGGTGCACTGGATCTGCTCAAGTGGCTGGCGCTTTTGAGCATGGTGCTCGATCACCTGCGATATGTCGGTTATTCCGCCGATCTGTTGTATGTGCCGGGGCGCCTGGCGTTTCCGTGGTTCTGCCTGGCGATGGCGGCCAACCTGGCGCGCCTGCGGACTACGACGACCGGCGGCCAGTGGCGCTATCTGGGTTGGTTGTTGCTGTTTAGCGCGGTGAGTGAAATTCCCTACCGGATGTACATTCCCGATCCCGACACCTTGAACGTGCTGCCCACCCTTGCCCTGGGTCTGCTGGTGGTTCGTGGCTGGCAGCAGCCGGTGCTTGCATCGCGACTGCTGGCGGCGGGCGCGTTGCTGCTGGCAGCGTTGTTCTCCCAGCGATTGATGTTCGGTTGCTTTGGCGTCCTGTTGCCGCTGGCGATACTGCTGGTGATCCGCCGTCCCTGGTATTTCGCGCTGTTGCCGGGGCTTGTCTGTCTTGCGGCCAATCAATGGCAGGTGCTGTATTACTCCGTTCGATTGGGCAATCACGTGGCGATGGTGGCAGTCGCCACTTGTCTGATTGCGCCATGGCTCGGGCTGTTCTTGTTGCGACATGTAAAAGGCGTAAAAGCACCGCCGATGCGGCGTTGGGCGTATGCGCTGTATCCCGTGCATTTCCTCGTTTTGCTGGCCTTACGCCAAGCTATCGCCTAACCCCTGTAGCAGCTGCCGAAGGCTGCGTTCGACTGCGCAGCAGTCGCAATCGGTTGCATCCGGGTTTACCTGACCGATGGCGGCATCAGGTATTACACCGGCTTCGCCGTCGAACGCAGCCTTCGGCAGCTGCTACAAAGGAGCGCTCCGGTAGCGCATGTCGTAAACGCACCTTTGCGTGGCGTCCATAGGCATTTGACGACTCCAAGCCGGTCATACCATCGCTATCAAAGGGCACTGCCGAAAAGCCAGTGCCTCACCGAGACGAATGGCGCACCGCCGCCGCTGGGAGAGACGCGATGTTCAGCAAGCAAGACCAGATCCAGGGTTACGACGATGCACTGCTGGCGGCTATGAATGCCGAGGAGCAACGTCAGGAAGATCACATCGAGCTGATCGCGTCGGAGAACTACACCAGCAAGCGCGTGATGGAAGCGCAAGGCAGCGGCCTGACCAACAAATACGCCGAAGGTTATCCGGGCAAGCGCTACTACGGCGGTTGCGAACACGTCGACAAGGTTGAAGCCCTGGCCATCGAGCGCGCCAAGCAACTGTTCGGCGCCGACTACGCCAACGTGCAGCCGCACTCCGGTTCCTCGGCCAACAGCGCCGTTTACCTGGCCCTGCTGCAAGCCGGCGACACCATCCTCGGCATGAGCCTGGCCCACGGCGGCCACCTGACCCACGGCGCCAAAGTGTCGTCCTCGGGCAAACTCTACAACGCCGTGCAGTACGGCATCGACACCAAGACCGGCCTGATCGATTACGACGAAGTCGAGCGCCTGGCCGTAGAGTGCAAGCCAAAGATGATCGTGGCCGGCTTCTCGGCTTACTCCAAGACCCTGGACTTCCCGCGCTTCCGTCAGATTGCCGATAAGGTCGGTGCGCTGCTGTTCGTCGACATGGCCCACGTTGCCGGTCTGGTCGCTGCCGGACTGTACCCGAACCCGCTGCCATATGCCGATGTGGTCACCACCACCACCCACAAGACCCTGCGCGGTCCCCGTGGCGGCCTGATCCTGGCCAAGTCCAACGAAGAAATCGAGAAGAAGCTCAACGCGGCGGTTTTCCCGGGTGCCCAGGGCGGCCCGCTGATGCACGTGATCGCCGGTAAGGCGGTGTGCTTCAAGGAAGCGCTGGAGCCAGGCTTCAAGGCTTATCAGCAGCAAGTGATCGACAACGCCCAGGCCATGGCCGGCGTGTTTATCAAACGCGGCTACGATGTAGTGTCCGGCGGTACCGACAACCACCTGTTCCTGGTCAGCCTGATCCGTCAGGGCCTGACCGGCAAGGACGCGGATGCCGCCCTCGGTCGCGCCCACATCACTGTGAACAAGAACGCTGTCCCGAACGATCCACAGTCGCCGTTCGTGACCTCCGGCCTGCGCATCGGCACCCCGGCGGTCACCACTCGCGGCTTCAAGGTGACCCAGTGCGTCACGCTGGCCGGCTGGATCTGCGACATCCTCGACAACCTCGGCGACGCCGATGTCGAGGCCAATGTCGCCGAGCAAGTGGCAGCCCTGTGCGCGGACTTCCCGGTTTATCGCTGAGTGCGGTTTTGGAGTAAATGACTATGCAACGCTACTCGGGCTTCGGCCTCTTCAAACACTCTCTCAGCCATCATGAAAACTGGCAGAAAATGTGGCGCACGCCGACCCCTAAAAAGGTCTACGACGTGGTCATCGTCGGTGGTGGCGGGCATGGCCTCGCCACGGCTTACTACCTGGCCAAGGAACACGGCATCACCAACGTGGCCGTGGTCGAGAAAGGCTGGCTGGGCGGCGGTAACACCGCGCGCAACACCACCATCGTTCGCTCCAACTACCTGTGGGACGAGTCGGCGCACCTGTACGAACACGCGATGAAACTGTGGGAAGGCCTGTCCCAGGACCTCAACTACAACGTGATGTTCTCCCAGCGCGGCGTCTACAACCTGTGTCACACCCTGCAGGACATCCGTGATTCCGAGCGTCGGGTCAGCGCCAACCGCCTCAACGGCGTGGACGGTGAACTGCTCGATGCCAAGCAGGTTGCCGACGAGATTCCGTACCTCGACTGCTCCAAGAACACTCGCTACCCGGTGATGGGCGCCACCGTCCAGCGTCGCGGCGGCGTGGCCCGTCACGATGCCGTGGCCTGGGGCTTTGCCCGGGCCGCCGATGCCCTCGGCGTGGACCTGATCCAGCAGACCGAAGTGATCGGTTTCCGCAAGGAAAACGGCGTGTGCATCGGCGTTGAAACCAACAAGGGCTTCATCGGCGCCAAGCGCGTCGGCGTAGTGACTGCCGGTAACTCCGGGCACATGGCCAAGCTCGCCGGTTTCCGCCTGCCGATCGAATCCCACCCGCTGCAAGCGCTGGTTTCCGAGCCGATCAAGCCGATTATCGACAGCGTGATCATGTCCAACGCCGTGCACGGCTACATCAGCCAGTCCGACAAGGGCGACCTGGTGATCGGCGCCGGTATCGACGGCTACAACGGCTACGGCCAGCGTGGTTCGTACCCGGTGATCGAGCACACCATCCAGGCCATCGTCGAGATGTTCCCGGTGCTGTCGCGGGTACGCATGAACCGTCAGTGGGGCGGCATCGTCGACACCACGCCGGATGCCTGCCCGATCATTTCGAAAACCCCGGTACCGAACATGTTCTTCAACTGCGGTTGGGGCACCGGCGGCTTCAAGGCCACACCTGGCTCGGGCAACGTGTTTGCCGCGAGCCTGGCCAAGGGTGAAATGCACCCATTGGCCGCACCTTTCTCCATCGACCGTTTCCACAACGGTGCGTTGATCGATGAACACGGCGCTGCTGCGGTTGCCCACTAACAGGAGAAATCCCCATGTTGCATATCTTCTGTCCTCACTGCGGCGAACTGCGCTCCGAAGAGGAATTCCATGCATCCGGCCAGGCGCACATCCCGCGTCCACTGGATCCGAACACCTGCACCGACGAGGAGTGGGGCGACTACATGTTCTTCCGCGATAACCCGCGCGGTCTGCACCACGAGCTGTGGGATCACGTTGCCGGTTGCCGTCAGTACTTCAACGTCACCCGCGACACCGTGACCTACGAGATTCTCGAAAGCTACAAGATCGGCACCAAGCCACAATTCACCGACAAGACCGATAGCCCGAAAGCGGCCAGCACGGCTCTGGGAGAGAAGGTATGAGCCAGATCAATCGCCTGTCCAACGGCGGACGGATCGACCGCAACAAAGTCTTGACCTTCACCTTCAACGGCCAGAACTACAAAGGCTTCGAAGGCGATTCCCTGGCCGCTGCACTGCTGGCCAACGGCGTCGACATCATCGGTCGCAGCTTCAAGTATTCCCGTCCACGCGGCATCTTCGCCGCCGGTGCCGAAGAGCCGAACGCGGTGCTGCAGATCGGCGCCACCGAAGCCACGCAGATCCCGAACGTGCGTGCCACGCAACAGGCGCTGTATCAAGGCCTGGTCGCCACCAGCACCAACGGCTGGCCGAGCGTGAACAACGACATGATGGGGATTCTCGGCAAGGTCGGCGGCAAGCTGATGCCGCCGGGCTTCTACTACAAAACCTTCATGTACCCGCAATCGTTCTGGATGACCTACGAGAAGTACATCCGCAAGGCTGCCGGCCTTGGCCGCTCGCCGACCGAGAACGATCCGGACACCTACGACTACATGAACCAGCACTGCGACGTGCTGATCGTCGGCGCCGGTCCTGCGGGTCTGGCCGCTGCACTGGCCGCTGCGCGCAGCGGTGCCCGTGTGATCCTGGCCGACGAACAGGAAGAGTTCGGCGGCAGCCTGCTCGACTCCCGCGAAAGCCTCGACGGCAAGCCTGCGATGGAGTGGGTGGCCAGCGTCATCGACGAGCTGAAGAACACCCCGGACGTGCTGCTGTTGCCGCGCGCCACCGTCAACGGCTACCACGACCATAACTTCCTGACCATTCACGAGCGCCTGACCGATCACCTCGGTGACCGTGCACCGATCGGCCAGGTGCGTCAGCGCATCCACCGGGTTCGCGCCAATCGCGTGGTACTGGCGACCGGCGCTCACGAGCGCCCACTGGTCTACGGCAACAACGACGTGCCGGGCAACATGCTCGCCGGCGCCATCTCGACTTATGTGCGTCGTTACGGCGTGGCACCGGGCAAGAAGCTGGTGCTGTCGACCAACAACGACCACGCCTACCGCGTTGCCCTGGATTGGCTCGATGCCAGCCTGCAAGTGGTGGCCATCGCCGACGCCCGCAGCAATCCGCGTGGTGCGCTGGTGGAAGAGGCGCGTGCCAAAGGCATCCGCATTCTCACCGGCAGCGCCGTGATCGAGGCCCGTGGCAGCAAGCGCGTGACCGCTGCCCGTGTGGCCGCCATCGATGTCAAAGCCCACACCGTGACCAGCCCAGGCGAATGGCTTGAATGCGACGTGGTGGCCAGCTCCGGTGGTTACAGCCCGGTGGTTCACCTGGCTTCGCACCTGGGTGGCAAGCCGATCTGGCGCGAAGACATCCTCGGTTTCGTACCGGGCGAAGCACCGCAGAAACGCGTGTGCGTCGGTGGCATCAACGGTGTCTATGGTCTTGGCGATTCCCTGGCCGATGGTTTTGAAGGTGGCGTTCGCGCTGCTGCCGAAGCCGGCTTCCAGTCGGTCGAAGGTGTGCTGCCAAAAGCCCTGAGCCGTCTGGAAGAGCCGACCCTGGCGCTGTTCCAGGTGCCCCATGAAAAGAACACCGCACGGGCGCCGAAGCAATTCGTCGACCTGCAAAACGACGTCACCGCCGCCGCCATCGAACTGGCGACCCGCGAGGGCTTCGAGTCGGTCGAGCACGTCAAGCGCTACACCGCCCTGGGCTTCGGCACCGATCAGGGCAAGCTCGGCAACGTCAACGGCCTGGCCATCGCTGCCCGCTCGCTGAACGTGACCATCCCGCAGATGGGCACCACCATGTTCCGTCCGAACTACACGCCGGTGACTTTCGGCGCCGTGGCCGGTCGTCACTGTGGGCACATCTTCGAGCCGGTGCGTTACACCGCGCTGCATCAATGGCACCTGAAAAACGGCGCCGAGTTCGAAGACGTCGGCCAGTGGAAACGTCCTTGGTACTTCCCGAAATCCGGTGAAGACCTGCATGCCGCGGTGAAACGCGAATGCAAAGCCGTGCGCGACAGCGTCGGCCTGCTCGATGCTTCGACCCTGGGCAAGATCGACATTCAGGGCCCGGATGCGCGCGAGTTCCTCAACCGCGTCTACACCAATGCGTGGACCAAGCTCGATGTGGGCAAAGCGCGTTACGGCCTGATGTGCAAAGAAGACGGCATGGTCTTCGACGACGGCGTGACGGCTTGCCTGGCCGACAACCATTTCGTCATGACCACCACCACCGGCGGCGCGGCTCGCGTACTGCAGTGGCTGGAGCTGTACCACCAGACCGAATGGCCGGACATGAAGGTGTTCTTCACCTCCGTCACCGACCATTGGGCGACCATGACCCTGTCCGGGCCGAACAGCCGCAAGCTGCTCGCTGAAGTCACCGACATCGACCTGAGCAGCGAAGCCTTCCCGTTCATGACCTGGAAAGAAGGTCTGGTCGGTGGTGTGCCGGCGCGGGTGTTCCGGATTTCGTTTACCGGTGAGCTGTCGTACGAAGTCAACGTGCAAGCCGACTACGCCATGGGCGTGCTGGAAAAAATCGTCGATGCCGGCAAGAAGTACAACCTGACCCCGTACGGCACTGAAACCATGCACGTGCTGCGGGCCGAGAAGGGCTTCATCATCGTCGGTCAGGACACTGACAGCTCGATGACCCCGGACGACCTGAATATGGGCTGGTGTGTCGGTCGCACCAAACCGTTCTCGTGGATCGGCTGGCGTGGCATGAACCGTGAAGACTGCGTGCGTGATCAGCGCAAGCAACTGGTTGGCCTGAAACCGATCGATCCGACCAAATGGCTGCCGGAAGGCGCGCAACTGGTGTTCAACACCAAGCAAGCCATCCCGATGACCATGGTGGGTCACGTGACTTCCAGTTACCTGCACAACTCCCTGGGCTATTCGTTCGCCATGGGCGTGGTCAAGGGCGGGTTGCAGCGGATGGGCGAGCGAGTGTTCGCACCCCTGGCCGACGGCAGCGTGATCGAGGCGGAAATCGTTTCTTCGGTGTTCTTCGATCCGAAAGGCGAACGCCAGAACGTTTGATGGCTTCAAGTCCGGTGGGGGGGGGGCAATGACACCGAGTCGGCCTATTCGCGGGCAAGCCCGCTCCCACAGGACCGAAGTCGCCAAGGGAATTTGAGTCAGGCATCAATCCATGTGGGAGCGGGCTTGCCCGCGAAGGCGGCAGTCCAGTCACCACAAAGGTTGAGACCAACCGCACAACAGAATTCAGAACAGGTGCTTTATGACCGCAGCCAATGTTTACCAACAACGCCCAACCTCCGGGGCCAAGGCCGAGTCGTCGCTGCATCACGCCGACCTCGCCAGCCTGGTGGGCAAGGGCCGCAAGAACGCCGGTGTAACCGTGCACGAGAAAAAACTCCTCGGCCACCTGACCATTCGTGGCGATGGCCACGATGCCGCGTTTGCCGCAGGCGTGCACAAGGCCCTGGGCATTGAATTGCCAGGCGCGCTGAGCGTCATCGTCAAAGGCGAGACCAGTTTGCAATGGATGGGGCCGGATGAGTGGCTGCTGATCGTGCCAACCGGTGAAGAGCTTGCCGCCGAGCAAAAACTGCGCAAAGCGCTGGGCGATTTGCACATTGCAATCGTCAACGTCAGCGGCGGCCAGCAACTCCTCGAACTGAGCGGCCCGAACGTGCGCCAGGTGCTGATGAAGTCCACCAGCTACGACGTGCACCCGAACAACTTCCCGGTGGGCAAAGCCGTCGGCACGGTGTTCGCCAAATCGCAATTGATGATCCGTCACACCGCTGAAGACACCTGGGAACTGCTGATTCGTCGCAGCTTCTCGGATTACTGGTGGCTGTGGTTGCAGGATGCTTCTGCCGAGTATGGGCTGAGCGTTCAGGCCTGAATCCCTGTAGCAGCTGCCGAAGGCTGCGTTCGGCGACGAAGTCGTCGTCAAACCTGCGACAGCGTTCTTTCAGACTGATCCGGGATTCAGGTTTTACGACGGCTTCGCCGCCGAACGCAGCCTTCGGCAGCTGCTACACAAAGCGGCGTTGCTGCTACTTTCGAACAGGAGTCACGCATTATGAGCCGCGCCCCAGACACATGGATTCTGACCGCCGACTGCCCCAGCGTGCTCGGCACGGTAGACGCGGTGACCCGCTTTCTGTTCGAGCAGGGCTGCTACGTCACCGAACACCACTCCTTTGATGATCGGCTCTCGGGCCGTTTCTTCATTCGTGTGGAATTCCGCCAGCCCGATGGCTTCGACGAGCAGTCGTTCCGCGCGGGCCTGGCCGAGCGCGGTGAGGCCTTCGGCATGATCTTCGAACTGACCGCGCCGAACTACCGGCCGAAAGTGGTGATCATGGTTTCCAAGGCCGATCACTGCCTCAACGACTTGCTCTATCGCCAGCGCATCGGCCAGTTGTCGATGGACGTCGCCGCCGTGGTCTCCAACCACCCGGACCTCAAGCCACTGGCCGACTGGCACCAGATTCCGTACTACCACTTCCCGCTGGACCCGAACGACAAGCCGTCCCAGGAGCGCCAGGTATGGCAGGTCATCGAAGAGTCCGGTGCGGAACTGGTGATCCTTGCGCGCTACATGCAGGTGCTGTCGCCGGAGCTGTGCCGCAAGCTCGATGGCAAGGCGATCAACATTCACCACTCCCTGTTGCCCGGGTTCAAGGGCGCCAAGCCTTATCACCAGGCCTACAACAAGGGCGTGAAACTGGTGGGCGCCACGGCGCATTACATCAACAACGACCTGGATGAAGGCCCGATCATTGCCCAAGGTGTGGAGGCAGTGGACCACAGCCATTACCCCGAGGATTTGATCGCCAAGGGGCGGGATATCGAAGGGCTGACGCTGGCGCGTGCCGTTGGATATCACATCGAAAGAAGAGTGTTTTTGAACGCCAATCGCACGGTCGTTCTTTAGATAGCTATCGCTGGCAAGCCAGCTCCCACAGGGTTTTGTGTTGTTCACAGATCTTGTGTCCACCCCCGATCCACTGTGGGAGCGGGCTTGCCCGCGATGGGGCCCTCACAAGCAACACAAGAAACAGCATCTATACCCGAGTACTTAACGCGCTGCCTGCCTGGGCAACGCGGTTTCATAAAAACAACAGCGAGGTGAAAGCATGTCTGGCAATCGTGGTGTGGTGTATCTCGGCGCTGGCAAGGTCGAAGTACAAAAGATTGACTATCCGAAAATGCAGGACCCGCGTGGCAGGAAGATAAACCACGCCGTCATCCTGCGTGTGGTTTCCACCAACATCTGTGGTTCCGACCAGCACATGGTGCGCGGTCGTACCACCGCTCAGACCGGTCTGGTACTGGGCCACGAGATCACCGGTGAAGTGATCGAGAAGGGCAGTGACGTCGAGAACCTGCAAATCGGCGACCTGGTCTCGGTACCGTTCAACGTGGCTTGCGGGCGCTGCCGTTCCTGCAAAGAAATGCACACAGGCGTGTGCCTGAGCGTCAACCCGGCGCGTCCGGGCGGTGCTTATGGTTACGTCGACATGGGCGACTGGACCGGTGGCCAGGCCGAATACGCCATGGTGCCGTATGCCGACTTCAACCTGCTGAAACTGCCGGATCGCGACCGGGCCATGGAAAAAATCCGCGACCTGACCTGCCTCTCCGACATCCTGCCGACCGGCTACCATGGCGCCGTGACTGCTGGCGTTGGCCCGGGCAGCACCGTGTATATCGCTGGCGCCGGTCCGGTCGGCCTGGCCGCTGCCGCTTCCGCTCGCCTATTGGGCGCTGCGGTGGTGATCGTCGGTGACGTCAACACCATCCGCCTGGCCCACGCCAAGGCCCAGGGCTTCGAGATCGCCGACCTGTCCCTGGACACGCCGCTGCATGAACAGATCGCCGCACTGCTGGGCGAGCCGGAAGTTGACTGCGCCATCGACGCCGTAGGCTTCGAAGCCCGCGGCCACGGCCATGACGGCGTGAAACACGAAGCCCCGGCCACCGTGCTCAACTCGCTGATGGGCGTGGTGCGTGTGGCAGGCAAGATCGGCATCCCTGGCCTCTACGTGACCGAAGACCCGGGCGCTGTCGACGCTGCCGCGAAAATGGGCAGCCTGAGCATCCGCTTCGGCCTGGGCTGGGCTAAATCCCACAGCTTCCACACCGGCCAGACCCCGGTGATGAAGTACAACCGTCAGCTGATGCAGGCAATCATGTGGGACCGCATCAACATCGCCGAAGTAGTGGGTGTTCAGGTGATCAGCCTGGATCAGGCGCCGCAGGGTTATGGTGAGTTTGATGCGGGTGTGCCGAAGAAGTTTGTGATCGATCCGCACAAGATGTTCAGCGCGGCGTAAGGGCGGTAGCTAAAAACCCAGAAGCTACGCCTTCCTTGTAGCAGCTGCCGAAGGCTGCGTCCGGCTGCGCAGCAGTCGTAAATCCGGTTTGCACGATCTCTCTGAGGTACCGCGAATTCGGATTTTACGACTGCTGCGCAGCCGGACGCAGGCTACGCCAGCTGCTACAGATTGCGTTGTGGCTTAACTGATCGGCATTAGGCGACTGAGGTCGCCCTTCTTTTTGCTTTCAAATCGCATGCAATCTATGTGCGGGCTTGCCCGCTCCCACAGGATTTGTGTCTGCCATTGGTTTTGAGTGAGGCTTTAGAGTGCCGCCAACGCCCCTTGGTACAGCACCGGTCCTGTCGGTTGCCCGGTCGGTGAGCCGCCCTTCGGTTCAAGGCTGACCGCCAGCGCGATCGGCTTGCCGATCAGCGCTTTCTGCGTCTCGCTCAATGCGACCTTGCCTTTGCCTCCAGTCGGAATCACACCGAGGGAAATCGGCTTGCCGTCCGCCGGAATCGCCCACAACTCCAGACTTTGTCCAGGTTCGACAGCCGCCAGCGTTAGCGGCTCGACTTGCAGGTAATCCTCGTAGGCCTGTACGCGCATCGCGGGTTGCGCGTCGGCGTTGACCAACGTGGCGCTGTAGTGCGCGTCGTCGGGGAGGTAGAGCACACCAAGCGTCACTGCGATCAGCAGCGAGAAAACCGCCGCCGTCATTCGCAGCCAACTCCAGAACGGACGCTTCTCTGGCACGTGCAGCACTTGTGGTTCGATCCGCGCGGTAATGCCTTGCCAGACGCGATCCGGCACCGGCTGCTCCGGCAGGGCGTCGGTCAGGCTGACCAGGCTTTCCTGCCACTGTGCCAGTTCTGCGCGCAAGACCGCATCTTCCAGCAACAACTGTTCGAAACGCCGGCGCGCGGTGGCAGGCATCAGGCCGATGGCATAGTCGGCGGCGAGGGCGCGGCGCAGGATCGGGGTTCGATAGTTCATGATTCAAGGCACCTGCGCAGACGTTCCATGCCGCGGCGGATCCAGGACTTCACCGAGCCCAGCGGCGCGGCCAGGTGTTCGGCCAGTTCGGAGCACGACAGTCCCTGGAAATAGGCGACGGTAATCGACTGGCGCTGCATGCCTTCGAGGCTGTCCAGGCAACGGTTCAAGGCGCTGGCTTCACGAGCACTGTCCAGTTGTTCGTGGGCCGATGGGCTTTCATCCACGAGCCTCTGTTCTTCGAGATCGCTCAATGGCCGATCGCGGTGTTTGCGCAACTGGTCGATGGCCTGATGACGGGTGATGTTGATCATCCAGGTCAACGGCGCCGACAGATGCGCTTCGTAGCGCGATGCGTTGTTCCAGATGCGCACGAAGCTCTCTTGCAGCACCTCTTCGGCCAGATCCGGACGGCCCATGAAGCGCAGTGCTACCCCGTGCAGGCGCGGGCCGACACTGCGGTACAGCGTCTCGAAGGCGCGGCGGTCGCCCAGTGAACACTGGGCCAGCAATTGCCTGAGCTGATCGGCGTCGGCGATGGGAATGGCGGTTCTCCCGGAAAGCGGGGCAGGTGGCCGGTTGCAGGCAGAGGTTAGTTCACGGCGTGCAGTTGTTCCATTCACGGCGAACACCTCGGGCGGACCGCCGCCCCCGATGTGCGGGGGCGGCAGCACGGCTCAGCTTTTCGGCATCAACACCTTGTCGATGACCTGAATGACCCCATTGGACTGGTACACGTCGTAGGTGGTGATGTCAGCGACGTCGCCCTTTTCATCCTTGATGGTGATGTTGTGCGGACCGTTCATCATGGCCCACAGTTTGCCGCCGGCAACCGTGGTCAGTTCGGCCTTGCCGCCACCTGCCCTGATTTTCTCGGACAGGGTCATCATGTCGAGTTTCCCGGCGACTACGTGGTAGGTGAGGATGTGGGTCAGCGTGGCCTTGTTGGCCGGTTTGAGCAGGGTGTCGACGGTGCCCGCGGGCAGGGCGGTGAAGGCCGAATTGACCGGGGCGAACACGGTGAACGGACCTTTGCCCTTGAGGGTGTCAACCAGGCCGGCGGCTTTTACAGCGGCGACCAGGGTGGTGTGATCGGCGGAGTTCGCTGCGTTATCGATGATGTCCTTGCTTGGCAGCATGGTCTGGCCGCCGACCGTGACGGTGCCGTGGCCCATGTCCGCCGCTTGCACGGTGTTCAGGACGAGTCCGCCACCAAGGGCCAGGGTCAGCAGGCTGGCAATCAATGGCGTTTTGATCGAAGTGCGTTTCATGGTGATGATCCTTGTGATGAGAATCGGCCAGGAGTGTCTGTCCGTGCTTGATATACGGGCGTGGGGGCAGGCTGGATGCAGTGCGGGGGGAATTTTTTCTGTAGGAGCGAGCCTGCTCGCGATGGACGCTAACGCTAACGCGTACTTCCTGAATCAACGCGTTGCCCTGGAGTCCATCGCGAGCAAGCTCGCTCCTACAGGGGGCTGGGAACAATCCTCGGGGATGCCAGTCCAATGCACAGTTTTTCGCCGCTCATTGCCGGGCGGTGTTCATCGAGGATGTCTGAATGAAGATTTCACGCGGTTTTGCACTGGCATCACTCCTGACCCTGGCTGCCAGCCCGGCTTTTGCACAGTTCAACCTGAGCGATGCAGCCAATGCCATTGCCGGCATGAAGGGCGATGACGCGGCCGCGACCGCCGCTCCGACACCACAGACCGCCGATTTGCTGAGCACCCTCAGTGAATTGGACATCACCCCAGAGCAAGCCATCGGCGGCGCCGGGGCAATGCTGGGCCTGGCGAAGAACCAGTTGAGTTCGACCGACTACTCGGAACTGGCCAAAAGCGTGCCGGGCATCGACATGCTCTCGGGCGGCGGTGAGCTGGGTGCACTGGCCGGTCTGCTCGGCTCCAGCGGCAAAGCTGCAGGACTGGACAATGCCTTGGGTAACGTCAAGAACACCAACGACCTGAACAACGCTTTCAGCGCCTTGGGCATGGACACCGGCATGATCGGCCAGTTTGCTCCGGTGCTCTTGCAATACCTCGGTCAGCAGGGTGTCGGCGGTTCGCTGCTGAGCAGCCTGGGCGGGATCTGGGGTGCCGGCACTGGTAGCTGATTCAGCGGCGCCCGGCGCGCAATGCGTCGATGCGCCGGTCCTTCTCGATCCAGAGCTGGTTGACCCAGTTCTGGACCTTCTCGCGAAACGCAGGGTCGTTTTCGTAATCGCCCTGCCACAGCGCCGGGTCGAGTTCGCGGGTCTTGATGTCGATGATGACCCTTGGCAGATTGCCGCTGATCAGGTCCCAGAACCCCGGAATCCTCTGCTGCGGGTAAACCACCGTCACATCGAGAACGGCGTCCAGCTGTTCGCCCATTGCCGCCAGCACGAATGCCACACCGCCAGCCTTGGGCTTGAGCAGGTGAGTGAATGGCGACTGCTGTTGAGCGCTTTTCGCTGCGGTGAAGCGTGTACCTTCCAGATAGTTGACCACCGTCACCGGCTGGCGCTTGAACAGTTCGCAGGCCTTTTTGGTGATCTCCAGATCCTTGCCCGCCAGCTCCGGGTGTTTGGCCAGGAAGGCTTTGCTGTAGCGCTTCATGAACGGGTAATCCAGCGCCCACCACGCCAGGCCCAGGAAGGGCACCCAGATCAGTTCTTTCTTGAGGAAGAACTTGAAGAACGGCGTGCGCCGGTTCAGCGTCTGGATCAGCGCCGGGATGTCGACCCAGGATTGATGGTTGCTGATCACCAGATATGAAGTGTCGCGACGCAGATCGTCACCGCCACGGATCTCCCATTGGGTGGGGATGCAGACACGGAAGATCAGCTTGTCGATCTCCGACCAGGTCTCGGCGATCCACATCACCGACCAGGAGGCGTAATCGCGAAAACGGCCGGGCAGGACCAGCTTGAGCAGGGCAAACACCAGCAACGGCCCGATCAGGACCAGGGTGTTGAGCAAAAGCAGCAGGGTCACGAAACAGCCGGTGAGCAGGCGGCGCATAAGTCACTCGTGGAAGCGGTTGGGCGCGCCATGATAAGCAGCTTCGGGCGACAGGCCAAATCGGTGCTGACAAATGTTTCACTTTTGGGTCGGTAACCTCGTGGGAACGATCAAGCGAACGACGGTCTAAAATCCGAATGCTCACTCTCCTGGAAACCCATTACGTGAAATCCCTCCTTGCAGTGCTCTCCCTCATCGCCCTGCCGGTCATGGCCGCCGAGCCGACCCTGTACGGGCGTTATGAATACATCGCCCTGCCGGAAATCGGCGGGCAGGTCCTCAAGGCCAAAATGGATACTGGCGCCCTGACCGCGTCGCTGTCGGCCAAGGACATCGAAACCTTCAAGCGTGACGGTGAAGACTGGGTGCGTTTCCGCCTGGGCACCAAGGATGCGGGCAACCAGGTCTACGAACACAAGGTCGCGCGCATCAGCAAGATCAAGACCCGCACCGAAGAGGACGAGGAGGACAGCGAAGTCGTTGCGCCGACCAAGCGTCCGGTGGTCGATCTGGAGCTGTGCCTGGGCAACGTCAAGCGCACGGTCGAGGTCAATCTGACTGACCGCAGCAGCTTTAACTATCCGTTGCTGATCGGTGCCAAGGCATTGCGCGAGTTCGGGGCGGCGGTGAACCCGGCGCGGCGGTTTACCGCGGACAAGCCCGATTGCTGATTGACGGGGTGTGAGGCTTGGGGCACCGTTCGCCCATATCCATGCCGGGCTCGGACGCCATGCCTCATATCCTGATTGTCGAAGACGAAGCGGCCATTGCCGACACCCTGGTTTTCGCCCTGCAAGGCGAGGGCTTCACCACCACATGGTTGAGCCTCGGCGCGGCGGCGCTGGAACATCAGCGCCAGACCCCGGCGGATCTGATCATTCTCGATATCGGCCTGCCGGACATCAGCGGCTTCGAGACCTGCAAGCAACTGCGGCGCTTCAGCGAAGTGCCGGTGATGTTCCTAAGCGCCCGGGATGGCGAAATCGATCGCGTCGTGGGACTGGAAATCGGCGCCGACGATTACGTGGTCAAACCGTTCAGCCCTCGGGAGGTGGCGGCGCGGGTCCGGGCGATTCTCAAGCGCATGGCGCCCCGCACGGTGAACGAACCGTCGACGCCGTTGTTTCGCATCGATAGCGAACGTGTGCAAATCAGTTATCGCGGTCAACTGCTGACCCTGACCCGCCATGAATTTCGCCTGCTGCAATGCCTGCTCGAGCAGCCCGAGCGCGTCTTCAGTCGAGAACAGTTGCTCGATGCCCTGGGCGTGGCCGCCGACGCCGGTTACGAGCGCAGCATCGACAGCCACATCAAGAGCGTGCGCGCCAAGCTGCGATTGGTGAAGGCTGACGCCGAGCCGATCCAGACCCACCGCGGCCTCGGCTACAGCTACAACCCGGGGCAAAGCTGATGCCGCTGGGAATCCGGATTTTTCTGGTCTACGCATTGTTCATCGGCCTGACTGGCCACTTTGTGCTCAACACGGTCATGCAAGAGATCCGGCCCGGCGTTCGTCAGTCCACCGAAGAAACTCTGGTCGATACCGCCAACCTGATGGCCGAGATCCTGCACGACGACTTCAAGGCCGGCAGCCTGAATCAGAACCGCTGGCCGGAACTGCTCAAGGCCTATGGTGAACGGCAGCCCGGAGCGAAAATCTGGGGCTTGCCAAAGAATCAGGTCAACCATCGCATTTACGTCACCGATGCCAAGGGTATCGTCGTGCTGGACTCCAGCGGGGCTGCGGTGGGGCAGGATTACTCGCGCTGGAATGACGTCTACCTGACCCTGCGCGGCGAATACGGCGCTCGCTCCACGCGCAATGATGCGAACGATCCGGGGTCTTCGGTGATGCATGTCGGCGCGCCGATTCGCGACAATGGCCAGATCATCGGCGTGGTCACCGTGGCCAAGCCCAACAGCTCGTTGCAGCCTTATGTGGATCGCACGGAGCGCCGGTTGCTGGCTTATGGCGCAGGGCTGATCGGGCTCGGTCTGCTGTTCGGCGCGTTGTTGTCCTGGTGGCTGAGTCGCGCCCTGCGAAGGTTGACGGTGTACGCCCAAGGCGTCAGTGAAGGCCGGCGGGTTGAAGTACCGCATTATCGCGGCGGTGAACTGGAGCAGTTGGCCACGGCGGTGGAGCAGATGCGCACGCAGCTTGAAGGCAAGGCCTACGTCGAGCGTTACGTGCACACCTTGACCCATGAACTGAAGAGTCCGCTGGCGGCGATTCGTGGTGCGGCGGAGTTGCTGCAAGGCGAGATGCCGCTGGCCCAACGGCAGCGGTTTGTCGGCAACATCGACAGCGAAAGTGCGCGCATGCAGCAGTTGATCGAACGCTTGCTGAATCTGGCTCAGGTCGAGCAGCGCCAGGGGCTGGAGGAGCGGGTGGCGGTGCCATTGGCGGCGTTGGTGAATGGCCTGCTGAACGCGCAAGCGGCGCGGATCGAAGGCAAACAGTTGCGCGTAGCTCAAACGATTCCATCGGACCTGGCGCTGATCGGCGAGCCGTTTTTGCTGCGTCAGGCACTGGGCAATCTGCTGGACAATGCGCTGGACTTCACCCCTGTTGAGGGGGGGCTGCGATTCACCGCCGAACGGGCAGGCGAGCAGGTCGAGTTCAAGCTTTTCAATCAGGCAGAGCCGATTCCCGACTATGCGTTGCCACGGTTGAGCGAGCGTTTCTATTCGTTGCCGAGACCGGACAGCGGGCGCAAAAGCACCGGGCTTGGGCTCAATTTTGTCGAGGAAGTGGTCAAGCTGCATGGCGGTACGATGAGCATCGGGAATGTCGATGGCGGTGTGGAAGTGACTTTGCACTTACCTTAGGACCGGCTCAGTTTCCACAAAGTCTCCACACTCCCTCCATTCATTCCTCACACAGCCAACCCAGACTTTCCCCATCCAAAACAGGGAGAGCCCCATGAACCGTAGCCTGGCCCTAAAATTCGGGGCAATTGCCCTGTTGATTCTGTTACTGCTGGTTCCACTGCTGATGATCAACGGCGTGATCCAGGACCGCCAGCAACTGCGCGATGGCGTGCTCGAAGACATTGCCCGCAGTTCCAGTTACAGCCAGCAATTGAGCGGGCCGCTGATGGTGGTGCCGTATCGTAAAGTCGTGCGCACCTGGAAGATCCACGAAAAAACCAACAAGCGTTATCAGGAGATCGGTGAGGAACGCGGTCGTTTGTATTTTCTGCCGGAGCGCTTCGAACTCGACGCAGACGTTCAGACCGAACTGCGTTCCCGAGGTATCTACCAGGCGCGGCTGTTCCATGCCGACAACCGCATCAGCGGCCACTTTTCCCTGCCGGTTCAACTGGGCATCAAGGAAGATTTCGCCGATTACCGATTCGACCAGCCGTTCCTCGCCGTTGGTATCAGCGACATTCGGGGTATCGAAAACGCTTTGAAGCTTGAACTCAACGGCCAAAAACTGGATTTCATTCCGGGCAGCCAGGTGGGCTGGCTGGGTGAAGGCGTACACGTGACCCTGCCGGTGTTGGAGACAAAGCAGGCCACGGAGTTTTCCTTCGGTTTTGACCTGAAGCTGCAAGGCACCGGTCAGTTACAGATCCTGCCGGTGGGCAAGACCAGCAAAGTTTCGCTCAATGCCAACTGGCCGCATCCAAGCTTCATCGGCAACTACCTGCCTGCCCAGCGCGAGATCACTGATCAAGGTTTTACCGCCCATTGGCAGACCTCATTTTTCTCCACCAACCTGCAAGAAACTTTGAACAGCTGCGTGTCCCGCGGCGGTTGTGAGACGTTGTCCGGCCGCAGCTTCGGGGTGAGCTTCATCGACCCGGTGGACCAGTACCTGAAAAGCGATCGGGCGATTAAATACGCGTTGCTGTTCATTGTCCTGACCTTCGCCGGGTTCTTCCTGTTCGAAGTGCTGAAAAGCCTCGCGGTGCACCCGGTGCAATACGCGTTGGTGGGGGTGGCACTGGCGTTCTTCTACCTGTTGTTGCTGTCGTTGTCCGAGCACATCGGCTTTGCCCTGGCGTTCCTGTTGTCAGCCAGCGGTTGTGTGTTGTTGATCGGGTTCTACGTTTGCCACGTGTTGCGCAGCGTGCGACACGGGCTGAGCTTTTCCGCAGGATTGGCGGCGTTGTATGGGCTGCTCTACGGGTTGTTGAGTGCTGAGGATTACGCGTTGTTGATGGGCTCGTTGCTGCTGTTCGGCTTGCTGGGCGTGTTCATGGTGTTGACCCGCAAGCTGGACTGGTATGGGGTTGGGCAAAAAACGCCGAAACCTTTGGACTTCGATATTGGAGCGGTGCAATGAGCCGGTCGGTGGGGTTGCGGGAAGACCAGCGAGAGGGGAGGGTGTTGGCGACGCTGATTGCCGGGTTGTTTGAGCCAGATTCGTTGTGCTGCCATCGCGAGCAGGCTCGCTCCCACATGGGACCGCAGTCAAAGGTGGGAGCGAGCCTGCTCGCGAAGGGGGGGAGCAGTCAGCGAAGATCTAAACCTTCGGCATCGTCGCAATCATCGAAGGCCGCTGGCTCACCTCGAAATACCACGCCGCCAGCTGCGGATTGGCTTCGCGCCAATCCAGATCCGGGTGGCGCAGGTCCAGGTAACCCAGTGCACAGGCCACGCTGATCGCGGCCACGTCGAAGTGGCAGGTCAGCTCGGCAATCGCGTCCTTTTCCAGCAGGGCCAGGGCGCGGCGGATCTTGTCGCGCTGGCCGTCGAGCCATTCGTCCCAGTGTTTCTCCGGGGCACGCAGGGCGGTTTCGTAGCGCACCAGCACGGCCGCGTCCATGATCCCGTCGGCAAGGGAAGCGAGGGTCAGGCGCCGCCAGCGGGCCGAGCCTTCGCGGGGGATCAGCGGGTTGCCGACGTGTTGCTGATCGAGGTAGTCGAGGATGACCCGGCTGTCATGGATGACATTGCCGTCCGCCAGGCGCAACGCCGGAATTTTGCTCAGGGGGTTGTCGTCGATCAGGGCCGGGTCCGGGGTAACCGGGGTGAGGACGCTGGTCTGCAGCGCCACGCGGTCCTGTTGACCGGTTTCGTGCAGCAGCACCATGACTTTGCGAACGAAGGGAGAGAGCGGGTTGTGGTACAGGGTCATGCTCGGGGCGGACATGGCAGCGTCTCGATCGGTGGCAGTGACGGGCAGCATAGCGTGTTGAACCCACAGCTCAAGTAGCTAGGTGATCCAGTTAGAGGTGGACAGGATTTCGTAGCAGCTGCCGAGCTTGCGAGGCTGCGTTCGGCTGCGCAGCAGTCGTAATACAGGGGATGCGGTTCTCCTGAAAGAACACGATTGCAGGTTTTACGACTGCTGCGCAGCCGAACGCAGCCTCGCAGGCTCGGCAGCTGCTACGGGTTATCGGGGTTGCAGGAGGCCGCGCAGGGCGAGGATGGCTGGAGTTCCCAGTCCCAGCCAGCTCAGGGCGTCCCAGATTCCATCGCCAAGTAGTGCGGCAAACAATCCGGCTGCGCTGAACAGGGCGATTACCGTGGGCGTCGAGAAGACCTTCCAGAAATTCGACTGCCGGGGCTTCATGCCGCGCTCTCCGCTTTTTCCGGTACCGGCCTGGCCGCCTTGCGTCGCACCACCCACAGGTAGACCCCGCTGCCCAGCACGATAATGGTCAGCACATCCAGGGTCGCCCAGAGTATCTGCATCGGCATGCCGCCGTAGTCACCGAAGTGCAGCGGTTGTGACATGCCCATGGCGTCCATGTACCACGGTCGTTCGGCCACGGCGGTGACTTGCAGGGTGCTGGCGTCGATCAGTACCGGCGTCAGCAGGTGCGAGGTCAGGTGTGTGCTGCCCTTCATGAACACTGCGTAATGATGCTCACTGGAAAAGCGCGTGCCGGGGAAGGCGATGAAGTCCGGCTGCATGCCCGGCGCGACTTCCTTGGCGATATCGAGCAAACGGGTCGCGGGCGCGAGTTGCGTCAGCGGTGGCGCATCGCGGTACGGCGCGACCATCGCGCTCAGGCTGTCGTTGCGCCAGGCGGCAATGATCAGGTCGGCGCAGGCGCTGATCACGCCCGTCATGCCGACCACCAGGGCCCAGGTCAACGTCACCACGCCGATCAGGTTATGCAGGTCGAGCCAGCGCAGGCGCGTGGATTTGTCCTGGCGCACGGTGGCGAATTTCAGGCGGCGCATGAATGGCAGGTACAGCACCGTACCGGAAACAATCGCCACCACGAACAGAATGCCCATGAACGCCAGCAGCAACTTGCCTGGCAAGCCGGCGAACATGTCCACGTGCAGGCGCAACATGGTCATCATGAAACCGCCGTTGGCCGATGGCGTCTCCAGTGCTTCGCCGGTACGGGCGTCGAGCATGAAGGTGTGGGACGAATTCGGCTCGGTGCCCGCGGTCGCGGCCATGATGGTCAGCACCGCGTTGGGCTCATCGTCCTCGAAGCCAAAATACTGCATGACTTCACCGGGGCGATGTTGCTCGGCGGCCTGCACCAACTGCTGCAAATTCAGGTGCGGGGTGTCCGCCGGCATTGCCTTCACTTGCGGCGCATCGCCCAGCAAGTGGTCGATCTCGTGGTGAAAGATCAACGGCAGGCCGGTCAGTGCCAGCAGCAACAGGAACACCGTACAAATCAGGCTGGCCCAGGTATGAACAGCGGACCAGCGGCGAATTGTTTTACTTTTCATTTCATAGCCTTCAGAAAAACCAAGGCCGTCCACGAAGGACGGCCTGGTCATTGGGCGTGTCAGCTCAACGCGTTACCACTTGTAGGTTGCACTTGCGACGACACTGCGCTGGTCGCCGTAGTAGCAGTAGTAGCTGTCGCAAGTCGAGATGTAGTCCTTGTCGAGCAGGTTGGTTGCGTTAACGGCCAGCGAAGCGCCTTTGAGGCTGTTGTCCAGGCGACCGAGGTCGTAGTGAACCACCGCGTCGAACACCGTGTAGGCATCGGCTTTGCCCAGCCAGGTGTTGGCCTGATCGCCATAGGTATTGCCGGTATAGCGCGCGCCGGCGCCGATGCCGAAGCCATCCAGCACACCGTTGTGCCAGGTGTAGTCGCCCCACACCGAAGCTTGCTGGTTAGGCATCAGTTGCAGGCGATTGCCCTTGTAGATGCCCTCTTGCACTTCGGATTTGGCCAGGGTGTAGGCTGCGGTGACCTTGAGGTTTTCGGTCACGTCGGAAACGGCTTCCAGCTCCAGGCCTTTGACTTTCACTTCGCCGGTCTGGCTGGTGACGGTCACGTTGCCCACGTTGTTGGTGACGGAAACGTTTTTCTGGGTCAGGTCATACACAGCCGCCGTCAACAGGGTGTTGCTGCCCGGTGGCTGGTACTTGATCCCCAGTTCCCATTGCTTGCCTTCGGTCGGCTTGAACGACTCGGTCGGCGAGGCGACCGCATTGCTAGTCGGCTGGAACGATTCGGCGTAGGACAGGTAGGGCACGAAGCCCGAGTCGAACACGTAGCTGATCGCCGCGTTGCCGCTGAAGTTCTTGTCGCGTTCGGTGTTGGTGGCATCGCCCTTGTTGAAGAACGTGGTACCGGTATGGACCCAGTCTTCACGGCCGCCGAGGGTCAGGCGCCATTGGCCGAGGGCCATCTGGTCCTGGATGTACAGGCCGGTCTGCTGGGTCTTCTGTTCGTAGTCGTAGAACGCCGTGGAGCGTGGCGGACGGGTGATCGGCAAACCATAGACCGGGTCGTTGACGTTGATGTCTGGCGCGGTGCCGAAGATCGAGAGGTAGTTGGTGGTGTTGCGCTGGTGGTCCAGGCCGATCAGCAAGGTGTGACTGACGTCGCCGGTGACGAAGTCGCCCTGGAAGTTGTTGTCCACGGCGAATTGGGCGATGTCTTCGTCGACATTGGTGGTGCCACGGCCGGTGTTGCCTTGATCGTCAACAATAGACCCGTAAGAGGGGCCGTAACTATTGACGGTCACGGCCTGGAACGACAGCTCCGACTTGGTGTAGCGCAGGTTCTGCCGAAACTGCCAGACATCGTTCAGGCGGTGTTCGAAGGCATAACCCAGCGCGTAGTAGGTGCGGTCGTAGAAGTCATAGTTCGGGTCACCCAGGTTCTTGTGGTGGGAGATATCGCCGAACGGCATGTCGATCTTGGTGCCCTGGATCGGATAGAACTGGCTGGTGATACCGGTATCGTCACGGGTGAACTGCGTGAGCAGGGTGAATTTGGTGTCTTCGTCGATGTTCCAGGTCAGGCTCGGTGCAATGTTGTAGCGCTTGTCATCGATGTGGTCGATGGGCGTACCGCCGTCGCGCAGTACGCCGCTGAGGCTGTACAGGAACTGGCCTTCGTCGTCGATCTTGCCGGTGCTGGCGAAGTTGATCTGGCGATGATTGTCACTGCCGTATTGCAACTGGATCTCGGTGTTGGCTTCAGCGCTTGGGCGACGGCTGACCATGTCCAGCAGGCCGCCCGGCGGGGTTTGGCCGTACACCGAGGAGGCCGGGCCGCGCAGCAGCGCCAGGCGGTCGAGGTTCCAGGTTTCCTGTTTCGGGTTGGAGTACACACCTTTTGGCAGTGGCAGGCCGTCGAGGAATTGAGTTGGCTCGAACCCCCGCACGCGCAACCAGTCGGCGCGGGTGTCGCTGCCGAAGCTGCTGGAGGTGATACCCGGCAAGTAGCGCACGGCATCATCGAGGGTGTGCGCGTTGCGGTCATCCATCTGCTCACGAGTGACGACCGAAATCGAACGTGGCGCCTCGACCAGCGCGGTGTCGGTCTTGGTGCCGGCGGCGGTGCGCTTGGCCAGGTAGCCCTGTACCGGGCCCCAGGCGCTTTCAGTGTCTTGCACGCCGATCACGCTGGTTGCCGGCAAGTCCATCACACCCTCGGGCACGGCCATCAGGCTGTAGGTGCCCGCATTGCTCTGTTCCAATTGCAGCCCGGTGCCACGCAGGGCTTCGCGCAGGGCGCCGGCTGCGTCGAATTGGCCTTTGACCGGCGCCGAGGTCTTGCCCGCCGCCAGGGAAGGATTCAGCGACAGGGCCAAACCGGCCTGGCTGGCGATCTGGTTCAGGGTGCTGGACAGCGGCGCGGCCGGCAGGTTGTAGGCGCGGACGCTGGACGCCTGTTCAGCGGCGACCAGTTGGCTGCTGGCCAACGGGGTGCAAAGGGCAATGGCGATCGCCAGCAAACTGTGGCGCAACAGGGAGTCTAGCGAACGAGGCATACAGCGGCTCCTGAATGGAAACATTTCTCAATTGCCTGTGTGCCGAACGAAAATCAAAAAGTGATAGGGCTGGATGAAAATAATTTCGATTCAGCGCTCGGTTGCAGCGCCTGTTGGGTCAAACCGGTTTTTGCGGGGAGTCGAACGCCGTCATCGCGAGCAAGCTCGCTCCTACAGTTGAATGCGGTCCCCTGTGGGAGCGGGCTTGCCCGCGAAGGCAGACTGTCTGGCGCTACGATTTCAGGGCTTGGTATCAGCCTTGGCCACCACCTTCACCCACCATGGCGTGTGCTGTTCGATCTGCACCGGCAAGGTCGGCAGCAGGGCATTGAGTGCCAGGTCGGTGTCGCGCAGCGGGAAGCTGCCGGTGATGCGCAGGTCGGCCACTTCCGGCGCGACCCCGACGTATCCGTTTCGATAGCGGCCGATTTCATGCACCAGATCTTCCAGCCGCGTGTTGTCCACCACCAGCATGCCACGGGTCCAGGCATCCGCGCCGAGGTTGACGGCCAGAACCGGGCCCAGGCCGTTGTTGCGGATCAGCACCTGTTGGCCTTCGCGCAGAATCTGTTCGTCCGGGTTGGACTCAGGGTGAACCGCCACCGCCGACTGCAAGACGCTCAAGCGCGTTCCGTCTTCCTCGCGCTTGACCAGAAACCGCGTACCCAGCGCACGCATGCTGCCTTCGCGGGTTTCGACGATGAACGGCCGGGGATCGCCATGGCCGGTTTCAACCAGGATTTCGCCTTCCTGAAGCACGATGCGCCGCTGCTTTTCATCGAAACGCAGATCCAGCGCGCTGTGGGTATTGAGATTGATCAGCGTGCCGTCAGCCAGACGCAGGGTGCGCTGCTCGCCAACGGCGGTGCGCTGGTCGGCCAGCCAATAGTCGATCGACAGGTAACGATCCCCGGCGAACAGGGCCAGGCCGATCACGGCGACGATACTGGCGACACCGTTGCCAAGCTTGCGCACTCGCCGGCGAATGCCTGCGCGCGATTGCAGCAAGGCCGTGCGGGCCGGGCCGCTGGCCACGTTGAAACGCTGGTCGAGCATGCCCAATTGGCGCCAGGCGCGGGCGTGTTCTTCGTGGGCCGCGTGCCATTTGGCGAATTCTTCGCGTTCTATCGGGTTGGCGGAGTCCATGGACAACTGCCAGGCAATCGCCGCATCCAGCACGTTGGCCGATACTGGTTTGGAACTGACCGGGTTCACGTCGGCTCACCATACAGAGCGATGTAGCACTGGCGAATGCCTTGGGCCAGGTACTGGCGCACCCGCGGCACCGACACACCGAGGCGCTCGGCGATTTCTGCGTGGCCGAGGCCGTCGAGGCGGTTGTAGAGGAACGCCGCCCGGGCCTTGCTGGATAGCTTGCCGAGCAAGCGGTCGATGTTTTTCAGGTCTTCGAGGATCATTTGCTGTTCTTCCACCGAAGGTTGTTCGGCTTCCGGGATCAGCATCAGTTCGGTGAGGTAGGCCTGTTCCAGCGCGGCGCGACGGAAATAATCGAACAGCAGGCCCTTGGCTATCGCCACCAGGAACGCCCGGGGCTCGCGCGGCACCTTCAGTTCCTCACGGCCCAGCAAACGTACGAACGTGTCCTGGCTCAGGTCTTCGGCCCGCTGCGGGCAGGCGACGTTGCGTCGAAGCCAGGCCAATAGCCAACCGCGATGGTCGCGATATAACGCACCGACGAGCTCACTTTGAGGGCTTGGAACTGACGACACGCAGCATCACCGATTGGGAAATATTAACTAACGAGAATTGTTCGCGATTGTGGCAGAGGCGAGGGAGGTAAGCAATTGGCGTTGGTCGGAGAGCGCGTCATCGTTCATCGCGGGCAAGCCCGCTCCCACAGGGATTTCGGTACTCCTGTGGGAGCGGGCTTGCCCGCGATGAAGCCGGAGCAGGCGCCGAAGACTAGAAGGAAGGTGTTTGTTGGCGCCGTTTCCACTGACTCAAGCGCTGTTGCAGATTCAACGGGCTATGAATCTGCTGCTGCCGCGCGCGGCTGAACAGGATCAGCATCAATTCGGCGGTGGCCAGGGCGTCGGCGCTGGCGTGGTGGCGTTCGAAGACTTCGAGCTTGAACCAGTCGATCCAGTCGTCCAGCCCGGCCTCGCGAAAGTGCGCCTGGGGGCATAGCAGCGGGGCAATGTCCGCCACGTCCAGAAACGGATGCTGCAACTTGAAACCCAGATGATCTTTCAGCGCACGGCCGAGCATGTGCTGGTCAAACGGCGCGTGGAAGGCCAGCACCGGACTGTCCCCGATGTACTCCATCAGGTCGAGCAGTGCTTCTGCCGGGTCGCTGCCCGCTGCAATGGCGCTGGGGCCAATGCCGTGGATCAGCACGCTGGGGCCGAGTTTTACTTGCGGATATTGCAAGGTGCGTTCGAACTGCTGGCGAAAGTCGATGGCCCCGTCCTCGATCGCTACCGCACCAATCGACAACACATGGTCCTTGTTCAGGTTCAGCCCGGTGGTTTCCAGATCGAGCACCACCCAGCGCTGCTCACGCAGGCTGCATTCGCCCAGGGCGGCAGCGGCCGGCAAGCGTTCCAGGCGATGCTGCAGGTCGGCGGACAGGGTGAGGCTCGGCGGGCGCAGCCACGAAAACAGGCTCATAACTGATACCGCAAGGCCAGGCTGCTTTGCAGGCGCAGTGCCTGGCGCAGGGACTCACGCAGGATGCGCCGGTCCAGGTGATTGAGGCTGTCGGGATCGACCCGGTTCGAGTAGGGAAAATTCTCCCGGGTCTGTAATTGGTGTTGCTGCATGCGGGTTTGCTGAATGAAGTGATAGGCCTCTTCGTACGCGGCGCCGTCCAGGGGATCGATGACCTCCTTGTCGATCAGCTGGCGAAAACGCTCCAGCGTGTTGTTCGCTTCGATACCGTGGACCATGGCCAGCAACCGGGCGCCGTCGACAAACGGTGCCAGGCCCTGGATCTTAAGGTCCAGGGTGGCCTTCTCACCATTTTTGCGCGCCAGCACGAACTCGCGGAAACGTCCTACGGGCGGGCGATTGCGCAGCGCATTCTCAGCCATCATGCGCTGGAACAAACGGTTGTCGCCGACCTGATCGAGAATCCCCCGACGCAACTGCTCGCAGCCTTGCTCGCTGCCCCAGACCACGCGCAAATCGAAATAGATGCTCGAACCCAGCAGGTTCTCCGGGGTGGCTTCGCGGATGAACGCCGCAAAGCGCCGCGCCCATTCGGCCCGGGACAGGCACAGCTCGGGGTTGCCGGCCATGATATTGCCTTTGCACAAGGTGAAGCCGCACAGCGCCAGACTCTGGTTGATCTGCTGGGCAATGGGCAACAGCTTGCCGCGAATCTCGGCGGCATGGGCTGCATCCCTGGCTTCGAACAGAATGCCGTTGTCCTGATCGGTGTGCAGGGTCTGCTCGCGACGGCCTTCACTGCCGAAACACAGCCAGCTGAATGGCACGCCGGGATCACCTTTTTCGGCGAGGGTCAGTTCGATCACCCGGCACACGGTGTGGTCGTTGAGCAGGGTGATGATGTGGGTGATCTGCGTCGAAGACGCACCATGGGCCAGCATGCGCTCGACCAGTTGGCCGATTTCGCCCCGCAGCGCCACCAGGTTTTCCACCTTCTGTGCGTTGCGGATGGTGCGCGCCAGGTGCACCAGGTCGACCCGTTGCAGGGAAAACAGATCGCGCTCGGAAACCACGCCGCACAAGCGTTGGTCCTTGACCAGGCAGACATGGGCGATGTGACGCTCGGTCATGGCAATCGCCGCGTCGAATGCACTGTGATCCGGCGACAGGAAGAACGGCGCCCGGGTCATGTGTCCTTCGATGGCTTCGTTGAAATCACTGCTCCCGTTGGCCACGGTTTGACGCAAGTCGCGCAGGGTGAAAATCCCCAATGGCGCCTTGAATTCATCGACCACCACGATGCTGCCGACCTGTTGTTCGTGCATCAATGTCACGGCTTCGCGCAATGGCGTCAGCGGGCCGCACGTTACGGGGTGGCGCATGGCCAGTTCGCCCAGTCGGGTATTGAGCGAATATTGGGTGCCCAGGGTTTCCACGGCTTTTTGCTGCACTTGCTGGTTGACCTGATCCAGCAGGCTGCTGACACAGCGCAGGGCGAAGTTACGGAAGGTGTCCGACAGCGAAAACAGGCGGATGAACGCCGGTTTGTTCAGTTGCAGGCAGAAGGTGTCCTCGCCGGCCAGGTGCTCGGTGCGGGTCGCCCGTTCACCCAGCAACGCCGCGAGGGGGAAACACTCGCCGGTGGTGATCTCGAAGACCGTTTCGGTGCCACCTTTTGCCGTATGCGGACGCTCGCCCACGACCCGGCCTTGCTTGACGATATAGAAGTGCTCGACCGGCCCGTCGGCGGGTTTGATGATGCTCTCGCCGGGGGCGTAAAAACGCAGCTGACATTGCTCGACCAGATACGCCAGGTGAGCGTGTTCCATCTGGTTGAAGGGCGGGAAGCGCTGAAGGAATTGCAACGTGCCCTGGATGTTCTGCAACACCGCGGTTTTCCCTGCCTGTGTGAAGGCGTCCGCTTTACTCATAACCATTACCGCAGTCTTTTTTTGAATTGTTGTAGTCGGATGACATGGACATGGTCGACCCCTGCGGTCGGGGTGCCCATTGGACGTAAGTCTAGGTAGGCGGTTAGCGCGCTGAAATGTCGGAAAAGTCCTACGCAATTGTGCGAAAAACCTCTCTGTTGCCCTATTGGACTATTCTCCGACGAGGTGCACATTGATGGTCTGCTTAGGGATGCCTCACTGCTGTGCCAGGGAATGGTATTGAACATATAGGGAAAGTCATGTCCGACCACGATATTTTGAGCGACGCCGAGCGCGAAGCGCTGAGTGCCGTCATGCTGGAACCTGACCTGCCACCGCAACGGGTGCTGATCGTCGATGACGATAAAGACGCCCGGGACCTGCTGTCAGAGATCCTGGCGCTGGACGGTATTCGCTGCCTGACCGCGGCCAGTGGCGAAGCGGCACTCAAGATGCTGGAGGAGAAACCTTCGATCGGACTGTTGATTACCGACCTGCGCATGGGTCATGTCGACGGGCTGGACCTGATCCGGCAGGTCCGCGAGTCGGTACGGGCGGCGTTGCCGGTCATCATCGTATCGGGCGATGCCGACGTAAAAGATGCGATCGCCGCGATGCATTTGAGTGTGGTGGACTTTCTGCTCAAGCCGATCGATGCCGGCAAGCTGCTGGAGTTGGTCAAGCATGAGCTTGGGATGGAGCCTTAGTCCAAGCCGGTAAACCCTGCACAATCCCTGTGGGAGCGGGCTTGCTCGCGAATACGTAGTGTCAGTCGAGTATTTTTTGGCAGATGCACCGCTTTCGTCGGAACGCCGCCCGGAGCAAGCCCACTCCCACAAAGAGCAACAAATCATTGCAAACAAAAAAGCCCTGATCTTTCGATCAGGGCTTTTTCATGTCCGGCGCAGACGCTCAGTTACAGGCCATTGGCAGCCTTGAACTCGCGACGACGACGGTGCAGGACCGGCTCGGTGTAGCCGTTCGGCTGCTTCGTGCCTTCAACCACCAGTTCGACCGCCGCCTGAAAGGCGATGTTGCTGTCGAAGTTGGGGGCCAGCGGACGGTACAGCGCGTCGCCGGCGTTCTGACGGTCAACCACCGGCGCCATGCGCTTGAGGCTTTCCATCACTTGCTCTTCGGTGACGATGCCGTGACGCAGCCAGTTGGCGATGTGCTGGCTGGAAATACGCAGCGTGGCACGGTCTTCCATCAGGCCGACATCGTTGATGTCCGGCACTTTCGAACAGCCAACGCCTTGGTCGATCCAGCGCACCACGTAACCGAGAATGCCCTGGCTGTTGTTGTCCAGTTCGTTCTTGATCTGTTCGGCGGTCCACTGCGGGTTCACCGCCAGCGGGATGGTCAGGATGTCGTCCACCGAAGCGTGGGCACGCTTGGCCAGTTCGGCCTGACGGGCGAACACGTCAACCTTGTGGTAGTGCAGCGCGTGCAGAGCGGCAGCGGTCGGCGATGGTACCCAGGCGGTGTTGGCACCGGCCATCGGGTGGGCGATTTTCTGTTCGAGCATCGCCGCCATCAGGTCAGGCATGGCCCACATGCCTTTACCGATCTGTGCGCGACCTTGCAGGCCGGTGCTCAGGCCGATATCGACGTTGGAGTTCTCGTAGGCGCCGATCCATTTTTCCGCCTTCATGTCCGCCTTGCGCACCATCGGGCCGGCTTCCATGGAGGTGTGGATTTCATCGCCCGTGCGGTCGAGGAAGCCGGTGTTGATGAACACCACTCGCTCGCTCGCCGCCTTGATGCAGGCCTTGAGGTTGATCGTGGTACGACGCTCCTCGTCCATGATCCCGACTTTGAGGGTGTTGCGCGGCAAGCCCAGCACGTCTTCGATGCGACCGAACAGCTCGTTGGTGAACGCTGCTTCTTCCGGGCCATGCATTTTCGGCTTCACGATGTAGATCGAGCCGGTGCGGGTGTTTTTGCGCGAGGTGTTGCCGTTCAGGTTGTGCATCGATGCCAGGCAAGTCACCAGGCCATCGAGAATGCCTTCCGGCACTTCGTTACCGTCTTTGTCCAGAATCGCATCGATGGTCATCAGGTGACCGACGTTACGCACGAACAGCAACGAACGACCGTGCAGGCTCAGTTCACTGCCATCGACAGCGGTGTAGGTGCGGTCGGCGTTCATGGTGCGGGTAAAAGTCTGACCGCCTTTGGCGACTTCTTCCGACAGATCGCCCTTCATCAGGCCGAGCCAGTTGCGGTAGATCACCACTTTGTCATCGGCGTCGACGGCGGCAACCGAGTCTTCGCAGTCCATGATGGTGGTCAGCGCGGCTTCCATCAGGATGTCTTTGACGCCGGCCGCGTCGGTCTGGCCGACCGGGGTGCTGGCGTCGACCTGGATTTCGAAATGCAGGCCGTTGTTTTTCAGCAGGATCGCGGTCGGTGCAGCGGCATCGCCCTGGAAGCCGATCAGTTGCGCATCGTTGCGCAGGCCGGTGTTGCTGCCGCCTTTGAGGGCGACCACCAGTTTGCCGTCGACGATCTTGTAGCCGGTGGAGTCGACGTGGGAGCCGGCGGCCAAAGGCGCTGCTTCGTCAAGGAAGGCACGGGCGAAAGCGATAACCTTGTCACCGCGTACCTTGTTGTAGCCTTTGCCTTTTTCCGCGCCATCGGCTTCGCTGATGGCGTCGGTACCGTAGAGCGCGTCATACAGCGAACCCCAACGGGCGTTCGAGGCGTTGAGGGCGAAACGGGCATTCATCACCGGCACTACAAGCTGCGGGCCGGCCATGCGGGCGATTTCTTCGTCGACGTTTTGCGTCGTTGCCTGGAAATCGGCCGCTTCTGGCAGCAGATAACCGATCTCTTGCAGGAAGGCTTTATAGGCTTTCGGGTCGTGCACCTGGGCTGTCCCAAGAGCTCGACGCGCTTGGTGCCAGCCATCGATACGAGCCTGGAAATCATCGCGTTTGGCGAGTAGGGCTTTGTTCTTCGGCGCCAGGTCATGGATGACCTTGTCGGCACCGGCCCAGAACTTATCGGCGGTGAGGCCGGTACCGGGAATGGCTTCGTTGTTCACGAAGTCGAACAGGACTTTGGCGACCTGCAGGCCACCGACTTGAACGTGTTCAGTCATTGCTTGCCTCACTCTGCTCAGCTATTTCGCTTTTCAGCTCTTCAATTTAACAATGAAGCCTTTGGCCATTTAAACCACAAACCCCTCTACCAGTACATGCCCATGACGGGCGGCTGGGTTGGGACCAATCAACGGCTTGGGGCCTTGCTGACAGGGCTTTCAGGGTTGCGAACGTGCCTGCGGCAGACATCGATCCAACGTTATGTAGTGCGCGCTGCGGCATACTACATGATGAATTGCGGTTGTGAAAATTAGACTAATTACGTCGTTCTGCGACTCCATGACGCATTGCGGTCACGGCGCGGAGCAGGATGTTCTCAAAAAACCAGTAGATTGTTCCAGTTAAATATCAAAAGTTGTACACGATTTGTTTGGTCGGTCAGATCGGCGGTGCATCCATTCGCGAGCAAGCCCGCTCCCGCAAGGACAGCGCATGACCCTGTGGGAGCGGGCTTGGTCCGGGCGGCGTTCCGACGAAGGGGCCAGTCGATTCACCTTTGATTCCGGATCTGCCCAGGCACCTCCCATCCCTTGCCTATACTTGGTTCTCTATAACAAAAGTCATGACCAGAGGGCTGTGCCATGGACCACCTCGTACTCACTGTTTTTGCTCCGGACAAGCCCGGACAAGTCGAGCGCATCGCCCAGTGCATTGCCGAGCACGGCGGCAATTGGCTGGAAAGCCGCATGTCGCGCATGGCGGGACAATTCGCCGGGATTCTTCGAGTGGGGGTGCCGGCCGAGGCCTACGACGAATTGGTCGATGCCCTGCAAGGCTTGTCCACCCTGGGCATTCGCGTATTGATCGCCGAAAGCAGCATCGAACAATCCTGCACCTGGAAACCGATCGCCATGGAGCTGGTGGGCAATGATCGCCCGGGGATCGTGCGTGACATCACGCGCTTGTTGAGCGAGCAGGGGGTGAGTCTTGAACGGCTGGTCACCGAAGTGCGCCCGGCACCGATGAGCAGCGAGCCGTTGTTCCATGCCGAAGCGATTCTCGCGGTCCCGCTGACGCTGTCGCTGGACGTACTGCAATCGCGCCTGGAAACCCTGGCTGACGACCTGATGGTCGAATTGGTGCTGCGCAGTGAACCTTGATCAGGTTATCCAAGTTAAACGTGCACCGGCCTGTGGATAACCTGTAGAGACACTCCGCCAGGCCACGCCGACCGGGGCTATTCAGGTTCTGATCAAAAAACCAGCAGTTTCAGCTACTTGCGCACAAACGGCGGGGATCACGCTGTGGATAACCTTGGGAAGGAATGATGCAGGCCACGGGAGACGTGGCCTGTAGGTTTTTGTGCGTTTTTTGATCAGCTGCGGCGGCGCAAACTTATCCACGCATCGACGCTGTAAACCGCCAGGCCGGCCCAGATAAACATGAACGCTACCAAGGTGCTGGACGACAGGTGCTCACCAAACAGCAGGACTGCTTGCAGCAGAACCAGGGTTGGCGCCAGGTACTGAAGGAACCCCAGTGTCGTGTAGGGCAAATGCCGTGCAGCAGCGTTGAAGCAAACCAGCGGCACCAGCGTGATCGGACCGGCGGCGACCAGCCACCAGGCCTGGGACGTGGTCCAGAATTCGGCCTGGGCGCTGCTGGCCGTCGGATTGAGCAGCAACCAGCCGATGGCAATCGGTACCAGCATCCAGGTTTCCACCACCAGCCCTGGCAGCGCCTTGACCGGCGCCTGCTTGCGAATCAGGCCATAGAAACCGAAGGTCAGTGCCAGCACCAGCGACACCCACGGCAGGCTGCCGACCTGCCAGACCTGTTGGGCCACACCGACAGCCGCCAGACCGACGGCAATCCATTGCATGCGCCGCAGCCGTTCGCCGAGGATCAGCATGCCCAGCAATACGTTTACCAACGGGTTGATGTAGTAACCGAGGCTGGCCTCCAGCATGCGGCCGTTGTTCACCGACCAGACGTAGGTCAGCCAGTTGGCCGCGATCAGCGCACCGCTCAGGGCCAGGATCGCCAGGCGTCGCGGGTTTTCCCGCAGCTCGCGCCACCAGCCGGGATGCTTCCAGACCAACAGCAACAAGGCGCCGAACAACGCCGACCACAGCACCCGGTGGATGATGATTTCCACGGCGGGCACGCTGGCGATGGCTTTGAAGTAGAGGGGGAAAAGTCCCCAGATGATGTAGGCACTCAGGCCCAGAATGTACCCGCGACGCGGGTTGGCGGCTTGCATGCAGAATCCTTGCTTAGGCAGCTAACAAAGAGGGGATTGTAAGGAGAATTGTCTGCGAATGTCCTGACTGAATAGGTAGGTCATTTGTGAACACAGTACCTGTGGGAGCGGGCTTGCTCGCGAATGCGTGGTGTCAGTCACTTCATGTTTCAACTGATAGACCGCCTTCGCGAGCAAGCCCGCTCCCACATGGGGTCTGTGTTTGTCAGAAGAGCTTCAGTGGCTCTTCGTTGAGCGCCGCCAGTTGTTCGCGCAACGCCAATACCTGATCCCCCCAATAACGCTCGGTGCCGAACCACGGGAAACTGCGGGGGAAGGCCGGGTCGTCCCAGCGGCGGGCGAGCCAGGCGCTGTAGTGCATCAGGCGCAAGGCGCGCAACGGTTCGATCAAGGCCAGTTCACGGGGGTCGAAGTCGTGGAACTCGTTGTAGCCGTCCATCAGTTCCGACAACTGGCTCAGGCAATCCTGACGATCGCCGGCGAGCATCATCCAGATGTCCTGCACCGCCGGACCCATGCGGCAGTCGTCGAGGTCGACGATGTGGAACATCTCGTCACGGCACATCATGTTGCCGGGGTGGCAGTCACCGTGCATGCGGATGTTCTGGTGCGGCGTGTTGCTGTAGGCATCTTCCACACGCTTGAGCAGATCGCGGGCCACCGATTCGTAGGCCGGTAGCAGGCTACGGGGGATGAAATTGCCGTCGAGCAACGTGGCCAGCGAGTCATGGCCGAAGTTTTTCACCGCCAGCGCTTCACGGTGCTCGAACGGCCGGGTCGAGCCGACCGCATGCAGGCGCCCGAGCAACTGGCCAAGGCGATACAGCTGATCAAGGTTGCCCGGCTCCGGCGCGCGGCCACCACGGCGGGGGAACAGGGTGAAACGGAAACCGTTGTGCTCGTGCAGGGTTTCACCGTTGTGGATCAACGGCGCCACGACCGGCACCTCGCAGTCGGCGAGTTCGGCGGTGAACTGGTGCTCTTCCAGAATCGCTTCGTTGCTCCAGCGTTGCGGCCGGTAGAACTTGGCGATCAGCGGTTCGGCGTCTTCGATGCCGACCTGATAGACGCGGTTCTCGTAGCTGTTGAGGGCCAGGATGCGTGCGTCGCTTAGAAAGCCGATGCTTTCAACGGCATCGAGCACGAGGTCTGGCGTAAGGGTTTCAAACGGGTGGGCCATGCTGACTCCTGCGCGCAGCAGGCTGCTGCGTCCGGCCAGGCATGGTAGCGCAGACGGCAGGGCTTTAGGGGGTGGGCTTGAGATGTGTGGTGTCTGGGCTGACGCCTTCGCGGGCAAGCCCGCTCCCACAAGGACTACATGAATCCCTGTGGGAGCGGGCTTGCCCGCGAAGAGGCC
>NZ_AKJG01000043.1 GCF_000282455.1 Pseudomonas sp. GM74
CCCTGTGGGAGCGAGCTTGCTCGCGATGAGGCCAGTCCAGTCAACATTGATGTTGAATGTCAGGCCGCCATCGCGAGCAAGCTCGCTCCCACAGGTTCTGCATTTACTTCAGTTCTGCAGCTTTGGCACCACACCAGCATCCGCCCCCAACCACTTCTGCTCCAGCGCTTGCAGGCGCCCGTCATCCTTGATCCGCTGCAAGGCGTTCTCCAGGCTGGCACGGAACGCCGGATTGCCCTTCTGAAACGGAATCGCCAGGCTCACGGTCGGGTCGGATTTGGGTTTCTCTTGCGTCAGCGACTGAACCAGCAAAATGGAGCGCGGCTCTTCTTTCTGCGCGATCAATTGCCCATGGGTTTGAATGTAAGGTTCGCTGAAGTCGAAACGATCCCTGAGATCCGGGGTCACTGCTATGTGGTTGATAGCGATGTCGTATTTACCGCTTTCGACGCCGGTCAGCAGATCGCTGCCGTCGGTGACGACGAAGTCGGCCCGTACATCGAGTTCACTTGCCAGCAGTTGGCCCAGTTCGACTTCGAAGCCGGTGAGTTTGTCGTCATCCTTGAAATTGAATGGGGGAGTGTTGGCTTCAACGGCAATGCGCAATTCGCCCCGGTCGTTGACGTCATCAATCAGTTCGGCATGAGCCAAAGGGCTCAGAAGGGGTAGCAGGCAGATCAGGCCAGGCAGAAAGCGCATGGTCACTCCTTTGAATTTATTATCGCGATCCTCTGATTCAGGCTCGCTTTGCTATGGTTGTCGAGTGCCTTCGACAACAAATGGCCATGAAGTTGTCATGGTCACGCGGATTTTACGGAAAAACTGGAGAAGAGAATGAAAACCTTTATGTCACGTGCTGCTTTGGCTGGCCTGTTGATGGGTGTTTCGGTGCTGGCCAGTGCTGCAACGCCGGCTCCGAAAGGTGCCGAAGTGTCTATCGTGTCTCCCAAGGATGGCGCGACGGTTCCCCAGACAGTCGTCGTCAAGTTCGCGGTCGAGAACATTGCCTTGGCACCGGCGGGCAATACCACCAAGAACACCGGTCACCACCACTTGCTGATTGATGTCGACGAGCTGCCAGCCGCCGGTGCGCCGATCCCCAAGGATGCCAACCACCAGCATTTCGGCAATGCGCAGACCCAGGCTGAAGTAACGCTCACGCCGGGCAAGCACACCTTGCAGCTTGAGTTGGGTGATAGCAACCACATGCCGTTCGATCCGCCGATCGTTTCCGAGAAGATCACCGTCAATGTGAAATAAAAAAGGGAGCCCGCTTCGCTGGGGCTCCCTTTTTTATAGTTGCAAGCTGCAAGCTATAAGCTTCAAGTCAAAGCAAAAGCGAACTCAACTTGTAGCTTGCCGCTTGTAGCTGCTTTTAGAACAACACACGGCTACGGATGGTGCCTTTAACGTGTTGCAGCTTCTCTTGCGCCAGGTCCGAGTACTCGGCGTCGACGTCGATCACCACGTAGCCGACTTTCTCGTTGGTCTGCAGGAACTGACCGGAGATGTTGATGCCGTTTTCGGCGAAGACCTTGTTGATCTCGCTGAGCACGCCCGGAATGTTTTCGTGGATGTGCAGCAGGCGGTGCTTGCCAGGGTGAGCCGGCAGGGCCACTTCCGGGAAGTTCACGGACGATACCGAAGTACCGTTGTCGCTGTACTTGACCAGTTTTTCCGCCACTTCCAGACCGATGTTGGCCTGGGCTTCAGCGGTGGAGCCACCGATGTGCGGGGTCAGGATCACGTTGTCCAGGCCACGCAGCGGGCTTTCGAACTCTTCGTCGTTGGAGCGTGGCTCCACCGGGAATACGTCGATGGCTGCGCCGATCAGGTGCTTGTCCTTGATGGCGGCGGCCAGGTGGTCCAGTTCGACCACGGTGCCGCGGGCGGCGTTGATCAGGATGCCGCCTTTCTTGATGGCGCGGATTTCCTTCTCGCCCATCATCCACTGGGTGGCGGCGGTTTCCGGTACGTGCAGCGAAACGATGTCGGACATCGCCAGCAGCTCGTGCAGGTTGCCTACCTGAGTGGCGTTACCCAGTGGCAGCTTGGTGATGGTGTCGTAGAAGTACACCTGCATCCCCAGGCCTTCAGCCAGGACCGACAGTTGAGTACCGATCGAGCCGTAACCGACGATGCCCAGCTTCTTGCCGCGGATCTCGAAGGAGTTGGCCGCGCTCTTGATCCAGCCGCCACGGTGGCAGGAAGCGTTCTTCTCAGGGATGCCGCGCAGCAGCAGGATCGCTTCGGCCAGCACCAGCTCCGCTACGGAACGGGTGTTGGAGTACGGCGCGTTGAACACAGCGATGCCGCGTTCGCGGGCCGCATCCAGGTCGACCTGGTTGGTGCCGATGCAGAAACACCCTACAGCCACGAGCTTCTTCGCGTGATCGAAGATCTCTTCGGTCAGTTGAGTGCGGGAGCGAATGCCGATGAAGTGAGCATCAGCGATCTTTTCCTTGAGCTGGGCTTCCGGCAGAGAACCTGTGAGGTACTCGATGCTGGTGTAGCCCGCCGCCTTGAGGACGTCGACAGCCGATTGGTGGACGCCTTCGAGAAGAAGGAACTTGATCTTGCTCTTATCGAGAGAAGTCTTGCTCATCTGCGTAAACCTGTATCCCGGAGAAAAATGGCAGGAAATGGTCAACAGACGCTGACCCGAGCGGCATGACAGCCGTCGCCGCAGAATAGCCGTTGGGCACTATGCTGCGGGGTCGGTATGCTAGCATATGCGCCCCGCTAAACACTCATTCCTGCGACGTGAAGCGTTCTCAGGATGACCATGAATTGTTCGAGAGTTCTGTCGATGACCAATCCTGCCCTGATTGAAGAGCTGAAGACCCTGGTTGAGCCTGGCAAGGTGCTGACCGACGCCGACTCCCTGAATGCTTACGGAAAGGATTGGACCAAGCATTTCGCCCCGGCCCCGACCGCCATCGTGTTCCCCAAGACCACTGAGCAGGTCCAGGCCATTGTCCTGTGGGCCAACAAACACAAAGTGGCGCTGGTGCCGTCCGGCGGTCGTACCGGTCTTTCCGCTGCAGCGGTAGCGGCCAATGGCGAAGTGGTCGTGTCTTTCGACTACATGAACCAGATCCTCGACGTGAACCTCACTGACCGCACAGCCGTTTGCCAGCCGGGCGTGGTCACCGAGCACCTGCAGAACGTGGCCGAAGAAAACGGCCTGTACTACCCGGTGGACTTCGCTTCGGCGGGTTCGAGCCAGATTGGCGGCAATATCGGCACCAATGCCGGCGGGATCAAAGTGATTCGCTACGGCATGACCCGTAACTGGGTCGCAGGCATGAAAGTGGTCACCGGCAAGGGCGACGTGCTGGAACTGAACCGCGACCTGATCAAGAACGCCACCGGCTACGACATGCGTCAGCTGTTCATCGGCGCCGAAGGCACCCTCGGTTTCGTGGTCGAAGCGACCATGCGTCTGGACCGCGCGCCGAAAAACCTCACCGCGATGGTTCTCGGCACCGCCGATTTCGACTCGATCATGCCGGTGCTGCACGCCTTCCAGAGCAAGCTTGACCTGACCGCTTTCGAATTTTTCTCCGACAAGGCCCTGGCCAAAGTCATGGCTCGTGGCGATGTACCGGCGCCGTTCGAATCCGATTGCCCGTTCTACGCGCTGCTGGAATTCGAAGCGACCACCGAAGAAGTGGCCAACCACGCCCTGGAAACCTTCGAGCACTGCGTCGAGCAGGGCTGGGTGCTGGATGGCGTGATGAGCCAGAGCGAAACCCAGCTGCAGAACCTGTGGAAGCTGCGCGAATACATCTCCGAAACCATTTCCCACTGGACGCCGTACAAAAACGACATCTCGGTCACCGTGTCGAAAGTCCCGGCATTCCTGAAGGAAATCGACGCGATCGTCGGTGAGCACTACCCGGATTTCGAAATCGTCTGGTTCGGCCACATCGGCGACGGCAACCTGCACTTGAACATCCTCAAGCCGGATAACCTGAGCAAGGATGAGTTCTTCGCCAAGTGCGCCACCGTCAACAAGTGGGTGTTCGAAACCGTCGAGAAGTACAACGGTTCGATCTCCGCCGAGCACGGCGTGGGCATGACCAAGCGTGACTACCTGACCTACAGCCGTTCACCGGTCGAGATCGAGTACATGAAAGCGGTCAAGGCGGTGTTCGACCCGAACGGCATCATGAACCCGGGCAAGATTTTCGCTGTTTGATTTTCGAACTTTAAGAGCCAACGAAGCAGGAGTCGGTAATGAGCTATCAGCACCAGTATGTCGACGGTACGCGCATTCACTTCCCGCTGGGAAAAGTGGTGTGCATTGGCCGTAACTACGCCGAACACGCCAAGGAACTGGACAATCCGGTGCCGACCGAGCCACTGCTGTTCATCAAGCCGGGCAGTTGCGTGGTGCCGCTCGAAGGCGGTTTCAGCATTCCGACCGAGCGCGGTTCGGTACATTACGAGGCGGAAATCGCGGTGTTGATCGGCAAGCCGTTGTCGACCAAGCCGAGCCGTGAAGAAGTGCTCGACGCCATCTCCGGTTTCGCCCCAGCCCTGGACCTGACCCTGCGCGACAAGCAGGCGGAGTTGAAATCCAAGGGGCTGCCGTGGGAAATCGCCAAGTCCTTCGACGGTGCGGCGGTGATTGCTCCGTTTGTGTCCGGCAGCACCTTTGCCGACCTGACCGACATCGGCATCCGCCTGACCATCAACGGCGAAGTGCGCCAGGACGGTAACAGCAGCGCAATGCTCAACCCGATCGTGCCGATGATCCAGCATATGGCCGGCTGCTTCTCGTTGCAGGCCGGGGACGTGATCCTCACCGGTACGCCAGTGGGCGTTGGTCCGCTGAATGTCGGTGACGAGATCGTTCTGGAACTGCCGGGCGCCAGCAGTTTCACCAGCAGCGTTCGCTGATCTACCCCTGCCCCCTGTGGGAGCTGGCTTGCCAGCGAAGAGGCCTGGACATTCAACATCCATGTTGACTGTTACACCGCTTTCGCTGGCAGGCCAGCTCCTACAGCTATTACCCCTAGCCTGAATTTCTGGAACGCATTCCCCAATGGCCACTCCTCCGCTATCCGCGCTTAGACCTGCCCGCCGCTCACGCTTCGCCTTGCGTTGGCACACCTGGCTTTTGTTGGTGGCTGTTGTCGCCTACGGCGTTGCATTCGCCATGCACTGGGATTCCCGGGGCGCGCTCTGGGTGAAAGAGCAATTCAAGAGCCCGGCCGAGCGCCAGGCGAGCATCTGGCTTCCGGACTACCGGGCGGTGATCGATGCCAAGCCGTTGCCTGGCATGGAGAAGGACGAAGCATCGGACGTGGCCTACGACCCACAGACCAAGACTCTGTTTTCGGTCATGGGCAAGAACCCGTTCCTGGTCGAGTTGAACTTGCAGGGTGATGTGCTGCGCAAAATGCCATTGGTTGGCTGGAGCAACCCTGAGGGCGTCACCGTGCTGGGCGACGGCCGACTGGCCATTGTCGATGAGCGCGAGCATCTGATCGCTATCGTCAAGGTCGATGCCGACACCCGCGAACTGAACATCGCCGACTTCCCGAAATACGACCTCGGCCCTTCCAAAGACCAGAACAAAGCCTTTGAGGCTGTTACCTGGGATCCGCGCAATCAGCAACTGCTGCTGGGCGAAGAGCGCCCGCCGGCATTGTTTGCCTGGAAAGGTGACGGCAAGGTCCTGACCGGCGACAAGCTGAAGCTGGCCAGCCATGCACTGGACATGCGCAACCTGTCTGCCCTGGCCGTCGATCCACGGACCGGCCACATGCTGGTGTTGTCCGCCGACTCGCACCTGTTGATCGAACTGGACAAGCAGGGGGAACAGGTCAGTTTCATCACCCTGCTGCGTGGCTTCAACGGCCTGAAAAATACTATTCCCCGTGCCGAAGGCGTGACCATGGATGAATCGGGCACGCTGTATATGGTGAGTGAGCCGAACCTGTTTTATCGTTTCGAAAAACAGAAGTAACCAGCGCCCGCGCTGATTGCCTGTACGTAAAAGGCCAGCGGCCATTAAGCTTCAGTTCAGACGGGCGTGATATTTCATCCGCCCGTTTTGACTCGAGCCCGCCCGAATGCATCGATTTGCCCGCCCCAAATCCCTGATTCTGATCCTGTCGGTGGTCTTGCTGATCGCATTGATGGCGATCGCCCAGTACATGCGTCTGTTCGAGCGCGCCTGGTTCAATCTGCATACGCTGTGGCAGCCGGTGAGTTCCCGGTCCATGGGGCTGGACCAGTATCAGGTCGTGACCGAAGCGCAGGTGATCGATGGCCTGGCTGACAACGTTTCAGCGCTGACCTACGACCCGGTGCGCAAAAGCCTGTTCACCGTCACCAACAAACGAAGCGAGCTGATCGAGTTGTCCCTCGACGGCAGGATCTTGCGCCGTGTGGCTTTGGTCGGTTTCGGCGATCCGGAGGCTGTGGAGTTCATCAGCGAGGACATCTATGTGGTCACAGACGAAAGCCAGCAGCGGCTGATCAAGATTCGTCTGGAGCAGGACACCACATTCGTCGATGCGGAAGACGCCGAGCAGATGACCATTGGCGTACACATAGGCAGCAACAAGGGCTTCGAGGGCCTGGCTTACGATTCTGTGGGCAAGCGCCTGTTCGTCGCCAAGGAGCGCAACCCGATGCTGATCTACGAGGTGCACGGTTTTCCGCGCTTCAACCCTGAAGAATCCTACTCGGTACACGTTATCAACGACCCCAAGCGTGATGCCGGGATGTTCGTGCGGGATCTGTCGAGCCTGCAATACGACGAGCGCAGCGGGCATCTGCTGGCACTGTCGGATGAGTCGCGATTGATTCTGGAGCTGGATGTGGGCGGGCGGCCGCTGAGCACAATGTCATTGAGCAAGGGGCGCCATGGCCTGCAAAAAACCGTGCCGCAAGCGGAGGGGATCGCCGTGGACGATGACGGTGCGCTGTACCTGGTGAGTGAGCCGAACCTGTTCTACGTGTTCAAGAAACCACAGCCCTGACAAACAATGCATAACCCTGTGGGAGCGGGCTTGCCCGCGATTGGGGCGTGTCAGTCGAAATCAATGTTTACTGAGACACCGCTATCGCGGGCAAGCCCGCTCCTACAGGTTCTGTATTGGCCTTACTGTGCGCGCAGTGTCTTCACGCCTTCGCTGGTACCCAACAGCAACAGATCCGCCGGACGCGCGGCGAACAATCCATTGGTGACCACGCCGACGATCGCATTGATCTGCGTTTCCAGTTCCACCGGGTTGGTGATCTGCATGTTGAACACGTCGAGGATGATGTTGCCGTTGTCGGTCAACACGCCTTCGCGATAAACCGGGTCGCCGCCGAGCTTCACCAACTCGCGGGCCACGTGGCTGCGGGCCATCGGGATCACTTCCACCGGCAGCGGGAAAGTACCGAGGACCGGCACCAGCTTGCTGGCATCGGCGATGCAGATGAAGGTCTTGGCCACGGCCGCGACAATCTTCTCGCGGGTCAGGGCAGCGCCGCCGCCCTTGATCAGGTTCAGGTGCATGTCGCTTTCGTCGGCGCCGTCGACATAGAACTCCAGGTCGCGGACGGTATTCAGTTCGTACACCGGAATCCCGTGGCCCTTGAGGCGCGCGGCGGTGGCTTCGGAACTGGCGACGGCGCCATCGAATGCGCCCTTGTGCCTGGCCAGCGCATCGATAAAGCAATTGGCGGTGGAACCGGTGCCGACCCCGACGATGCTCTTGTCGTCGAGTTTCGGAAGGATGAAGTCGACGGCGGCCTGAGCCACTGCCTGTTTGAGTTGATCCTGGTTCATGCGGGCTCCGGGGTGCCGAGGAGGGGACGAAAGGCCGGCATTATAGCCCTAAGCGGGGCTAAAACCTCTGCATTCGTGTGGTCGTACAGCTGAAAGCCGGGTTAGACTCCTTGGTCCTGCCCAACCCGCTCAGTGATGCTTTCCGATGCTTGAACAGTACGTCAAAAAGATCCTCACCTCGCGCGTTTATGACGTTGCCGTAGAAACCCCGCTGCAGACTGCCCGCCAGCTCTCCGAGCGGCTGGGCAACAGCATTTGGCTCAAGCGCGAAGACTTGCAGCCGGTGTTCTCGTTCAAGATTCGCGGCGCCTACAACAAGTTGACCCAGTTGAGCGACGAAGAGCGCGCTCGCGGCGTGGTCACCGCGTCGGCGGGTAACCATGCCCAGGGCCTGGCCCTGGCGGCGAAGGTGTTGGGCGTGAAAGCGACCATCGTCATGCCCAAGACCACCCCGGAGATCAAGGTCGAAGGCGTGCGCTCCCGTGGCGGCAAAGTGGTGCTGCACGGCGATTCGTTCCCGGAAGCCCTGGCCTACTCGCTGAAACTGGTCGACGAAAAAGGCTACGTCTACATTCACCCGTATGACGATCCCCATACTATTGCCGGGCAGGGCACTGTGGCGATGGAGATTCTGCGCCAGCACCCGCAGCCACTGGATGCGATTTTCGTCCCGGTGGGCGGCGGCGGCCTGATCGCCGGTATCGCCGCGTACGTGAAATACCTGCGCCCGGACATCAAGGTCATTGGTGTCGAGCCGGATGATTCCAATTGCCTGCAAGCGGCCATGGCGGCTGGCGAGCGTGTGGTATTGCCAACCGTGGGCCTTTTCGCCGACGGTGTTGCGGTGGCCCAGATCGGTCAGCACACCTTTGACATCTGCAAAGACCATGTCGACGAAGTGATCACCGTCAGCACCGACGAAATCTGTGCCGCCATCAAGGATATCTACGACGATACCCGCTCGATCACCGAACCTGCCGGTGCCTTGGGCGTGGCCGGGATCAAGAAGTATGTCGAGCAGCGCGGCGTCAGCGGCCAGACCTTCGTGGCCATCGACTCCGGGGCCAACGTCAACTTCGATCGCCTGCGCCACGTCGCCGAGCGTGCGGAGCTGGGCGAGGGCCGCGAAGCGATCATCGCCGTGACCATTCCCGAGAAACCGGGCAGCTTCAAGGCGTTCTGCGAGGCCATCGGCAAGCGCCAGATCACCGAATTCAACTACCGCTACAACACCGGCAGCGAAGCGCACATCTTTGTCGGCGTGCAGACCCACCCGGAAAACGACCCGCGCAGCGCGTTGATCGCCAGCCTGAGCGAGCAGGGTTTCCCGGTGCTGGACCTGACCGACAACGAACTGGCCAAGCTGCACATCCGCCACATGGTCGGCGGGCGTGCGGCGCATGTGGTTGACGAAGTGATCCTGCGTTTCGAATTCCCGGAGCGTCCGGGTGCGCTGTTCAACTTCCTCAACAAACTGGGCGGGCGCTGGAACATTTCGATGTTCCACTACCGCAACCATGGCGCGGCGGATGGTCGTGTCGTCGCGGGCCTGCAAGTGCCCCACGACGAGCGCCACCTGGTGCCGGCGGCGCTGGAAGAAATCGGTTACCCGTACTGGGATGAAAGCGACAACCCGGCCTATCAGCTGTTTCTTGGCTGAACGGCTACGCTGACGGGCAAGGCAATAAGGAAATCTGACAATGGAAACGTTAACTGCCCTGAAAGCGGCGCACATGGTGGCAACGGTTGTACTGCTGGCTTGTGCGCTGGGGCTGGGAATCTGGGTTTTGCTAGCGCGGCGCAAGGGTGACGCGACGGCGGGTAGTCGTACATTGCAGCGGCCAAGGGTGTTTGTCTGGCTGCTGATGGGCCTGGCGCTGCTGAGCATGCCGTTTACCGGCTGGTGGATGGTGCATCTGGTGGGCTGGCCGCTGGGGCAGACCTGGTTGCTGGCGTCCAGTGTGTTGTACACCGTGGCGGCGCTGGCGTGGTTCTGGTTGCTGGTGCGGCTGAACAAGCTGCGCAAGGTGCCGGGTGGCGTGGGTAAATTCACCTTTGCCCTGGCGTTGTTCAGTTTTGTCTGTCTTGTGGCCATTGCCGGGCTGATGGGGGCCAAACCGGTTTAAGGCGGATCTGTAGCAGCTGCCGAGGCACGAGGCTGCGATGGGCTGCGAAGCGGCCCCTGAGGGCGGTCCTGCGGACCGCAACGCAGCCTCGTGCCTCGGCAGCTGCTACAGGCGATATCAATCGCGCAACGAAATCACCGGCCAGCCGCGCTTCTCGGCCTCGGCCCGCAGATTCGAATCAGGATCGACAGCGATCGGATTAGCCACCAGCTCCAGCAAAGGCAAATCATTCATCGAGTCGCTATAGAAGCAGCTGTCTTCCAGCGTAAACCCGGTCTCCTCCAGCCAGCGATTCAAGCGCGTCACCTTGCCCTCGCGGAAGCACGGCACGTCGGTGCTGCGCCCGGTGTAGCGGCCGTCGAGCATTTCGCATTCGGTGGCGATCAGGGTTTCGACCCCCAGGCGCTCGGCAATCGGCCCGGTGACGAAGCGGTTGGTGGCGGTGATGATCACCAGTTTGTCACCGGCCGCGCGGTGCTTGGCCAGCAACTCGATGGCCTTGGGCAGCAGGATCGGTTCGATGCAGTCGCGCATGTAATCGCTGTGCCACTGATCCAGCGTGGCCATTTCGGTGCGGCCGAGCACTTCCAGGCAGAAGTTCAGGTAAGCAGCGTTATCCAGTTTGCCGGCCAGGTAATCCTGGTAGAACTCATCGTTGCGTGCCTTGTAGGCGACGGCGTCGAGAAAGCCGCGCTCGCACAGGTAATCGCCCCAAGCGTGATCGCTGTCACCGCCCAGAAGGGTGTTGTCCAAATCGAATAAAGCCAGGCGCATTACAGTTACCCGCTGAAAAGTCAGTAAAAAGGCGACAAGAATACGGTCTTTTCACAAGAGTGCACATAAGGTAGGTCGGCTCGTTGCTGCTTTCACAACCTTTGTGGAACAATGCGGCGACATGCGTTTGCGAGGTTGTTGCCGTGATCGACCCCGATGGTTTTCGCCCCAATGTCGGGATCATTCTGACGAATGACGCCGGCCAGGTGCTATGGGCTCGCCGAATCAATCAAGATGCCTGGCAGTTTCCGCAGGGGGGAATCAACCCCGAAGAGACGCCGGAAGACGCCTTGTACCGCGAGCTGAACGAAGAAGTGGGCCTTGAGCGCGAAGATGTTGAAATTCTCGCCTGCACCCGGGGCTGGTTGCGCTATCGTTTGCCGCAACGTCTGGTACGTACCCACAGCCAACCGCTGTGCATCGGCCAGAAACAGAAATGGTTTCTCCTGCGCCTGATCTCCAACGAGCAGCGGGTGCGGATGGATTTGACCGGTAAACCGGAGTTCGATGGCTGGCGCTGGGTCAGCTATTGGTATCCGTTGGGCCAGGTGGTGACATTCAAGCGCGAGGTGTATCGACGCGCTCTCAAAGAGCTTGCCCCGCGCCTTTTAGCGCGCGACTGACGACGGAGTTCGACCCCGAGCCATGCTCAATACGCTGCGCAAGATCGTCCAGGAAGTTAACTCCGCCAAGGATCTCAAGGCGGCGTTGGGGATTATTGTGTTGCGCGTCAAAGAGGCCATGGGCAGCCAGGTCTGCTCGGTCTACCTGCTTGATCCGGAGACCAACCGGTTCGTGCTGATGGCCACCGAGGGCTTGAACAAGCGCTCGATCGGCAAGGTCAGCATGGCGCCCAACGAAGGTCTGGTGGGTCTGGTCGGCACGCGCGAAGAACCCCTGAACCTCGAAAACGCCGCGGACCACCCGCGCTACCGCTACTTCGCCGAGACCGGTGAAGAGCGCTTCGCCTCATTCCTCGGGGCGCCGATCATTCACCACCGCCGCGTTGTTGGCGTGTTGGTCATTCAGCAAAAAGAACGTCGCCAGTTCGATGAAGGGGAAGAAGCCTTCCTCGTGACCATGAGTGCGCAACTCGCCGGCGTTATCGCCCACGCCGAAGCCACCGGTTCGATCCGTGGCCTCGGTCGTCAGGGCAAAGGCATCCAGGAAGCCAAGTTCGTCGGCGTGCCGGGTTCGCCGGGTGCGGCGGTCGGTACGGCGGTGGTCATGCTGCCACCGGCCGATCTGGATGTGGTGCCGGACAAGGCCATCAGCGACGTCGAGGCCGAGCTCAAGCTGTTCAAGACCGCCATCGAAGGCGTACGCGCCGACATGCGCGCGCTGTCCGCCAAGCTTGCCACGCAGTTGCGCCCGGAAGAGCGGGCCTTGTTCGACGTCTACCTGATGATGCTCGACGATGCCGCGCTGGGCAGCGAAGTCACCACCGTGATCAAGACCGGCCAGTGGGCCCAGGGCGCGTTGCGCCAGGTGGTCACCGATCACGTCAACCGTTTCGAATTGATGGACGACGCCTACCTGCGCGAGCGTGCCTCGGACGTCAAGGATCTCGGCCGTCGCTTGCTGGCTTACTTGCAGGAAGAGCGCCAGCAAACCCTGGTCTACCCCGACAACACCATTCTGGTCAGCGAAGAACTGACGCCGGCGATGCTCGGCGAGGTGCCGGAAGGCAAGCTGGCCGGCCTGGTCTCGGTACTCGGTTCCGGTAACTCCCACGTCGCCATCCTCGCCCGCGCCATGGGCATCCCGACCGTGATGGGCCTGGTCGACCTGCCGTACTCCAAGGTCGACGGCATCCAGATGATCGTCGACGGCTACCACGGCGAGGTCTACACCAACCCGAGTGAAGTGCTGCGCAAGCAGTTCGCCGAGGTGGTCGAGGAAGAGAAACAACTGGCCCTGGGGCTGGATGCGCTGCGCGATCTGCCGTGCGTGACGGTCGATGGCCACCGCATGCCGCTGTGGGTCAACACCGGCCTGCTGGCGGATGTGGCACGCGCGCAGAAGCGCGGTGCCGAAGGCGTGGGCCTGTACCGCACCGAAGTGCCGTTCATGATCAACCAGCGTTTCCCGAGCGAAAAGGAACAACTGGCGATCTACCGCGAACAACTGGCGGCGTTTCACCCGCAACCGGTGACCATGCGAACCCTGGACATCGGCGGCGACAAATCGCTGTCGTACTTCCCGATCAAGGAAGACAACCCGTTCCTCGGCTGGCGCGGCATTCGCGTTACCCTCGACCACCCGGAAATCTTCCTGGTGCAGACCCGTGCCATGCTCAAGGCCAGTGAAGGCTTGAACAACCTGCGCATCCTGCTGCCGATGATCTCCGGCATTCATGAACTGGAAGAAGCGCTGCACCTGATCCACCGTGCCTGGGGCGAAGTGCGTGACGAAGGTTGCGACGTGCCGATGCCGCCGATTGGCGTGATGATCGAGATCCCGGCCGCTGTTTATCAGACCAAGGAACTGGCGCGGCAGGTGGACTTCCTCTCCGTTGGTTCCAACGACCTGACCCAGTACCTGTTGGCCGTGGACCGCAACAACCCACGGGTCGCCGATCTTTACGACTACCTGCACCCGGCGGTGCTGCAAGCCCTGCAAAACGTGGTGCGCGACGCCCATGCCGAAGGCAAGCCGGTGAGCATCTGCGGTGAAATGGCCGGTGACCCGGCGGCGGCCGTGCTGTTGATGGCGATGGGTTTCGACAGCTTGTCGATGAACGCCACCAACCTGCCGAAAGTGAAGTGGATGCTGCGCCAGATCAACCTGAGCAAGGCCAGGGAATTGCTGGCTGAGCTGATGACCATCGACAACCCGCAAGTGATTCACAGCTCGTTGCAGCTGGCGCTGAAAAACCTCGGGCTGGCGCGGATGATCAATCCGGGGGCGATCAAGGCCCTCTAAAACGCTGACGGCCTCTTCGCGAGCAAGCTCGCTCCCACAGGGTTTTGTGTTGTTCACAAAGCAGTGAACCTGCATAAGTCCACTGTGGGAGCGAGCTTGCTCGCGATGGGGCCAGTACAGGCAACAAAAAACTAAAGCCTGATTTCCACTTCCCCCAAATGCCCGCCAAACGGCCCGAAACTGCGTTCGACCAGATGCCGCGTCCCATCCGCCTGCACGATCAACGCCGTACTGGCCCGAGTCCCGTAACTCTGACTGGCGATAAACACACTCGATAGCAGTGTCTCGGTGGCCAAACCGACCCCCGTATCCGGCAACTCGGCAACCGGCGCTGGCTGCGAATCACTGAGCAAGGCCAGCAATGTTTGAGGCTGCGGATCGTCCAGCACCTCGCTCAACGCCGCTTTGGCCTTGAGCAGTTTCGGCCAGGGCGTATCCAGCCCGGCGTTCGACAGCCCATGAACCCCCGCAGGCAACATCACAGCCTCAGATTCCCGGGCATTGAAGTGCCAGAGTTCGTTGGCATTGCCAACCAGCAGGTTAAACCCACCATATTCCGGCGAACGTGCGACAACGTCGCTCAAATAATCGTCAATCGATACTTCCCCGGTGAGAAACTGCGCCACCAGCTCTCCACGAGACCTGCGCCCCGGTGGCTGGTGAGGATCGCGAATGTTGGTCAGCGCGGCAAAGCGTCCGTTGGCACCGACACCGAGCCAGGTACCACCGGCCTCCAGGTCGCGTCCGGCGTACACCTGCGGCGCTTCGGGCCATGGCGCCAGCGGCAGGCTGGGGCGGGCGTAGAATTCATCGCGGTTGGCCGCCACGACCAGCGGCTGGGCATGACCCGGTCGCCAGGCAAAAACAATCAGGCACATCAGGCTGTCCTTGTGTGTTTTTTGCTCACTCTACGCAGACATCGCTCATCGATCCATCGCCTTGCGCAGTGGAGCTTGAGGCCATGCATCCGTTACCATGCCGCTCCGGTTTTGGGGATGCGGGCGGGACGACTATGGAATTTCTGCTCTATCTGGCGCTCGGCGCCTGTGCAGGTGTACTCGCCGGGCTGTTTGGCGTGGGCGGCGGGATCATCATCGTCCCGGTGCTGGTGTTCAGCTTCAAGGCCCAAGGGTTCGATCCGTCGATCCTCACGCACCTGGCAGTGGGTACCTCCCTGGCGACGATCATCTTTACCTCGGTCAACGCGGTACGAGAGCATCACCGTCGTGGCGCCGTGCATTGGCCGATCTTTCTATGGATGACCGTCGGTATTCTGGTCGGTGCCGGGTTCGGCGCGCTGACGGCCGAAGCTATTTCCGGCCCCAACCTGCAGAAGCTCATTGGTGTATTCGCCCTGGTGATTGCCGCTCAGTTGGCGCTGGAGGTCAAACCCAAGGCCAGCCGAACCGTGCCGGGCAAACTCGGTCTGACCGTGGCCGGCAGTGTGATTGGCTGGGCTTCGGCGATTTTCGGCATTGGCGGCGGTTCGTTGACCGTGCCGTTCCTGACCTGGCGCAGTGTGCCGATGCAGCAAGCCGTGGCCACTTCATCGGCCTGCGGTCTGCCGATTGCCCTGGCCAGTGCATTAAGTTTCATGATTCTGGGCTGGCACGATCCGTTGCTCCCGGCCCATAGTCTCGGTTTCATTTATTTGCCGGCGTTGCTGGGCATTGCCCTGACCAGCATGGTGTTCGCCCGCTTGGGCGCGCGATTGGCTCACAGGTTGTCGCCGAGGTTGCTGAAACGGCTGTTTGCCGCTTTGCTGTTCTGCGTCGGTCTGAACTTTCTAGTCTGAAGCATCTGCTCTGACGGGCAGCGCAATCCTGGCTTAATCCTGAGGTGGCAGCGTCGCCCGGGAATTTTTAAGATTTGAACTCTAACGAGGAGTCGCAATGCTGCCTTACCCGCAGATCGACCCGGTGGCCCTGGCCATCGGTCCGCTGAAAATCCACTGGTACGGCCTGATGTACCTGATCGGCATCGGCGGCGCCTGGCTGCTGGCGTCCCGCCGCTTGAACCGCTTCGACCCGACCTGGACCAAGGAGAAACTCTCCGACATGGTGTTCTGGATGTCGATGGGGGTAATCGTCGGCGGACGTCTGGGGTATGTGCTGTTCTACGATCTGAGCGCTTACCTGGCCAATCCGACGCTGATTTTCGAAGTGTGGAAGGGCGGCATGTCGTTCCACGGCGGTTTCATCGGCGTGATGCTGGCGGCGTTGTGGTTCGGCAAGAAGAACAACAAGTCGTTCTTCCAGCTGATGGATTTCGTTGCGCCGATGGTGCCGATTGGCCTGGGCGCCGGGCGTATCGGCAACTTCATCAACGCCGAGTTGTGGGGCAAGGCAACCGATGTGCCGTGGGCGATGGTCTTTCCGACCGATCCGGCGCAACTGGCGCGTCATCCGTCGCAGCTGTATCAGTTCGCCCTCGAAGGCGTGGCGTTGTTCCTGATCCTCTGGCTGTTCTCGCGCAAGCCGCGGCCGACCATGGCGCTATCGGGGATGTTCGCGCTGTTCTATGGCATCTTCCGTTTCATCGTCGAGTTCGTCCGGGTACCGGACGCGCAACTGGGCTATCTGGCCTGGAACTGGCTGACCATGGGCCAGGTGCTGTGCCTGCCGATGATCGTCGGCGGCCTGGTCCTGATCTGGCTGGCGTATCACCGCGCCCCGGCAACTCCAGCGGCAGCTGTATAAAATTCGAACCCCGCAGCGATGGCTGCGGGTTCAAGGACACAGGTAACTCATGAAGCAATATCTCGAACTGGTCGCCCACGTCATCAAGAACGGCACCAAGCAGGCCAACCGTACCGGCGTGAACACCATCAGTTTTCCCGGCGCGATGCTGCGTTATGACCTGCAGGAAGGTTTCCCGGCGATCACCACGCGCAAGATGGCCTTCAAATCGGCCATCGGCGAAATGTGTGGGTTCCTGCGGGGCGTGAACAACGCTGCCGAATTCCGCGCCCTGGGCTGCAAGGTCTGGGACCAGAACGCCAACGAAAATGCCCAGTGGCTGGCCAACCCGTTCCGTCAGGGCGAAGACGACCTCGGCGAAATCTACGGCGTGCAATGGCGCAAATGGCCGGCGTACAAGCAGATCCCGGTCAGCAACCCGGCTGCCATCGAGCAGACCCTGAAGCAAGGCTACCGCCAGATCGCCGAAGGCGAGGAGGGCGGCCAGGCCTACGTGGTGCTGTACAAGGCCATCGACCAGGTTCGCCAGTGCGTCGACACCATCATCAAGGACCCGGGCAGCCGCCGCATCCTGTTCCACGGCTGGAACTGCGCCCAGCTCGATGAAATGGCCCTGCCGCCGTGCCACCTGCTGTATCAGTTCCACCCGAATGTCGAGACCAGGGAGATTTCCCTGACCCTCTACATCCGCTCCAACGATCTGGGCCTGGGCACGCCGTTCAACCTCACCGAAGGTGCTGCGCTGCTGAGCCTGATCGGTCGCCTGACCGGCTACACGCCGCGCTGGTTCACCTATTTCATCGGTGATGCCCACGTCTACGAAAACCACCTGGACATGCTCAACGAACAGCTCAAGCGCGAGCCGTTCCCGATGCCGAAACTGGTGATATCCGACCGAGTGCCGGAGTTTGCCAAGACTGGTGAGTATCAGCCGGAATGGCTGGAGCTGGTGGAGCCGGGCGATTTCTCGCTGGAAGGCTACGAACACCACGCGCCGATGACCGCGCCGATGGCGGTCTGAAGCACAGCACCAAACCAATGTGGGAGCGGGCTTGCTCGCGAAAGCGGTGGATCAGTCGACATCAATGTTGAATGAACAACCGTATTCGCGAGCAAGCCCGCTCCCACATTTGGTTTTGCGGTGTTCTTAGTGGCCGTGACTACGGCCCACATGTGAATGCTCCACTTCCGTCGCCACCACCCCGCCACTCACTTCCAGCCGCTGCAAAATCCCGCATTGATCGATACCCGGCCCCTCGCCGCAGCGTTGGCGCAGGTCGAGCAGTTGCGTCTGCAAGGCCAGCAAGCCGTCGATCCGCGCCTTCACATGGTGGATGTGCTCGTCGATCAGCGCATTAACGCTTTCGCACTGATCCTGCGGACTGTCGCGAAACGCCAGCAGGCTGCGGATTTCCTCGAGGGTCATGTCCAGGGTGCGACAGTTGCGGATGAAGGTCAGGCGCTCGGCGTGGGCCTGGGTGTAGACGCGATAATTGCCGTCACTGCGGGCCGGTTCCGGCAGAAGGTTCTCGCGCTCGTAGTAGCGGATTGTTTCCACGGCGCAGTCCGTGAGTTTCGCCAACTCTCCAATTTTCATGACGCCAATCTCCAAAACTCCAGAAAGGGTGCTTGACCCTATAGTGGCTACAGGGTCTTTACTTGGCAACAGGCACTCTTATGGACGCAACCAATGAGCGATTCCCTGCATTCTCACAAACCCGCGGCTGAACACGAGCACAGCCACAAGCTCAAACCCGTGCAAAAACATGACCATGGTGGTCACGGCGACACCTGCTGCTCATCTAAAGCGGCAGCGCCTGCACTGGTAAAACTGAGCGAATCGCCGACGATTGGCGCCAGGCTGAGTAATTTCCGTATCGAGGCAATGGACTGCCCGACCGAGCAGGCACTTATTCAGAACAAGCTAAGTAAACTGACCGGCGTGCAGCAGCTGGAGTTCAATCTGATTAATCGGGTGCTCGGCGTGACCCACGATTTGCCCGGTATCGAGCCGATCGTCGAGGCCATCAAGTCCTTGGGCATGCAGGCTGAGCCGATGGATCAGGGGGCTGAAACCCCGACACCGGCGCCCCGGAAAAAGCCGTGGTGGCCTTTGGCACTGTCCGGTGTTGGCGCATTGCTGGCAGAAGTTATCCACTTCACCGGTTTCGCGCCGAACTGGGTGGTGGCGGTTATTGCACTGGTCTCGATCCTCAGTGGTGGCCTCGGCACTTACAAAAAAGGCTGGATCGCCCTTAAAAACCGCAATCTGAACATCAACGCCCTGATGAGCATTGCTGTGACCGGCGCGGTGCTGATCGGCCAGTGGCCGGAAGCGGCGATGGTGATGTTCCTGTTCACCGTGGCCGAGTTGATCGAAGCCAGGTCCCTTGACCGCGCGCGAAATGCCATCAGCGGCTTGATGCAGATGACCCCGGACACGGCAACGGTGTTGCAGGCTGACGGGAGCTGGCTTGAGCAGGATGTCAAAAACATCGGGCTCGGCGCGCGGGTTCGGGTGCGCCCCGGCGAGCGGATCGGCCTGGACGGTGAAGTGCTATCCGGTCGCTCAACCATCGACCAGGCGCCAATCACCGGTGAAAGCCTGCCGGTGGAAAAGACTGTCGGCGACAAAGTGTTCGCCGGGACAATCAATCAGGCCGGGTCCCTGGAGTACGCAGTGACCGCCGCAGCGGATAACTCGACCCTGGCCCGCATCATCCTCGCCGTCGAGCAGGCCCAGGGCGCGCGGGCGCCGACCCAGCGTTTCGTCGACAGTTTCTCGAAAATCTATACCCCGGCGGTATTCGTCCTGGCCCTGGCCGTGGCGGTGATCCCGCCATTGTTCATGGGCGAGTTGTGGTTCGACTGGATCTACCGGGCGCTGGTGCTGCTGGTGGTGGCCTGTCCGTGTGCGCTGGTGATTTCCACACCGGTGACCATCGTCAGCGGCCTCGCGGCGGCGGCGCGAAAAGGTATCCTGGTCAAGGGCGGCGTCTATCTGGAGGGCGGTTACAAGCTCGACTACCTGGCCCTGGACAAGACCGGCACCATCACCCACGGCAAACCGGTGCAGACCGATTACCTGTCGCTGGACCCGACCGCCGACGACTCGGCGCCCGCCATTGCCGCCGCGCTGGCCGGGCGCTCGGATCACCCGGTTTCCCTGGCAATCGCCAAAGCGGCTGTGGATAACCAGACCGCGACGCCGAGTGTGGATAACTTCGAGGCGCTGGGCGGGCGCGGGGTGCGCGGCGAGATCAACGGCCAGCTCTACCATCTGGGCAACCATCGACTGGTGGAGGATCTGGGCCTGTGTTCGCCAGCGCTGGAAGAAAAGCTGTTTGCCCTGGAAAAGCAGGGCAAGTCGGTGGTGCTGCTGCTTGATTCGTCCGGTCCGTTGGCGCTGTTTGCCGTGGCGGACACGGTAAAGGAATCGAGCCGCGAGGCTATCCGGCAGTTGCATGACCTGGGCATCAAGACCCTGATGCTCACTGGTGATAACGTCCACACCGCGCAGGCCATTGCCGCGCAAGTCGGCATGGACGAGGCCAAGGGCGACCTGTTGCCGGGGGACAAATTGCAGGCTGTCGAGGCTCTTTATGCCCAGGGGCATCGGGTCGGCATGGTCGGCGATGGCATCAACGACGCCCCGGCGCTGGCGCGTTCCGAGATCGGTTTCGCCATGGCCGCCGCGGGCACCGATACCGCGATCGAAACCGCCGATGTCGCCCTGATGGACGACGATCTGCGCAAGATTCCGGCATTCATTCGCCTGTCTCGGCAGACATCGAGCATCCTCAAACAGAACATCGCCCTGGCTTTGGTCATCAAGGTGATCTTTCTTGGGGCAACCTTCGCCGGGGTCGCTACCATGTGGATGGCGGTATTCGCCGATATGGGCGTGAGTCTGCTGGTGGTGTTCAACGGTTTGCGCCTGCTGCGCAAGTAATGGATGAGGGACGGTTGTGCTGAGTGCGGAGCTGAAGGCGTTTTACATGGTGGCCCGCCTGGGCAGCATTACCCAGGCAGCCAAAAAGCTCGGCCTGAGCCAGCCGACGGTGACGACGCAGATCCGCAACCTCGAAAGCCAGTACTCGGTCGAACTGTTCTACCGTGGTGGCCGGCGTCTGAGCGTCAGCGAAGAGGGCGCGCGGTTGCTGCCGATGGTCAAGGTGTTGATGCAGCAGGAAGCCGACATCGAGTTTTTCCTGCGTAACTGCGGTCAGGTCCAGGGCACGTTGCGCATAGCCGCCACAGCGCCGTATTACATCCTCGACCTGGTGAAAACCTTCCGCGAGCGCCTGCCACAGGTTGAGGTTTCGGTGGAAATCGGCAACTCCCAGCAAGTGCTCGAAGCACTGGAGGATTACCGGGTCGATGTCGCGGCGTCGTCGCAGTTGCTCGAAGACGCGCGGCTGGTTCGCCGGGTGCTCGGCAGCGATCCGCTGGTACTTGCGGTGCATCGCAATCATCCGCTGGCGGTTAACGATCACGTGCCGCTCGGCGCCTTGGCCGGGCACACCCTGCTGATGCGCGAACCGGGCTCGACCACCCGCCGCCTGACCGAGGAGCTGCTGGCCAGCGCAGGCGTGTGTTTCGGCCCGTTGCTGGAGATCGGCAGCCGCGAATCGATTCGCGAAGCGGTGCTGCGCAACATCGGTATCAGCATCATTGCCCGGCAGGAAGTGCCCCATGATCCGCAACTGCGGGTGCTGACCATCGAGAATGCGCCACAGATTCCTGAATACCTGTACTGCCTCAAGGAGCGCAAAAACGCGCGGCTGCCGGCGGCGTTTCTGGGGTTGGCGCAGGAAATGGCTCCGGCCTGAATCCTGTGGTGTCTGTACCGGCCTCATCGCGAGCAAGCTCGCTCCCACAGTGGGTTTGAGGTGAAACACAAATTGTGTGAACACCCAAAATCCCTGTGGGAGCGAGCTTGCTCGCGATGGCGGCTGATCAGGCAACTCAAAACTTAACCCAAAATCCTTGAATACCACTATCGGCAGTTTTTGCCTTACTGCCACATGACGGACTCATTACAACCCTAGGATGGCCCCATCTGCTAGATGAGGTCCGTCCATGAACAACTCGATTGCAACTGCCCTGACCAACCCCGGCGCACCGATGAAGGTGCGCGGTGTACAGAAACGCTTCGGCGCATTCACGGCGCTGGACAACGTTTCCCTCGACGTGGCGGCCGGTGAGCTGGTGTGCCTGCTGGGCCCGTCGGGCTGTGGAAAGACCACCCTGCTGCGCTGCATCGCCGGTCTGGAGAAGCAGGACAGCGGCGAGTTGTACCTGGGTGATCGCGACGTTTCCCACCTGGCGCCCCAGGCGCGGGACTACGGCATTCTGTTCCAGTCCTACGCCTTGTTCCCCAATCTCACCGTCGAAGCGAACATTGCCTACGGCCTCGCCGGCAGCGGTCGTGACGAAGTACGTCGTCGTGTTGGCCAGATGCTGGAACTGGTCGGTCTGAGCGGCAGCGAGAAAAAGTACCCCGGCCAGTTGTCCGGTGGCCAGCAACAGCGGGTTGCACTGGCTCGCGCCCTGGCTCCGGCACCTTCGCTGTTGCTGCTGGACGAACCGATGTCGGCCCTCGATGCCCGGGTGCGCGAGCATCTGTGCACCGAACTGCGCCAACTGCAACGCAACCTCGGCATCACCACCCTGATGGTCACCCACAATCAGGACGAGGCCATGCTGATGGCCGACCGCATCGCCGTGATGAACAACGGCAAGGTCGAGCAGTACGCCACGCCGCAGGAAATCTACAACCGCCCGGCTACGCCATTCGTGGCGGAGTTCGTCGGCCAGGGTAACTGGTTGCCGTTCCAGCGCAGCAGCGACAGCCACGCCCAGGTCGGCGGGATGAACATGCGTCTGGCCGAAGGCAGCGCCAAGACCGCGTCGGGCCGTTTGTTCTGCCGTCCGGAAGCGATCAACGTCAACCCGCTGGTGCACGAGGAAAACCTGTTCCCGGCCAAGGTTCGTGAAATCACTTTCCTCGGCAACCGCTGCCGCATGAGCTTTGAACTCGACCAACTGCCGGGTCATGCGTTGTTGGCGGAACTGGCACCGGAAGCCATGCCGCGCCTTGGCGCCCGGCAGATCATGGTCGCCTTGCCGCCGCGCAGCCTGCAGGTGTTTGCCTGATGAGCGCGAACATCGCGCTGCCGCTGCCGCACAAGCAGGTTCGGCAGACTACCCGCGCCGAAATCGGCGACCGGTTGTTCGTGGTCGGCGGCAAAGTCCTCATGCTGGTGTTGTTGGGCGTTGCCGTATTGATGCCGTTGCTGGCGATCTTCTGGCGCGGTTTCAGCGCCGAGGCCGGGCAGGGCGGTGGCTGGGTCGCAGCGAAAGAGCTGGTGACCAGCGAGAACTTTCACTGGTTGCTCGGTAACAGCCTGAAGGTTTCCCTCAGCGTCGCGACCATTGTCGTACCGCTGGCCTACCTGTTTGCCTACGCCCTGCAACGCACGTTGATTCCCGCCAAAGGCATCTGGCGCGGTATTTCGCTGCTGCCATTGATGGCGCCATCAATGCTGCCCGGCATAGCGCTGGTTTATCTGTTCGGAAACCAGGGCATGCTGCGCGGCCTGCTCTCGGACAATATCTATGGCTTCTGGGGCATTGTGCTTGGTGAAGTCATCTATACCTTCCCACACGCCTTGATGATTCTACTGTCGGCCCTGTCCCTGGCCGATGCGCGACTGTTCGATGCCGCCTCCAGCATGGGCGCCAGCCCGGCCAAAGCATTCCGCAGCATCACCTGGCCGGCGACCCGTCAGGCCGTGTTCGCCGCGTTCTGCCTGGTGTTTACCCTGACCATTACCGATTTCGGCGTGCCCGTGGTGGTCGGTGGCGACTATCAAGTACTGGCGCTGGAGGCCTACAAGGCGGTGGTCGGCCAGCAGCAGTTTGGTCGCGGGGCGTTGATCGGCATGGTGCTGTTGCTGCCGGCGCTTTTCAGCTTCGGGGTCGATGCCTGGTTGCGTCGACGCCACGGTGATTCCATGAGCGGTCGCGCCCAAGTGTTCAAGCCCGCGCCGTCGAAGCTGCGCGACGGTTGCTACCTGGCCATCGTCCTGCTGATCTGCGCCGCGTTGCTGCTGGTGTTCGGCATGGCGGTGTTCTCGTCGCTGGTGAAGTTCTGGCCGTACAACCTGTCGCTGTCGCTCAACCATTACCAGTTCAACGAAACCGCCGGCGGTGGCTGGCTGGCCTACGGCAACAGCCTGAAGATGGCCCTGGGCACCGCGTTGATCGGCAGTCTGCTGATTTTCACCGGCGCCTACCTGATGGAAAAAACCAAGGGGCAGCGCGGCCTGAATCTGACACTGCGCATGCTCAGCTTCGTACCGATGGCAGTGCCGGGCCTGGTGCTTGGGCTGGGTTACGTCTTCTTCTTCAATCTCACCGGCAACCCGCTGCATGTGCTGTACGGGACCATGACCCTGCTGATCGTCTGCACCATTGCGCACTATTTGACCACCGCGCAAATGACCGCTACCACCGCGCTGCGTCAGCTCGACGCCGAATTCGAAGCCGCCGCGCTGTCGCTCAAGGCGCCGCTGTACCGCCATTACCTGCGGGTCACCGTGCCGATCTGCCTGCCGGCACTGTTGGACATCGTGCGCTACCTGTTCGTCTCGGCCATGACCACCGTTTCGGCGGCGATCTTTCTCTATAGCCCCGACACCATCCTCGCGGCGGTGGCGGTGCTGAACATGGACGACGCCGGCAACGTCGGCGGTGCGGCAGCGATGTCGACCCTGATCCTGATTACCTCGGCGGGCGTGTCCTTGCTGTTGGCCTGGGCCTCGTGCGGTTTGCTGCGCCGCTCCCAGGCCTGGCGGCAGACCGCGCCCGGTCATTGAATCTGCACAACCCCTCAACTCAAAAACAGGAAAAGATCATGTTCAAGCCTATGGCCCTGGCCGCTGCTGTCCTCACCGCTTTCAGCCTGAACGCCTTCGCGGCGAAAACCGAGTTGACGGTGTACACCGCCCTCGAAGCCGAACAACTGAAGACCTACAAAGAAGCTTTCGAAAAGGCCAACCCGGACGTCGAAATCAAATGGGTGCGTGATTCCACCGGCATCATCACCGCCAAACTGCTGGCCGAAAAAGCCCGTCCGCAGGCTGATGCCGTGTGGGGCCTGGCCGCTTCCAGCCTGGCGATCCTCGATCAGCAAGGCATGCTGCAAAGCTATGCACCGAAAGACCTGGGCAAGATCGGCGCCAACTATCGTGACGCGGCAAACCCACCAGCCTGGGTCGGCATGGACGTCTGGGCCGCGACCATCTGCTTCAACACCGTCGAAGCCCAGAAGCAGGGCCTGACCAAGCCTGTGAGCTGGCAAGACCTGACCAGGCCTGAGTACAAAGGCAAGATCGTGATGCCGAACCCGGCATCGTCCGGTACCGGTTTCCTCGATGTCAGCGCCTGGCTGCAAACCTTCGGTGAGAAGCAGGGCTGGGCCTACATGGACGGCCTGCACCAGAACATCGGCCAGTACGTTCACTCCGGCTCCAAGCCATGCAAACTGGCGGCGGCCGGCGAATTCCCGATCGGTATTTCCTTTGAGTACCCGGCAGTTCAGCTGAAACGCCAGGGCGCACCGCTGGACATCATCCTGCCGAAGGAAGGCCTGGGCTGGGAGATCGAAGCGACTGCCGTGATCAAGGGCACTGCCCACGAGGAAGCGGCGAAGAAACTGGCTGACTTCTCCGCCAGCCCTGAGGCGATGGAGCTCTATAAGGAAAACTTCGCCGTGCTCGCCCAGCCTGGCATCGCCAAGCCGCAGACCGAACTGCCGGCGGACTACGAACAGCGCCTGATCAAGAACGACTTCGCCTGGGCTTCGAAGAACCGCGACGAAATCCTGACTGAATGGCGCAAGCGCTATGACGGCAAGTCCGAGAAAGTGGCGGCCAAGTAAGATCTTCATCGGCTGACAGGGCCTCATCGCTGGCAAGCCAGCTCCCACAGGGAGCTATGGTGGATGCAGATTTTGTGAACACCTCGAAACCTGTGGGAGCGGGCTTGCCCGCGAAGGCGGCCTCGAATTCAGGACCCCTCTAGATGACACAACACAACGACATGCTGATCGTCGGCGCCGGCATCCTGGGTTTGTCCCACGCGTATGCCGCCGCCAAACGCGGTCTGAAGGTCACGGTTTTCGAGCGCAGCGAATCGCCTGTTGGCGCCTCGGTACGCAACTTCGGCCAGGCCTTGGTCACTGGCCAACCGCCGGGACCGATGCTGGAACTGGCCCGCGCCAGTCGCGGAATCTGGGGTGATTGGGCGCAGCTCGCCGGCCTGCAACTCAAGCGCAATGGCTCGTACCTGTTCGCCCGCACCGAAGCGGAAGAGCAACTGCTGGAAGCCTTCTGCGAGGGCCGCGCCGTCGAACACGGTTACCGCGTCGACCTGCTGCGCGGCGCCGCGCTACGCGATTTGTACGGCGGTCAGTTCCGTCATCACCGCGCGGCCTTGCATGGCATGGACGACCAGCAACTGTATTCCCGCGAAGCGATTCCGGCGCTGATCGACTTCCTGCGCCGCGACCTGGGCGTCCAGTTTCACTTCTCTACCCTGGTGCGCGATATCGAGCCGGGTCGCCTGTACAGTACCGCCGGCAGCTTCAGTGCCGAGCAGATCATCGTCTGTTCCGGCCACGATTATCAGACATTGCTGGCCGAGCAAATCGCCGAGCTCGAGCCGCAAATCTGTCGTCTGCAAATGCTCCGCGCTCGCCCGCAAATCAACCTCAACCTGCAACACGCGTTGCTCACCGGTTTGAGTTGCGTGCACTACGGCGCCTTCGCCGACTTGCCGGAAGCCGCGGCGGTGCAGGCAGAGATTCTGCAGTACGCGCCGCACCTGCATGAAAACGGCATCCACCTGCTGATCAGCCCGACGCCCTATGGTGAATTGATCATTGGTGATTCGCACCATTACGGCAGCGATCCGTCACCCTTAAATGCCGAGCAGGTCGACGACTGGATGATCGAACTGGCCGAGCAGACCCTGGGTTGCAAGGTACAAGTGGTCGAGCGCTGGCAGGGGGTCTATGGTTCACGGGGGCCGGGACCGTTCTCGTTCCTGCGTCCGGCAAAGGGCCTGGGCGTGTCATTGATGCACACCGGTGTCGGCATGAGCGTCGGGCCGGCGATGGCTGAACGAAACATCGCAGCTGTGTTGGGGGAAATCTGATGGAGCGCAACGAACAAGTCGTCGCTGAAGTATTCAGTCTGTACGAGCGTTTTGGCGACAGCGATTACATCGGCGAGCCGGTGTCGCAGATCGAGCATATGTCCCAGGCCGCCGAACTGGCCATAGCCGAAGGCTTCGACGATGAGGTGGTGCTGGCGGCGTTCTTTCATGACATCGGACATATCTGCGCCGAAAGCGCGGAGAACATGGGCGGCTATGGTGTGGTCAGCCATGAGCGGCTCGGTGCCGATTACCTGCGTCGCGCCGGCTTCAGCGAGCGCATGGCGCGGCTGGTGGAGTACCACGTGCAGGCCAAGCGTTATCTGACGTTGAAGGAACCTGGGTACTACGACCGTTTGAGCGAAGCCAGTCGCCGGACCCTGGAGTATCAGGGTGGGGTGATGACCGAGGCCGAGGCAGAAGCTTTCGCGCAAGATCCGCTGTGTGCCGTGAGTTTGCGCATGCGCCAGTGGGATGAGCTGGCGAAAGAGATGCATGTACCGGTGATTGATCTGGCGGTGTTGAAAGACAAAGCGGTGCGGCTGTTGGTGGCGTGAGCCTTTAACTCGAGTCGCTGCCATCGCGGGCAAGCCCGCTCCCACAATGATTTGTGGTGACACAGATCTTGTGTGCACCACAGAACCTGTGGGAGCGGGCTTGCCCGCGAAGGCGGCGGATCAGCCCCTACAAATCTCTTGCCAACACCTCAACCTGCTCCTGCCGCTCCCCCTGATTCAACTTCGGATGTGGATTGAGCGACGACCACTGCGGATGCGCCCGCGCCTTGTTCAGGGCTTCAGGCAGTTTGCCTTCGCGCCAGGTTTTATCCTGCGGCGTGGCCACCTGAATACTGTCCATCGCCGCGTGCCCTCGGGTATTGAGCGCTTGCAGCAACTGCCGCTGGCGCAGTGCCAACAGCCGCAGTACGTTGTCATCCACCGTCAGTTCGCGCTGACCCTTGAGCTTGCCGAGCAAGCGGCTGCCATAACTGCGGGCGGTTTGCAGGGCACCGCCGGCAATCGCCCCGGCCAATGCCGCTGCGCCTAGCGTGATGCCACCGACCAGCAAATCGACCCCGGCCCCGGCCGCCGCGCCGGCAGCGATTCCGCCACCGACGCGCACGCCCAGTTGCTTCAGGGTTTCGGGGTTGAACAGGTCATCGCCCCAACGACCGTCGAGCAGCGGCAAATCACTGGCGGCGGCGTCCTGCGGGCGGAAGGCGTAGAGCTTGAGCAGGGCCTCGACGCAACGCTGCTCCCGCTGGCGTACGGCTTTGCGCAGTTCGCTGATCGCCTGTTGTTCCTGCTCGGCTTCACTGGCCACGCTGCGTCGGCAAGCTGCGCAATCGATCAACAATTCGGCAATCAATCGCTCTGCGCTTTGTTGGCGAGCCAGGCGCTGGGCTTGCTGATCGGCGATCAGGCGTTCGAGTTGCGGCCGGGCAGATTCCAGCAGCAGAGCGAGACTCTCATAGAGTCGACGCTCGCCATCCTCCGGCGGCGCGACGCTGTCAAAGCGCACCAAGGCATGCAAGCCCAGCCGCGCCAACGCTTCACGCCAGGCCGGTTCGCGATGGTTGGTGCTGCTGACGAAATTCAGCACCGGCAGCAAGGGTTTACCGCAACTGGCCAGCACCTCCAGCTCGTCGCGATACTTGGCCAGCACCGGTTCCCGGGCGTCGATCACATAGAGCCCGGCGTCCGACGCCAGCAACTGGCGCAGTACCTTGGCTTCCTGTTCGAAGCGTTGCCGGGCTTCGCTGCCATCAAGGAAACGCGCCAGTCGTGCCGGGCCATCGAGACGTTCGCCAGGCCGTTCCAGCCGTTCGAGGTAGTCGAGCAGGGCGATTGCGTCCTCCAGGCCGGGGGTGTCGTAGAGATCGAGCAAGGGCTCGCCGTCCACCGACAACCGTGCGCCTTCGACGTGTCGCGTGGTGCTGGGTCGATGGGACACTTCACCGAAGCCGACGTCGCGGGTCAGGGTGCGCAACAGCGAGGTTTTGCCGACGTTGGTGTGGCCGACGATGGCGAGTTTCAGGGGGTTAGTCATGACCCGTCTCCAGCCAGTTCATCGGTGCGCAATCGGCAAAAGGCAGCTCCAGTTGTTGCAGCGCCACGTGCCAGTCGCCCAGGCGTTCGGCGTCCAGCGCTTCACCGGGGGGCGCCTGCAACAACCACACGCGGGTGACACTGGCGCTGCGAGCCAGTTCGGCAATCAAGGCCAGGCTGCCGCGATCCGGCGAACGCCGTGGATCGCACGCAATGGCCAGGCGTGCCGGGGGAAAGCGGCTCAGTTGTTCGAGGAGTTTGTGCCGTGATTCGCGGCTGTCGAGAATGCCCGCGTTGCTGACGTTTTTCGGCAATTGCGGTGGCCACGGGCGGTCGTCGTCCAGTTCGATGGCGACCAACAGCGCGCCGTCGCTTTGCTGCTCGGTTACACCGTTTTCCACGCGATGCAATTGCTCAGGCGCCGCATCACTGATGCCGAGACGTTCACTGGTGGGCATCAAGCGTTCGCGCAGTTGTGCGTAACCGGGCAGGTTCAAATCCAGGCGTAGCGCCGTTTGCCTCGTCCTCCAGCGCCAGAGGCAAAACAGCGCGAGCAACAGGCGCGGCAAAACGCCGTAGACCAGCAGAACGCCTACCAGCCAGGCGGCCCAGGCCTGCCGGGCACTTTCGATGTTCAGGGCGGAGTCGCCGCTGGCACGGATCATCTCCTCGGTGGGCACGCTGAAGCCGAGCAGGGCCGGCAGCGCGCCGAGGGCCTGGGTCACGGCAATAAAAGTGTCGGCGCTGAGGATGGTGGTTTCCCAGACGAAGCCGTAGCGCCGGGTCGCCATCAACGTCAGCAGGATCACCAACGCACTGAGCATCGCCAGCAGCCACAGACTGTTGACCAGCACGCCGATCGCCCAGCGATTGAGTTTCTGGCGTTGCAGCAATAACAGCAGGGCCGGTGCCAGTTGTGCGGCTTTGGCATCCCGGGCGAACTTTTCACTTAGCCACAACCACAAGCGGCCGAGGCTGGCGCCGTGTTCACCGGCAAACACCAGGCCCAGGGCCCAGCTCAGCAGCAGGATCAGATTGAGCCCGAGCAGGCTGCCCAAGGCCCAGAACACATTCACCGGGTGCAGGCCGTCGCCCATTGCCGCAAAGGCCAGGCCGGCGCCGCTGATCACCGCCAGCACCGCCATGACGATCAGCGCCAGTCGCGCGCCTTGCAGCCAGTGTTTGAGAGCATCGGCCAGGCCATCGCGCTCGGCCAGCCACAGGGCACGGCGTTGAATGCGCAACGGCAAATCGCCCCCGGCGCTACGGGCCAGTCGGTTGGCTTCCAGATCGTCCAGGGGGCCAGCGTGTTCTTCGCGCAGGCGGATGGTTTCTGTCAGCCAGAGGGTATTGAGTTCAGTCACGCGGCATCCCGTCGCTTAATTGAGCTGTGAGCATAACCGCTGTGGCGCTTATCGGCGAAAGCGAGGCTCTGGTATCCTCGCCGACATGACTAAATCACTCCCCCTCAGCCTGATCGCAGCCCTCGGTGAAAACCGTGTGATCGGCGTCGACAACAGCATGCCCTGGCACCTGCCGGGGGACTTCAAATACTTCAAGGCCACTACCCTCGGCAAGCCGATCATCATGGGTCGCAAGACCTGGGATTCCCTCGGTCGCCCGCTTCCAGGTCGTTTGAACATCGTGGTCAGCCGCCAGGCGGATCTGCTGCTCGAGGGCGCGGAGGTTTATCCGTCGCTGGAAGCCGCCGTCGTTCGCGCCGAAGCATGGGCGAAGGAGCAGGGCGTCGATGAGCTGATGCTGATTGGCGGCGCGCAGTTGTATGCGCAAGGGCTGGCCCAAGCCGATCGGTTGTACCTGACCCGCGTGGCGCTGAGCCCGGAAGGGGATGCGTGGTTTCCGGAGTTTGATTTGAATGAGTGGAAACTGGTTTCCAACGTTGAAAACCCGGCATTAGACGGTAAGCCGGCGTACAACTTCGAAGTCTGGGAAAAAGCCTGAAAGCATCGCTGGCAAGCCAGCTCCCACAGTGTCCAAGGTGAATCACCTATTGCGTGAGCACCATAGATCCCTGTGGGAGCTGGCTTGCCAGCGATGAGGGCGGGTCAGGCAACGTAGAATTTTAAGCCTGCGCCAACGCCGAATGCTCATCCGCATCCAATAGCGCCTTGTCAGTCTGCTGCATCACCTGACTGGTAATCGCCCCCGCCGTCATCGAACCACTGACGTTCAACGCCGTACGCCCCATATCAATCAGCGGCTCGACCGAAATCAGCAACGCCACCAGCGAAACCGGCAAGCCCATCGCCGGCAGCACGATCAACGCGGCAAACGTCGCGCCGCCACCCACGCCGGCCACCCCGGCCGAACTCAGTGTGACAATCGCCACCAGCGTCGCGATCCACAGCGGGTCCAGCGGATTGATACCCACGGTCGGCGCAACCATCACCGCCAACATCGCCGGGTACAGACCGGCACAACCGTTCTGGCCAATGGTCGCGCCGAACGAGGCGGCGAAACTGGCGATGGACTGCGGAATGCCCAGACGGCTGGTTTGCGCTTCGATGCTCAAAGGAATCGTCGCAGCGCTGGAGCGGCTGGTGAAGGCAAACGTCAGCACCGGCCAGACCTTGCGGAAGAACCGCAGCGGATTGATCCCGGCAACCGACACCAGCACGCCATGCACCACGAACATCAGGCCCAGGCCGATGTAGGACACCACCACGAAACTGCCGAGCTTGATGATGTCTTGCAGGTTGGAACCGGCGACCACTTTGGTCATCAACGCCAACACGCCGTACGGGGTCAGCTTCATCACCAGGCGCACCAGGCGCATCACCCAGGCTTGCAGGGTGTCGATGGCGTTGATCACTTTCTGACCTTTCTCGGCATCGTCCTTGAGCAATTGCAGGGCCGCAACACCCAGGAACGCCGCGAAAATCACCACGCTGATGATCGACGTCGGCTTGGCCCGCGCCAGATCGGCGAAGGGGTTTTGCGGAATGAACGACAGCAACAGCTGCGGCACATTCAGGTCGGCGACCTTGCCTGCATAGTCGGTCTGAATGGTTTGCAGGCGCGCCATTTCCTGGGTGCCGGCCACCAGGCCTTCGGCGGTCAGGCCGAACAGGTTGGTCAGGCCGATGCCGATCAGCGCGGCGATGGCCGTGGTGAACAGCAGCGTGCCAATGGTCAGGAAGCTGATCTTGCCCAGTGACGAGGCGTTGTGCAGACGGGCCACGGCGCTGAGGATCGAGGCGAACACCAGCGGGATCACGATCATTTGCAGCAACTGCACATAACCGTTGCCCACCAGATCGAACCAGCTGATCGAGGCTTTCAGTACCGGGTTGCCGGCGCCGTAGACCGTGTGCAACGCCACACCGAACACCACGCCCAGCACCAGCGCGAGCAGGACTTTTTTCGCCAGGCTCCATGTCGTGTGGCGGGTTTGCGCCAGGCCGAAGAGCAAAGCGAGGAACACCAGCAGATTGAGGATCAGCGGCAGATTCATGAAAACTCCGATAAGACTTGTGCCGGTTGCACCCTCGGGCAACCGCGAACCGGAAAGCCTAACAGCTTGAAAACTAATGAATTAATATCAAAAACGTATGATATCCGTCGTTTTTGGAATAAGCGGATGTCGCTGTCAGAAATGCAACTGGCGCGAAAGGGACGCGGGCGGTCGCTGACAGACGAGGACTGTCACACTTATTTGTTAGCGTCGATCTCTTTCACATTCAGGGAGAAATGCCAATGAAGTTCGCACCGAAATTACTGGCTGCTGCACTTTGCCTCGGCCTTGCCGGCCAGGTTCTCGCAACGGATCTGAAACACTGGCCTGCCGATCAGGCCAAGGCGCTGGACGCGATGATCGCCGCCAACGCCAACAAGGGTAACTACGCGGTGTTCGACATGGACAACACCAGTTACCGCTACGATCTCGAAGAGTCGTTGCTGCCGTTCATGGAGAACAAGGGCCTGATCACCCGCGACAAGCTCGATCCCTCCCTGAAACTGATGCCGTTCAAGGACACCGCCGACCACAAGGAAAGCCTGTTCAGCTACTACTACCGCCTCTGCGAACTCGACGACATGGTTTGCTATCCATGGGTCGCCCAGGTCTTCTCCGGCTTTACCCTCAAGGAACTCAAGGGCTACGTCGACGAGATGATGGCGTCCGGCAAACCGGTGCCGGCCACTTACTACGAAGGCGACGTGGTCAAGAAACTCGACGTCAACCCGCCGAAGATCTTCACCGGCCAGCAAGAGCTGTACAACAAGCTGATGGAGAACGGCATCGAGGTCTACGTGATGACCGCCGCCTCCGAAGAACTGGTGCGCATGGTCGCGGCCGATCCGAAGTACGGCTACAACGTCAAACCGCAGAACGTGATCGGCGTGTCGCTGCTGCTCAAGGACCCGAAGACGGGCGAACTGACCACCGCACGCAAGCAGGTCACGGCTGGCAAATATGACGAGAAGGCCAACCTCGGCCTGGAACTGACCCCGTACCTGTGGACCCCGGCAACCTGGATGGCCGGCAAGCAGGCGGCGATCCTGACCTACATCGATCAGTGGAAAAAACCGGTGCTGGTTGGCGGCGATACCCCGAGCAGCGACGGCTACATGCTGTTCCACAGCGTTGACGTGGCCAAGGGCGGCATCCACCTGTGGGTCAACCGCAAGGACAAGTACATGACTCAGATCCAAGGCATGATGGCCAAGAACGCCGCGGCCCAGGCCAAGGAAGGTTTGACGGTGACTGCCGACAAGAACTGGGTGATCGTCAAGCCTGAAGAGATTCAATAAAGGCTGCATAAACCCCATGTGGGAGCGGGCTTGCTCGCGAAAGCGGTCTGTCGGTAGACATGGTTGTTGACTGGCACGACGCCTTCGCGAGCAAACCCGCTCCCACAGTTGATCTCCCCTGTTTGGGAGATTTGTATCAGGCAAAAAATGCCCCGCACTTGGCGTAATGCCGATCAGTTAGGCGAACCCAGACGCTACGCTTCCTTGTAGCAGCTGCCGAAGGCTGCGTCCGGCTGCGCAGCAGTCGTAGATCCGGCTCGCACGATCTCTCTGACGTACCGCGAACTCCGATTTTACGACTGCTGCGCAGCCGGACGCAGGCTACGCCAGCTGCTACAGATTGCGTTGTGGCTTAACTGATCGGCATTACGCACTTGGCGGGCCACAGACTTACAGCCCGTCAAGCATCGCCTTGTTACGCACAGCACCCTTGTCGGCACTGGTCGCCAGCAGGGCGTAGGCTTTCAGTGCGGTGGTCACTTTACGTGGACGCACTTCCACCGGCTTCCAGCCTTTCTTGTCCTGCTCGACCCGGCGTGCCGCCAGTTCTTCGTCGCTGACCAACAGGTTGATCGAGCGGTTCGGAATGTCGATCAGCACTTTGTCGCCGTCCTGCACCAGACCAATCGCGCCACCGGCAGCGGCTTCAGGCGAAGCGTGGCCGATGGACAGGCCCGAGGTGCCGCCGGAGAAACGGCCGTCGGTGAGCAGGGCACAGGCTTTGCCCAGGCCTTTGGATTTCAGGTACGAAGTCGGGTAGAGCATTTCCTGCATGCCCGGGCCGCCTTTCGGGCCTTCGTAGCGAATGATGACGATGTCGCCTTCCTTCACTTCGTCGGCGAGGATGCCGCGTACGGCGCTGTCCTGGCTTTCGAAGATCTTGGCGTTGCCTTCGAAGACGTGGATCGACTCGTCGACGCCGGCGGTTTTCACCACGCAACCGTCCAGGGCGATGTTGCCGTAGAGGACGGCCAGGCCGCCTTCTTGCGAATAGGCGTGCTCGACACTGCGGATGCAGCCGTTTTCACGGTCGTCGTCCAGGGTTTCCCAACGGGTCGACTGGCTGAACGCGGTTTGCGTCGGGATGCCCGCAGGACCGGCCTTGAAGAAGTGATGCACGGCTTCGTCGTTGGTCTGGGTGATGTCCCACTTGGCGATGGCTTCTTCCATGCTGCGGCTGTGCACGGTCGGCAGCTGGGTGTGCAGCAGGCCGCCACGGGCCAGCGAACCGAGGATGCTGAAGATGCCGCCAGCGCGGTGCACGTCTTCCATGTGGTATTTCTGGATGTTCGGCGCGACCTTGCACAGTTGCGGCACGTGGCGGGACAGACGGTCGATGTCGCGCAGGTCGAAATCGATCTCGGCTTCCTGGGCAGCGGCCAGCAAGTGCAGGATGGTGTTGGTGGAACCGCCCATGGCGATGTCCAGGGTCATGGCGTTTTCGAAGGCCTGGAAGTTGGCGATGTTGCGCGGCAACACCGACTCGTCGTTCTCGCCGTAGTAACGCTTGCACAGCTCGACGATGGTGCGGCCGGCCTGCAGGAACAACTGCTCGCGGTCGCTGTGGGTGGCCAGGGTCGAACCGTTGCCCGGCAAGGCCAGGCCCAGCGCTTCAACCAGGCAGTTCATCGAGTTGGCGGTGAACATGCCGGAGCACGAACCGCAGGTCGGGCAAGCGCTGCGCTCGTACTCGGCGACTTTCTCGTCAGAAGCGCTGGAATCGGCGGCGATCACCATGGCGTCTACCAGGTCGAGGCCGTGGGAGGCGAGTTTGGTCTTGCCGGCTTCCATCGGGCCGCCGGAGACGAAGATCACCGGGATGTTCAGGCGCAGGGACGCCATCAGCATGCCCGGGGTGATCTTGTCGCAGTTGGAAATGCACACGATCGCGTCGGCGCAGTGGGCGTTGACCATGTACTCGACGGAGTCGGCGATGATCTCGCGGCTCGGCAGCGAATACAGCATGCCGTCGTGGCCCATGGCGATGCCGTCATCGACCGCGATGGTGTTGAATTCTTTTGCCACGCCACCAGCGCGTTCGATTTCGCGGGCGACCAATTGGCCCAGGTCTTTGAGGTGCACGTGGCCCGGTACGAACTGGGTGAACGAGTTGGCAATGGCGATGATCGGCTTCTTGAAATCGTCATCTTTCATCCCCGTGGCGCGCCACAGTGCGCGGGCACCGGCCATGTTGCGGCCGTGGGTGGATGTTTTCGAGCGGTAATCAGGCATGAAGCACTCCGGGCGGCTAATCAGGTATCAAAAGGGAAGTGAGCTTCTATTGACGTCTGGAACACTCAGAAATGGCCGCGTGTCCGGAAGTTGCCGATAACTTTGCGGGATCGCCGCGCGCTTCAGCTTGAGCTCATAAACCCGCCGGGGATGACTGGCGATGAATGTTCGCGATTCTACACGGCTGGCGGCTGGAGGGAATGCCGTAGGGCGCCTGATCATCGCCCGACCCTCGCATTTGTCAGCAAACCCCACAGACTGAATCCGATAAAACTGACGGCAATTGTCGCCAGCAGATGGGTTCCTGCCAGGGCTAGCACAGCGCTGCTGATGGCGGCGGTGATGAACATGATTGTATTGCCAGCAGATGCAGCGGTTCCGGCATTACTGGAAAACAACAGCATTGCTGCAGAAATGGCTGCTGGCCGAACCAAGGTGACAGCCAGCGCACTGATTAGCATCGGCACAAACAGTGTGAACGTCGTCATTTCGTCGAAGATCAGGATCAACCCTAAAGCCAGACCGGCGATGCTCAGCAGGCTCAATCCGAGATTGATCTGTTTGTTGAGGGAAATGTGCTTCTGCGCGGCCGAAGCCAGAGCACCACCGAGGACGTAAGCCACGCCATAAGCCACCAGAACCAACGCATACTGATATTCAGACAGTTTCAGGACGTCCATGAAAATCAGCGGAGTCACGCTGATAAGGGCAAAGTAAGAAGAGAAGACCAGCGCGGCGATCCACCAATAGCGAACAAAGTCTTTACTGTTCAGGATGGTTTTCAGTGTTGACGTAATTGAAGTGGGTTCGTGGTCGGTTCGGGCTGATCTGGCAGGCAGTTCTGATTGCGCATGGATAAAGATACCGAGTGCCATCAGGGAAAACGCATAAAAGCTGCCCTGCCAACCAAAAGATGTTTGTAGCCATGAGCCAAGCAGAGGGGACAGTGCGACAAATGACCCGCTCAGGGTCATGTAATAAATGCGCACCCGGGCTCGATCCTTTTCTTCGAACAGGTCCTCCACTAGCGCGTGGCCCAGCACAAAAAAACCGCACCCCAACGCCTGAACGGCGCGAAAGCCCATAAAAGTCGAATAATCCGTTGCCTGGGTACAGCCGATCGCACCTATTGAGCACAGGATCAGACATCCAAGCAGCACTTCCTTGCGCCCCCATTTGTCCGAGAGGGGGCCGGTGACCAGTTGCGCGAAAGAAAAAACCAGGGTGAACAAGCTGACCGCAAACGCGATATCAACCATTGACGTATTGAACTCCAGCGCCAGGGCAGGGAAAGAGGGAAGCAGGATATTGAGTGGGAAAAAACTGATTAACGAAATATTGGTAATAAGAATGAAACGGGAGATTTTTTGACCCGTGATATTATCGATTGTCCTGGCGCTTGAGTGTTCTGACATTTTTATGGGTTCCCGGGGTTCATTGTTGGGGTGTTTTTTCTCAATAAGCTTTGTAGTTCCTCACACAATGTTTCTCCCTTGCTATGTCCGGCGCCTATAAAAAGAAATACTTGTTCTGATAAGTCGTCCAGCTTTATAAGTTTTTCTATTTTTGATTCGGTCAGGGCTGCGGTTAGCCAGGTATTCAATCCAAGTGATGTTGCACAAAGTTGTATAGTTTGCGAAATGTGGCCGATCTCTAGTAGTGAAACCCGATAGGCTTGTGAGTGAGGGTATTTCCACCACATTTTATCGAGGTGCGAAGTAAGGAATATTCCAAAAGGAATGTTGTCGGCAAAGTGTTGGCCTTGTAGAAGAGAGCCGAGAGGGCTGTTCAAGCGACTCAATAACTTTAAAGCGTGCAAGTTCGGGTGATAGTAATAAATCCCAGGGTCGAGCCCTTGGACGTTATAAGCATATAAATATCCTTCGCTGGCGTTCAGTCCACCACCTGACGGACTGCTGCGCCGTGCATTGAACATGCCCGGAGTCAGTTCACAGGTATCCGACTCTCGCTCCTTCAGGTAACCGAGACAAAAGTAGAGAAGCGTACTGACATCATTTAGCGACACGCTTTTTTTCCGAAAGGAACGGCATGTTTTCCGCTGCAACAAGACTTGCTTGAATCCGGTCTGCCCCTCTAGTGCCCTATTGTCAGTGGGGGCTGGCAGGCAGAGCAGGTTCTCACGCTGGAGGTGGGCGAGTGGGTGAGGTGGTGGGGGCTCTCGACTCAGCGCCTCCTGACAATGAGCGAAGTAACGATCAGCCCATTCCTTTGTGTTCGTTGGGGTATAGCCAGCACCAAGGTCTTTGGTTCCGATGTGAAAAATCTTCGAAAGGTCATCCCATTGCCAGTCATCTGGAGGTAAGTCCTGTTCGACGAATATACCGGCTTCAAAAAATTCAGTGTCGATTGGGTGGCATTTATCAAATAGTGTTGTTTGCTCAATAAGCTCAATTAATCGACCAGCGTGAGAACTGTCGATTTCGAACTGCTCATGGGTTTTATAGTTCCAGATGAAAAGCCGGGGAGGCTTGGGTAGTAAAAAAATATAGGGGTTCAGTTGCATGCGGCATCCCTCTTTTTAAAAGCCGCACAGAAGGTATTCTGCCCGGCTTTTCCTGAGTGATTACTTAGGCGTGCTAAGCATCGCGTGGTGGTGTACCGCTAGATTTTTCTCAAGTTGAACTTTCTTCATGATTCAATCTCCAGTAAAGGTTTTGATATCCACCACTCAAGTATTCAAGTGGTAAGCTGGATGATAGGCCTGGATGGATTGAGGTCAAACGAAACGGTGTAGGGCGTTTCTCGAAGTGAAGTAGTCCTGTTCCGATAGCTTTTACGTGATCGGTAAATGCTTAATAAGGCTGAGGTTTTTGTATTGGTGTCGGATGGCTAGTTGATCGTCCGGACTGTTGAAGTGCGGACGATCAACATAAGCGCTGTCAGCAATTAGCTATTCGGCAACAACCGGCAAGTAATGCTCTTGATATACCGCGTTTCCGCAATCGCCGGGTGCACCGGATGATCCGGCCCCTGGCCGCCACGTTCCAGCATCTGGATATTGCGGTCCAGGTGACGGGCGCTGGTGAGCAGGATGTTCTGCAGGTCGTCTTCCGGCAGGTGCATCGAGCACGATGCGCTGACCAGGATGCCGTCCTTGGTGAGCAGGCGCATGGCTTGCTCGTTCAGGCGGCGGTAGGCGCCTTCGCCGTTTTTCATGTCTTTCTTGCGTTTGATGAACGCCGGCGGGTCGGCCACGATCACGTCGAAGCGTTCTTCGCTGGCTTTCAGCTCTTTGAGGGCTTCGAACACGTCGCCTTCGATGCAGGTCATTTTCTCGGCGAAGCCGTTCAGTGCGGCGTTGCGCTCGACACCATCAAGGGCGAAGGCTGAAGCGTCGACGCAGAACACTTCACTGGCGCCGAACGCGGCAGCCTGCACGCCCCAACCGCCGATGTAGCTGTAGAGGTCGAGCACGCGTTTGCCTTTGACATACGGCGCCAGGCGTGCGCGGTTCATGCGGTGGTCGTAGAACCAGCCGGTTTTCTGGCCCTGGATGACCGGTGCTTCGAATTTCACGCCGTTCTCTTCGAGGGCAACCCACTCCGGCACCAGGCCGAATACGGTTTCGACGTAGCGGGTGAGGCCTTCGGCGTCACGGGCAGCGGAGTCGTTCTTGAACAGGATTCCGCTTGGTTTCAGCACCTGGGTCAGTGCTGCAATCACGTCATCCTTATGGGCTTCCATGGTGGCCGAAGCGATCTGCACCACCAGGATGTCGCCGAAACGGTCGACTACGAGGCCCGGCAGCAGGTCGGAATCACCGTAGACCAGGCGATAGAACGGCTTGTCGAACAGGCGATCGCGCAGGGACAGGGCCACGTTCAGGCGGTGCACCAGCAGCGACTTGTCCAGCGGCAGTTTGATGTCGCGCGACAGCACACGGGCGCAGATCAGGTTGTTCGGGCTCATGGCAACGATGCCCAGCGGCTTGCCGCCGGCGGCTTCGAGGATCGCCTGGTCGCCGGCCTTGAAACCGTGCAATGGCGTAGCGGCTACATCGATTTCGTTGCTGTAGACCCACAAGTGACCGTTGCGCAGACGACGGTCGGCGTTGGCTTTGAGGCGCAGGCTAGGCAGGGACATGTCGTCGCTCCGGAAAAAAGAGCGGGAGTATAGCGTGTTGAGACCCCGGATTGGCCTGCAAGTGGACATGTGGCGAGGGTTGTCTTGCGATTTGGTATGTCGGATCCAACTTCATAAAGGTTAGAATCACTGTCTGACCCAGAGTGTGCACAAATGTCCCAAGAACTGACTTCCGAACAGATCCAGCAAGCCCTGCAGGGCATCAGCGTACCGGCCCAGCCGCAAATCATGGTGGATTTGCAGATGGAGCAGTACATGCCCGACCCGGATCTGGAAGTCATTGCCAAGCTGATCTCCCAGGATCCGGGACTTTCCGGTTCCCTGTTGAAGATTGTCAATTCGCCGTATTACGGGCTGAGCAACAAGATTGCTTCGATCCAGCGCGCGGTGAATCTGCTGGGCAGTCGTTCGATCATCAACCTGATCAATGCGCAGTCGATCAAGGGCGAGATGAATGACGACACCATTGTCACCCTGAACCGTTTCTGGGACACCGCTCAGGACGTGGCCATGACCTGCCTGAGCCTGGCCAAGCGCATCGGCATTGAAAATGGCGATGAAGCCTATGCCCTGGGCCTGTTCCACGACTGCGGCGTGCCCTTGATGCTCCAGCGTTTCCCCGACTACATGGGCGTTCTGGAGCAGGCCTATGCCAACGCCAGCGCCGAATGCCGGGTGGTGGATACGGAGAATCAGGCGTTCAATACCAATCACTCGGTGGTCGGGTATTACACGGCCAAATCCTGGCGTCTGCCGGAGCACGTGAGCGCTGCGATCGCCAATCACCACAATGCCCTGGCGATCTTCAGCGATGAATCTTCGCGCAACAGTTCGTTGAAGAACCTGTTGGCGATCCTGAAAATGGCCGAGCACATTTGCGCGTCGTACCGGGTGCTGGGCAATCAGACCGACGATCACGAGTGGAACGGCATCGCGCCGCTGGTGCTCGATTATGTCGGCCTCTCGGACTACGACTTCGAGATCCTCAAGCAGACGATCCGCGACCTCGGCACTCATCGCTGAGTGTCGGAACTTTCCAGGCCATGCGCCTGATCCGAGAGCACCATGCCTGAATTGCCAGAAGTCGAAACCACCCGTCGCGGTATCGCGCCGTACCTGGAAGGCCAGCGGGTCAGCCGGGTGATCGTGCGTGACCGGCGCTTGCGCTGGCCAATTCCCGAAGACCTCGATGTGCGGCTGTCCGGGCAGCGCATCGTATTGGTGGAGCGGCGCGCCAAGTACCTGCTGATCAATGCCGAAGTCGGCACCTTGATCAGCCACTTGGGCATGTCAGGCAATTTGCGTCTGGTGGAGGCCGGGCTGCCAGCGGCCAAGCATGAGCATGTGGATATCGAGCTGGAGTCGGGCCTGGCCCTGCGTTACACCGACCCGCGACGCTTCGGCGCAATGCTCTGGAGCCTCGATCCGCTCAATCATGAGTTGCTGATTCGCCTGGGGCCTGAGCCGCTGACCGACCTGTTCGACGGCGAACGTCTGTTCCAGCAGTCCCGTGGACGTTCGATGGCGGTCAAGCCGTTCATCATGGATAACGCGGTGGTGGTGGGCGTGGGCAATATCTATGCAACCGAAGCGTTGTTCGCCGCAGGCATAGATCCGCGCCGAGAAGCCAAGAGCATTTCCCGTGCGCGTTACTTGAAGCTGGCCATTGAGATCAAGCGCATCCTGGCGGCCGCCATCGAGCGCGGCGGTACCACGCTGCGGGACTTTATCGGTGGTGACGGTCAGCCAGGTTATTTCCAGCAGGAACTGTTCGTGTACGGCCGTGGCGGCGAGCACTGCAAGATCTGTGGCACGGGGCTGCGGGAAGTGAAACTCGGGCAGCGCGCGAGTGTTTTTTGCCCGCGTTGTCAGAGCTGAAAGTCAGTTGGATTTTCAGTGAGGCTGATGACGTCATCGCGGGCAAGCCCGCTCCCACAAGGACCGCATATATCCTGTGGGAGCGGGCTTGCCCGCGATGGCGTCGGAACAGGCGCTTGAAGATTTAAGCCTTACCGGTAATCTTCCGGTACTTCTCCATCAACTGCTCTTCAGTCTCCGGATGAGCTTCGTCCAGTGGAATGCAATCTACCGGGCAGACTTGCTGGCACTGCGGTTCGTCGTAGTGACCGACACACTGGGTGCACAGGTTCGGGTCGATCACGTAGATCTCTTCGCCTTGGGAAATGGCGGCGTTCGGGCACTCGGGTTCGCAGACGTCGCAGTTGATGCAATCGTCGGTGATGATCAGGGACATGCTAACTCCAGCCGGGGCGGCAGGCCCGGGCACAATAAACCAATGCGCACAATTGTGCCGCATTGGCGCCCGCAGTGCACGCGGGCGCCGCTTGAGCGGTGCTTACTTCTTGAAGCGTTCGGTCAGTGCGTCCGCCACCACTGGGTGCACGAACTTGGTGATATCACCGCCCAGGGCTGCAATTTCACGGACCAGCGTCGAGGAAATGAACGAGTAGCGTTCGGACGGGGTAAGGAACAGGCTTTCCACATCCGGCGCCAACTGGCGGTTCATGTTGGCCAGCTGGAACTCGTATTCGAAGTCCGACACCGCGCGCAAACCACGCAGGAACACGTTGGCATTCTGCTCTTTGGCGAAGTGCGCCAGCAGCGTCGAGAAGCCGACGACTTCAACGTTCGGCAGATGTTTAGTGACCTCGCGCGCCAGTTCCACACGTTGTTCCAGAGGAAACAGCGGGTTTTTCTTGGGGCTCGCGGCGACGGCGATGATCACGTGATCGAACAGGCGCGAGGCGCGTTCGACCAGATCGCCATGGCCCTTTGTAATAGGGTCGAAGGTACCTGGGTACAACACTCGGTTCATCGCGTCGTCCTGGCGGGAATCCGTTGGGGAGTCGGATGGTATCGCAGCCTTCCCGGTCGGCCAAGTCGCCTGTTGGGTAAGAAAGCACTATAGACGATGGGAATTATCGTTATTTTCATGGGTTTTTTAAACGTTCGGCCAGGGATGTCGCCAGTTGCGCCGTCAGTCCGTAGACCGACAGCTGCGGATTGGCGCCAATGCTGGTGGGGAACAGCGAGCCGTCGTGAATCGACAGATTGCCCAGTTGATGATGCCGGCCGAGGCTGTCGGTCACCGCGACTGTCGGGTCTTCACCCATGGCGCAACCGCCCATCACATGGGCACTGCCAAGGCGTGTGCGATACAACTCCAGACTCAGGCCGTCGATCAGCGTGCGGGCTTCGGCGAGGGTCTTCACGTAGCGGGCGTCGGCGTGCATCGGCATCACGGCCTTGGCGCCACCGGCAAACTGGATCTCGGCCATGGTATGGAACGCCCGGCGCAATCCATCCCAGGCGTAGGGTGATAGCTGGTAATCCAGTACCGGCGTGTCATCGCTGCGCAATTCGACGCTGCCACCGGGGCTGTCAGGGTGAAAACCGTCCCGCAGCAACGCCAGCATGGCGTGGGTATGGGCCAGATTGGCCATGTGTTGCGAGTTTTCCTGACCGAAACCACCGAGCAATGTCGTGGCCAGCGCCGGGTGCAGGGGCGGGACTTCCAGTTTGTAGGACATCTTGCCCGTGGTGCCGTCCTGCCATTGGAAATGGTCGGAATAGATCGACTGCGGCGCGCCGTAGAAGGGGTTGACCACTTCGTCGAACAGAGCGGCGGACATGTTCACCGGGTGCAGGAACGTGCGTTTGCCCAGGCGCTTGTGCGGGTCGGGTGCCCCGGAGCGCATCAGCAAGGCCGGGCTGTTGATGCCGCCACCGGCCAGCACGAAATGCCGCGCCTTGACCGTGATGGTGCGCTCGGTCGGTGCGACGCAGCGTTCATCCATCGCCGAACATTGCAGGCCGGTGACCTTCTCGCCGCTGATGTTAAGTTTTTCGGCTCGGGCCAGGTAAAGCAGCTCGCCGCCTTTTTCCAGGGTCGCTGGAATGGTGGTGACCATCATCGATTGCTTGGCGTTGGTCGGGCAGCCCATGCCGCAGTAGCCGAGGTTCCAGCAGCCGCGAACGTTGCGCGGGATGACGTGCCATGAGTAATTCAGTGCTTCGCAGCCCTTGCGGATCACATCATTGTTGGCGTTGGGTGGCACCATCCACGGCGCGACGCCCAGGCGTTGCTCCATTTTCTCGAACCACGGCGCCATTTCCGCCGGGCTGTGGCCCTTGACGTTGTGCTCTTTGGCCCAGTGTTCCAGGGTCGGCTCCGGGGTGCGGAAACTGGAGGTCCAGTTGATCAGCGTGGTGCCACCCACCGCCCGGCCCTGGAGGATGGTGATCGCGCCGTCCTTGCTCATGCGGCCGATGCCTTCCTGGTAAAGGCTGGCGTAGGCCTGGTCTTCGAGCATCTTAAAGTCGCTGCTGGTCTTGAGTGGGCCTTCCTCGATCAGCAGCACCTTGTAGCCGGCCGCGCTGAGGATTTCAGCGGTGGTGCCGCCACCGGCACCACTGCCGATGATCGCCACGTCCGCTTCTAGTGTCAGGTCCTGGGTCAGTTGCGAGCCGTTGTAGGTTTTCCAGCCTCGGGCCATGCCTTCGCGGAACGGATCGGGTACGGGCATCTTCGGATTCTCTTTTTATTGTTGGGAATGTGGTGTGGCGGCTGGCGTCTTCGTCGGAACGCCGCCCGGAACAAGCCCGCTCCCACAGGGGCACGCGGTCAATGTGGGAGCGGGCTTGCCCGCGAAGGGGTCGACTCGGTATCAGACGGTGGGCGGCCCGGGATACCCGCAATGCGCCCACGATTCCTTGCGGCCGTACCAGGCCATCATCACCAGTTGCAGCAAGGAGCTGTGGCCCATGCGCAACAGGCTCAACGAGCTGTTTTCCCAGCGATCGAGAAAGGCCTGGATGTCGTTGGCGCTGGCGTTTTCCCAGCTGCCCCAGATCCCGGTCAGCGGCCCGCGGGTCACGGCCATGCCCAGCACATCGAACAATTGCTGGGTCAGCTTGAGCATTTCCGGCGACAGGTGGGCGAGGTTGTAGTCCAGGCTTTTCAGTGTGCCCTCGACAGCCTCGGGCATCCGTTCGGTGGTCACGGCACCCTCGAGCATGACCGGAATCAATGCCCGCAAAAACAGCAGGTCGCCGCTGCGTAACGTGACGAAGCCATTGGCCGGGACGCTCGACGAGCAACCGCTGAGGCTGGCTCCGAGCCCGGCGGTGGCGAGGAAAGCTGTGGCGCCGAGGCTGAATTTAAGTAGCCCGCGCCGTGACAGCGCGGGTGTATCGGACAGGCTGGGGTTCATTATTGTTATTACCCGACGGTGATGATCGTTAGCGGATGAACAGCTTCTGGATCAGCTTCTGGATGGATTTGCCGTACGGCGGATAGATCAACTTCGCGGCGTTGAACCGTTGTTTGATCAGCACGCCCTTGGCCTTGCTGAAGGTCAGGAACCCTTCATGGCCGTGGTAGTGGCCCATGCCCGAGGCACCGATGCCGCCGAACGGCATGTCGTCCTGGGCGACGTGCAGCAGGGTGTCGTTCAGGCACACACCGCCGGAATGGGTTTCGTGCAGCACGCGCTGTTGTTCGCGTTTGTCGTAGCCGAAGTAATACAGCGCCAGTGGGCGAGGGCGCTGGTTGATGTAGGCAAATGCCTGGTCCAGATCCTTGTACGGCACGATCGGCAGCAGCGGCCCGAAGATTTCATCCTGCATCACCGTCATCTCGTCCGTGACGTTGAGCAGCAGGCTATGGCCCATGCGGCGGCCCTGACCCTGTTCGAACAGTGGCATCAGTAGCGCACCCTTGCTGGTGGCGTCGCTGACGTAGCCGTTGAGGCGTGCCAGTTGTCGCTCATTGATGATCGCGGTGTAGTCCGGGTTGTCGGCCAGCGTCGGATAAAACCCGCGGACGGCAGCGCGATAGGCTTCGACGAAACCTCCGACTCGATCCTCCGGCACCAGTACATAGTCCGGGGCCACGCAGGTCTGGCCGGCGTTCAAGGTCTTGCCGAAGGCGATGCGCTCGGCGGCGTCCTTGAGCGGCACATCCCGGGAAACAATGGCCGGGGACTTGCCGCCCAGTTCCAGGGTCACCGGGGTCAGGTTTTCCGCGGCGGCGCGCATGACGTGTTTGCCGATGCTGGTGGCACCGGTGAACAGCAGGTGATCGAACGGCAGGCGTGAAAAGGCCACGCCCATATCCGCCTCGCCCAGGACCACGCAAACCAGGTCTTCGGGGAAGATTCGCGCCAGCAGTTGCTTCATCAGCAGGCCGGTCGCAGGGGTCGACTCACTGAGCTTGAGCATCACCCGATTGCCCGCCGACAGCGCGCCGACCAACGGGCCGATGGCCAGGTACAACGGGTAGTTCCACGGCACGATGACCCCGACCACGCCCAGCGGTTGGTAAACCACTTTGGCCGAGGCGGGCTGGAAGGCTGCGCCCACCTTGCGTCGCGAGGCTCGCATCCAGCCCTTGAGGTGTTTGCTGGCGTAATGGATGCCGTGCAGGCTGGGCATCAGTTCGGCGAGCAGGGTTTCATCGGCGCTGCGATGACTGAAGTCCTGGCTGATCGCATCGATCAGGGCCTGGCGTTCATTGTTCAACAAATCCTTTAGAGCCTTGAGCCATTGCTGGCGCTGCGCGGCCGGAGGCATCGGGTTGGCGGCGTAGGCGGCACGCTGGGCGTCGAACAGGGCCTGAAGTTCCTCCAGCGGCTGCTGTAGGTTCTGCAGGTAGGAAATTTCAGCAGTCATGGTCGGCTCCGGATTTATTGTAATGAAGCACTTTTTAGAGTCTATGCTCTAAAATGTCAAATGACATCCTGGAACAGCTTTGTTTTATCCGCTCGCGGATAGATCTAAGATGCCCGTCAACGCACTCTGAATTAAAGCTCAAGCCATGGCCCCACGGATCAAAACCAGCGAGCGCATCGTGCAGAACAGCCTGGAGCTGTTCAACCAGCAGGGCGAGCGCAGCATCAGTACCAACCACATTGCTGCCCACATGGAAATTTCCCCGGGCAATCTGTACTACCACTTCCCGAACAAGCAGGCGATCATCGCCGTGTTGTTCAGCGAGTACGAAAGCCTGGTGGACAGCTTCCTGCGCCCGCCCCAGGGACGCGCCGCCACGGTGGAAGACAAGCGTTTCTACCTCAAGGAACTGCTGTCGGCGATGTGGCGCTACCGCTTCCTGCATCGCGATCTCGAACATTTGCTCGACAGCGATCCGGACCTGGCCGACCGCTATCGACGCTTCTCCCAGCGCTGCCTGATCCAGGGTTCGGCGATCTACGAAGGTTTCGTCGCCGCCGGCATCCTGAAGATGGACAAGGTGCAGATCGAGTCCCTGACCCTCAATGCCTGGATCATCCTCACGTCCTGGGTGCGTTTCCTGTGCACCACGCGGGAGAATTCCAGCCACCTCAGCGAGCAGGCCATTAAACGCGGGGTGTATCAGGTGCTGGTGCTGGAAGCCGGGTTCGTCACGGATGAGGCCCGCGATGCGGTCAGTGCCTTGTTCGAAGAGTTTTACGTGCCCCTGGCCCAGGCGCTGGAAGAAGTACAGTAGGATCAAGACCGACTTAAGCACAGGAGCCCGCTATGCCCATTGCGCAATTGATCAGCCCACAAGCACTGGACCTGAAAAAGGACCAGCCGGGACTGGTGATTCTGGATTGTCGTTTTGCCCTCGAAGACCCGGATTACGGTCAGCGCAGCTATGCCGAAGGGCACATCGCCGGTTCGAGCTATGCCGATCTCGAGCGTGATCTGAGTGGCGCGGTGGTCAAGGGCGTGACCGGGCGTCATCCGTTACCCGAGCCGGCGCAACTGATCGAGCGCCTGCAAGCCTGGGGCATCAATGCCGATAGTGAAGTGGTTCTGTATGACGACGGTCCGGGTGCCTATGCGGCGCGGGCCTGGTGGTTGCTGGCGTGGTTGGGCAAACGCGACGGTGTATTCATCCTCGATGGCGGTCTCAAGGCCTGGCACGGGGCCGGTTTGCCGCTGAGCCTGGATGCGCCGAAGGTTACCCGTGGTTCCTTCACCGGCAGTCCTGACATGGCGTTGCTGATCAGTGCCGAGCGGCTGCAAAAGCGCCTTGCACGGCCGGAACTGACCCTGCTCGATGCCCGCGCATTGCCGCGTTTCAAGGGTGAAGTGGAACCGATCGATCCGATTGCAGGGCACATTCCCGGTGCCCAGTGTGCGGCGTTTACCGAGAACCTGGGTAGTGACGGGCGCTTCTTGCCGGCCGATCAGCTCAAGCATCGTTTCGCCGCGAAACTGGGCGACCGTTCGCCGAATGATCTGGTGGCGTACTGCGGTTCCGGCGTGACGGCGTGCCACAACCTGTTTGCGTTGTGTCTGGCCGGTTATCCACTGGGTTCGTTGTATGCCGGGTCGTGGAGCGAGTGGATCAACGAGCCTGCGCGGGGCATTGCCACCGGCGAATAAACACCACACACCCCTGTGGGAGCAAGCCCGCTCCCACAATTGTTTTTCGTCGTCATCAAGGTCCGGGTGGCTGCCGGGCACTGCGATACGCCCCCGGTCCAACCCCATACACCTGCTTGAACTGCCGGCTCAGATGGCTCTGGTCGGCAAACCCCAGTTGCATCGCGACTTCCAGCGGCAGACAACCACTTTGCAGCAAGGCCCGCGCCCGGGCGATGCGCCGTTGCATCAGCCAGGTGTGCGGCGGCATGCCGGTGGCCCGGCGGAACACCCGGGCGAAATGGAATGGCGAGAGATTGACCGCCGCCGCCAGCGCCTCCAGCGAGGGCGGTGCTGCCAGTTGCGCGTGCAGCAATTCCTTGGCCAGGCTCACGGCCCGGTGTTCCTTGCCAGGTTTGCCGGCATCGGGCACCGCCGCATGACGCTGCAACAGCGACAGCACCAGTTCGCGCCAGACCGTTTGTTGCTGCAATGCGCTGGCGGGGCTTTCCAGCAAGCGGTGAAGTTGGCAGAAACCGTTCACCAGGTCCTGATCGCGATACAGCGTGGCGCCGAAGGCCGGCAAGTGATGGGTCGGCAGTTCGAGTTCGGCCAGCAGCGAGGTTATCTGCCCGCTGTCGGGATAAAACGCCCGGTACAGCCAGCCATCCTCGGTGCCTTTGTGGCCAGTGTGCAGTTCATCGGGGTTGATCAGCACCAGCGTGCCGCTACCCGCCAGGTGCTCGGCGCCGCGATAGCGATAACGCTGGGCGCCGGCCATGATCATGCCGATCACATAGCCGTCATGCACATGTGGGGCGAAACGATGGTCGATGTAGCGGGCGGACAACAACTCGACCCCGGCCAGCGGCGGGGTTTGCCAGAAGTGGATTGACTCGCCTTGGTCGGCATCCATGATTCAAGCGCGTCCTGTGGTGGCCAGCCACTCGGGGATGCGCCGCTCCAGGTAATAACCCGGTTGCCTGAGCGTGCCATCGACAAAGCCGACATGTCCGCCCTTGGCTTGCAGTTCGAATTGCGTGCAAGCGGACAGTTCATCGACATGCGGCAGGCTGTGGGGAAACACGAAGGGGTCGTCGGCGGCCTGGATCATCAAGGTCGGCGTGCGAATTTCGCCAAGGAAATAGCGGCTGGAGGCGCGGCGATAGTAATCCTCGGCATCGGCGAAACCGTGCAGTGGTGCGGTGACGCGGCCGTCGAAATCCCAGAACGTGCGTATGTTTTCCAATGACCCGAGGGCCGCCAGGGCTGCCAGGCCGTCCTCGCGTCCGTCGTGCTGGAACTGTCGCTGTTTGTTCTTGATGTAGGCGACCATCTCGCGCATGAAATGCGCCTGGTAAACCTTGGAGAAGCCCTGGCCGATACGGTCGGCGCACTGGTCCAGGCGGAACGGCACCGACACCGCCACCGCGCCCATCAAGTCGCTGTCGCTGCCGGTTTCGCCCAAATGCTTGAGCAGGACATTACCGCCCAGGGAGTAACCCACCGCATACAGTGGCGCCAGAGGTCGTTTGGCCCGCAAGTGCCTGATGGTTTCGGCCAGGTCTTCGCTGGCGCCGGAATGGTAGCTGCGCGGCAACAGGTTGGGTTCGCCCGAACAACCGCGCCAGTTCAGCGCGACGCTGGCCCAGCCTCGGTCGCTCAAGGCTTTTTGCATGCCGGCCACGTAAGGCGAATTCGACGAACCGGTGAGCCCGTGCAACACCAGCACCAAGGGTGCGTCGGCGCTGTGCGGGCCGTGCCAGTCGAGGTCGAGAAAATCGCCGTCCTCAAGCCAAAGACGTTCGCGTTCGCGGCCGATGTGCACGGTTTTACGCCACAGCGGCCCCCACAAGGTTTGCAAGTGCGGGTTACCGAGGCCGAAGGCTGGGGTGAAGCGTACTGGCGGATGGGGCACGTTCTTTCTCGATGCAGTGGTGCGTAGCGGGTACGCACCTTTTTCAGGCCGGTAGATTAACCGGCGATCTCTGCCATACGTTGCCACAACGAGTAGTAGACGCGCCCGGATTTCTGCTCCCGGTGCAGGCGCCAGTTCTCCGGCAGGCCCAAGGTCGACGGTGCCGACTCGCTTTCGGTGTACACCCAGGCGTCTTCGGCCAGCCATTGGCGCTCTTCGAGCAACTTGCAAACGGCGGGCAGCAGGTTCTGGTTGAACGGCGGGTCGAGGAACACCAGGTCGTAGGCTATTGCAGTCTGGGTTTCCAGGTAGCGCAGGGCATCGGCGGTCTGGACCTGGCCGTTGGTGCAGCGCAATGTGCCCAGGTGCTCTTTCAGGCTGGATACCGCGATACTGCTGGCGTCCAGCGCCTGGCCCATGGCCGCGCCACGGGACAAGGCTTCGAGGAACAGTGCGCCGCTGCCGGTGAACGGGTCGAGCACTTTGGCGCCCGGAACGTAAGGTGCGAGCCAGTTGAACAGGGTTTCACGCACGCGGTCCGGCGTCGGACGCAGGCCCGGGGCGTCGGGGAAGCTCAGCTTCCGGCTGCGCCATTCGCCGCCGATGATGCGCAGCTGGTTCACGCCGTTATGGACGTTTTTGGCGGGTTTTTTAGGATGGGCCATTAATGCTCCGGAACCCCGAGCGGCTGCTCGGAAGGTTTATCAGTAGGGGCCGGTAACGGCTTTTGCGGCACGGTCGGGCCAGCGCTGACGATGACCATCTTGTCCGTGCTCAGGTGTTTGTTCATGGCGGCTTTGACCTGCTCGACGGTCAAGGCCTGGGATTGTTGCATGAAGTCTTCCAGGTGGCTCAACGGCAAGTTGTAAAAACCGATGGCGCCCAGTTGGCCGACGATATCGGCGTTGCTGGCAGTGGACAGCGGGAAGCTGCCGGCCAGTTCGCGCTTGGCGTCGTCGAGCTCTTTTTCGGTCGGGCCGGTTTTAAGGTAGTCGGCCAGCACATCCTGCACCAGTTTCAGGGTGCCCTCGCTCATCTCGGCGCGGGTCTGCAGGTTGATCATGAACGGGCCACGCACCTGCATCGGCGTGAAGCCCGAATACACGCCGTAGGTCAGGCCACGCTTCTCGCGCACTTCGCTCATCAAGCGGGTGCCGAAGCCGCCGCCACCGAGAATCTGGTTACCCATGGACAACGCCGCGTAGTCCGGGTCGTCGCGGTCGATGCCCAGTTGCGCGAGCATCAGGTTGGTCTGCTTGGACGGGAACTCGATATGGCCGACGCTGGCCTTGGGCTCGACGGGTTGCGCGATTTTCGCCAAGGCCGGACCTTTGGGCAAGGCACTGGAAACCTGTGCGGCAATCGCCTCGGCTTCCGCGCGGGACAGGTCGCCGACCAGCGCGATCACCACGTTACCGGCGGCGTAGGCTTTCTCGTGGAAAGCACGCAGTTGTACCTGGGTGATCGCCGGTACGGTTTTCGCCGTGCCGTCGCTGGCGTGTGCGTACGGGTGATCACCGTACAGGCGGTTCATCAGTTCCAGGCTCGCCAGTTTGCCCGGGTTCTGTTTCTGGTATTCGAAACCGGCGAGCATCTGGTTCTTGATGCGGGCCAGTGAATCGGCAGGGAAAGTCGGCTTGCCGATGACTTCAGCGAACAGCTTCAGGGCCGGCTCGCGCTTGTCCTTGGCACTCAGGCTGCGCAGCGTTGCGATTGCCATATCCTTATAAGCGCCATTGCCGAAATCGGCGCCCAGGCCTTCGAAGCCCTGGGCAATGGCGCCGACGTCTTTGCCGGCCACGCCTTCGTTGAGCATGGCGTTGGTCAACACCGCCACGCCCGGTGCATCGCCGTCCTGGCTGCTGCCGGCGGCGAAGATCAGGCGCATGTCGAACATCGGCAACTCATGGGCTTCGACAAACAGCACCTTGGTGCCTTCGGCGGTGTTCCAGGTCTGCACGTCCAGCTTGCGGTGTTCCGGTGCCTTGCCGTTGAGCTCGGTCAGCGATTGCAGTTTCTGGCTGGCCCTGGCCTTGTCCAGGGCTTCGCTGGCATTGGTTTCACCAGAGCGCGACAAATAGAACGCGGCGGAGCCGATAACGGCGACGGCGACCAGGCCGATCAGGGCCAGGCGGGAGGGTTTACGCTCACTCATGAGTCGTCTCCAGAGGCAGTACATGGGCGACGCTGAGACGTTCGCGGGTGAAATACAGCTTGGCGGCTTTCTGGATATCTTCCGGCGTGACGCTTTCCAGGTCGGCCAGTTCGGTGTCCATCAGTTTCCATGACAGGCCGACGGTTTCCAGTTGGCCGATGGCCGTGGCTTGACTGGTGATCGAGTCGCGTTCGAAGACCAGGCCGGCGATGACTTGCGCGCGTACGCGTTCCAGTTCTTCGGCGGTTGGCGCCGTGGTTTTCAACTGGTCGAGCAGCTTCCACAAACCGGCTTGCGCCTGGGCGACGGTCTTGTGTTTCTGCGAGTTTGGCGATGCCGACAGGGTGAAGAGGCTGTCGCCACGGGTGTAGGCGTCGTAACTCGACGAGCCCCCGGATACCAACTCTTCGCCGCGCTCCAGTTGCGTCGGGATGCGTCCGCTGTAGCCGCCGTCGAGCAGTGCCGAGATCAGGCGCAGGGCATTGACCAGGCGCTTGTCTTCGGCGGTGGCGATGCTCGGCACGTTGAAGGCCAGCATCAGGCTAGGCAGTTGGGTCTGCACGTGCAGGGTGATCTGGCGCTCGCCTGGCTCGGCCAGTTCCAGCGGTTTTTTCGCGGCGGGCACTTCACGCTTGGCGATCGGGCCGAAGTAGCGTTGGGCCAGGGTTTTGACTTCGTCCGGAGTGACATCGCCAACCACCACCAGCGTGGCGTTGTTGGGCACGTACCAGGTTTCGTACCAGTGGCGCAGCTCTTCGACTTTCATCCGCTCAAGGTCGGCCATCCAGCCGATGGTCGGCGTGTGGTAGCCGCTGGCCGGGTAGGCCATGGCCTTGAAGCGTTCGTAGGCCTTGGACATCGGCTTGTCGTCTGTACGCAGGCGACGTTCTTCCTTGATGACCTCGATTTCCTTGGTGAACTCGTCGGGCGGCAGACGCAGGCTGGCCATGCGGTCGGCTTCCAGCTCGAAGGCCACGCCCAGGCGATCCCGGGCCAGTACCTGGTAGTACGCGGTGAAGTCGTCGCTGGTGAAGGCGTTCTCTTCGGCGCCGAGGTCGCGCAGGATCAGCGAGGCTTCGCCGGGGCCGACTTTCTCGCTGCCCTTGAACATCATGTGTTCCAGGGCGTGGGACAGGCCGGTATTGCCCGGCGTCTCGTAGCTGGAACCGACCTTGTACCAGATCTGGGAAACCACCACGGGCGCACGATGGTCTTCGCGCACGACCACCTTCAAGCCATTGTCGAGAGTGAATTCGTGGGTGGGTTGCGGGTCGGCAGCCAGGACTGAAAGGGGCAGGCAAACTGTGCTGAGCAGCAGGCCTGCGGCGCGGCGGGCAAGAGCATTCATTCGTTTTCAAACCTTTGGGGCTGCCCGCTTGTTCTTAGCGTCAGCGGGCGAGAGGGTGCTAGGATACTGATCCGTTTTAGCGGCGGCCACGCCTATCAGGCACGCATGTTTGATCAGGTTGTATGGGTTTGCGACGGAATGTGGATATTTATCAGCTAAACTCCGCTTTTTCGCCGATTTTGCCGCATCTGTCCCGTGTGAAATCGTTTCCTTGAGGTGGTGTTGTCCACCTCGACAAAATGTTGCGCGTGAACAAGCTGCGTCAATCGCAGTCTGTTCTGCATCGAATTTTTATTTGCCGAGGCGCCATTGGCGCGTCGCTACCGTGAGATAGCCGTCCTCCATGTTTGGTTCCAACGACGACAAGAAGACCCCAGCTGCGGCTGGCGAGAAGAAAAGCCTGTTCGGATGGCTGCGCAAAAAGCCGCAGGAACCCGTCGTCGAACAGCCACAAGCCATTCCTGAGCCAGCGCCGACGCCGGTTCCGGTAATAGAAGAAGCGCCCGCGCCGGTTGTTCTGCCGGTTGCCGAGCCGTTGCTGCAGCCCAAGGTTGAAGCCGCTCCCGAACCTGTCAGCGAAATCGTCACCGAACAGCCGCTGGCACCGACGGCCGAACCGTGGTTGACCCTGCCGGTAGCCGAAGAGCCCGTGGCGTTTGTCGAAAATGACCTGGCCCCCCACGTGACCCCGCCGATTCCGGCCCCGGCAGCGTTTACGCCTGCACCGGTTCTTGCGCCTGTGGTCGAGGCGATTGTTGAACCAGTCGTCGTGGCCGAGCCTGTTCCCGTTGTCAGCCAGCCAGAGGTTCCGGTATTCGTTGCTCCGGTTGCTCCGGTTGCTCCGGTTGCTCAAGCACCGGCACCCGCTCCGACTCCTGCACCGATCGCGACGCCCGTCGAAACCCCGGTAGAACCCGTACGCACCGAAGAAACCAAAGCCGGTTTCTTCGCCCGCCTCAAGCAGGGCCTGTCCAAGACCAGCGCCAGTATCGGCGAAGGCATGGCCAGCCTGTTCCTGGGCAAAAAGGTTATTGACGACGAACTGCTCGAGGACCTCGAGACCCGATTGCTGACCGCCGACGTCGGCGTCGAAGCCACGTCGGTGATCATTCAGCGCCTGACCCAGAAGGTCGCCCGCAAGGAACTGGCCGATTCCGATGCGCTTTACAAATCCCTGCAAGCCGAGCTGGCAGCGATGCTCAAGCCTGTCGAGCAGCCGCTGAAAATCATCTCCCAGAACAAGCCGTTCGTGATTCTGGTGGTCGGCGTCAACGGTGCCGGCAAGACCACCACCATCGGCAAGCTGGCGAAGAAACTGCAGCTGGAAGGCAAGAAAGTCATGCTCGCCGCCGGCGACACCTTCCGTGCAGCGGCGGTGGAGCAATTGCAGGTATGGGGCGAGCGCAACAAGATCCCGGTGATCGCGCAGCACACTGGCGCCGACTCGGCCTCGGTGATCTTCGATGCCGTACAGGCCGCCAAGGCCCGTGGCATCGATGTGTTGATCGCCGACACCGCCGGCCGCCTGCACACCAAAGACAACCTGATGGAAGAGCTGAAAAAGGTTCGCCGGGTGATCGGCAAGCTCGACGCCGACGCCCCACACGAAGTGTTGTTGGTGCTTGACGCCGGCACCGGCCAGAACGCCATCAACCAGGCCAAGCAATTCAACCAGACCGTCGAACTGACCGGCCTGGCGCTGACCAAGCTCGACGGCACCGCCAAGGGCGGGGTGATTTTCGCCCTGGCCAAGCAATTCGGCCTGCCGATCCGCTACATTGGCGTCGGCGAAGGCATCGACGATTTGCGTACCTTTGAAGCAGAACCCTTTGTCCAGGCATTGTTTGCCGAGCGGGAGCGTTCATGATTCGTTTCGAACAGGTCGGTAAGCGCTACCCGAACGGTCACGTCGGCTTGCATGAGCTGAGCTTTCGAGTCCGTCGTGGCGAATTCTTGTTTGTCACCGGCCATTCCGGCGCCGGTAAATCCACACTGTTGCGCCTGTTACTTGCGATGGAACGCCCGACCAGCGGCAAGTTGCTGCTCGCCGGGCAAGACCTGAGCACCATCAGCAACGCGCAGATTCCTTTCTTGCGCCGGCAGATCGGCGTGGTGTTCCAGAATCACCAGTTGCTGTTCGATCGCACGGTGTTCAATAACGTCGCGTTGCCTTTGCAGATCCTGGGCCTGTCCAAGGCCGAGATCGCCAAGCGCGTGGACTCGGCACTGGAGCGCGTGGCGCTGTCGGATAAAACCGATCTGTACCCGGGCGACCTGTCCACCGGTCAGCAGCAGCGCGTCGGCATCGCCCGCGCCATCGTTCACCGTCCGGCCTTGCTGCTGGCGGATGAGCCGACCGGTAACCTCGACCCGCGCCTGGCCGCCGAGATCATGGGTGTGTTCGAAGACATCAATCGCCTGGGTACCAGCGTGCTGATCGCCAGTCACGACCTGGCCCTGATCGCCCGCATGCGCCATCGCATGCTGACACTGCAACGCGGTCGATTGATCGGTGACGGGGAGGCCGCGGTATGAGTGCAACACGTAGCCCCAAGGTTTCCGAGCGTGTGGCCCCGAAGGCCGCCGATCCGCAGCCGCAAAAGAAAAAACGCGACGATGACGACGGGCCGGACTTTGCCACGTTGTTCCGCGCCTGGATCGAAAGTCATCGCGCCAGTCTGGTGGACAGCCTGCGCCGCTTGGGCAAGCAGCCCATCGGCAGTTTTTTCACCTGCATGGTGATGGCGGTGGCCCTGAGTTTGCCCATGGGGCTGTCACTTCTGCTAAGTAACGTCGAGCGCCTGGGCGGCTCCTGGCAGCGCGCGGCGCAGATTTCCCTGTATCTGGATCTTGAGGCCAAGCCGGCCGAAGGTGAATCGCTGCGCGATCAGATCAAGGGCATGCCTGGCGTCGCCGAGGCCGAATACGTTGGCCGCGAGCAGGCGCTGGAAGAGTTCCAGCAACAATCCGGGCTGGGCGAGGCGCTCAAGGAGTTACCGGAGAACCCGCTGCCGGGCGTGGTCCTGGTGACGCCGAACGAAGTCGACAAGTCGGCCCTTGAAGCATTAAGACAAAAACTATCCGAGCTGCCGAAGGTACAACAGGCGCAACTTGATTTAGTCTGGGTCGAGCGTCTGGCAGCCATCCTCAAGCTGGGTGATCGATTCGTCTTCGGTCTGACCGTGCTTCTGGTTTCTGCATTACTTTTGGTGATAGGCAATACCATTCGTCTTCATATTGAAAACCGCCGCACAGAGATAGAAGTGATTAAACTGGTTGGCGGCACTGACAGCTATGTACGCAGGCCCTTTCTGTATATGGGCGCGCTGTATGGCTTCGGTGCGGGGATTCTGTCCTGGGGCGTACTGGCGTTCGGCCTTGATTGGCTGAACGACGCGGTGGTGGGGCTGGCCGGTTTGTACGGCAGTGATTTTGCGCTGGCTGGAGTGCCAGTTGCCGACGGTCTGTCTCTCTTGCTTGGCGCGGTGCTGTTGGGGTATATCGGTGCATGGATTGCAGTCGCACGCCACCTGAGGGAGCTTGCGCCTAAGTAGTATCATTTTGCTCGTATTGACCTTTCAGCGTTTTTGGGTTTTAGGGAACTTGTCTTTCGGTTTCCGGTCAATTTTCGCAGTGCTGAACTGCACGAGTTTGTAAGTCGGAGGTTTTTTCGTATGACCAATTCTTTGCAACCTGCATATGCTCTGGTCCCGGGTGCGAACCTGGAGGCCTATGTGCACACCGTCAACAGCATTCCATTGCTGTCGCCGGAGCAGGAGCGTGAACTGGCCGAGAGTCTCTATTATGAGCAGGATTTGGGGGCGGCTCGGCAGATGGTGCTCGCCCACCTGCGTTTTGTCGTACATATCGCCCGTAGCTATTCCGGCTACGGCCTGGCCCAGGCTGACCTGATCCAGGAAGGCAACGTCGGCCTGATGAAGGCCGTGAAGCGCTTCAACCCGGAAATGGGCGTGCGCCTGGTGTCTTTTGCCGTGCACTGGATCAAGGCGGAAATCCACGAGTTCATCCTGCGCAACTGGCGCATCGTGAAAGTCGCGACCACCAAGGCCCAGCGCAAGTTGTTCTTCAATCTGCGCAGCCAGAAGAAGCGTCTGGCCTGGCTGAACAACGAGGAAGTCCACCGTGTGGCGGAAAGCCTGGGTGTGGAGCCTCGGGAAGTGCGCGAGATGGAAAGCCGCCTGACTGGCCATGACATGGCCTTCGACCCGGCTGCCGAAGCGGACGACGACAGTGCTTTCCAGTCGCCGGCCAACTATCTGGAAGACCACCGGTACGACCCGGCCCGTCAACTGGAAGACGCTGACTGGAGCGACAACTCCAACCACAACCTGCATGAAGCGCTGGAAGTGCTGGACGACCGCAGCCGTGACATCCTCTACCAGCGTTGGCTGGCGGAAGAAAAAGCCACGCTGCACGACCTGGCGCAGAAGTACAACGTGTCGGCCGAGCGTATTCGCCAACTCGAGAAGAGCGCGATGAACAAACTCAAGTTGTCGATCGCTGCGTAACTGGCGAGCAGGCAATAAAAAACGCCCCGATCATTGATCCTGTGGGAGCGAGCTTGCTCGCGATGAGGCCCGAACATTCAATATAAAAGTTGAATGTCAGGCCGTCATCGCGGGCAAGCCCG
>NZ_AKJG01000044.1 GCF_000282455.1 Pseudomonas sp. GM74
GCGCGCCAATCCCCGGATGAACACCTCCACTCAGCCTCCCGAGGGGGCGGGTGGATCAAGATCAAGAGCTGCAGGCGAGCTAACGCTCGGCCTGTTGAGTGGTGAGGAGCAGTCGGTGTATGCCGCTTTTTCCTTTGCTTCTCTGTGGGAGCGGGCTTGCCCGCGAAGGCGTCCTGTCAATCACCGCTGCCCCATCAGGCATGCACCTTCACGTTCCTGCACCGCCAGACTATCAATCACATGCACGCTATAGCCCTGCACATTCTTCGCATGGTGCTTGGCTTGTGACGCCATTTCCGCCAGCAGGCTCGCATCGAGTTGTCCACAGGCCTGTGGATGCAAATGCACCACGCCGATCGACAGCGACAACAACGCAAACTCCTGCCGCACGCCCTGGCGATTTGGTGCGATGAAGCATCCGGCCTCCAGGTGTTCGCTGCGGTAGAAACGTCGGCACTGGCTCTGGAAGTCGTCGAGCAACTGGTTCAAACGTTTGCGCCAGTCTTCCGGGCCGAGTACCAGCAGGAAATCATCGCCGCCGATGTGGCCGACGAAGTCGCGGGACGGGTCGACGCGGTCGTTCAGGCATTGCGCCAGGCACAGCAGGACTTCGTCGCCACGACCATAGCCGTAGATGTCGTTGAAGGGCTTGAAGCTATCAATGTCCACGTAGCAGATCACCGATTCCCGTCGCTGTTGCAGCAGCCGTGTCAGGCATTGCCGGATCGGTACGTTGCCCGGAAGCAAGGTCAGCGGGTTGGCGTAGCGGGCCTGCTGGATCTTCAGTTCCGTGATCAGCTTGAGCACGTCAATCACCCGCCCCAACCCCAGATAACCGCCGTTGAGGGTGATGATGAAGTCTTCTTCGATGCGCTGGCGGGCACGGCTGGTGATCAGTCGGCTGACCTGTTGCAGGGATTGGCTCAGTTCGACGGCGAGGAAGTCATCGTTCATCAGGCGGCTGATGGGCTTGCGGGCGAACAGGTCGGTGGCAAAGGGCTTGAGCAGGGCGTCGGAGAGCGAATGACGATGGACGATACCGCAGGGCTGACCCTGTTCGTCCAGGACTGCCAGCGAGTTCAGGTTGGCCTGGCGGCGAAAGGCTTCGAGCACCATGGCGGTCGGGGTGTCCCGGTTCACCGCGGGGAGTTCGTTGAGCAGGGCGCTGAGGTCGCTGCCGTCTTCGCTCAGTACAACGGCGGTGTTGTCCTGTCGGGGCATCAATGCCCGGGCATCCCGTGGCGGGTGTTCCTGAGGGCGGCAAAGCAGATAGCCCTGCACCAGGTCCACGCCCATTTCGGTCAGCACCGTGAGTTCTTCGGCTAGCTCGATACCTTCGGCAATGACTTGTGCCCGCGAGGCCTTGGCGATTTGCAGGATCGAGCCGACGAACTCGCGCTTGAGCGCATCCTGATGAATGCCATCAATGAAATGCCGGTCGATTTTCACGTAATCAGGCCGCAGTTCGGACCACAAGCGTAAACTCGAATAGCCCGCCCCCAGATCATCCAGCGCAATCGAAAACCCCATCGCCCGATAGTGATGCAGGGCGGTTTGCAGCAACTGGAAGTCGTCCGTCGGCGTCTGCTCCGTGAGCTCGATGACCACCTGGCTTGGCGGAATGCCGAAGTCTTGCAGCAATTGCAAGGTGCGCCCTGGTTGATGGGCCGCTTCGAGCAGGGACTCCGGGGACACGTTAAGGAACAACAGACCAGGCAGTTGTTGTTCATTGAAGCGTCGGCAAGCGCTTTCGCGGCAGGCAATTTCCAGTTCGCTCAGGCGTCCGGCCTGACGGGCGACGGCGAACAGGGCGACAGGAGAGTGCAGAGGGCTGTTGGAGGGGCCGCGACTGAGGGCTTCGTAACCGAGGATACGTCGTTCAGAGAGGCTGATGATCGGTTGGAACAGACTGTGCAAACCGCTTTGACTCAGGATCGAGCTCAAGGCACTCAGCTGTTCGGTTGTGGTCATGGCGATCTCTGGCAATAAAAAAAGGACCGGGCGTGCCCTTGGTAAAAAGAGCACGCCCGGTCCTTTATTTCACGACAGAATGATGACTGTATGATGACGCTACAGGGGCGTCAGCATTAAATTGCCATCACTTGTTTGTGCAAACTCAGTGCTTGGCCACTGCCGTGTTGAGTTTCAGGTAGTCCAGCAGAATCCGCCCGGTTTCGCTGAGGTAGGCGTCGTCTTCCGGTTTGGTCTTGTCATCATCGGCCGCAATGGCGTCCTCGTCTTCTTTCTTCAACTCTTTGAGCGGTTCTTCGCCCTTGGCCTTGCGACGGATGTTTTCCATGGCCAGCTGTTTGGCTTCGATGTCGGCGTGTTGGGCACGACGGTCGACTTCATTGAGGCTGACGGTTTTCTCGGCCATCAGTTTCTGCGCCAGGGCCAGCTTGTCGCGAATGAACACGAACTCCGCATCTTTGGCCGTACGCATGTCGTGCTCGGACTGGAGCTGCGAAATATACGGCTTGAACGGGTCGAGCGCAGGTTTGATCGCCGCCTTGATGGTGTCCCACGGCATGGCTTCCGGCAGGGCGCTTTCACCGATTTCCTTGGTGTCGATGATCGACGGGTAATCGATGTCCGGCAAGACGCCCTGATGCTGGGTGCTCTGTCCGGAAACCCGGTAGAACTTGGCCAGGGTCAACTTCAGTTCGCCATGGTTGAGCGGCTGAATGGTCTGCACGGTGCCTTTGCCGAAGGTCTGGCCGCCGATGATCAGTGCACGGTGGTAGTCCTGCATGGCGCCGGCAAAAATCTCCGAAGCCGAGGCGGACAGGCGGTTGACCAGCAACGCCATCGGGCCCTTGTAGAACGCGCCCGGGTTTTCATCTTCCAGGACATCAACCCGGCCATCGGCGTTACGCACGAGCACGGTCGGACCTTTGTCGATGAACAGGCTGGTCAGCTCGGTGGCCTCTTGCAAGGAGCCGCCGCCGTTGTTGCGCAGGTCGATGACCACGCCGTCGACTTTCTCTTTCTGCAACTCGGTCAGCAGTTTCTTGACGTCCCGGGTGGTGCTCTTGTAATCCGGATCGCCGGCACGGAAGGCCTTGAAGTCCAGATAGAACGCCGGGATCTCGATAACGCCGAGCTTGTAGTCCTTGCCGTCCTGCTTCAGGTTCAAGACCGATTTCTTCACGGCCTGGTCTTCAAGCTTCACCGCTTCACGGGTGATCGGCACGATCTTGGTGGTCTGGTCGTTCGGCGCATTGCTGGCCGGGATGACTTCCAGGCGCACCACGGTGCCCTTCGGACCACGGATCAGCTTGACCACTTCGTCCAGGCGCCAGCCCACGACGTCGACCATTTCCTTGTTGCCCTGGGCAACGCCGATGATCTTGTCGGCCGGTGCAACCTGCTTGGTCTTGTCCGCCGGACCTGCCGGCACCAGGCGCACGACTTTCACCTGGTCGTTATCACTCTGCAACACGGCGCCGATGCCCTCGAGGGACAAGCTCATGTTGATGTCGAAGTTCTCCGCGTTATCCGGCGACAGATAGTTGGTGTGCGGGTCGTAGGACATGGCGAAGGTGTTGATGTACGCCTGGAAGATGTCTTCCGCGCGGGTCTGGTCCAGGCGCGCCAACTGGTTCTTGTATCGCTTGGTCAGGGTTTCCTGGATCTGCTTGGAATCCTTGCCGGCGATCCTCTGACGCAGGACTTCGTCCTTGACGCGTTTACGCCACAGGTCGTCGAGTTCCGCGGTGGATTTGAGCCAAGGGGCGTCCTTGCGGTCGATCAGCAAGGTTTCCTTGGTGGTGAAGTCGATCTTGTCGACGCCCTTGTTCAGCTCGGCAAGGGCGAAGTCCAGACGCGCCTTGACGCGGTCCAGGTAGCGCTTGTAGATGGTGAACCCGGCGTTCAGGTCGCCGCTCTTGAGGAAATCGTCGAACTGCGTCTTCCACTTGTCGAATTCGGCAATGTCGCTGGCCATGAAGTAGCTGCGCGACGGATCCAGCAGCTTGAGGTAGCTGTCGTAGATGATTACCGAGCGTGCGTCATCGAGTGGCGGCTTGCTGTAGTGGTGGCGCTTGAGCAACTCCACGACGTTCAGGCTGGCGATCACTTCGTCACGATCGGGTTGAAGCTTGTCCCAGCTATTGGCTGCGAATGTATTGCTCGACATCGGCAGCAAGCCGATACCGATGAACAAGGCGAGGGCAGTGCTGGGGAACAGATGCTTCATGCTGATTCGACGCGGGGACAATTGATAACGCATATTAGGCCGTCTTTGAAGTCGCCGGTTCTTTGGGAGCCGGTCGCATAATGCAAAAAGCCCGGCGCTATAGCTTCGGGCTCAGTCCAGACTCACTATGGAGGCACTGTGAAAGCATTGCAAGGCGTTGACGGTCAAGTGGTGTGGGTTGAAGAGCCGAGTCCTGCGTGCGATGTAGGACAAGTTCGTATACGAGTGGCGGCAGCGGGTCTCAATCGCGCCGATTTATTGCAGAAAGCGGGCCTTTACCCGCCACCACCGGGGGCCAGTCAAGTGCTTGGTCTAGAGTGCTCGGGGGTCATCAGCGAGGTTGGCGCCGGCTCCTCCTGGCAGGTTGGCGATCGGGTTTGCGCCTTGCTGGCCGGGGGCGGGATGGCCGAAGAGGTGGTTGTCGACGGGCGGCATGTGCTGCCGGTTCCCGACGGACTGTCATTGGTCGAGGCGGCTGCGTTGCCCGAAGTTTATGCAACAGTCTGGCTGAATGTGTTTCAACTGGCTGCGCTCAAACCGGGTCAGAAAGTTCTTCTGCATGCCGGGGCAAGTGGAATCGGTTCAGCGGCCATTCAGCTGTGCAAGGCGTTCGGCAACCCGTGTTGGGTCAGTGTTGGCTCCGCCGAGCGATTGGCGTACTGCGAAGCGCTGGGCGCCCAAGGCGGCGTGGTGCGTAATGACGATCTGGAGAGCCTGCGGGATCTGGGGCCGTTCGACGTGATTCTCGATCCGGTGGGCGGTAATTATGCGGCTTTGAACCTCAAGCTGCTGGCCCAGGATGGCCGTTGGGTGTTGATCGGTCTGATGGGCGGCCGCGAGGCCAAGCTGGATCTGGCCCAGGTGCTGGCCAAGCGCGTGCAGTTGCTGGGTTCGACCCTGCGCAGCCGCGACGATCAATTCAAGGCCGATCTGTTCAGTGATTTGAGCCAGCATGTCTGGCCGCTGTTTGCCGAGGGACGGTTGAGTCCGCAACTGGCCAGGACATTCCCGATCAAGGATGCCGAGGCGGCGTTTGCCGAGCTGGCGAGTAACAATGTGGCGGGGAAAGTTGTATTGGTGATAAATGAAAGCTTGAGCTGACAACGCTGAACCTGCGGGATCGGGCTTGCTCGCGAAAGCAGTGCGTCATTCAACGATGTATTGACTGATTCGACGCCTTCGCGAGCAAGCCCGCTCCCACAGGGGGGGCTTGCGTTATTTCCAGGTATGGATCGGCCAGCCCGCCTTTTCGGCGTGCTCGCGCAACACCGGATCCGGGTTGACCGCGTGGGGGAAATCCACCTTCAGCAACAGCGGCAGGTCGTTGCGTGAGTCGGAATAGAAACTCGCGCCTTCGAGGTTTTCCTCCTCTGCATCCAGCCACTCCAGCAAGCGGGTGATCTTGCCTTCGCGGTAGGTCAGGGTGCCAACGGTGTGGCCGGTGTAAACGCCATGGGCCACTTCCAGTTCGATGCCGAGAATCTCGTCGATGCCCAGACGCTCGGCAATGGGGCCGACCAGATGGGTGCCCGAGGCCGAGATCACCAGGATCCGGTCGCCGGCCTTGCGATGGGCGGCGATGGTTTTGGTGGCATCACTGAAAATGATCGGCTCGATGTAGTCTTCCACCCACGGGCCAACCAGGTGCGCGACTTCTTCAGGTGTACGACCAATCAACGGCTCCAGGCTGAAGGCCATGTAGTCCTCCATGGCCAGATGGCCCCTGCCGTACGCATCCATCAACTCCTTGTCGCGACGCAGGAACGATTCGCCATCGACCCAGCCGAGGCGGACCATTTGCTCGCTCCACAGTGAGGCGCAGTCGCCGTGGATCAGGGTTTCATCCAGATCAAAAATTGCCAGGGCCATCGGGTTCTCTCTGAGAACAGCTGCAAGCTGCAAGCTGCAAGAAGTGGATTGGAGTGGTCAGCAGCTTACAGCTTGAAGCTTGTCGCTTGCAGCTGCTTTCAAGCTACCTCACACAGGGCCGTCGGATCGATGGAAAGCGCCAGGCGCTGACCATCGGGATGCAGGTCGGCCGCCGAGCGGTTCAGCACATCCACCACCAATTCCACGCCCCGGGCTTCGACCCGGTAGCGAATCACGTTGCCCAGCAGGCTGTGGCTGCGTATCTGTGCGTCCAGTTCGCCGTTAAGGCTCAGTTCGATGGCTTCCGGGCGAATGGCGATGCGCTTGCTGATCGGTCGCTGCAGCAGCTTCGAAGCGCTGTCGGCATCCAGCAGGTTGTAGTTGCCGATGAAACCGGCGGCGAACACATCCACCGGCGCAGTGTAGAGGGTTTCGGCGTCGCCGCTTTGTACGATTTTTCCCTGATTCATCAGGAAAATCCGGTCAGACATGGTCAGGGCTTCCTCCTGATCGTGTGTGACGAAAATCGTGGTCAGGCCCAGTTCGCGCTGGATCTGACGGATCTGTTCGCGCAGGTGCTTGCGAATGCGCGCATCCAGCGCCGACAGCGGTTCGTCCAGCAGCAACAGGCGTGGCCGGGTCACCAGCGAGCGGGCGAGGGCGACGCGCTGGCATTGGCCACCGGACAGCTGATGTGGATAGCGTGCGGCGAAGTCCTGCAACTCCACCAGTTTCAGTACTTCGGCGACGCGTTTGTGGCTGTCATCGGCATTGACCTTTTGCATGCGCAGACCAAAGGCGACGTTTTGCTCCACGGTCATGTTGGGGAACAGCGCATAGCTCTGGAACACCATGCCGATCCCGCGTTTCTGTGGGCTCACCGGCACGATATCGGCGCCATCGAGCAGGATTTTGCCGCCATCCACCGAAGTCAGGCCGGCGATGCAGCGCAGCAGGGTGGATTTGCCGCAGCCGGACGGGCCGAGCAGGGTGACGAACTCACCTTTCTGGATTTCGCAATTGATGTCGCTGAACACCGTGGTGCCGGCGAAGCTTTTCTGAAGATGTTGGACGCTGACATAGCTCATTCGCTTTTGTCCCTGTTCAAGATATTGGCAATCCAGGTCAGAACCAGCACAAAGAAGAAGTAGGAAATCACCAGCGCACTGGTGAAATGACCGCTGCTGTTGCGCATGTTGTTGAGGTAGACCTGCAGGGTTTCGTAGCGGGTGCCGACGAGGATGTTGGCGAACACGAACTCACCGAACAGGAACGAGAACGACAGCAGCAGCGCTACCATCAGGCCCTTGCGCAGGTTCGGCAGCACCACCAGGAAGGCGGCTTGCCAGGTGCTGGCGCCGAGCAACTGGGCGGCGTCCATCAGGTCGCGCAGGTTGATCGCTTGCAGGTTGTTGGTGATCGCCCGGTACATGAACGGCAGCGCCACGGTGAAGTAGCAACCGATCAGAATCCACGGCGTCCCGACCATGGCGAATGGTCCGGAACCGTAGAGCTGCAACAGCCCCACCGACGACACCACCGGCGGCACGGCGAAGGGCAGCAGGATCAGGATGTTCATCAGCGCGTCGAGTTTCGGGAAGTGGTAGTGCACCACGAACAGCAGCGGCAGAATCAGCACCACCGAAAGAATCAGCGAGCCGACGCAGACCAGCAGCGATTGTCCGAACGCATTCAGGAAGCGCGGATCGCTCCACAGCTGGATGTACCACTTGAGGGTGAAACCGCTGGGCAGGATGGTCGCCGACCAACTGCTGGCGATCGAGTAGATCAGCGTGCCGGCCAGCGGCAACAGCAGGATGGCAAACAGCAAGTACACCACGACGCGGTGGTAGACACCGGCGGGCCCCAGTTCAGCGCGAGACATGGTAGCTCCTCTTCAACAGCAACTGATGCACGATGGTCACCAGGGTCATCAAGGCCACCAGCACCACGGCCAGGGCGCTGGCCAGGTTCGGGTCCAGGGAGATGTCACCGGACACCATCGCCGCAATACGGATCGGCAGCACGTTGAAGTTGCCGGTGGTCAGGGCGTACACCGTAGCGTAGGCACCGAGGGCGTTAGCCAGCAGGATAACGAAGGTACCCAGCAGTGCCGGCGTCAACACCGGCAAGCCGATGTGCCGCCAGTACTGCCAACCGTCGGCGCCGAGCAGTGAAGCCGATTCACGCCAGTCTTCGCGCAGCGCATCGAAGGCCGGGTACAGCAGCAGCACGCCGAGGGGAATCTGGAAGTAGGTGTAGAGAATGATCAACCCGGTTTTCGAGTACAGGTTGAAGTCCTGAATGATTCCGGCCTGCTTGAGCATGATGGTGAAGCTGCCGTTGAAGCCGAGCAGAATGATGAACGCGAAGGCCAGGGGCACGCCGGCGAAGTTGCTGGTCATGTTGGCGAAGGCGTTGACGAAGTTGCGCAGTTTCGAATCGACCCGACGCAGGGAGTAGGCGCCCAGTATTGCGATGACGATCCCGAACACGCTGGACCAGAAGCTGATCTCAAGGCTGTACTGGATGGCCTGCAGGTAAAACTTCGAGCTGAAGATTTTGCTGAAGTTGGCCAGGCCCCAGCCGAACTCTTCCGATTGCAGGCTGTTGATCATCACCCAGGTCAGCGGTGCGATTTCGAACACGATGAAGAACAGCGCGAACGGGACCAGGCATAAGGCTGCCAGCCATTTACTGCGGGTCATGGCATTCACTTCAACAGCTCCCGGCAGACCGGTTTGTCGTGGGGCACGCCGAGCAACTGGCAGACGGTGCCGCAGATCTCGGTTTGTTTCGGTGCGGCACCGGCGTCGAGGCTGAACGCGTCACCCAGAACGAACAGCGGCACTTCTCGTTCTTCGGGCAGCAGGCCGTTGTGGGAGCGGTCGTTGTTCATTCCGTGGTCGGCGGTGACCAGCACCTGATAGCCGGCATCGAGCCAGCCTTGCAGGTAGTCGGCCAGGATGATGTCGGCCGAGCGGGCGCTGTTGCGGTACTGCGGGGTGTCGAGACCGTGCTTGTGCCCGGCGTCGTCAATGTTCATCGGGTGGATCAGCAAAAAGTTCGGCGCATGGCGCAGGCGCAGGTTTTCGGCGTCGGCGAACAGGTGCGAGTCCGGGTAGTGATCGTTCCAGTAGAAATGCCCGTGCTGGATCGGCAGTTGCGGGTCATCGGTGTGACGGTCACGGGCCGCCACGAAGGGCGAACGGTTGTACAACTCGCTGACCCAGTGATAGGCCGCCGCCGCGGTGACAAGACCTGCGTCGGTGGCGTAGTGATAGATACTGCGCTGGTTGGACAGGCGCGAGACGTTGTTGTGGACGATACCGCTGTCGATGGGCGCCACGCCGGTCAGGATGCATTCGTACAGCGGGCGGGACAGGGCCGGCAACTCGCACTCCAGTTTGTAGAGTGCGGCGCGTCCGGCACCGACGTACGCCTGCAGGTGCCCCATGGCGTGGCGGGCGACCTCGTGGTTGAGGCCGTCGAGCACGACAAGGATGACGTTGTGCTTCATAGGGGCAAAAACTCCGTGTAACAGATATTCGAAGCTCACTCGATCCACTGTGGGAGCGGGCTTGCTCGCGAAAGCGGTGCGTCATTCAACGATGTATTGACTGATTCGACGCCTTCGCGAGCAAGCCCGCTCCCACATTTGGATCGCCATCAGATCCCGAAATGGGGATCTTCCCGGTTATTGCATATTGATGATGACTTCTTCCTGCCACTTCTGAGGAAGGGCCTTGGAGGTCTTTTCCCAGGCATCTGCGTCTTTGATCGGCGTCACTTTCTTGTACTGCTCGTTAGGCAGCAGCTTGGCCTGTACCTCGGCCGGCAGTGTGATGTGCTCGGCACGGATCGGACGAGCGTTGCCCTTGGCCAGGTTGATCTGGCCGGCGTCGCTGAAGATGTATTCGCGGGTCAGCTTGGCGGCGTTCGGGTTTTTCGCGTACTTGTTGATGATGGTGGTGTAACCGGAAATCACCGAGCCGTCGGACGGGATCAGCACCACGTAGTCATCCGGGTTGGCCATCTTGGCCTTGTAGCTCAGGCCGTTGAAGTCCCAGACCACGCCGACTTCGATTTCGCCTTTTTCCATGGTGGCAATCGTCGGGTTGGACATCGACAGGCGACCTTGCTTGGCGATGTCGGCGAACAGGTCCAGGGCCGGCTTGAGGTTTTTCTCGTCGCCACCGTTGGCCAGTGCCGCGGCCAGTACGCCGTTGGCTGCCTGGGCCGCGGTGCTCACGTCACCGATGGAGACTTTGTATTTGCCGGTCTTGAGGTCAGCCCACTTGGTTGGCGCCTCGGAGCCGTGCAGCAACTTCTTGTTGACGATGAAAGCGATGGTGCCGGTGTAGGCCAGTGCCCAGTTGCCGTCCTTGTCCTTGGCCCAGGCTGGAACCTGATCCCAGGTCGATGGCTTGTAGGGCTGGACCACGCCTTGCTTGACCGCGATCGGGCCGAACGCTGCACCGACGTCGCCGATGTCGGCGCTGGCGTTGTCTTTTTCCGCGGCGAACTTGGCGATCTCCTGGGCCGAGCTCATGTCGGTGTCGATGTGCTTGAGGCCGTACTTGTCGCTCAGGTCTTTCCAGGTGCCGGCCCAGTTGGCCCAGTCATTGGGCATGCCGACGCTGTTGACGGCGCCTTCCGCTTTTGCAGCGGCTTCCAGGGTTTTCAGATCATCGGCCGCCATGGCGGCGGTGCACATTGCGATGGTCGAGCCTAACAGTGATGCCAGGAAAAGCTTTTTCATTCCGAAGCTCCTTGGGTCGTGTTCAACGCTGCGATTGCGGTTTGTGTTGGTCTAGGTCAGCAATACCTGAGCCAATTTAAGGGGGCTGGATGACACTTTGATGTCGCTCGTCGCCCGGAATGACTTTTTGTTGAGCGGTATCGCGACTGGCCTGCTAAGCGTAGACCATGGTCAAGGCCTCGGCTGGCAAGGGGCTTGGCCGATGAATTGCAGGTTTTTGAGTTCGCAGAATGGCGACCGTTGGGCAGCTTTGTCACATCTCGGTCATCTACGCTGCCTACGCTTGCAGATCATTGAATGAGCCGGTTTGCGCGGTGGTTCTGCCCTGAATTGGTGCTGGTCTAGTCCAGAAAGGAAACGTTGATGCGTGAAGAGGCGACAAAAGCGGTAACAGCCATCGGCCAGGTGCTTCAGGAGCAGATCGACCACGGCCTGTTGACCCCCGGCAGCAAATTGCCGGCCGAGCGCAAGCTCAGTGAATTGTTCGGCACCACGCGGATCACTTTGCGTGAAGCGTTGTTGCAGTTGGAGTCGCAGGGGCAGATTTATCGCGAGGAGCGTCGTGGCTGGTTCGTCTCGCCACCACGCCTGGCGTACAACCTGATGCAGCGCAGCCACTTTCACGCGATGGTCAGTGCCCAGGGGCGGGTACCTTCCACCGAGGTGATTTCGGCACGATTGCAACCGGCGTCGGCGGCCGTTTGTGCCTGGCTGCAATTGCCGGCGCTGTCGAGCGTGATCCAGATCTGCCGCGCACGGAGGATCGACGGGCGGCTGGTGCTGTATGTGGAGCACTACCTGAATCCGCAGTACTTTCCCGGGATACTCGATTTCGATTTGAATCAGTCGATCACCGAGTTGTATGCGCGGCATTACGACTTGCATTACGGACGGGTGCGCTTCGAGATTGTGCCCACGGCGTTGTCGGTGGATGCGGCGGCGGCGTTGAAGGTGTCGGTAGGTAGCCCGGGTTTACAGATTGCCCGGGTCAACTATGACCAGCATGAACGCTTGATCGACTGCGACCTGGAGTTCTGGCGGCATGATGCAATTCATGTCGGTGTGGATGTGGTTTGATTTGAGTTGCATGCCATCACAATCAATATTGTTTGAGAGCATATTTTTGGTTGTTTGTTGTTTGGTTCTTGTAGTGATAAAACAATAAGTTTCGTTTGTAATCACTAAGTGTGTTGAAAAAATCAGATTTATTATTTTTCTGGTGAATTTGATTTTGGTGTGTGATTTTGCATGGGCCTTTTTTGATGGCTATGGATTTTTAATTTTACAAGGATTTAGTATGTCTAATTCGAGTTTTTCGTTTGTTGCAACGGTGGAAATCTTTGGGCGTCCAGTCAAGTGTTTTCCGGAGGGCCGGATTGGAACGGAATGGAACTACGGTGATTCAACGATTTTTAATGTCCATTGCGAAAATGATGAGTTTATTTTGTCCGTAGGACAGGGTGAAGATAAACGTTATGTAGCTCTGGATACCCAAGGGTATCTTACTCTGAGGAGCACTCACGCAAGTCTTCTTATTAAAGACGCTGGCGGTAAATCAATGTCGTCGGAAATCGTTGCGCAAGGCAAGGCGTCTGTCAAGTTGTATGCAACTAATGGGGCTCCTGTACTGCAGTTCTACGGGGATGACTTGTTTGATGTGGACGATGAGGCGCTCTATAATTTTTTGATAGCTGCGCAGAAGGTCAGAAAAGAGGGGAAAGATGGTAGTGTTAGTTATTATGTGCCATCCGGAGATGGGGCTTGGCTTAAAGTTTCGAGGGATAAGTCCTATTCCGCGATACCTGTGCCTATCGAGTTAAATATTCAAAGTGTTGTGGTTACGGGTTCCTGAGGTTTTATCGTTATCTGACACACCCTGCATGTTTTTTAGTTGAGGCAGTATCGGCTATCCCCCGAGCTGCCTTTTCTTTGTGCTATTTCTACTGTAGAACTTCAGCAGCGGTAATCACTTGCACGCTCATCCTCGGTGTCGCCAGATCCAGTCCGGCTTCATCCATATGTCGTTTCAGCGAAAGATTGAACGCCCGTGAAACCTCCCACTGCTTGATTGGCGCAGTCTTGAAACGGGCACGCAGGATGGCGTTGCCCGACTCGAAACTTTCCACCCCCTGAAACTCCAGCGGCGACCAGATATTGCGTCGCTGCAACGGATCGGTGCGCATTTTCTGGCCGACTTCGCGCATCAGTTTGATGGCGTTGTCGATGTCCATGTTGGCCGGCACCGCGACCCGGAAGATCGCGTAGCCGAATTCCCGGGAGTAGTTCTTGATGCTTTTGATTTCACTGAACGGAATAGTGTGGACGATGCCGTCGATGTCCCGCAGGCGCACGGTGCGGATGGTCAGGCCTTCGACCGTGCCGAGGTGGCCGCCGACATCCACGTAGTCGTCGATGGCCAGGGAGTCTTCGATGATGATGAACAGCCCGGTAATCAGGTCGGCTACCAGCGATTGCGCACCAAAGCCGATGGCCAGACCGATCACACCGGCACCGGCCAGCAGGGGCGTGACGTTCATGCCCATGTTCGCCAGGGCAACGATCAGCGCGACAATGAAAATGGCCACGAACAGTACGTTGCGGATCAGCGGCATCATCGTCTGCGCGCGGGCGTTGGCCAGGCCTTTGCGCGAGCGGGTCAGGGCGTGATGTACGGCGGTGTCGCTGAGAATCCAGATCAACCAGGCGAACAGCAGCGTGCCGGCGAGGCTGAACAGCTTGACGCTGACTTCGTGGCCGTCGCCTTCGGTAAAGCGGATCAACGACATGCCCCAGACCCGCAGGCCGAGCTCGATAAAGGCCAGCCACACCAACAGGTGGAGGATTGTGTAGAAGAAGTTTTTCAGTCGTTCCGAATACACGGCGTAGCGCCGGATGCCGCGCTGGGGCTTGAGGGCGTGGCGGCGTACCAGGCCGTTGATGACCATGCACAACACCAGCAACACGGTGCAGATCAGCGACTGGCGCAGGGCAGTGCTGGTGTCACCGGCGGAAATGAACGTCGCGAACAGGGAAATGGCCACCAGCACCAGCGCCGGTACGTACCAGAAGGTGCCGAGAATCGACAGGGTGTCGTTGAGGGCGCGGCGGGTCAGGCGTCGGGACAGCGGCTGGTTACGGATCAGGTGGGCGATGGGGCGGCGGAAACGCAAGATGAACCGGGCGGTGGACAAGGCTGCCAGGACGTTGGCAACCGTGGCAGCCGTATGGGCCAGATGACTGCCGAGGCTGTCGACCAGTTTTGGATCGCTCAGCGCTTCGCCAAACGCGGCGAAGCTGCCGATCAGCCACAGCGGCCGAAACGCCTGGTGCCGCAGAATGTACAAGGCGCGGTGGCGGTGTGGACCGTCGAGCAGGGAAAAGGCAATCACGCAGATGGCCGAGAAACAGGTGCCGACCACCAGTGCATAGGCCAGCACCATGGCCAGGCTTTTACCCAGGGACGAGGGCAGGGCGTAGCTCATGTAGATCGTGATCACCAGGGCGATCAGCCATGGCCCGAGCTTGCGCAAGGCAAAGCGCAACATGTCCAGGGCACGGGGGTGCTGCGGCAGTTCTTCAGTCAGGCCGAAACGCATGCGCACACGGTGGCTGATCCAGATCAGCGCGGCGGCCAGCAGGCTCCAGACCATCAGGATCATGGCGAATGCAAAGAGCATCGGCAGCCATTCATTGGCCGGCAGCGCCAGCGCCATCAACTCTTCCTGGGCCTGGTCGAACTCGCTGGACCAGCGTGTGAGCGGACTGTCGTCGCCGGTAAATTTCTTTTCGAGAGTGGCCAGGGTTCCGCCAATCAAGCCCAGCACGCCTTCTTCGGTAATCGGCTGGGCCTGTTTGGTGGTGTCACGCAGTCTTTTCAGATCGGCCAGCAGCTTGGTGCGCTGCTGATCGTTTTCCAGTGACTTGATCACTTCGTCCAGGGACTGCCCCAGCGGTTCCTGTGCTTCGGGCTGCGCCTTGGCCTGGCCGCCGAGCAGGTTTGGCAGGCCGGCCGCCTGGGCAGGTGCCACTGGCAGCAGCATCAGGCAGACAAGGAAAAAATACGGAAGGGCAAAAATACGAGCGAACACTAGGCGGTCAACCTCGCAGAGAGCGGATCGACCGAGTGTACGAGCCCGTCAAAATCAATGCGAGCCAAGGGTGATGAATTATTCGTTGAGTTTGGCGAGGATCTTGATCACCACGGTCGCGAGGATGGTCAGCATGCCGATCCACATGGCAAACACACCGGCATTCTTATCGCGAAAGTTGAAGCCGACGGCCAGCAGGAGCATCCCGGCTAGAATCGGAATCAGCATGGCGTGAAAGGTAGACATCGAAATCATGGAGACAGCCTTGTCGAAGGGATACTTGAAGTCTAGGCGGCTTTTGACGCGGCCGGCGTGATGTGTGTCAGAAATGAGCCATGTGCAGCGCAATTTTTTGTGGCGAGGGAGCTTGCTCCCGCCCGACTGCGCAGCAGTCGTAATTGAGACTTCCGCGGTCTATCTGACAGACCGCGAAATCTGAATTTGGGGCTGCTTCGCATCCCAGCGGGAGCAAGCTCCCTCGCCACAACGGTGTCTCAACCTTTAGTGTTGCACCAGGTTACGGCAACTCGCGGCAGGTGTAGAACGCGCTCAGTACCTTGACCAGATGCGCCAGGTCATGGCTGCCGCACAGTTCGCGGATCGAGTGCATGGCGAACGTCGGCAGGCCGATGTCCACGGTGCGCACGCCCAGGTGGCTGGCGGTGATCGGGCCGATGGTCGAACCACATCCCATGTCGCTGCGCACCACGAAGCTTTGCACCGGCACTTCTTCAGCCATGCACAGGTGACGGAAGAACCCCGCGGTTTCGCTGTTGGTGGCGTAGCGCTGGTTGCTGTTGACCTTGATCACCGGGCCGGCGTTGAGTTTCGGGCCGTGGTTGGCATCGTGCTTGTCGGCGTAGTTCGGATGCACGCCGTGGGCGTTGTCAGCCGAAACCAGCAGGGATTTCTGAATGGTGCGTACGAATTCATCACCTTCAGGCAGCAGGCGACGCAGGGTTTGCTCAAGCATCGGGCCGTCGGCACCGCAGGCCGAGCAGGAACCGACTTCTTCGTGGTCGTTGCAGACCAGCACGCAGGTTTCGTCGGTGTCGGCCGTCAGCAGCGCTTGCAGGCCGGCGTAGCACGACAGCAGGTTGTCCAGGCGCGCGCCGGCGATGAAATCGCCATGCAGGCCGATGACCGCAGCGCTTTGGGTGTCGTAGAAACTCAGCTCGTAATCGAGCACCACATCGGCATTCAGACCGTGTTCGCGGGCCAGTTGGTCGGTGAGCACTGCGCGGAAGTCCACACGCTCGTCGCCGGCAAATTGCGCGAGGATCGGCGGCAGTTCGGTCTGGGCGTTGATGGCCCAGCCCATGTTGGCTTCGCGGTTGAGGTGAATCGCCAGGTTCGGAATGATCGCGACCGGTGCCTTGAAGTCGATCAACTGGCTCTCGACCTTGCCATCACGTCGGAAGGTTACGCGCCCCGCCAGGGACAGGTCACGGTCGAACCACGGCGCCAACAGCGCGCCGCCATAGACTTCGACGCCCAGTTGCCAGAAGCCCTGGCGTTGCAGCTCCGGTTGCGGCTTGACGCGCAGGCACGGGCTGTCGGTGTGGGCGCCGACCAGGCGAATGCCACCGTGCAACGGTGAATGACGGCCCATCTTGATCGCGACAATCGAAGAGTCGTTGCGGGTGACGTAGTAGCGACCGTTGGCTTCGGTATTCCACGGCTCGCGCTCGTCGAGGCGTTGATAGCCCGCCGCTTCCAGGCGCTGAACAAGGCTGGCGGTGGCATGGAACGGTGTAGGGGAGGCCTTGAGGAAATCGATCAGGCCTTGGTTCAACTCTTCGCGCATAAAGTAGCTCCAGACAGCAGTGGCGCCAGTTTAACGTATTGGTTGCAGAAGTGGCGGGGGACTGCTGGTGGGGTGATGCCAGGATTGAATCTGGCAGAGAACCCTGTGGGAGCGGGCTTGCCCGCGAAGGCGGTTTGCCGGTCAGCATTGATGTCGCCTGGTACGACGCCATCGCGGGCAAGTCGGATCGCCGCACCGCCGCTCCCACAGGGATTACATCTGTTTCAGAACGGTGCCGGACACTCGAATCGCAGGCGCTCGCCACTTTGCGGGTGGGTGAAGCTGAGCATGCTCGCGTGCAGGCACAGGCGCGGCCAGGCCGCCAGCGCCTGTTCATGGGCATAGAGCCCGTCGCCCAGCAGCGGATGGCCAATCGAGAGCATGTGCACGCGCAACTGGTGGGAACGGCCGGTGATCGGTGTCAGCTCAACGCGGCACCAGTCGCCGCAGCGTTCCAGCACGCGCCAGAAGGTCAGCGCATGTTTGCCGAATTCATGGTCGACCACGTGGCGCGGCTTGGTCGGCGGGTCATAGCGCAAGGGCAGGTCGATGCTGCCGCTGTCCAGATCCGGCTGACCCCAGCACAGGGCGGTGTAGGCCTTTTCCGTTTCGCGGTCGTGAAACTGTCGGGACAGCTCGCGATGGGTGTCCGGGTCGCGGGCCAGCAGGATGATGCCGGAAGTCTCCCAGTCCAGCCGGTGGACAATTCGCGCTTCCGGGTAGCCGTTTTCCTGCAGACGGGTAATCAGGCAGTCCTTGTTGTCATCGGCCCGGCCAGGGACAGAGAGCAACAGGGTCGGTTTGTTCACCACCAGTACGGCGGCATCCTGATGGATGATGTGGATGTTGGACAACGGCATTAAAACAGCCTCGTAACAAACGCCAACGGCGACTCAGGTCCCTTCCGGTTGCAGAAGGGACCTGAGCCGCCGTGGCTCCTGGCGGATCGACTCAGCGATCAGGCAGGGTGATATTGAGTTCCAGAATCGAGCAGCTGCCCTGGCTTTCCAGTGCGACATGCACGTCATCGGACCCGATATTGACGTACTTGCGGATCACCTCGACCAGTTCCTTCTGCAAGGCTGGCAGGTAGTCCGGGGTACTGCGTTGGCCGCGTTCGTGCGCCACGATGATCTGTAGACGCTCTTTCGCTACCGACGCGGTGCTTTGCTTTTTGTTGGCACGAAAGAAGTCAAAAAGGTTCATTGCTTAGTTGCCTCCAAACAGGCGCTCGAAGAATCCCTTCTTCTGTACATCGAGGAATCGATGATCCACGGTCTTGCCCAGCAGGCGGTCAACGGTATCGCTGTAGGCCTGGCCGGCATCGCTCTGGTCGTCGAGAATCACCGGAACACCCTGGTTGGATGCCTTGAGCACCGCCTGGGATTCAGGGATCACGCCGAGCAGGGTCACCGAAAGGATTTCCTTGACGTCTTCTACGCCGAGCATTTCGCCTTTGCTCACACGTTCCGGGTGATAACGGGTAATCAGCAGGTGTTCCTTGATCGGGTCTTCGCCACGTTCGGCGCGACGGGACTTGCTGGCCAGCAGGCCAAGCATGCGGTCGGAGTCACGTACCGAGGAGACTTCCGGGTTGGTCACGACGATCGCTTCGTCAGCGAAGTACATGGCCAGGTGGGCGCCTTTCTCGATGCCCGCCGGGGAGTCGCAGACCACGAACTCAAAGTCTTCCTTGAGTTGCATCAGGACTTTTTCCACGCCTTCGACGGTCAGCGCGTCTTTGTCGCGGGTCTGGCTGGCGGCCAGCACGTAGAGGTTTTCCAGGCGCTTGTCTTTGATCAGGGCCTGTTGCAGGTTGGCTTCGCCGTTGACCACGTTGACGAAGTCATACACCACGCGGCGCTCGCAACCCATGATCAGGTCGAGGTTACGCAAGCCCACGTCGAAGTCGACGATCACTGTTTTGTGGCCGCGCAGAGCGAGGCCGGTACCGATAGCGGCGCTGGTGGTGGTCTTACCCACACCACCCTTGCCGGATGTAACCACGAGAATCTTGGCCAAGGTGTTTCACCCCTAAGGAAGAAGGACTTTTCAGTCCCTGAAAAACATCTCCTGAAAAACTACTGCAGTCGGACAGCCTTGGCTGGAATCCGGTTTTGAGCGGCGTTTACCCCCGGTAAACACTGCTTTCGGCCTTTTTCCTACTTCGTTTGAGCCGTTTTCGCTACGTTTTAGAGATGCTTGGAAAATGCGGCAGTATCCGTTAAAGCCGAATGATGTTCAACACGTCGCCGGACAGGCTGACCTGCACACCCGAACCCCATAGAGGGTCGCGGCGCAGATCTTCGGAAACCTTGTAATGCCCGGCGATGGAAATCAGTTCAGCACTCATTTGCTGACAGAATATCCGCGCCTTGGTGTCGCCCTTGACGCCGGCCAATACGCGACCACGCATCGGGCCGTATACATGGATGTTGCCATCGGCGAGAAGTTCCGCTCCCGGGCTGACCGAGGAGATCACCACCAGATCGCTGCCCTGGGCATAAATCTGCTGGCCACCACGTACTGGCGAGGTGATGATTTTCGTCGGCTTGATGGTCGGCTCGGGCGGTTTTTCCGGTTTTTTCTTCGGTTCGCCTTCGGTCAGGTCCAGTGGCCGCTCCCGGGCGCCGGACGGTGGCAGCACCGGCAGGTCGACCGCGATGGCGGCGGCAATGTCTTCGATGCGGCTGGCGCGGATCGCCAGGGTACGCAGGCCATGCTGGCGGCAGACGCGCATCAGCCCTGGCAGATCGACCGCGCCTTCGTTGGCCGGGAGTTTGTCCAGGGCCAGTACCAGCGGTGCGTTGCTGAAGAAGTTGGGCGCCTGGGCGACCTTGGCGGCCAGTTGCCGATCAAGGCTTTCGAGGTCGTTACGGGCCAGTTCCAGCACCGTAATGGCCAGCATGCTGCCCTTCAACTGGAACACGGGATCTTGGTCTAGCGGTTCGGTTTGGCTCATGGTCGGCATACAACGACTTGTCACTAAAAGTGCCGAGACTTATAACGAGAACGCCCGCGGGCCGCAAGCCGGGTCGAACGATGTAGAATGCGCGGCCATTGTCATTCCGGAAGCATTAATGGACCGCCCGCGTTTTCGAAAAGCATTTCTATCTCCACGTTTCTGGCCGCTGTGGTGTGGCCTGGGGCTGTTGTGGCTGATCGTCCAGCTGCCGTATCCGGCGCTGCTGTGGATCGGTCGTGTCCTGGGCTCTTTGATGTATCGGGTGGCCGGCGACAGACGGCGCATTGCCAAACGCAATCTGGAACTGTGTTTTCCTGAAAAGACCGCCGCCGAACGCAAACGCCTGCTCAAGGAAAACTTCGCCTCCACCGGTATCGCTTTCTTTGAGATGGCGATGAGCTGGTGGTGGTCGCGCAGGCGCCTGGCGAATCTCGCTCATATCGAAGGGCTGGAGCATTTGCAGCAGGCTCAGCGCGAAGGCAAGGGCGTGATCCTGATGGCCCTGCACTTCACGACGCTGGAAATCGGCGCGGCGTTGCTCGGTCAGCAGCACACCATCGACGGCATGTACCGCGAGCACAAGAATCCGCTGTTCGACTACATCCAGCGCCAGGGCCGCGAGCGGCACAACCTCGATTCGCTGGCGGTGGAACGCGAAGACGTGCGCGGCATGCTCAAGTTGCTGCGCTCGGGCCGGGCGATCTGGTACGCACCGGATCAGGATTACGGCGCCAAGCAAAGTATTTTCGTGCCGTTGTTTGGCATCCAGGCTGCGACCGTCACCGCCACGAGCAAGTTTGCGCGCCTGGGCAAGGCGCTGGTGGTGCCGTTCACCCAGGAGCGCCTGGCGGACGGCAGCGGTTATCGCTTGGTGATCCATGCGCCGCTCGAAGGCTTCCCCGGCGAAACCGAAGAAGAGGACTGCCTGCGCATCAACCAATGGATCGAAAGCGTTCTGCGCGAGCATCCCGAGCAATACCTGTGGGCTCACCGTCGCTTCAAGAGCCGTCCACCGGGCGAACCGAAGCTGTACGCCAAACGCGGTTGAATCCCGATCCAACAGGGGAATAGGTCGAAACAACGAAATCCCATCAAGCACCATGGAGAGTTGTGCATGAGTCCAGCTGAACCGGTTACAGGGTTGATTCTTTCCGGAGGCGGGGCTCGGGCGGCCTATCAGGTCGGGGTGCTGGCGGCGATTGCCGAATTGTTGCCGCCGGGGGCCCGCAATCCTTTTCCGGTGATCGTCGGCACCTCGGCGGGCGCGATCAACGCCGTCAGCCTCGCCAGCGGGGCAATGGATTTTCGTAACGCCATCGAACGTCTGACGGCCTTCTGGCAGGGCTTTCGCAGTCATCTGGTGTTGCGCAGCGACTGGCCCGGGGTGATCCGCCAGGCCAGTCGCTTTGTCAGCCACAGTTTGCTCGGCATCGGTGCTCAGGTGCCGGTGGCGCTGCTCAACAGTTCTCCGTTGCGGGATTTGCTCAACGACAAGCTGCATATGGGCGGCATCGCCGAAGCGATCGCACAGAAGCAATTGCATGCGGTGGCGGTCACCGCGTTCGGCTATGAGTCCGGCCAGGCAGTCACCTTCTATGAGGGCGGCGGCAAGATCGATGCCTGGTTGCGCCATCGACGCATTGGCGTTCCCACCCGCTTGTCCGTTGAACACCTGCTCGCCAGTTCGGCCATTCCGCTGCTGTTCGCTCCGGTGAAAATCGACGAAGAGTATTTCGGTGATGGCGCGGTGCGTCAGTCGGCGCCGATCAGTCCGGCGTTGCACCTGGGCGCCAGTCGGGTGCTGGTGGTGGGCGTCAGCGGCAACCCCCGCGGGTTCGACCCGCAACAACCCTTGCAGCGCAGCTACACCGGTCAGCAGCCGACCCTGGCGCAGATCGGCGGGCACATGCTCAACAGTACGTTCATTGACAGCCTGGAAAGCGATATCGAGCTGTTGCAGCGCCTGAACCAGTTCAGTCACCTGATGCCCGACGGTACACCCATCCGCGCTTTGGGCGTGGCGCCAGTGGACGTATTGGTGATCTCACCGAGCCAGCCGATCGACGAGATCGCCGCGCGCCATCGCCAGGAATTGCCGGCGGCATTGCGCCTGTTTTTGCGCGGGCCGGGTGCGACCAAGACCAGCGGGGCGGGGGTGCTGAGTTACCTGCTGTTCGAGGCGGGGTATTGCAGCGAGTTGATCGAACTGGGGCGACGGGATGCGTTGGCCAAGCGCGGGGAGTTGTGCCGGTTTCTCGGCTTGGCGGAGCCTGCAGTCTCGGCTTGAGATAGGCGGTGCAGCCATTCGCGAGCAAGCCCGCTCCCACACTCGATTTTCAGCGAACACAATAATTGCGTACGGCGCAGATCAAATGCGGGAGCGGGCTTGCTCGCGAAGGCGCCCATACAGACGCCTGCAGAATTAAATGATCAGAAGTGAACCTTGACCAGGAAGCTGGTCACGCTCTGATCGGTCTTGAAGCCCTGGCTGTCTTCGATACCGTACTTGTTTTTCCAGTAGTCATACTCGACACCCACGTACAGCTGCTTGGCACCCAGGTTCAACGCCTTGCCCAGGTCGTATTTGACCTGCGGGTTGAAGTGCAGGTTGGCGTGGTACTCGCCTTTGCTGTTGACGTCGTTGTCGACCACCCAGTCCATGAAGCCGTCGATCAGCACGTCCGAGCCACCCACCGGAATGGTGTAGGACCAGACCGGCGAGACCTGCCAGATGTTGTCGCCCGGGCGGTCGCCTTCGGTGTGGCGATTGTAGAAGTTCAGCTGGAAGTAATCGAAGCCCGGGATGGCCAGGTCGAAACCAGGGCCGATCAGGTAGGACTCAGTATCGTCTTCACCGAACTCGTAGGTCATGGCCAGCAGCACGTCCTTGATCGGGCCGAACTCGAACTTCTGGTCGAAGATCTTGTTGAACGACAGGCGTGGGCTGAGTTCGCCGTAGTGGGTGTTCTCGCCCGCGAAGTGGTCTTCCTTGCCGTTGTAGAAGATTTTGTCGATGAAGAAGAAGTTGTCGCCGTACTTCCAGCCATCGGCGTGTTCGAAGGTCACCGTCTGCTGGATGCGCGGGTTGACCTGGAAGTCCTTGCCATAGAGGTAGGTCAGGCTGTTGTTCTGCCACTGCAGCAAATCGCCGGCCATGGCCTGGCCCCCGGCCAGCATTGATCCCGCCAGCATCAGGCTAGTGCACGTACGTTTCATTCGGTTGCTCCCAAAAAGTAGGTGGTTCCACGTTATTTTTTTAAGGTCGGCGCTCTGGTGTGGCGCCTGTTTCTGTAGCTGTAAAAAATCATCCATTCGGTCAGCTTTAATGCTGTTAGCAAGAGCTGAGCCAAGGCTTTCAAAAAGCAAAAAAACTCCCGTTCGGCGGCTCAAGAGCGGTCGATTGAGAGGGGTTTTGGAGTGCCTTGGTGCCTGCCAGAGCCGGGATAAGTTGGCTTTCTGGTCAGGTTTTACATCCGGGCTTTTTTTTAAACCGGATTCGGGCGGCCGCGGAGAATACTGACTCCTCGGCCAGGTCTCAAGTACTCCGCAACGGCGCACCGACGACAGGCTTGGGGCACGGTTGCGGGGCAGCATCAGAAGTGCACCTTGACCAGCAGGCTGGTGGTGTTTTCATTGGTGTCGAAGCTGGAGCTGTTTTCGATGCCGTACTTGTCTTTCCAGTAGCTGTATTCGACGCCGACGTACACCTGTTTTTCCCGCCAGCCCATGACCTTGCCCAGGTCGTACTTGATCTGCGGGTTGAAGTGCAGGTTGGCGTGATAAGTACCATGGGCGTTCTGGTCGTTGTCCACGACCCAGTCCATGTAGCCGTCGATCAACAGGTTCGAGCTGCCCAATGGAAGGGTGTAGGACCAGGCCGGGCTGATTTGCCAGACGTCATCGCCAGGGCGCGAGCCTTCGGTCTGGCGATAGTAGAAGTTCAGGGTGAAAAAGTTGAAGCCCGGTACCGCGAGGTCGAAACCGGGGCCGATCATGTAGGCCTCGGTGTCGTCTTCGCCGTTCTCGTAGGTCATGGCCAGCAGCACGTCCTTGATCGGGCCGAATTCGAAACGGCGGTCGAGGATCTTGCCGAAGGAGAGGCGCGGGCTGAACTCGCCGTAGTAGGCGTGAACGCCTTTGTTCCGGTCTTTCTCGCCGTTGTAGTAGGTGCTGTCGATGAACATGAAGTTGTCGCCGTACTTCCAGCGATCGGCGTGTTCGAAGGTTATCGTCTGCTGGATGTGCGGGTTGACCACGAAATCCTTGCCATACAGGTAGCTCAGGCTGTTGGTCTGCCACAGCAGCAGATCGCCGGCCATGGCCTGACTCGCGGCCAGCAGGCCAGCACTCAACAGCAGGTTGGTTTGTGTCCGAATCATCTGTTGCTCCCTCTTGTTTTTATTTTTGAGGCGCATGTAGCTCTCCTGTGGGAGCGGGCTTGCTCGCGAAAGCGGTGCATCAGTCAACGAGGATGTTGAGGCTGATGGCCCCTTCGCGGGCAAGCCCGCTCCCACAGGTTTTGTGGCTTTCGTCTGTTAATGCGTGTGAGCGTGGCAGTCGTTGATGGCCGCGCGTTCGGCGCCACCGAGGATGTTGAACAACAGGTTCAGCGTCAGCGCACTGAGGGTGGCCATGGCGATGCCACTGTGGGTGATCGGGCTCATCCACACGGGCAGGTGGGCGAAAAACTCCGGGCGGACAACCGGGATCAAGCCCATGCCGATGCTCACCGCCACCAACAACTGGTTGCGACGGTCACCGATATCGGCTTCCTGGAGAATCTTGATCCCGGTGGTGGCGACCATGCCGAACATCGCAATCGCCGCGCCACCCAGTACCGCCGGAGGAATCGACGCCACCAAAAACGCGGCTTTGGGCAGCAGGCTCAACACGATCAGCAACCCGCCGGCAACGATGGTCACCGAACGGCAGCGCACGCCGGTCATCTGCACCAGGCCGATGTTCTGGGCGAAGGAGGAGTGGGTGAAGGTGTTGAAGAACCCGGCGAAGAACGAGGCGCCGGCATCGCACAGCAAGCCGCGACGCAGCATCCGTGGGCAGACTTCCTGGCCGGTGATCTTGCCCAGCGCCAGAAACATCCCGGTGGACTCGACGAAAATGATCACCACCACCAGGCACATCGACAGGATCGGCGCGAGCTCGAATTTCGGCATGCCGAAGTGCAGCGGCGTGACGAATTGCAGCCATGGCGCCTGAGCCATGCCACTGAGGTCGACCATGCCGAGCAGGCCGCAGAGCACGTAGCCCAGGCACATGCCGATCAGCACGGAAATGTTGACCCAGAAGCCGCGCATGAAACGGTGCACCAGCAAGATGGTGCCCAGTACCAGGGCGGCGATGGTCAGGTAGATCGGTGAGCCGAATTGAGCGGCGCCGGCACCGCCGCCGGCCCAGTTCACGGCCACGGGGAACAGCGACAAACCGATCGAGGTGATGACCGTCCCGGTCACCAGTGGCGGGAAGAAGCGCACGACCTTGGACATGAACGGGGCGATGAGCATGCCGAAGAACCCGGCGGCGATGGTCGCGCCGAAGATCCCTTGCAGGCCGATACCGGGCATGCCGGCCATGGCGACCATGCTGCCGACGGCGGCGAAACTGGCGCCCATCATCACCGGCATGCGAATGCCCATGGGGCCGATGCCGAGGGACTGGACGATGGTGGCGATACCCGCCACCAGCAGGTCGGCGTTGATCAGGAAGGCGATTTCTTCACGACTCAGGCCAGCGGCCTGTCCGATGATCAGCGGTACCGCGATGGCACCACCGTACATCAGCAGAACATGTTGCAAACCGACCAGGATCAGTTGCAAGAGGGGCAAACGCTGAATGGCGGGTGCGTCGGGGATGCGCGCTGCGGATAGCTCGGACATGCAACACCTCGGATCTTTTTATTCTTGTGATTTACAGCTGCAGTGCTGCCGGCAGTTGTATTCGAATCAGATAGGCCGCTTTGCGGCCATTCGCGGGCAAGCCCGCTCCCACAGGTTCTGTGTTGCCTGTGTGGGAACGAGCCTGCTCGCGAAGCTTTTAACGATTAATTGGTCTGGGCTCCCTGCACAATCCAGGCACCGATCAGGTCACGTTCCTGCTGGGTCATCTGAGTGATGTTGCCCAGTGGCATGATCTGGCTGGTGACGGCTTGCGCCTGGATCCGCGGTGCGTTCTGGCGAATCTGCTCAGGGGTGTCGAGCATCACGCCGGCAGGGGCCGCACTGAACAGCGGGCTGGTGGGTTTGGCCGAGTGGCAAACCGCGCAACGTTCCTGAATCACGCTGTGCACTTTGTCAAAGCCAGGGCCGGCGTTGGACGCCTGCGCCGGAGCGGCGGCTGGCGTTTCTGCAGGTTTGGCTTCAGCGGGTTTCAAACCACCGCCCACTGCGGTTTCCGGCAGCGGCTGGTATTCGATTTTCGCTGGAACGTTGGCCACTTCAGGGGCGCTGGACATCGGCTTCGGACCAGTCACATAAGCCAGGCAGATCATGCCCACCGCTGCCACAGGCAGGGTCCAGGCAAACTTGTGGCTGTCGTGACGGGTGTTGAAGTAGTGACGCACCAACACCGCCAGTACCGCGATCCCGGCCAGGATCAACCAGTTGTACTGGCTGCCGTAGGTGCTCGGGAAGTGGTTGCTGATCATGATGAACAGCACCGGCAAGGTGAAGTAGTTGTTGTGACGCGAACGCAGCAAGCCTTTGGCCGGCAGCGCCGGATCCGGCGTACGGTTCTCGGCGATGGCCGCAACCAGTGCACGTTGCGCCGGCATGATGATACGGAACACGTTGCCGACCATGATGGTGCCGATGATCGCGCCGACGTGCAGGTACGCACCCCGACCGCTGAACACTTTGCTGAAGCCGTAGGCCGCGCCGATGATCAGGACGAACAGGATGAAGCCCAGCAGGGCAGGGCGTTTGCCCAGGGCCGAGTCGCACAGGAAGGAGTAGACGAACCAGCCGATGAACAGCGAGCCGAGACCGATGGCCACGCCTTCAGGGCCGCTCAGGGTGCTGCCCGGAGCCAGCAGGTAGAGCGTCGGGTTGGAGTAGAACACCACGCACAGCAGCGCGATACCCGACATCCAGGTGAAGTAGGCTTCCCATTTGAACCAGTGCAGGTTGTCCGGCATGGTCGGTGGAGCCAGTTTGTATTTTTCCAGGTGGTAGATACCGCCGCCGTGGATCGCCCACAAATCGCCGGCCAGACCGCTTTTCGGGTTGACCCGATTGAGGTTGTTTTCCAGCCAGACGAAGTAGAACGATGCGCCGATCCAGGCCACGCCAGTAATCATGTGAACCCAGCGCACGCTCAGGTTCAGCCATTCCAACAGATGTGCTTCCACAGTCTTTACCTCTCGCCTGTCACTCTGTTGTCGAGTGATCAGACCTTCTCTTATTGGTGGGGGGCGAGGATCAAACGCTCATCCTCTTTGAAAAAATGCTCATCGCAGTTATTGCCTGTGCCACTGCGATCAACCACCAGGAAGTCATCCCGCTTTTCGATCGTCAGCACCGGGTGGTGCCAGACGCCGCGATGGTAATTAATGCCCTGCCTGCCGTTGGTGACGAAGGCTCGGACCAAGCCTGATACAGGTTCATCGCCAAGTGGCGCGACCACGATCAGAAAGGGGTTGCCGAGCAGCGGAATGAAAGCCTGGCTGCCCAGCGGATGGCGCTCCAGCATGCTCACGGTCAGCGGCATGTCCTGCGCGTCGGCGCGGAAGATGCTGATAATCGCGTTGTCCTCTGGCGTTGCGGTTTCGACCGTCGCCAGTTTATGGAAGCGCATGGTCGAACCGTTGTTGATCATGAAGTGATCGCTGCCGTCGGTTTCGATCACGTCACCGAAAGGGGCGAAGGCTTCTTTGGTCAGCGGTTCAATCGTCAGTGTGCGCATGCTGTTCTTATCCGAATTCTGTGTTGTTTGTTTTGACGCCATCGCGAGCAAGCTCGCTCCCACAGTGGACTGTGGCGTTCACAAAACCTGTGGGAGCGAGCTTGCTCGCGATTGGGTTCAGCGCTTATTTAGCGACCTTGCCCAGTACACGCAGGCGGCTCACACCACCATCCGGGAACACGTTCAGGCGGATGTGGGTGATCGGGCCCAGTGCCTTGATCTGCTCGGCGAAGGTGTGTTCGGCGTGCATTTCCAGCTTCTGGCTTGGCAGCAGTTCGCGCCAGAACAGCGACTGGGTTTCGATCTGGCTGTCGGTGCCGCCCTTCACGAACGCGCCCTGGATCGAGCAGCTGTCCGGGTAGTTGCCCTTGAAGTGCAGGGTGTCGACGATGACTTTCTCGACTTCGCCGGCATGACCCAGCGCGACGATGACCCAGTCATTGCCCGGGGTACGACGACGCGCGGTTTCCCAGCCATCGCCCATGTTGATGCCACGGCCCGGGTTAAGGATGTTGCTCATGCGGCCGAAGTGTTCGTCGGAGCAGGCGAGGGCGCGGCCACCGTTGAGGGCTGCGGCCAGGTCGACCTGCTCGTTGTCGCCGGTAGCCGACCAGTCACGGAATGGCACGCCGTACACGCGCAGACGGGCCACGCCGCCATCCGGGTAGATGTTGAAGCGCAGGTGGCTGAAGGCCTGGTCATTGTTGATTTCGTGGTAGTGGTGGCTGTTGCCTTGCAGCTCGACGGCGGACAGCACTTCAACCCACTGGGTGTTTTCGTTCGGCTCGCCTTCGGCCAGGAAGCAGGCTTCCAGGGACGCCGACGGCGGGAAGTTGCCGGTGAAGAATGAAGTGTCGATGTCGACGCCCTTGATCGAACCCGGTACGCCAAGGCGGATCACTGCGCTGTCGAAGCCTTCGAAGCGCTTGCGGCGCGATTCCCAGCCGTCCATCCACTTGCCGTTGTCATCGAACACGCCCTCCTTCCATACGGCCGGGGTCGGTTGGAACAGACGGTTGGCGTCTGCGAACCAGTCATCGGTGACCGAGATGATTTTGGTGCCCAGACGGGCATCGGCCAGGTTGACGAACTTCTCGAAAGGTACGGCGTAAGCTTTCATTCTTCTTGTCTGCCTTTAAATAAGTGGCTTGGGATGCTTGCAAGGCCCTGGTGGATTTCGGCGTTCATGAGATCGCAGGGCCAGGCTTGCTATAGGGTCAGTAATCGGAACAGGGCAATCTTGTTGATCTGCGCCAGCGCGCATTTGAACTCGGTGTCGACCGGGTTGTGGATGCGCGTTTCGAACGCTGCGAGGATCTGATGCCGGTTGCTGCCTTTTACCGCCATGATGAAGGGAAACTTGAACTTGGCCTTGTAGGCATCGTTCAGCTCGGTGAAGCGCTGGAACTCTTCGGCCGTGCATTGGTGAATACCCGCGCCAGACTGTTCTTCAGTGCTGGCCGCGGTAAGCTCGCCCTGGACGGCGGCTTTGCCGGCCAGGTCCGGGTGAGCGTTGATCAGGGCAAGCTGGCTTGCATGATCGGCGCTCAACAGGATGTCGCTCATGCGCTGGTGCAGGGTTTCGATCTGGTCGATCGAAGCGTCCTGGCCCAGGTCGAAGGCCTTCTCGGCCACCCATGGCGAATGTTCGTAGATGTCGGCGAAGGCTTTGACGAAGGCGTCGCGGCTCAATGTCGATGGTTTCAATGTTTGAAAGGCGCTCATTTCGCGGCCCCTTGGTACGGGTGGGTTTCCTGCCAGTGGCGCGCGATGTCGACGCGACGGCTGAACCACACCTGTTCATGACTTTTAGCGTATTCGATAAAGCGCTTGAGTGACGCCAGACGCGCCGGACGGCCGATCAGGCGGCAGTGCAGGCCGATCGACAGCATTTTCGGTGCCTCGGCGCCTTCGGCGTAGAGCACGTCGAACGCATCCTTGAGGTATTCGAAGAAGTCGTCGCCCTTGTTGAAACCCTGGACCTGAGTGAAGCGCATGTCGTTGGTGTCCAGGGTGTACGGGATCACCAGGTGCGGCTTGCCGGTCGGGTTGTTCGGTTCCCAGTAGGGCAGGTCGTCGTCGTAGGTGTCGCAGTCGTAGAGGAAACCACCTTCTTCCATCACCAGGCGACGGGTGTTCGGGCCGGTGCGGCCGGTGTACCAGCCCAGCGGGCGACTGCCTGTGATTTCGGTGAGGATGCGGATCGCTTCGAGCATGTGCTCGCGCTCCTGGTTTTCATCCATGTACTGGTAGTCGATCCAGCGGTAGCCATGGCTGCAGATCTCGTGACCGGCATCGACCATGGCGCGGATCACGTCCGGGTGACGCTGGGCGGCCATGGCCACGGCGAAGATGGTCAGCGGAATGTCGAATTCCTTGAACAGCTTGAGGATCCGCCACACGCCGGCACGGCTGCCATACTCGTAAAGGGATTCCATGCTCATGTTGCGCGCGCCTTGCAGCGGCTGGGCAGAAACCATTTCCGAGAGGAACGCTTCGGATTCTTTGTCACCGTGCAGGATGTTGCGCTCGCCGCCTTCTTCGTAATTGAGTACGAACGACAGGGCGATTCGGGCATTGCCCGGCCAGTGTGGGTGAGGAGGGTTACTGCCGTAACCGACCAGGTCGCGTGGGTAGTCAGCGCTCACTGCAGGCTTCCTTCTTGTTCGATGATGACGGTTGGTGTGACGCAGCTGAAGATTGGGTGGCGGGCTTGCGTCACAGCGATGGGCTGATTGTATACAACTTTATATTCACTTTGTAAGCCTGAATTTTCGCATTTTTAACCGACTGTCATCTTTTACTGCGATTGGCGTGAGCCTGCAAGAAATCTGCCTGACTGGTCAATTATTGATTGAAGGGTTCATAGGCTGTGCGGTTTGGCGGGAAATCGACGGTAAATATACAGACGGCGGGGCTAAGGCGAAAAATGTCGTTTTTATTGTGTACAATTTTTTTGAAAAGTGTCTTAATCAGTCGCTCGCCGCAGCTTTTCGTGCTCCGAATCGGTGCGGTCTCCTTTTCAACTGACTTCGGGAGGCGCGAAGTCTGACTGCTCCACGCAGGCAGGCGCGCAGAATCAATGGGACGTTTGACTACACACGTTTTGGACGCAGCACACGGTTGCCCGGGCAGCTCGATCAAGGTCGAGTTGTACCGCGTTGAAGGATCGCAGCTGGAATTGGTCGCCAGCGCTATAACCAACAGCGATGGCCGTGTCGATGCACCGCTGCTGCAAGGCGATGACTACCGCACCGGGGTCTATCAGGTTCAGTTTCATGCCGGCGATTACTACCGCGCCCGTGGCGTCAAGCTGCCGGAGCCGGCCTTCCTGGATGTGGTGGTGCTGCGTTTCGGCATCTCCGCCGAGCAGGATCACTACCATGTGCCGTTGTTGATTTCGCCTTACAGCTACTCCACCTACCGCGGCAGCTGATCCCCCAGGCAGCAGCTGCACCCTGGAAGCGACTGCGCATATAGCTTCTTTGGTCTTTGGCCCGCTCACACTGCGGGCTTTTTTTCGTCCTTGAGAAAGAGGGTGTCTGGTCTGACGCGTTCGCGAGCAAGCCCGCTCCCACAGGAGAATGCGTTCCAGTGTGGGAGCGGGCTTGCTCGCGAAGCTTTAGCTTTTGGCTTTTAGCGGCTCAGCAGGGACGCAGCCCCCGCCCCACTGAACAACCCCGCACTGATCCGGTTGAACCAGCTCTGCCCCTTACCACTGCGCAGATACCGCGCCGCACCATGAGCACCGAGGCCATAAGCCAACTTGCAGGCCAGATCCAGCAGTGTCCAAGTGACAATCATCACCAGCAACTGCGGCAGGAACGGCAGTTCAGCACTCAAGAACTGCGGCAGGAAAGCGGCGAAGAACAGGATGTCCTTCGGGTTGCTGGCGCCCAGCATGAACGCGCGCCCGAACAGCGCGCGAAAGCGTGGCACCGGCGCGGCCTGTGGCACTTCAGCGCCATGGGAAGGCAGGCGCGATTGCTGCCAGCTCTGCCAGGCGAGGTAGAACAGGTAAAGGGCGCCAAGAATCTTCAGAGCGCTGAACAGCTGTTCCGACGCCAGCAACAACGCACCCAGGCCCAGCGCCGAAGCGCTCAGCAGGCAGATCGACGCCGACACGCCGCCAAGAAAGGCCGGGTAAGAGCGGCGCAGGCCGTAATTCAGACTGTTGCTGATCATCAGCAACGACAGCGGCCCCGGGATCAGGATCACTATCAGCGCAGCGCCGCTGAACAGCAGCCAGGTTTCCAGACTCATCACTTTCCTCCATTTGCACAAAAGCCCCACCCGACGGGGTGAGGCTGTTTTCAAGCGTGTACCGCGTGTGGCTTACAAGAAGATGAACTTGGCGATGAAGATCGCGCAGAGTACCCACAGGCTCACGGAAATTTCCTTGTACTTGCCGGTGCCGGCCTTCAGCGCCACGTAGGTGATAAAGCCCAGCGCGATACCGTCGGCGACCGAGAAGGTCAGCGGCATCATGATTGCGGTGACGATCGCCGGGATGCTGTCGGTCGCTTCATCCCATTCGATGTGGGCCATGCCGCCCATCATCAGCATCGCTACATAAATCAGTGCGCCCGCGGTTGCATAGGCAGGAATCATCCCGGCCAGCGGAGCGAAGAACATGGCTGCAATAAATAGCACACCTACGGTCACTGCGGTAAGACCAGTCCGACCACCCGCAGCTACACCAGCGGCACTTTCAACGTAGCTGGTGACCGGCGGAACGCCGACTACCGCACCGAATACGCTGGACGCACTGTCGGCTTTCATGGCACGGGAGAGGTTTTCGATGCGGCCGTCAGCACCGACCAGGTTGGCGCGCTGGGCAACACCCATCAAGGTACCGGCGGTGTCGAACATGTGTACGAAGAGGAACGCCAGGACCACGCTGATCATGCTGACGTTGAACACGCCGGCGACGTTCATGGCCATGAAGGTAGGGGCGAGGCTCGGTGGAGCCGACATGATGCCCTCGTAGTGCACCAGGCCCAGACCCCAGCCAGCGAGGGTCACGGTGATGATGCTGATGAGGATCGCGCCGAACACTTTGTGATAGCTGAGGATGGAGATCATCAGGAAGCACACGGCAGCGAGCAGCGGGCCGGGTTCGCGCAGGGAGCCGAGCTTGATCAGCGTGGCTGGGCTATCGACGACGATACCCGCGGTTTTCAGACCGATCAGCCCCAGGAACAGACCCACGCCGGCGCCCATGGCGAAGCGCAGGCTGACCGGGATGCTGTTGAGCAGCCATTCGCGGATCCGCGAGAAGGTCAGGATCATGAACAACACACCGGACACGAATACCGCACCGAGGGCGGTTTCCCAGTTGTAGCCCATGGTGCCGACCACGGTGTAGGTGAAGAAGGCGTTCAGCCCCATGCCCGGTGCCAGGCCGACCGGCCAGTTGGCGTACAGGCCCATCAACAGGCAACCCAGGGCCGCGGCGATGCAGGTGGCGACGAACGCCGCACCGTGATCGATCCCGGCGTCAGCCATGATGTTGGGGTTGACGAAAATGATGTAAGCCATGGTGATGAAGGTTGTCAGACCGGCAATCAGCTCGGTCTTCACCGTGGTGCCGTGCAAGCTGAGTTTGAACAGACGTTCCAGCAAGCCATTGCGTAATGGCGGCGAGAGATCCAGCGTCGATGCTTCGGATTTGCGGCTTTCCACAGCGAATACTCCTCAAGAGTTTTATTGTTATTTCCAGGGCCGGACCCATGAGGGTGGCAGCGGCCCTTTGAGGCACTTGCGAATTTGTTGACCGCATGGTCAGGAACTCGCACGAAGTGGATTATGCTTTTGTATACAAAGAAAGCAAATAATGTTTTTGATTTTGTCGACGAAAAGTTTGGCTTTAGGGATATATCGCCTGTTTCGGCCCCTTCGTCGGAACGCCGCCCGGGGCAAGCCCGCTCCCACAGGAAAACCGGTCAGGCACAAGATTTGTGGACACCATCAATCACTGTGGGGGCGGGCTTGCCCGCGAAGGCGTCGGTTCAGCCACTACAAATCCAGCAGATTGAATACTCAGTCTGCCGACAACCGGCTTTGCCCCAACGCCAGATTCACCGCCAACCACCCATTCACCGCCGTCTCCCCAGCCTCGGCAAACACCCGCTCCAGCAATTTCACCTGCTCACGCCTCAATGCCTGCTCAAACCGCGCACCTTCAGCTGTCAACTCCAGCAGACGCTTACGCTTGTCCGTCTCGGACGCGACGCTGTCGACCAGATGCATCTCGAGCAATTGCCGCAACGGCATGTTCAACGCCTGCTTGCTCACGCCGAGCAACGCCAACAGCTCCTTCACGCTCAGGTTCGGATAGCGGGCGATGAAAAACACGATGCGCTGATGCACCCGACTCAGGCCGCGACGTTCGAGCATTTCATCGGCCTTGGCGGTGAAGGCCTGGTAGCCAAAGAAAAACGCCTCCATGGCCTGCTGCTGGGATAGCGGGTTTTTAAGGTCAAGCATATTGACGTATCCGTTCGAGTAAGCGTAATTTCGGTCAACAAGTTTGACTCATTTTCCACATGCCTCGCTACCGGTGATCCCCATGGCTTTTTCCGAACGTGTCTCACGCCTTAAAAGTTCTTTGATCCGTGAAATCCTCGCCGCGGCCCAGCGTCCGCAGATGATGTCGTTTGCCGGCGGTCTGCCGGCCGAAGCCATGCTGCCAAAAGTCGATTGGGCCGGGATGCCAGTTTCCATGGGTCAATACGGCATGAGCGAAGGCGAGCCGGCACTGCGTGAAGCGCTGGCCGCCGAGGCGCGAGCGTTGGGAGTGGCCTGTGAGGCGAGCCAGGTGCTGGTGGTCAGCGGCTCACAGCAGACCCTCGACTTGGCGGCCAAGCTGTACATCGACAAGGGCACCGAAATCCTGCTCGAAGCGCCGACTTATCTGGCGGCGTTGCAGATTTTTCAGCTGTTCGGCGCTGATTGCCTGACCGTGCCGCTGGAGGCCGACGGCCCGAACCTGATGGAGCTACGCGCTCGCCTGGAGCAGCACAGCCCGGCCTTCATCTACCTGATCCCGACCTTCCAGAATCCATCGGCGGTGCGTTACAGCGAAGCCAAGCGCGACGCGGTGGCGGCATTGCTCGATGAATTCAGCGTGACACTGATTGAAGACGAGCCTTACCGCGAACTGACCTTCGACGGTGGCAGCGCCACGCCGATTGTCAGCCGCTTGAAGAAGGCCAGCTGGATCTATACCGGGACGGTGTCGAAAACCCTGTTGCCGGGATTGCGCATCGGCTACCTGATCGCCAGCCCGGACCTGTTTCCCCATCTGCTGAAACTCAAGCAGTCGGCTGATCTGCACACCAATCGGGTCGGCCAGTGGCAGGCACTGCAATGGATCGGCACCGAGAAATATCAGCGACACCGCAGTGAATTGCGCGATTTTTATCGGGGCCGTCGGGATGCGTTTCAGGCTGCACTGGAAACTCATTTCTCCGATCTGGCGGACTGGAATGTGCCCCAGGGCGGGCTGTTTTTCTGGTTGAAACTCAAGCAGCCGCAAGACACCCGCACCTTGCTCAATGCCGCGCTGGCCAACGATGTGGCGTTCATGCCGGGCGAGCCGTTCTTCCCCGATCCGGACAAGCATCACGGCTATTTGCGGTTGAACTTCAGCCACATTGACCCGGCGCGACTGGATGAAGGGCTCAAGCGGCTGGCGGCGGTGGTGCGACAGGCGCAGGCGGCACAAGCGGCCTGAAAACAAATAAACCGGCGCAAGGGCCGGTTTATTTTTGTCTGAGTCATGTGTCGTTTTAGCGGGCCCCATCGCTGGCAAGCCAGCGATGGGGCCATCAGCAACACCACAGCAACATCAGGCTGCCGCGAAACGCTTGTCCAGATAATCAATGATCACCTTGGACTCATACATCCAGGTGGTCCGGCCATTCTCTTCGATGCGCAGGCACGGCACCTTGATCTTGCCACCTTGCTCCAGCAAGGTCTGGCGATCCTGTTCATTGTTCTTCGCATCGCGAAGGGCCACCGGCACATTCAGGCGGCGCAGGGTGCGGCGGGTCTTCACGCAGAACGGACAGGCGTGGAATTGATACAGGGTCAGACCCTTGGCGGCGGATTCGACCTGGACCTGAGCGGCGGCAGGACGCTTCATCTTGCTTGGGCGAGTGATGAAGTCGATGAAAATGATCAGTTGGCCAAGGCCGACACGAAGCGCTTTTACGAACACGTTGAAAGCCTCACGGTGCAAACGAAGAAGGGCGCGCAGCTTACCTGATTTTTTGCAGGTGAAAAAAAACCGGCGATGAATGCCGGTTTTCTTCGTGCGGCGAATTACTTGATGAGGCTGAGGAATTCACTGCGGGTGGCGGCGTTTTCGCGGAACTCACCGAGCATCACCGAGGTGATCATCGTCGAATTCTGCTTTTCCACGCCGCGCATCATCATGCACATGTGCTTGGCCTCGATCACCACCGCAACGCCCAGGGCACCGGTGACTTGCTGGACCGCATCGGCGATCTGGCGGCTGAGGTTTTCCTGGATCTGCAGGCGACGGGCGTACATATCGACGATCCGCGCCACCTTCGACAGGCCCAGCACCTTGCCGCTCGGGATGTAGGCGACGTGAGCCTTGCCGATGAACGGCAGCAGGTGGTGTTCGCACAACGAGTACAACTCGATGTCCTTGACCAGCACCATTTCGCTGTTGTCGGAGCTGAACAGGGCACCGTTGGTGACCTCTTCCAGTGTCTGTTCATAGCCGCGGCAGAGGTACTGCATGGCTTTGGCGGCACGTTTTGGCGTGTCGAGCAGGCCTTCGCGGGAAACGTCCTCGCCGAGCTGGCCGAGGATCGCCGTGTAATTCTGTTCCAGGGACATGAAACTACCTGTGGGATTTTACGCAAAGGGCAAGGGTACGGTGACGGACACGACGCTGCAAGCGTGACGCGTCAGCTTTACTCGTCGCGACCTTCCATCATGGTGCGTTTGAGCATCACATATACGGCGCCGGCACCGCCATGTTTCGCCTGGCACGAGGTGAAGCCGAGCACCTGTGGATGCTGGCGCAGCCAGGTGTTGACGTGGCTTTTGATCATCGGCCGCTTGCCGTCCAGGCGTACCGCCTTGCCATGGGTGACGCGCACGCAGCGGATTTCGAATCTGGTGGCTTCGGCCAGGAACGCCCAGAGGGTTTCCCGGGCTTTTTCCACGCTCATGCCGTGCAGGTCGAGGCTGCCTTCGAACGGAATCTGTCCGATCTTGAGCTTGCGCATCTGGCTTTCCTGCACGCCATCGCGAGCCCACATCAGTTCGTCTTCAGGGCCGACGTCGATGACGAACTGATCGGACAGCCCGTCAACGGTGGTGGATTCGGTGCGTACGGTTGCCGCTTGACGCAGCTTGGCAATCTGCGCGCGATCAGCCTTGGGTTTGCCGGTTTCGGCGCGATCATGCTTGATCGGCTTGACGCCTTGGATCGCGCTCTTGAACAGGGAAAAATCGTCGTCTTGCATGTCAGCCTCCGCGAAGGGCGGCCAGTTTACCCAACTCGAAGCGAATCGGGCGCGACAAAAACGCGCGCGACGCCAGGCTCAGTCGTGTTTTTTCATCAGGTGCGGCGACATGGCCAGTTCCCGGGACTGGCGCGAGCGACGACGGCAACGGCGCCACAGCCAGACACCGAGGTACAGCACGAACAGGCCGATGGCCAGGATCACGGCAGCACCGGTGCGGCTGGTGTTCAATTCACCCAGGGCGGGTGCGTGGCCGAGCAGGCTGGCGGCACCGGCCATGGCGAGCAACACGCCACACATCGCCAGCAACGCCGCGAACGTCGCGCCGATTCGAAAACGCCAGTTGCTTTGCCCTTTGGGCCGCAAGCGGCGAGCGTCAAAACCATCGGATAACTTCATTCCGACCTTCCTCAATGGGTATCGGCCCTTCGACCGGGAGTTGACCGGGATGTTCCTGAGGCTAAGACAATTACGGCAAATGGGAGGCTTTTGCGGATGAGCGGCGTTCCAGGCCGCTCATTGAGCGTCGATCAGATCAGCTCACGGGTCAGCGCGAGGGTGGCGAAGTTGTCGCCCATGATCGCCATTTCCGTCTGATGGACGTGTGCGGCACTCAGCACGCCGCCCTTGTAGGGCAGGTCGCGGGTGGCGCAGGCGTCTTCCACCAGGGTGCAGCGAAAGCCCAGGTTCTTGGCGGCGCGCACTGTGGTGCTGACGCTGGAGTGACTCATGAAGCCGCAGACGATCAGGTCAAGGGCGCCAAGGTCTTCCAGGCGTTTTGCCAGTTCGGTGCCGTGAAACGCGCTTGGCAACAATTTGCCGATGACGGTTTCATCGCTCTGTGGCTCCAGGCCCGGAATGAACTCACCACCTACGCCCTGGGGGTTGAACAGCCCGCCGAGCGTACCGAGGTGGCGGACATGCACGATCGGCCGGCCGGCGGCGCGGGCAGCCTCGAGCAACTGCTTGATGTTCGCGACAGCTTCATCTATGCCGCTCAGGGCCAGGGGACCGCTGAGGTATTCTTTCTGGGCATCGATGATGACCAGGGTGGCATGGCTCAGATTGGCCGCTGCATAACCGCGGCCGCTGAGTTGAAACATCGTTTTTGGAACAGACATTCTGGGGCTCCTTGGAGTGGGGCTTTTGCGCCATTGTCCTCTGGCTGAGCGGTTCTGTGAATCGCTACGATCGTAGGTGCCGTCGTTGCTGGCCTGTAGCCTTGTCAATAGTCACGTTTTGTTCAAGAGCCTGGCGAAAAAATGGATAACTCCTACATTTGAATCGGTAGTTTCCCGCGTCGTCGTGACGTCGTTTGACTGGTAGAATCTCCCGTCGATTTTTCTGGAGTTTGCCGTCGTGATCACTTCCCGCCTTCGTACCCTGCGTGACCATATCCGTTGGGCCGTCAGCCGCTTCCATGGGGAGGATCTGTTTTTCGGCCATGGTACTGACAACGCCTGGGACGAAGCCCGGCAATTGGTGTTGGGCGCGCTGCACCTGCCGTGGGAAATCGCCGACAGCTATCTCGACTGCAATCTGGAAGAGGACGAAGTGGTTCACCTGCAGCTCTTGCTCAAGCGTCGCATCGAGGAGCGGGTGCCTACGGCGTACCTGCTGGGCGAGGCCTGGTTCTGCGGCATGTCGTTCATCGTCGATGAGCGTGTGCTAATCCCGCGTTCACCTATCGGCGAGTTGATCGAAAACCGGTTTACCCCGTGGCTGGCCACCGAGCCTGCGCGGATTCTCGACCTTTGCACCGGTTCCGGTTGCATCGGCATCGCCTGCGCCTACGAGTTCCAGCATGCCGAGGTGGTGTTGGCGGACCTGTCGTTCGAAGCACTGGAAGTGGCCAATCAGAACATCGAGCGCCATGGCGTCGATGAGCGCGTGTACACGGTGCAGGGCGACGGTTTCGAGGGTTTGCCGGGTCAGCGTTTCGACCTGATCGTGTCGAACCCGCCCTACGTTGATGCGGAAGATTTCGCCGACATGCCGGACGAATACCAGCACGAACCGGAACTGGGCCTGGCCTGCGGTGATGACGGTTTGAACCTGGTGCGACGCATGCTCGCCGAGGCGGCGGATCATCTGACCGAGAAGGGCTTGCTGATTGTCGAAGTGGGCAACAGCCAGGTGCACGTCGAGGCGTTGTACCCGGAAGTCGACTTCGCCTGGCTGGAGTTCGAGCGTGGCGGCCATGGTGTGTTCATGCTGAGCGCGCAGCAATGCCGTGAGCATCAGGCGTTGTTTGCTTCCCGCGTCTGACTTCCAAAAGCTTCGCGAGCAAGCCCGCTCCCACATAGGATTTGTGTCTGACTACAAATCTTTTATCGATAACAATCGAGTGTGGGAGCGGGCTTGCTCGCGAATGGCGGCACCGCGGTCTTGAACCTTTACCGGTGCGTGGCAATCCAGATCAACAATCCCGCCTGAAACACCGCAAACGCCACCAGGCAGGTGATGGTGAATCGCAGCCCGGCGTCTTCGCGTTTGTACTTGCTGACTTTCTCTTCGTGTTTCTTGAGTTTGACTTCCTGCTCGGCCAGGTTCTGCTCGGCTTGCTGGAGCATCTGCGCCGCCTCGAGAATCTCCACGACCTGCAGTTTTTCACTGTTCCAGTCGCCAGAGAGGTCGCCGACCTTGACCGGCTTGACGCTGCCTTTCAAATGCTGGGCATCGGCATACGCCACGTCGAAACCGTGAACGCGCAAAAAATGATCGCGGCGCAGGCGAGTGTCTTCGTTCAGTGCATCCTTGTTGTTCAGGTCAAAGCCGTCGACGGTGTAGGTCGGCCAGCGCTTCTTCGCCCAGTTGATGCCTTGGGCCGCCATGAATCGGCCGATGCCACGGTTCAGCGGTTCGACCTGCAAGCCGCTTTCCGGTCCGAAATGCACGCGTTTTTCGGCGTGATCGACCCACACATCCAGATGATTCTGTTCCTTGCGCACGCGCTGGCCGGGCAGGGTGATGCTCATGCGCATCAGGCTGTGCGCTTTGTCGTTGCGTTCGGCATAGCCTAATTCGACAAAGCGCAATGGGCGCCCGCCGGTGTTGCGGTCAGTCTGCAGCGGCGCCAGACGGAGCATCTTGTGGTGCTCGGCGTGGACGTCCGCCCAGGGCAGCTCGACCGCTGGCGGTGCGTCTTTTTCAGCGCTGGTGTCGGGTGAAGTCTGGGTGTCAGTCATAACGGCGAGATCCTGTCCAAGCTCAGCTTGTCGCCAACCAATGTGTTGGCGACAAAGGCTTATCGGCCGTTTTTTTCAAGACTGGAGGTTAACTGGCGCGAAGTCCGTCAATAAAACCGAGGATTCGCGTGCCCAGTTCCGCCGCCAGGGGCAACTGCGGGTCCTTATAGGAGGCCATTTGGCGTTTGACGTCGTTGGGCACGATGCGCATGACGTGGTTCATGCCCTCGATCAGCGCCAGTTCGGCGTCCGGTTTGGCCGCCTTGAGCAACCTTGCGTCATTGACGCCGACCTGGATGTCGTTGCTGCCCTGGATGATCAGCGCCGGCATCTTCAGCTTGGCAAACGCCGTGGCCGGGTCCTGGCGGAACAGGGAAATCAGGTAAGGCTGCACACTCGGGCGGAAAATCGCCTGCAAGGGTGGCGGCACATTGTCGTCGGGTTTCCCGGCCTTGAGGCTGTCGAGCAATTCATTGCTGCGCAGCATCAGCGGTGGCGGCAGGCGATTGCCCAGTTGCTCGCGAATGACCTGATCCACCGGCCTTGCGCTGCCGGAGATAGAAATCACCGCGTCGGCATCGATATCCGGCGCAGCGAGGCTGGCGATCAAGGCGCCTTCGCTGTGACCCAGCACGATCAGTTGGCCGAAACGCGGATCGGTCTTGAGCTTGCGACCCCAGGCCTGTGCGTCGGCCACGTAGGCTTCCACCGTCAGGTTGCGTTCATCCGGGGTCGCCGCCAGGCTCGCGGCCACGCCACGCTTGTCGTAACGCACGCTGGCGATGTTGTGTTTGGCCAGCACCCAGGCCAGGCGCTTGAGGCTGTCATTGCGCCCGCCGTCGGTGTTGTTTCCGTCACGGTCCGTAGGGCCGGAACCGGAAATGATCAGCACAACCGGCACTCGATTGTCGGATTTTGGCAGCAACAGCGAGCCGAAAAGCTCGCCGGTGCCCGTATCCAATGTGATCGGTCGTTGCAGGACAGTCGCCTGGGCGAAGCCGGAAATCAGGGTAAGGCTCAAGGCTAGAACTCGCAGCATCATCGCGCCATCATCAAGAAGATGCCGGTTGGACTCACAGGCACCCATAAGGTTCGAGGATGAACTACTTGGGTAGCCTGCGTATACTGGCGCGCATTACGTATTCAGGTTCATTTCACGGAGCGTCCTGCATGTCCGGCAATACCTACGGCAAGCTGTTCACTGTCACCACCGCGGGCGAAAGCCATGGCCCGGCGTTGGTCGCCATTGTCGATGGCTGCCCGCCGGGGCTGGAGATATCCCTTGAGGATCTGCAGCGTGACCTGGACCGCCGCAAGCCCGGCACCAGCCGCCATACCACCCAGCGCCAGGAAGCCGACGAAGTCGAAATCCTCTCCGGTGTGTTCGAAGGCCGCACCACTGGCTGCCCGATCGGCCTGCTGATCCGCAACACCGACCAGAAGTCCAAGGACTACTCGGCGATCAAGGACCTGTTCCGTCCGGCCCATGCCGACTACACCTACCACCACAAGTACGGCGAGCGCGATTATCGCGGCGGCGGTCGCAGCTCGGCCCGGGAAACCGCCATGCGCGTGGCTGCAGGCGCGATTGCGAAAAAATACCTGGCCAGCCAGGGCATCGTCATTCGTGGCTACATGAGCCAGCTGGGGCCGATTGAAATCCCGTTCAAGACCTGGGAATCGGTCGAGCAGAACGCCTTCTTCAGCCCGGACCCGGACAAGGTGCCGGAACTGGAGGCCTACATGGACCAGTTGCGCCGCGACCAGGATTCGGTCGGCGCGAAAATCACCGTGGTGGCCGAGGGTGTGATGCCGGGCCTGGGCGAGCCGATCTTCGACCGCCTCGACGCCGAACTGGCCCATGCGCTGATGAGCATCAACGCGGTCAAGGGCGTGGAAATCGGCGCCGGCTTTGCCAGCGTCGCCCAGCGCGGCACCGAGCACCGCGATGAAATGACCCCGGAAGGTTTTCTCAGCAACAACGCGGGCGGCATTCTCGGCGGTATTTCCTCCGGTCAGCCCATCGTTGCGCACCTGGCGCTGAAGCCGACGTCGAGCATCACCACGCCGGGCCGTTCCATCGACATCCATGGCAACCCGGTGGAAGTGATCACCAAGGGCCGTCACGACCCGTGCGTCGGTATCCGCGCCACGCCGATTGCCGAGGCGATGATGGCCATCGTGCTGATGGATCACCTGCTGCGCCACCGTGGGCAGAACGCCGATGTGCGCGTGAGCACGCCGGTGCTGGGTCAGCTGTAAATGGCTGACATCATGGTCGCAGCCGTCTGATGGCGACTGCGGCGCTCCCGTACTGGCGGCTCTCCAGTTTCTATCTGTTCTATTTCGCCTTGCTCGGTTCGACAGCGCCGTTCCTGGCGCTGTACTTCGATCACCTGGGTTTCAGCGCCGCGCGCATTGGCGAGCTGGTGGCGATCCCGATGCTGATGCGCTGCGTGGCACCGAACATCTGGGGCTGGCTGGGCGACTACACCGGTCGGCGACTGACCATCGTGCGCTTCGGCGCTGTGTGCACGATGCTGACCTTTTCGCTGATTTTCGTCAGCAAGACTTACGCCTGGCTGGCGATGGTCATGGCCTTGCATGCGTTCTTCTGGCACGCGGTGTTGCCGCAGTTCGAAGTCATCACCCTGGCGCACTTGCAGGGGCAGACCTCGCGCTACAGCCAGATTCGCCTGTGGGGCTCCATCGGATTCATCATCACCGTGGTCGCGCTGGGCCGCTTGTTCGAATGGCTGAGCCTGGACATCTACCCGGCGGCGCTGGTGCTGATCATGGCCGGCATCGTGCTTAGCAGCCTGTGGGTGCCCAATGCCCAACCGGCGCCGGGCAACCGGGTGACGGGGGAAGGATTCCTCAAGCAACTGCGCAGCCCCGGCGTTTTGGCGTTTTACGGCTGCGTGGCGCTGATGCAGATGAGCCACGGGCCGTATTACACGTTCTTGACGCTGCATCTTGAGCACCTGGGTTACAGCCGGGGCGTGATCGGCATGCTCTGGGCCGTTGGCGTGGTGGCCGAAGTGTTGATGTTTTTGGCCATGAGCAAGATCCTCGCGCGGTTTTCCCTGCGTCGGGTGCTGATGGCGAGTTTTCTGCTGGCGGCGTTGCGTTGGCTGTTGCTGGGTTCGCTGGCGGAGTTTCTCTGGGTGCTGTTGTTTGCCCAGGTATTGCACGCGGCGACATTCGGCAGCTTTCACGCCGCTGCCATTTCATTCGTGCAACGTAGCTTCGGGGCGCGCCAGCAAGGCCAGGGCCAGGCGCTGTATGCCGCATTGGCCGGCACTGGCGGTGCGTTGGGCGCTTTGTATTCCGGCTACAGCTGGAATGCCCTCGGCGCGGAATGGACCTTTAGTATTGCCAGTCTCGCAGCCGTCGCGGCTGCCGTTATCATTGCCACTCGTATGCAAGAGGACAGGCCATGAGCCTTACCCGTGAACAACTCGCCCAGGAAATCATCGACGCCGGGCGTTTTCTGTATGGCCGCGGCTGGTCGCCGGCCACCAGCAGCAACTACTCGACCCGCCTGTCGCCGACCGAAGCCTTGCTGACCGTCTCCGGCAAGCACAAGGGGCAACTGGGTATGGACGATGTGCTGGCCACTGACCTGTCGGGCAACAGCCTGGAGCCGGGCAAGAAACCGTCCGCCGAAACCCTGTTGCACACCCAACTCTACAACTGGCGCCCGGAGATCGGTGCCGTGCTGCACACCCACTCGGTGAACGCCACCGTGCTGTCACGCCTGACGCCGCAAGACTTCATCGAGTTCGAAGACTACGAACTGCAAAAGGCCTTCAGCGGTGTGACGACCCACGAATCCCGGGTGCGGGTGCCGATTTTCGACAACGACCAGGACATTGCGCGCCTGGCCGCCAAGGTGCAGCCTTGGCTCGACGCCCATCCCGATTGCGTCGGCTACCTGATCCGTGGCCACGGCCTGTACACCTGGGGCGCGCGCATGAGCGATGCCCTGCGGCAGATCGAGGCCTTTGAATTTTTGTTCGAGTGCGAGTTGAAGGTGCGCTCGCTCTTTAAAGCATGAACCGTTAAGGAGTTGCCCTGATGAGCAGCCTGTCCGTCTATCACGTCTCCAGCCCTGAAATTCCCAACAAGGTGCTGACCCATTTCGAAGACATCGTCTCGACCCTGGCCGAGCAGGGCGTACGTTTCGACCGCTGGCAAGCGGCGGCGAAAATCCAGCCGGGTGCCAGTCAGGAAGAAGTGATCGCCGCCTACCGGGAGCAGATCGACCAACTGATGACCGAGCGCGGTTACGTCACTGTCGACGTGATCAGCCTCAACAGCGATCACCCGCAAAAAGCCGAATTGCGCGCCAAGTTCCTCAACGAACACCGCCATGGCGAAGACGAAGTACGATTTTTCGTCGCCGGTCGTGGCCTGTTTACCCTGCACATCGACGATTACGTCTACGCGGTGCTGTGCGAGAAAAACGACCTGATCTCGGTGCCGGCCGGCACCAGGCACTGGTTCGACATGGGCGAACATCCGCATTTCGTCGCGATCCGTCTGTTCAACAACCCGGAAGGCTGGGTGGCCAATTTCACCGGCGAAGACATTGCCAGCCAATTCCCGCGACTGGAGGACTGAGTCGATGCCGATCAAAGCGATTCTCACCGACATCGAAGGCACCACCAGCGCGGTGAGTTTTGTGTTCGACGTGCTGTTCCCCTATGCCGCCAAACACTTGCCGGCGTTTGTCCGTCAGCACGCCGAACGCGCCGATGTGGCGGAGCAACTGGCTGCCGTGCGCCACGACAGCAACGAACCGGACGCCGACGTCGAGCGGGTCATCGAGATCCTGTTGGGCTGGATCGCTGAAGACCGCAAGGCCACGCCGTTGAAAGCGTTGCAGGGCATGGTCTGGGAACAGGGCTATCAGACCGGGCAACTGAAGGGGCACGTGTACCCGGACGCCGTTGACGCGCTCAAGCGCTGGCATCGGGACGGCTTTCAACTGTTTGTTTATTCGTCCGGTTCGATCCAGGCCCAGCGGCTGATTTTCGGCTGCTCGGAGGCGGGGGATCTGACGCCGCTGTTCAGCGGTTATTTCGATACGACTTCGGGGCCAAAGCGCGAGGCGCAGTCCTACGTCAACATCACCCAGGCGATCAACCTTGAGGCGGGGAAGATTCTGTTTCTGTCGGACATCGTCGAGGAACTGGATGCCGCGCGCGCAGCAGGCATGTCCACATGCGGGCTGGCCCGTGAGGGCGGCGAACTGGCGGGGCATGTCACCGTGGACAGCTTTGCGCGGATAAATCCCGCTAGTTTCTAAACGCCACAAAACCTGTGGGAGCGGGCTTGCTCGCGAAAGCGGTATGTCAGTCAACATCAACGTTGAATGACACTCCGCTTTCGCGAGCAAGCCCGCTCCCACAGTTTTATTTACCGTTTTACAGCGAGTGATAAGTCGGCAAGGCAAACCGTTGCTGGCTCTGCAGCATGGAAATCTGCGGCAGTTCACTGGCTTGTTCGGCGAGGTCGCGGCGAATCGCGCTGATGACCCACGACAGTTGATCGCCATTGTGCAATTGCTGGTAGGAAATCGAGCGCTTGAACACTTTGCCTTCGCCGCCGCTCAGGGTCAGCAGGATCCCACCGTCGGGGCGGTCCTGGGTGGTGACTTCGAAGTTGGCGAACAGGGACGAAAATTTTTCCTGAATCAGGTTCATGTCTTTCAGCTCCGTTGGCTCTTGAATGGCAAGCATACGGAGAGGGTTGCAGTGATTGTGCCAGCCTTGGTTGTTTGTAAATAATCTTATAAAACAGCAAGTTGGTATCTTTGGTGATTTTTGCTTTCGTGCATTCTGCATGAACGGCCATCGTGCATCCTGCATTTTGCGAGGTCGTTCGGCACTTCGATGGAACCATTGTGTGTGCGGGGGTTCACGATTGGCCCGGATCAATCGCGGATCAAGATCGCAGATACAAAACATTTCAAAAACCGCGTGTACAGCTCAAGAACCGTTGACGTATTTTCGGGCTCAGTCATCGCAGCCCGACAATAAAAAGATCGAACGGGAGCATCATGAGCCGCACGTCGAACGACACGATTACCTGGAGCATGATGCTCCGCAAGCTGCCTTCCATCGCCAAGGCCATCCCCCGGGTGGTAAAGGGCATGAAGGCGGCCAACGTCAAGGACCCGGCCCAAGCGTGTGGTTTGGGCTGGAGTTTCGAGCAAGCCACGTTGCGCAACCCGGATGGCCCGGCGCTGTTGCAAGGCGACGTAACGCTCAGTTACTCCGAAGTCAACCAATGGGCCAATCGAATCGCCCATCACCTGATCGGCCAAGGCATCGGCAAGGGTGATGTGGTGGCGGTCTTCATCGAGAACCGCCCGGAACTGCTGGTGACGATTCTGGCGGTGGCCAAGGTCGGCGCGATCAGTGCGCTGCTCAATACCTCGCAGACCCGCGATACCCTGGTGCACAGTGTGAATCTGGTGGCGCCGGTGGCGATCATTGTCGGCGAGGAACTGGTCCCGGCGTACCTGGCGGTGCGTGACCGGGTGTCGATCAAGGCTGACCGAACCTGGTTCGTCGCCGATCAGGACACCTCGCGCCAACCGGGTATCGCGCCTGAAGGTTTCGTCAACCTGATGACCGCCAGTCTCGACGACGCCAGCGACAACCCGGCCAGCAGCCGGCAGATTTTCTTCGACGATCCCTGTTTTTATATCTACACCTCGGGCACCACGGGGCTGCCCAAGGCTGGCGTGTTCAAGCACGGACGCTGGATGCGCAGCTCGGCGAGCTTCGGCATGATCGCCCTGGACATGCGCCCCGAGGATGTCGTCTATTGCACCTTGCCGCTGTACCACGCCACGGGCCTTTGCGTGTGCTGGGGTTCGGCCGTCAGTGGTGCCAGCGGGTTCGCCATCCGTCGCAAATTCAGCGCCAGTCAGTTCTGGAACGACGCGCGCAAGTACCGGGCAACCACCATCGGTTATGTCGGCGAATTGTGCCGCTACCTGGTCGATCAACCGCCCAGCGCCGACGACAGCCGGCACGATGTGAAGAAAATGATCGGAAACGGCTTGCGTCCCGGTGCCTGGAACGAGTTCAAGACCCGCTTTGCGGTCAATCACATCTGCGAGCTGTACGCCGCCAGCGACGGCAACATCGGTTTCACCAACATTCTCAATTTTGATAACACCATCGGTTTTTCCCTGATGTCCTGGGAACTGGTCGCGTATGACCATGACAGCGGCGCGCCGATACGTCAGGCCAATGGCCTGATGCGCAAGGTTGCCAAGGGCGAGCAGGGGTTGTTGCTGGCAAAAATCGACGACAAGGCGCCCCTGGACGGCTACACCGATCCGCAGAAAACCGCCAAGGTCGTGCTTGAGGATGTGTTCGAAAAGGGTGACCGCTACTTCAACACCGGCGACCTGTTGCGCAACATCGGCTTCGGGCATGCGCAGTTTGTCGACCGCCTGGGCGACACCTACCGCTGGAAAGGCGAAAACGTCTCGACCACGGAGGTTGAAAACATCCTCCTGCAACACCCGCTGATTTCCGAAGCCGTGGCCTATGGCGTGGAAATCCGCAACACCAATGGCCGGGCCGGGATGGCGGCGATCACTCCTGCCGAATCCCTGGCAACCCTGGACTTCGGTGAGCTGCTGGCCTTCGCCCGCGAGCAAATGCCGGCCTATGCGGTGCCATTGTTCCTGCGGGTGAAAGTGAAAATGGAAACCACCGGGACTTTCAAATATCAAAAGACCCGACTTAAGGACGAGGCCTTCGATCCGGCTAAAACCGGCGATGACCCGATTTATGCCTGGCTGCCGGGGACGCAGACTTACGTGCAGGTCACGGAGCAGTTGTTGTCCGATATTCACGGCGGCAAGTACCGCTATTGAATCTGGCTATGGCGGCCCATGAGAAAAAACAAGTGACAGTGCCGGGGGCGCTCGGGAAACTGTCGGCTTTTACGAATGACAGAAAAGGGAGTGCCCAATGTCAGACAAAAGCCGCCAGATGACCCCCGAAGAAGCCGCTGAATTCACCGAACAGGTATTCAACAAGGCACGGGAGGGCGATGCGGCGATGATGGCCGCGCTGCTGACCAAGGGTTTGCCGCCGAACCTGCGTAACCACAAGGGCGATACCTTGCTGATGCTGGCCGCGTATCACGGTCATGTGGACACGGTAAAAGTCCTGCTGGAGCACAAGGCCGACCCGGAGATCCGCAACGACAACGGCCAGAGCCCGATTGCCGGCGCCGCCTTCAAGGGCGACCTGGCGGTGATCAAGGTCTTGGTCGATGGCGGTGCCCAGATTGAAGGTTCGTCCTTCGATGGCCGCACGGCGCTGATGATGGCGGCGATGTTCAACCGCGTCGAAGTGGTCGACTACCTGATCAGCAAGGGCGCCGACCCGAAAGCCAAGGACGCCAATGGCATCACCGCGCTGGAAGCGGCTAAAACCATGGGTGCTTCCGATACGGTTGCGCAGCTGGAAAAACTGCTGGGTTGACGTTGAGCCCTGTGGAGAGGGGGAGTGTGGCGAGGGATTGCATCGCCACAGGTCCGCATTTCACTCATTAATGCGCTATCCTTCGCGCCCTCAAAATTCACCTCGCTACAGGATCCTCCCCATGAAAGCCGCACTCGTCGAACTCATCAGCAAAATCAGCTCCGGGTGCATGGGCGAAGACGAAATCCTCAAGGTCGCGGACGAAGCGGCCCAGGCCTACGCCGATCCCGAGGCTTTCCTGACGGCCAATCCGGACATCAACTACGACGAAACCTTCCCGATCCCGCTGGGTGAGTGGGTGGTGGTCGGCAGCCTGCCGGAAACGGTACTGTTCCAGGCTGACACCTACATGGACCTGTTCGCGCAGATCGTCGCCTCGTTCGGCCCGGGTGTGGAGTTCAATCTCAAGCCCAAGCAACTGGCCAAGACCGAAGCCCTGACCGCGCTCAACCGCATCCAGGTGCAGATGAGCAGCATGAACAAGGAAAACGGTGGCTACACGCTGATGAACTTCAGCCAGTTGCTCGATGACGAGTTGCAGGTGGTCCTGGTCTACGGCAATGACCTGCCACGTGTGCTGGAATTGTGCGCCGAAGTCGGCATCGCAGCCGCGCCCTCCCTGGAAGCCCTGAAAGTGGCGATCCACGTCTGATCCAGACACTGTCAATAAAAAGGAATCCTCGTGGCGACCGTCTATCCTGAGGGGGCATTTCACTCTTTGGGAGCGTCACCATGGGTTCCACGTTCAACAGCCTGGTTGCCTTGATCATTTTTGTCCTGGATATCTGGGCAATCATCAATGTCTTCAAAAGTAGCGTCGAGACCGGGATGAAAATCCTCTGGGTACTGCTGATCGCGCTGTTGCCGGTGCTGGGACTGATCATCTGGGCCATTGCCGGACCGCGGGGCAACGTCAAACTCTGAACAGGCGACACTGAACCTGTGGGAGCGTGGCTTGCCCGCGATGCAGACGCCTTGGTCTGTCGGATGCACCGCGGTGATTTTATCGCGGGCAAGCCACGCTCCCACAGGATTGTGGAATGCTGATCGAACTGAGGTTCGACCTGTCATGTTCCGCGACGTAGAATGCGCGCCTTTCCCGGTCATTCGAGACGAACGAATGGCCATCATGGGCGGGTAACCGTCCGTTGCCACCCGCATTCATCGGAGCACTTCCCATGAGCAACACCCCGACCAGCGACTACCTGGAAACCCTTTACGAAGGCTACGGCCAGCGTTTTCGCATGGAAAAACTGCTGCACGAAGTGCGCACCGACCACCAGCACCTGGTGATCTTCGAGAACCCGCGCATGGGCCGGGTCATGGCACTGGATGGCGTAATCCAGACCACCGAAGCCGACGAATTCATCTACCACGAAATGCTCACCCACGTGCCGATCCTCGCCCATGGCACCGCCAAACGCGTGCTGATCATCGGCGGCGGTGACGGCGGCATGTTGCGTGAAGTGGCCAAGCACCGCGGCGTCGAACACATCACCATGGTCGAGATCGACGGCACCGTGGTCGACATGTGCAAGGAATTCCTGCCGAACCACTCCAAGGGCGCATTCGATGATCCACGCCTGAACCTGGTGATCGACGACGGCATGCGTTTCGTCGCCACCACCACTGAAAAGTTCGACGTGATCATTTCCGACTCCACCGACCCGATCGGACCGGGTGAAGTGCTGTTTTCGGAAAACTTCTACCAGGCCTGCCACCGTTGCCTGAACGAAGGCGGCATTCTGGTGACCCAGAACGGCACGCCGTTCATGCAGATCGAAGAAGTGAAGACCACCGCCGGCCGCCTGCGCAGCCTGTTCCCGGACTGGCACTTCTACCAGGCCGCCGTGCCGACCTACATCGGTGGCTCGATGACCTTCGCCTGGGGCGCCACCAATACCGCTTATCGCAAGTTGTCCCGCGAAACCCTGCAACAGCGCTTCACGGGCAGCGGCATCGTCACCCGCTACTACAATCCTGAAATCCACATCGGCGCCTTCGCCTTGCCGCAATACGTGTTGCAGGCAGTGAACAAGCCAAGCAACGACTGATCTTTCAGTCCACGCACCAACCCTGTGGGAGCGGGCAAGCCCGCTCCCACACTGAATTGCGGCGGAACAATTAGCCAGCTATCAAGGTCGAGATAGATGTAAGCCCATCCATGGGTTTTATCGAGGAGGCACCAATGCAAAAGTGGAGAGTCACTTTCGTGGATGACCATGGCGAAACCATCAACGAAGTCTTTGAGTGCACCGAGCGCCCGGACTACGAGCGCGCCGCCAAGCTCATCAAGGCCCGGTTGCTTCCTGTCGCCGCCGAACTGGATCTGAACGATCTGGAAGGGCGGACCGCCGATGCGTGCGTCAAAGAGCTCAAGTCCCAGAACAGCATTCAAATACTCGGCATTACTCCAATCTGAACGACACCTGTCGCATTCACATCCAGACCTTGGCAGAGGCTCTATCTTGAGGCTACTCTGCAAGCGAGATCAGCGAATGAATCGCTAAGGTCTGGTCTTGTCAGCTCCATGCTTGTTTCCCGCCGGCACATCGGTTGCCGTCGCTCGCGCTGTTCGGTTGCGGGCGAGGGAGTACGGAAAGTCTATCCATCGTTTTGAGGAGGACGTTTCATGAGCACAGCCTATCAAGAAGACATCAGCAGCAGCGTGCTGCGCCGCATGAAAGAAGGCGGTTTTGACTTTTCACGGTTTCACCCCATCGAGTTCTACGCCATTTTCCCGGACGAGGAGCGGGCACGCAGGGCGGCAGGTCATTTCCACCGTGGTGAATCCCTGGATGCTCAAGTCAGTGTGCGCGACGACGGCGCCTGGGCGCTGGAGTTGTGCAAGGTCATGTATGCCACCTACGACGATATCGGCGACTTCGAACAGGGTTTCGAAGCAGTGGTCGAGCCTCTGGGCGGCATCATCGAAGGCTGGGGTGTGAAACAGGAGGTACGAGGGCGACTCGCATAACCTTATGAACAGTGACAACCAGAAATGACGGCTGACCTTCGGGTTGGCCGTTTTCATTTGCGGGCGTTGGACACCTGCAAAAAAAAGCCGCCAGGGCAGGCGGCTAAAAGGGAAGTCCGGTGAGCTTTTCAGCGAATGCCTGGATTATCCGCACCCGTTGTCGGGCAGTGAAATCAACTCTGGCTATGCTGGTGATAGGCGACCACCACGCCTTGCAATGAAGCGGGGGCGATCAGGTTGGGGCATTTACCGCACAGGATTGGTGCGGTGCGTGCGCGTTGATTATCCAACCGATTGAAATCTAAGCGTTTATGCCGCTGGCACGGGCCTTGCGAAGGTCTGGACGTCCGAGTGACAAGGAGTACGGCATGATCCGCACCTATTTTGATGAGATGTACGATGCCGGCGGCCAGGTCCGCCCGCATTATCGGGAGTTTGCCCGTTGGCTGGCCGAGACGCCTGACGAGCTTCTGGCACAACGGCGACGCGAGGCCGATCTGCTGTTTCATCGCGCCGGGATTACTTTCACGCTCTACGGGGACGAGCAGGGCACAGAACGCCTGATCCCCTTCGACACCATCCCCCGCAGCATCCCCGCCAGCGAATGGCGGATTGTCGAACGCGGTTGCGTCCAGCGGGTCAAGGCGTTGAACATGTTCCTCGCCGATCTCTACCACGAGCAGCGCATTATCAAGGCCGGCATCATTCCGGCCGAGCAGGTGCTGGCCAACGAGCAGTACCAGTTGGCGATGCAAGGGCTGGATCTGCACCGCGATATCTACTCGCACATCTCCGGCGTCGACCTTGTGCGCGACGGCGACGGCACCTACTACGTGCTCGAAGACAATCTGCGAACACCGAGCGGCGTCAGCTACATGCTCGAAGACCGCAAGATGATGATGCGCCTGTTCCCCGAGCTGTTCGCGGCGCAACGCATCGCCCCCATCGACCACTACCCGAACCTGCTGCTCGACACCCTGAAAAGCTCAAGCCCGATCGATAACCCGAGCGTGGTGGTGCTGACGCCGGGGCGCTTCAACAGTGCGTTCTTCGAACATGCGTTCCTGGCGCGGGAAATGGGCGTGGAACTGGTGGAGGGCGCGGACCTGTTCGTGCGTGACGACAAAGTCTACATGCGGACCACCGACGGGCCGAAAGCGGTCGACGTGATTTATCGTCGACTCGACGATGCGTTCCTCGATCCTCTGGCGTTCAACCCGGAATCGATGCTCGGCGTGCCGGGGCTGCTGTCGTCCTACCGTTCCGGCAACGTGGTGCTGGCTAATGCCATCGGCACGGGGGTAGCGGACGACAAGTCGGTGTATCCGTTCGTTACCGACATGATCCGTTTCTACCTGGACGAAGAACCGATCCTGAAGAACGTTCCTACGTGGCAATGCCGTAATCCGTCTGAGCTTTCCCACGTACTGGCCAATCTTCCAGAACTGGTGGTCAAGGAAACCCAAGGCTCCGGCGGGTACGGAATGCTGGTGGGGCCGGCGGCGACGGCAGCGGAAATCGAAGCCTTCCGCGCGCGGATCATCGCCAAGCCCCATGCCTATATCGCGCAACCGACGCTGTCGCTGTCGACCTGTCCGACCTTTGTCGAAAACGGCATTGCGCCACGCCATATCGACTTGCGGCCGTTTGTCCTGTCGGGTCGTGAAACCCGGGTCGTGCCCGGCGGCTTGACCCGTGTTGCCCTGCGCGAAGGCTCCCTGGTGGTCAACTCCTCCCAGGGCGGCGGAACCAAGGACACCTGGGTGGTCGAGGATTAAAGGAAGCCTGTCATGTTAAGTAGAACTGCCTCGGATCTGTATTGGATGTCGCGTTACCTGGAGCGGGCGGAAAACCTCGCACGGATGCTCGACATCAGCTATTCGCTGTCGCTGATGCCGCAGGACGGACGTGGCGACGGTTTGCACGAACTGGCCATGCCGCTGTTGATCACCGGCACCCTGGACGATTACCTGGAGCGCCATGGTGAGCTGCATGCCGAACGGCTGCTGCATTTTTTCGCCCTGGATGCGGCCAACCCGGCGAGCATCTACAGCTGTCTCGGTGCCGCACGGGCCAGCGCCCATGCGGTGCGTGGGCGTATCACCGCCGACATGTGGGAAAACATCAACGCCACCTGGCTGGAAATTCGCGGCATCGCCGAACAGGGCCTCAGTCGCTACGGCATGAGCCGTTTCTGCGAGTGGATCAAGGAGCGTTCCCACCTGTTCCGGGGCGCGTCCTACGGCACCATCATGCGTAACGATGCGTTTCGCTTCATTCGCCTGGGGACCTTTATCGAACGGGCGGACAACACCTTGCGCCTGCTCGATGCCCGCTACGAAATGGCCGGCGACCAGGCCGAAGCGGTCAGCGATGGCACCGCTCACGCGTATTACCAATGGAGCGCGTTGCTGCGGGCTTTGTCGTCGTTCGAGGCCTATACGGAAATCTACCGCGACGCTCCCGGCGCCCGGCATGTCGCCGAGTTGCTGTTGCTGCGGGCCGATGTGCCGCGATCCCTGCGCGCCTGCACCGAAGAAATCGACCAGATCCTCGCGCAATTGCCGGGGGCCAACGGTCGCCCCGCACAACGCCTGGCGGCAGAAATGGACGCACGCCTGCGCTACACCGGCATCCATGAAATTCTCGAAGAAGGCCTGCACGCCTGGCTGACCGAGTTCATCCCGCTGGTGCGCCAGTTGGGTAACGCGATTCACAGTTCTTATCTGGAGGCCGCATGAGACTTTCCATTAGCCACGAGACCACCTATCACTACGAAGACAAGGTGCGGGCGAGCATCCAGTACCTGCGCCTTACTCCCCACGACAGCGAGCGCCAGCACGTGCTCAGCTGGCAGCTCGACCTGCCGCGTCCGGTGCGGGCGCAGCTCGATCCGTTCGGCAACATCCTGCATGTGCTGACCATGGACGAGCCCCACGAGGCGATAATCATCGGCGCCCGTGGCCAGGTCGATATCGACGAATGGCGTGAGGCCGAGCACGAGAGCCAGTCGGCGCTGCCGTTTCTGCGCTTTACCCGTTTGACCGAAGCCGACGCCGCTCTGCGTGCGTTCGCCGAGAAGGAGTGCAAGCAACGCCGCGATCGCACGGCGCTGATCGATCTGATGCATGGCCTCAACCAGCATATGACTTACACGCCGGGCTCCACGGAAGTGGATACCAGCGCGGCCCAGGCCTTTGCCGGACGCGCCGGCGTGTGTCAGGACCACACCCACGCGTTTCTCGCCTGCACCCGCAGCCTGGGCATTCCGGCTCGATATGTGTCGGGCTACCTGTACAGCGAAAACAGCGAACACCTGGCCAGTCACGCCTGGGCCGAAGCCTGGCTGGATGACGCCTGGTACAGCTTCGACGTGACCAATGAACTGGCTCGGCCGGAACGCCACCTGAAACTGGCGGTGGGCCTGGATTACCTGGATGCTTGCCCGGTGCGCGGGATGCGCCGGGGCGGAGGGTGTGAGCAGATGCACGCCAAGGTGCTGGTCTCACCGACGCCCGCGCCGGTGATTTCAGTGCAGCAGCAGTAGGCGGGATACCAAAGAACCCTGTGGGAGCGAGCAAGCTCGCTCCCTCAAAGAATTCGGTGTCAGGGCTTCACCTTGCGCCCGACCATATGTTGCAAATACCCCACCAACATCCCCAGATCTCCATCCGGCAACACCTCGGCCGAGAACCCGGGCATCTTCGCCTGCGGCCACTGGCGCAAGCTCTGTGGATCGCGAATGTAGCGCTTGAGGAAGTCCGCGCCGAAGTACTCGGTCGGGTTGTACGGAATATTCAGGTCCGGCCCGAATTGCGCATCCCCGGCGCCATTGAGTCGATGGCAGGCCAGGCAATTTTTCTGGAACAACGCAAAGCCCTTGTTCACAGGATCATCCGCCTTCAAGGCCGGATCGGGCAGCAGGGCAGGGAAGCGCTCGGCCACGGGCGCCAGGCGTTTGATGCTCGCCACCTGGAACGGCCATTGTTCGGGGCTGATGTTGCCAGCCTGCGGGTTGCTCCAGACCAGATAGAACGGCCCGGCGCCCGGCTTGCCTTCCGATAGCGGCGGCCAGGGTTTGGCCGGGTCTTCAATCGCCAGCCACGCCTGTGCCCCCTGGGTATTGAGCAACGGCGCCGCGGTCATTTCGGCGGCAAAGCCATCCAGGGCCACGGCTTGCAGATGGTCTTCAGGCTTGATGCCGGTCAGCAGTGCGGACAGCGGCACGGCGCGGTAACTCATGTCCCGTTTGTAGGAAACGTCGTTGCTGATGTCGATGGTTTGAACCTGAGGATGCTTGAGCAATTGCTCGGTCTGCCAGGTGCGACTGTTCGCGCCCAGTTCCAGGTTCAACTGTGCGGCATACAGGGGCGAGCCGAACAGCATGGCCCCGAGCAGAATGAGCATTTTCAAGTGATCGCCGTCCATGTCGTGTGCAAGTGCCGCAAGATTGGCACAGCCACGCTGGCCCGGGTAGCGGGCCAGTCACATTTTGAGAGTGGCAATTCAAAAACTGTGACGCCGTATCTTTTAGACGCGACTAGCCGATGACTTTGGTCAGATTCGGCAATATCAACAACAGCGTGGTGGCGAAAAGGATGAGCCCGGCTTGACGTACTTTCGATTGTTTGAACATGGCTTGACCGCCTTTTTTGTTATTTCCTGATGCCTGCCCGCATAGCTCCATGATGGCAGCGCGTTGCACTTCCTGTAGTGACGAGCGCCTCGGCAAAACCCGACGACAACTTCGTACAAGTTCACCTTAGAGCCCGCGCTGCGCTTGGTTTAGATCCATTTCGTATGGTGTTGTTACGATTTGCTTTAAAAAAGGCATGAGGCCTATTGCCAGCTTCTTTGGCGCCCGTTGGCTAGACAGCTTGGGGTCCTGAATGGTAGCTGACTACCGTCCGTCTGAGCGTGAGCGTCAACGTCTGTGAGCGCTGCGGTCATTGAATCAAACGCGGCTCGGGCCAAGAGTGGGCACTCGGTATTTACCCACCTGCATTGCGGTTCGAGGACGTCATGACCCAAGCATTGATTTTCGACGCGTTACGCACGCCCCGTGGTAAAGGCAAGGCCGATGGCGCCTTGCACAGCGTCAAACCGGTGAACCTGGTTGCCGGTTTGCTCACCGCACTGCAACAGCGCACGGCGCTGGACACCAGCCAGGTCGATGACGTGGTGCTCGGCTGCGTGACACCGATCGGCGATCAAGGTTCCGACATCGCCAAGACCGCCGCTCAGGTGGCCGACTGGGATGTCAGCGTGGCGGGGGTACAGATCAACCGGTTCTGTGCTTCGGGACTGGAGGCTGTGAATCTCGGCGCGATGAAAGTGCGCTCCGGCTTCGAAGACCTGGTGGTGGTCGGTGGTGTCGAGTCGATGTCCCGGGTGCCGATGGGCAGCGATGGCGGGGCCTGGGCGCTGGACCCGGCGACCAACCTGCACAGTCACTTCACGCCACAGGGTGTGGGCGCCGACCTGATCGCCACCCTTGAAGGCTTCAGCCGTCAGGACGTCGATGCCTACGCCCTGCATTCCCAGCAAAAGGCTGCGCGGGCGCGGGCCGACGGTTCGTTCAACAAGTCGCTGGTGCCGGTGCAGGACCAGAACGGCATCATCCTGCTCGATCACGATGAGTTCATCCGCGCCGAATCGACCCTGGAAGGCCTGGGCAAGCTCAAGCCAAGTTTCGAGATGATGGGGCAGATGGGCTTCGATGCCACCGCGTTGCGGGTCTACAGCCATGTCGAGCGGATCAACCATGTGCACACCCCCGGCAACAGTTCCGGGATTGTCGATGGCGCGGCGCTGATGCTCATCGGCTCTGAAGCCAAGGGCCGGGCGCTGGGTTTGCAGCCCCGGGCGCGGATTGTCGCCACGGCAGTCACCAGCACCGATCCGACCATCATGCTCACCGGCCCCGCGCCGGCGACCCGCAAGGCGTTGGCCAAGGCCGGGCTGCGGGTCGAAGACATCGATCTGTTCGAGGTCAACGAGGCGTTCGCTTCAGTGGTGTTGAAATTCATCAAGGACATGGCCGTGGATCCGGACAAGGTCAATGTCAACGGCGGCTCAATCGCCATGGGCCACCCGCTGGGCGCCACCGGTTGCGCCATTCTCGGCACGCTGCTCGATGAGCTGGAAGCCCGACGCCTGCGTTATGGTCTCGCGACCCTGTGTGTCGGCGGCGGCATGGGCATTGCCACCATCATCGAACGCCTCTGAGCCCGGACTTCAAGGAACCCCGTTATGAACGAAGCCATTCGTTACGAAAAAGGCCAGGACCAGATCGTTGTCCTGACCATCGACATGCCCGGCCAGAGCGCCAACACCATGAACGCGGTGTACCGCGAAGCCATGGCGGACTGCGTTGCGCGCCTGGTGGCCGACAAGGACAGCATCGCCGGTGTGATCATCACCTCGGCCAAGAAGACTTTCTTCGCAGGCGGCGACCTCAACGAACTGATCAAGGTCGGCAACCCCCAGGCCAAGGCCTTCTACGACATGGTGCTGAGCCTCAAGGGCCAGTTGCGCACCCTGGAAACCCTCGGCAAGCCGGTGGTCGCGGCGATCAATGGCGCCGCATTGGGCGGCGGCTGGGAAATCTGCCTGGCCTGTCATCATCGCGTGGCGCTGGACAACCCGTCGGTGCAAATCGGCCTGCCGGAAGTCACCCTCGGCCTGCTGCCTGGCGGCGGAGGCGTGGTGCGCATGGTGCGCATGCTCGGCCTGGAAAAAGCCCTGCCTTATCTGCTTGAAGGCAAGAGGTTGCGGCCGCAACAGGCGTTGCAGGCGGGATTGATCGATGCGCTGGCGAGCGATCACGAAGACCTGTTGGCCAAGGCGCGCGCGTGGATTCTTGCCAATCCGGTGGCGGTGCAGCGCTGGGACGTGAAGGGCTACCAGATTCCGGGCGGCACACCGTCAAACCCGAAAGTCGCGCAGATGCTGGCGATTGCACCGTCAATCCTGCGCAGCAAAACCCAGGGCACGATGCCCGCGCCGGAGAAAATCCTCTGCGCGGCGGTCGAGGGGGCGCAGGTGGATTTCGACACGGCGCACCTGATCGAAACCCGCTACTTCACCGAACTGACCACCGGCCAGGTCTCGAAAAACCTGATTGGCACGTTCTGGTTCCAGCTCAACGAAATCAATGCCGGCGGCTCGCGGCCTCAAGGCTTTGAACCGTATGTCACTCGTAAAGTCGGCGTGCTCGGTGCCGGGATGATGGGCGCCGGTATCGCGTTTGTCAGTGCGGCGGCGGGGATCGATGTGGTGCTCAAGGACATCAATCTTGCGGCAGCGGAGAAGGGCAAGGCGCATTCGGCGGCGCTACTGGACAAGAAAGTCGCTCGCGGACAAATGAGCCTCGAACAACGCGATACCGTTCTTTCACGCATTCAAACCAGCGAAAACGATGCTGACCTGGCCGGTTGCGACCTGATCATCGAGGCCGTGTTCGAGGATCGAGAATTGAAGGCCAAGGTCTCGTTGGCGGCGCAGAAGGTCGTCGGGGCGGACGCGGTGATCGCTTCCAACACCTCGACCTTGCCGATCAGTGGGCTGGCGTGCGCAGTGCCCGACCAAAGCAAGTTCATCGGCCTGCATTTTTTCAGCCCCGTGGAAAAAATGCCGCTGGTGGAAATCATCAAGGGCGCCAATACCAGCGACGAAACTTTGGCCCGCGGGTTCGATTACGTCCTGCAAATCAGGAAAACCCCGATTGTGGTCAACGACAGCCGCGGTTTTTTCACCTCGCGGGTGTTCGGCACCTTCACCAACGAAGGCATTGCCATGCTGGGCGAGGGCGTGAGCGCGGCGATGATCGAGACTGAAGCGCGCAAGGCCGGCATGCCGGTAGGACCGCTGGCGATCTCTGACGAAGTGTCCCTCAGCCTGATGAGCCATATCCGTCTGCAAACGGCCAAGGACCTGCAAGCAGAAGGCAAACCGCTGATAGAGCACCCGGCATTTACCGTGATTGACGTGTTGCTCAATGAGTTCAAGCGTCCGGGCAAGGCTGGCGGTGGAGGTTTCTACGAGTATCCGACGGGCGGCCAGAAACACCTGTGGCCTGAGTTGAAAACCCGCTTCGAGAAAGCCGACGGGCAGATTTCGCCCAAGGACGTGCGTGATCGCCTGCTGTTCGTGCAAGCCATCGAAACCGTGCGCTGTGTGGAGGAGGGCGTGTTGACCTCGACGGCCGATGCCAACGTTGGCTCGATCTTCGGTATCGGTTTCGCCGCCTGGACCGGCGGTGCGCTGCAGTTCATCAACCAGTACGGCGTGCAGGACTTTGTCGCCCGGGCGCAGTATCTGGCCAAGCAATATGGCGAGCGGTTCGCGCCACCCGCCTTGCTGCTGGAGAAGGCCGCCAAAGGGGAGGCGTTCTAAGGGGGAGAGGATGCATTTCGGGGCTTGCCTTGTCACAGCGTTTCAAGGCAGGCTCTGGGGTGTGCATTATTCCCATCACGTGTCAGGTATTTTTTATGTCGTTACGCATCTGCATTCTGGAAACCGACCACCTGCGTCCGGAATTGGTTGACCAATATCAGGGCTACGGGCAGATGTTCAAACACCTGTTTTCGCAGCAACCGATTGCCGCCGATTTCACGGTCTACAACGTGGTGCAGGGTGAATACCCAAGCGACGACCTGACGTTCGACGCCTACCTGGTGACGGGCAGCAAGGCCGACTCCTTCGGCACCGACCCGTGGATCGAAACCCTCAAGAAATATCTGTTGACCCGCTACGAGCGCGGCGACAAATTGCTGGGCGTCTGCTTCGGTCATCAGTTGCTGGCGTTGCTGCTCGGTGGCAAGAGTGAGCGTGCGACCCAGGGCTGGGGCGTCGGCACCCACAACTACAAATTGGCCGCCAAGGCGCCATGGATGAACCCGGTGCGCGAAGAACTGACGCTGCTGATCAGCCACCAGGACCAGGTCACGTCGCTACCGGAGAACGCCACGGTCATCGCCTCCAGCGATTTCTGCCCGTATGCCGCCTATCACATCAACGATCAGGTGTTGTGCTTCCAGGGGCATCCGGAATTCATCCACGACTACTCCCGTGCCCTGCTGGAGATTCGCCAACAGGCACTGGGCGAGCAAGTCTACTCCAAGGGTATCGCGAGCCTGGAACAGGAGCACCACGGCACCACGGTTGCCGAGTGGATGATGCGGTTTGTCGCGCACAAGCCAACAGCTGTCAAAGGCTGAAAACATCGCGAGCAAGTCGGATCGCCGCACCGCCGCTCCCACATTGAAATGCGATCAACATGTGGGAGCGGGCTTGCTCGCGAATGGGGCAACCGGTTTTCACTGTGGGCACACTGTCCTACAGCCACCCCGACTTCTTGAAACTCGCCCACAACCCCAAACAACCCACCGTAATGAACCCCAGCACCCCGAAATACCCGTAGTGCCAGCTCAACTCCGGCATGTTCTGGAAGTTCATCCCGTAGATCCCCGCCACTGCCGTCGGGAAGGCCAGGATCGCCGCCCAGGCCGCAAATTTGCGTTGCACCACGCTCTGGCGTGAGGCCTCCAACAGCACCCCGACCTCAATCGTCTGGCTGGCAATATCCGCCAGAGTCGTCAGGTCTTCCATCTGCCGCGTTACATGGATCTGCACATCGCGAAAGTACGGGCGCATGTTCTTGTCGATAAACGGGAAGCTCAGCCTCTGTAACTCCTCTCCTATCTCGATCATCGGGGCCACATAACGACGCAAGCGCAAGACATCACGACGCAGGCCATGTAGCTTCTGGATGTCGTAGTCATTCAACACGCCACATAACACATTGCCCTCCAGTTCATCGATTTCCGCGTGAATGGCTTCGCCCATCGGCTGGTAGTTTTCGATCACGAAATCGAGGATGGCATAGAGTACGAAATCTTCCCCGTGCTCAAGCAATAGCGGACGCGCCTCACAGCGCTGTCGGACATGGGCGTAGGACGCCGAGTGACCGTTGCGCGCAGTAATGATGTAGCCATTGCCGGCAAAGATATGCGTCTCGATGAACTTGAGTTTGCCTTCGTCCCGGATGGGGGAATAGGTCACGATGAACAGCGCATCGCCGAAGGTTTCCAGCTTCGGCCGGCTGTGCTTTTCCAGGGCGTCTTCGATGGCCAGTTCGTGCAGGTTGAACTGGCGTTGCAGATTGTAGAGTTCCTCGGCGTTCGGCTCTTCGAGGCCGATCCAGACAAAGTGCCCGGGCTTTGCCGCCCAGGCTGCGCCTTCGTCAAGGGTGATATTGGTGACTCTCTTACCGGCGCTATAAACCGCAGCAGCAACAACTCTACCCATGATGGTGGTTCACTTCTTTTGGCAGCTTTCAATTGGCAACGAATGCATTGGTAGTGTGGATCAGCTTAACCTCGCAGTGTTTGAGAGTCAGTTAAATCTGCCGAGTTCTGGGCAAAGACGCACAGGCAAAAGAAAACCCGCACCAGGCGGGTTTTCTTTTTCAGGCGGCTTGCAGTTGCCGGTCCATCGATTCGATGCATTCACGCATCTGCTCGCGGCACTGGGTGATCAGCATGGGCATGTCGTCCAGGCTCAATCCGGCGGTGGGAATCGCCGGCAACGAGCGAATCAGGATTTTCCCGCTGCGCCAGCGGTTCAATCGCATGTGTTTGACGTAACTGCTGACACATACCGGGACGATCGGCACCCCCGCGGCAATGGCCATCTGAAAGGCGCCTTTCTTGAAGGGCAGCAAGTCCTCACCCAGGTTGCGCGTGCCTTCCGGGAAAACCCAGATCGAGGTGTCTTTGTTTTGCAGGGTGTGAGTGGTGGTCAACATCGACTTTCGCGCCTTTTGCGCATTGCCACGGTCGATCAGCACATTGCCGGCCAGCCAGAACAACTGCCCGAACAGCGGCACCCATTTCAGGCTCTTTTTGCCGATGCATACGGTACGGCGGGGCACCACATTGCCAAACACAAACAGGTCGTAGTTGGACTGGTGGTTGGCGATGATCACGCAGCTGTCGGGTTTATCCATCAACGGCCTGACTTCGGCTTTCACCCGCAAACGCAAAATACACATGGCCGGCCATGCGTACAGGCGTGCGCACAGGCGGCTATTGTCCGGATTGAATGGCCGACACAGGCCGAGAATCACTCCCAGCACACCTGCCACGATAAAGTGCAGGCCCATCAATGACATACGGAACAAAAACAGCATTTATAGGCCCCACCGGGACAAAAGGTGGCGCAGTGTACGGATGTGCACTGTTTTCGGCAATTGCTCCCAGGGAAGTGGGGGATGGCTGATGTTTGAGCTGATGTGTCCGACTATTTGGTCAGATGCGGTCTAGAGCGGTTACAGACGTTTAACGTAGACATGTATGAAAAAGCCCGACACGACGGTCGGGCTTTTCGTTGCAGTAGAACCGGGCTTAGCCCAAATGTTCCTGATCCTGGATGATGGCGTTGTCCAGGGCCTCCAGCAACGCTTTGCGCACTTTCAGCTTGGTGTTTTTGTGCGCGGTCATGTTGATCTTCTTCAACTGACGAGCCGCCGCCAGTGCCGCGCCCTGCAGTTCTTCAGGCGAGACCACGACATCAAGGAAACCGGCCGCCACGGCACCTTGTGGGTTGAACATCTCACCGTTGACCACCGAGCGCTGCAACGCCACTTTGTTCAGGCGGTCACGGGCAATCTCGATACCGGCGTGGTGCATGGTCATGCCGATCTGTACTTCGTTCAGGCCAATGCTGAACGCGCCTTCAACGCCGATGCGATAGTCGGCCGACAACAGCAGGAACGCGCCCTTTGCCACCGCATGTCCCGGGCATGCAACGATCACCGGGAAGGGGTGCGACAGCAGGCGGCGGGCCAGGGTCGAGCCGGCGGTCACCAGTGCCACGGCTTCCCTGGGGCCGGCCGTCATCACCTTCAGGTCATAACCGCCAGAGAGAATGCCCGGCTGGCCGGTAATGATCACCACCGCACGATCAGTCACGGCCCGATCCAGCGCAGCGTTGAACTCGGCAATCACATCCGGGGAGATGGCGTTGACCTTGCCATTGCTCAAGGTCAGGGTCGCGATACCGTCTTCGAGATGGTAGGAAATCAACTCACTCATGACGCTATTCCTTTCAATAAAGTTGGGCAGACGTTACCCACCGCCGCAGGCCAGGTAAAGCGCCGTGACTGACCCGCCAGTCACCCTTTACCCGCCCGCCAAGCGTAGCCCGCCGTGCCTGCTGCGCATTCCCCTCTATATAGAAGAGGACACGAAGCCGGAGATTGGCCGGTTTGCCATGGCCCGGAGCGACTGCAAATGCTGAATCGCGTTAACCGCATGAAAATTCTGAAAAAAATGTTTGCCATCGGAAAAGCTTTCGACTACATTAGCGCGCCTCGACAGACAGAACTTGTTTGAAGAGATACGGTGAAGTGTCCGAGTGGCTTAAGGAGCACGCCTGGAAAGTGTGTATACAGGAAACTGTATCGAGAGTTCGAATCTCTCCTTCACCGCCACATTCAGTAAACGCAAACCCCTGATTTTCCTAGAGAAAGTCGGGGGTTTGTGGTTTTTGGCGTCTGAAAAAGGGCCATATGGGACAGATCTGGGACAGATGCTCTAATCTGGTGCAGAAATAGGCCCCCACTGAATGAGTGAGTGGCCGTCGCCCGCGACGAGATGAACTAGACTTTTCCGACCGCCCCAAGGACGACTTCCATGCCAGATAACTCGGACTCCAACATTGCCACGGCAGATGCTCTGACATTGCTGCTGCACAACCAGCATGCCCTGGGAGCTGCTATAGAGGAGGTCACCAAGTGGCTTTCGGAGAATGGCGCAGAGACTGTTGCAGATAACGCAGTCGTGGCCATGGAAACCCTGGACACAAATACAAAAGCGATTACAGATGCGATTATGCGACTGCGGCAGTCCTAGGGAATCGCCCCTGAATCTGCAACGTAAATGACTGGCCACCAGCAATCTCTTTCAGATCTTCACGGTATGCAGCAATCGGCCATTTTCAGCCGGTCGCGACAGGCAGAAATCGGCCAGAAGCGGTCAGCCAAGGCCACATCAAAATCACTCATTCCGAAGACAATCTGGCACCTTTTTGAGTTCGGCGGGCTCTAAATGCTGCATTCGTCGATAAATGCGCCTTGAAGATGACATTTTTATTACAATTTAATGGCAAACCTTCCGGGTCAGAAGATGAAAGTCAGAGCTACCGTCATATGCGAGAGAGATAGGCATATCTTGCTCGTTCGAAAACCGAAGTCGAAATGGGTTCTGCCTGGTGGCAAGGTAGAAACTGGCGAAGCTATCGCTGGAGCTGCCGCTCGAGAACTCCAAGAAGAAACCGGGCTGAGCGTTGATCAGCTCCTGTACATTTTTGAGTTCGATGCAGGCAACACACGCCACCATGTTTTTGAAGCGTCTGTCCCTGATGCCGAAAACGCCACACCTCAAAACGAGATCTCCGAGTGCATTTGGCACTCTCTGAGCGCGCTTCATGACTTAGACACAAGCGATGCTACGAAATCAATTGTCAGTTCATTTCTACGCCGCCTTTAACTCCCCCCGGATCGTTTAGGTCGGCGCAAAGGTTAATCGTCTTCACATCATTCCGAGTGTCCGCATAGGGTTGTGGATTCAACCGGTCGACACAACAGATTGGCTAAATCGTTCAGCGGGCGTTTCGTAGTTTAGTGTTTTTTGAGGGGGCGATCAGGCTGAAGTAGGTTTACTACAGCCTTCGCCAGATCATCACTAGACCAGGGCTTAGCCAGGTACGTAGTTGAGTAGGGCACTATTGAGGCATCCAGCAAGTAACCGGAAGTGAGAATCGTAGCGGTAGCGGGCCATTTCGCCTTCACCATCTTTATGAATTCCGCACCTTGGAGTTGACCTGGCAAAACATGATCCGCGATCACCAGTGGGCAACCGTCCGGCATGCTCCGTAGGTAGGTCAAAGCGTCATCGGCAGTTTCGAAGTCCAAGGAAAGGAGACCGATCTCGTTCAAGATATCGACTATCAACTTGCGAATTGCTGGGTCGTCCTCAACAACGACCGCCCATCCCATTACCAGCGAGAGCTTTCCCCATTCTCTGTACACGCATGGCTCCTTAATCGGGTTCGAATTCCGAAATAGGCAGAGATAACGTGTCCAGTGTAGGTGCTTTCTACGCGGCATTACGGATCCAATCGGCGGCGAAAAATGCCATGAGTGGGCACGTTGTGAATGGTTGAGGGAACGTCGGCTATGGGTTGATAGCTGCCTCTGGCGACAGGTAGACAGAACGCCGCTTATGTTCAAAAGGCCCCCACACCTTGCCCAGGTGTGGGGGCCTTTCTTTGTTGCCACGAAAACCAGAACCCCATGGACTGGTATACCAATCTAGGGGGTTCTGGTTTGCTAAAGCTTTAAAGCGAGCTGCAGCATCCCCACGACATCCGGTCCGTCCTCATTAATCCACGTCCCATAATGTTGGCGGATCATGTTCCCGTTGGTATGCCCCATTTGTTCGGCGATCCAATCAATTGAGGCAATGCCCGTGGTCAGCAACTGACTGGCGTAAGTGTGACGGCATTGGCCAGGCCCTCGATAACGAACCCCGGCCGCAAGCAAGTGAGCCTTGAAGAACCTGTCTCGGACCACGAAGTCGTTGACATGCGGCAGGCCGCTTTTCGTATTCAGGAAGACGAAGTGCAGTTTGTGCTGCCGCACCGTTTTGTTGTCCCGCTCCACGATATCAACGGTTTCCGCTTTCCTTTTTCGGTTCAGCGCATCGATCTTTTGCAATGCATCCCAGGCGGGGGCGAGTAGGCGAACCTTGCGCGTCGATCTACGGGTTTTCGTCACCCGGTAAGCCCCGCGCACCTTGGATCTGCGGAAGGTCACCGTACCTTGTTCCAAGTCGACATCTTCCCAGGCCAAGGCGATGGTCTCGGATACACGGGGGCCTGCCCATACCATGAATTGAACCATTAACAGCTCTTGCGTGCGGCTGGTCGGGGTTTCGAGGATCTGTTTGATTTCTGCTCTAGTGAACGGGTCCGGTGCCTCGGGATCTGGCAGACGCACCATCAATCCCTCGGTCGGGTCGTGCGCGACTTTCATCCTGGTGCGATACAACCGGAACACCTGCCGCACGTTGCTGATGATGTCGCGGATGGTCTTGTTTTTGAGCGTTTTGGACAGCGTTCCCTGGATCCATTCCTGCAGGTCCAAGTGATCAATCTTGTTGATCTGTACTTTTCCCCAACGCGGCCGAACGTGGACTTCGGCTTTGTTTGCATAACCTCGATAGCTTGATGCTGCCACGCTATTGGCCTTGATCTTCAACCACAGGTCCAGGTAGTGACCGAAGGTGTTTTCGACCAACCTGGAAGAGTCGGGGAAGTGCCTTGCGTAATCAAATGTGCCGGCCTGGATCTCGTATTCGATGATGTCGACCAGGCGTCTTGCCTGGGCCACGATGGCCGGTGTGTTGCCCCCCGGGATTGATTCTCGGCATTTTTCTCCGTTGTGTTGAAAATAGATTCTCACGGAATTGCCGCGAGCTTCGACACCACTCATGTGAACCCCTAAGGCTGTGCTTGTGTATCGACAGTCTGACGAACGGAAACAAAAAGGCCCGTTTCCGGGCCAAGTATCTTGACGTGCATCTTCTAGTGGACGCGGCTCATTACTTCGGCCGTTGCTTGCGAAGATGGGCATTCATCAATTGGCGTTGCCGGCTGCATTTCATATGTCTGCCTTGGGCGCGCCACCTGCCGCACTGGTCGCAAAGACTGGTGTAGTCGATGTTCCAGGGGAAACGCTTTCCATTGATCTCGGCGGAGCTACTAGACATTGTGTTCAGTCCCCATGTCAGTGGTACTGGGCCACCGGGATGGTATAGCGAGCAGTTGGGCTACTAACGCCGCATCACTTTCACTCAGTTCGCCCAGGGTGTTGGCCATCTGACTTAGGCTTTCGAGGCGCGTCCGTGATTCGGGCGTTTTGTGTACCAGGTACCCGATCACTGCAGAGCCGATGATCGCGGTGGCCACTAGGTGCCGCGCCGGTGTGTTAGCCTTTGTGCCGCTGCTGCTTTGGTGCTGTGCTTGCATGGTGTTGCCCTCTGTGGTGGTTGGTGTCGGGGAGGTGCAACTCCTCGACACCGCATTCATTTCAGGTCAGTCCTTGCGGGCCAGGTGGATCACCAGGCCGTCAAAATGTGGCTCGTCCTCGACACGCGATTGCCACTCCAAAACCCTCAAGATTTGCTGTCTGCTGCAGTCGTCCACCAGGATCTCGCGCTGGCCACCTGCTGCCCGGACTTCCAGGATCTTCAGCAAGCCATCCTCCCCATAAGCACCCGCCTGGATAATCGGCGCGCTTTCTCCCGTGAAGTCCAGACGGTCCTGAACTGCCTGTAGCTTGCTTGTCTTGCCGTCGCCGGCATTGCCAATAAACACTTGGATTTGCATCGGTCTTGCTCTCCTTTACGCCTTGAAAGTCCAGCACTTCACTGTGGTCGGCCGGGGTTGTGAGCATGGATTGCGATTGTTGAAAGCAGCGCGTACGGCGCTGTGTACTGCCTTGTTGCTATCCAGGAACTTGCGGGAACGGGATTCTTTGAGCAGATCGCGCAACGTGGCCACATCGGCCAGCTTCTGTTTGTGTTCGGCGGCACGTTCACAGAATTCGTTGAGGTTGATGGCGATCACGGTGGGGTCGCTGCTGTGGTCCACCACCGGATCCTCGCTCAAGGATTCGAGGTAGTCGTAGACCTCCCAAAACTCGGCCACGGCCGCATGGTCGGAGCTGATCGACGCCTGGCGCTCGATGGCCATCCGTACGATTTGGCGCTGGGTAGCAGCGACCTGAGGATCACTCAGTTTGAGTACCAAGCGAAGGCCGTCCAGCAGCGAGAGCAGTTGCGCGTGGTTCTTGCTGATCCGCTCGACACGGATGTACCCGCGCAAGTCATAGCCGCAACTACTGCAGTTACCCTGGTCGCTGGTATAGGCCGTGCTGCAGGCGAAGCAGTGCGTATGCAACCGGCGCAGTTTCGCTTCGTGTTCGGACATACGTTGGGCGAACAGCTCAAGCACCGCGGACTCTTTGCCCACGGCTCGCAACAGGAAGTGGCTGAGGGTACCGCCATCCAGTGCGTTGAGCTGATCAGCTGCAGCACGGCTTTCCGGTGTGACGGTCGGGCGCACAAAGTGCAGTTTTACGATGCGCGTCATGATCGCTTCGTGGGCGACCACGGCCGCGTTTTGACTGATAGCGATCGTTCCCCTAAATGGGGGCTCGTACGTCTCGTTGCCGGCCGTCTTGACGCCTTTCGTGGCTAACGTGCCGCCGCCGTAAAAGTCTTTCAGTTCGTCCCACTCAAATGTTTTTGCGTGTGCCCGATCTTCGCTATGGCGGTCGGCTTCCAGGAACACTACCGGCATGCCGGAAACCTGGCCCATTAGGCGAGAGCGCCCGGCCTTCGTGGATTTCATAGGGTCGAATCCTTCATAACCTTCGCGTCCGAGTAGTTTCCAGAGCAGGTTCAGCAGAGTGGTTTTGCCGGCACCGGCTTCACCGGTGGCTTCCAAAAACGGGAATGATTGGTAGCGGGCGCGGATCTGTTCGCAGAACAGCGAGCCGAAGAAGAACACCAAGGCGACGAAGCCCTGGGCGCCGAAGCAGGTCCACAGCAGTTGCACCCACTTCTCGTCAAAGCCCTTTGCTTCGCGCTGCAGCTTGATGGGGACGCCCTTCTGCAGGGTTTTCAGGCGCAGCTTGCCGAACTCGAAATAGTCTTCACTGTTGACCTTGTAGGTGGTGCCGTCCTTGATCGCGATATCGCCGTAGACATAGCAGGTGTACTCCTTGCTGTAGCCCACGTAGTCAATCGTCGAAACGGTTTTGATGCCGAACAGTTGGTCCTTCATGAGTTTGTCGAGCTGCTGGCCACTGCCGGTAAACATTGCACCTGCCGCCATGCCGAGCAGCCGCTTTTTGAATTCGCTTGCGGCCGACAGCTGGCCGCTGGTGAAGGTGTTTTTCACGCTTTCGGAGTCGTGCGGGAAGTCCACGCGCAGGTAGTACCAGGACTCGTCCGTTACCTCGTTGCGTTGGAAATACAAGGCTTGCGGGTAGCAGTTGGCAATCTCTGCGACGCTACCGGACTGCTGCAGCGCCTTCTCGCGCTGTTGCGACTGGTTCAGCAACTGATCGTCGTGGTTCTCGCTGTCCTCGATGTCGGACATAGCCCGGTTGAATTTCTCCATGTCCAACTTGAACCAATACAGGCGGCTCCCAAAGCCCAGGTGAAATTCTCCGCGCTTGTTCCAGTCGTACATGAGCAAGGCCTTTTCCGCTGCGCTCTCTGCCAGCAGCAATGCTCCTTGGTGGCGGGCCTGCTTGAGGTCGGTGGCGATCTGTTCGGCACGTTTAGTGTCGTCTTGGATGAAGCTCCAGCGCTGATGGAGGTCGTTCCAATCAGACTTACGGCCGTCGCGTTGCGGGATCTGTGCTGACTCGCAGACGAAGCCAAGGGCCCGGGCTTCGCGCACCCAACGCCGGGTGTATGCGTTAGCGCTGGGCTCGTTATCAAGGGCCCACACCAACTTAGGCAGCTTCCCTCCCTCGCGGGTCTTAGCCAACGCCTTGAGCGAGTCTCCAGGGAACGCTGTCGAGGACATGGCCGATACGGCCGCGATGTCGTTGTGTACCAAAGCGATGGCGTCGAAGATCCCTTCGACGATCCAGATTTCCTTGGCTTCAAGAAGGTCGACGCAGGGAGGGCACCACCAGACGCCGCGATAGCTGTCCTTGGATTTGAAGCGGGCCTTCATCTTGCCGAAGCGGTGCGGCTGATCGATCAGGCGTTCCCACCAGCCGCCTTTTTCCAGGGCGAAGCGCACAGTTGCGCTGCCAGCGTTGTGTTCAGGGGAGTAGAAACTTTCCTGAGTGAACCAACCCTGGATCAGCTCAAACCGAAAGCCACGGGCGAACTCCAGGTAGGCACGCGCAGTGGCGTTCGGGTGCTGGTCTGTAGCCGGCGCACGCTTGCTCCAGTCTTCGAACAGATCGTCGTACAGTTCTTTAACATGCAGGGTGTGGCCACACTTTTCAGGTCGGCCACAGATCACCATCCATGGGGTATCGAACCTGGAGTACAGCTCTTTCTTTTTGCACTTGGGGCAAGTGCCGCCGCGCATGTAATCGGTGCCTGTGCGATGTTTCAGACCGAAGTCGGATTGGAGGCGTTGCAGCACGTCGTGGCGAAGATCTTCTTTCATGGGGGTTACTTCACTGCTTTCAGGCTGTGGGTTAGGGCTGCCATAAGGCTTTTTTGCGCAGCCATTGCCGGGACGTGTGCGAGAATTGCGCCGTGGCGCAGACCGTCCGCAACGAAGCGGAATTGATCGGCATACCAGTGTTCATTGAGGCTCAAGCGATATTGCTCACGCAGGGCTACCAGCAGTGCTTCAGCCTCGACAGGTGTCAGTTTCGCGTTGATGTTCATGGCGTTTTCCATCGTCAAACCTCAATTTTGGGCGCAGCTCACCCAAACCCACGGCGGTGGGACAGGCGATTTGTTGGGGGGATTACGAAGCGGTGACGCGGAAGCGGCCGTTATCAGGGGCGATAAGAATGCGTTCGTAGATCAGGCTGACTGGGATTGCCCAGGCTTTTCCGGTGGCAGTGTCGAAGATGACGGTGTGCGTGGACGTGCTGCTGGCAATGTCAATTCGTTGCCGATTGCTGGCTGCCACCATTTCGCTGCTGGCCAGGTGCACCAGCTTTTCGGCTGTCCGAGTCAGGACATCGTAATCCGCAATCAGGTGTTGCACGGCACGGTCAAACAGTTGCTGATCGTCGCCGAGGTGTTCGCATCGGTGCCGCTCAAGGAATACGAGAGCTGCGGCTTGAAGCGTGTCCTGATACTCCTGTACTGCGGGCAGGTTGTTCACTGGGCTTTCCCCGGTTTTACGCGGTATAAGTCGATGGCTGCCAGTACTTCGGCGTGTCGTGCGGCCATGTGTAGATTGTGAGCGTGGAGGATGATTTTGGCCTCTCCCTCATTGATCAAACCATCCTCCAGCGCTTGGGCAATTGCCTGGTCAACACAGCCGCGTTTGGCTGAAACCTGAACTGATCTCGCATACAGCTCGACGTTATCCAGCGTTTCCGGGTCGGCGATCGGTACAAACAACCCGCCGTACATGAGCGCAACAAAATTCGGCAGATGATAGGTGCCGCACTCTTTTTCCAGTATGTGAACCTGAACATCGCTGAGCGGACTGCAGCTCGCGTTTTCATAAGCATGGTTATCGAACTTTTTGACGTTCATTCCCAAACGAGCTGCAGCGCCTTCGCGCCCATTTGGGAAGCTACGAATGATCTGGCGTATAACTTCCTTGCGCGTCTCTAGAACTAGGCTTTTCATCTTCTACTTTTTCCTGTTGATCAGTGCCGCTACTGTGGGATTACGCCGTCTTTGATACCGAGTAATACGGCGGCGCGATGTGCTTCCCCACGGCGACATAGGCTCTGTCCACTCAGTACCGCGTATACGGTGCTGGGGTTCAGGTCGTGTAGTGCTGCGAAATTTTTTGCGCTCTGACCGCGTTTCTCTAGGGCTTCACGCGCTTGTTGTCGTGCTTGCTCGGTGATACTTCTGTTGGGCATAGTGCAGATCCGTGCAATTTCATGTGGTGTGAGATGCACAATGATGCACTTAGGTGCATTTGTAAACATCAGAGATGAATAATTTTGCACCTTTCAGAAGAAATTGGCTCCCGGCTCCAGGAAGAGCGGAAGCGCTGCGCTATGACGCAGAACGAAATTGCAGAAGCTCTGGGGATAGCTAAACGAACCCAAGCTAACTACGAAGCCGGGACAAGCGACGCCACAGCGTCTTACTTGAGCAAAGTCGCGAGCCAGTTCGGTTTTGACGTCCCCTATATTCTCACTGGATTGCGCACGACTCTGGCTGAACACGCTTTGAGCGAAGTCGAGGATTGTCTAATAAGGCAATTCAGAAGCATTACGCCATTCGATAAAGAAGCGATACGTCGTTTTCTGCAAGTTATGGCTGATGACGCCTCGAAGAGGTCGAATTAACTTGTAACAAAACTCGCAAGAGATTCATGGTGTTTAAGTTTTAACGCCGCTTAACGCCCCGATATCGTCGATTCAGCAATGCACTTTACGGAGTAGTTAGCATGTTGGATCGCACAGTAGGCGACGTTGGGGCGGTTGCAGTATCTGATATTGAATGGCATCCATTGACGAAAATTGAACGTCGTCTAATTTGTTTTCATCGACAGTTGACTGAGGAAGAGCAACTTCAACTATATCGACTAGCCGAACTCCTGTTCCAGTCCAGAGAGCCTACATAGGTCCTGATCGAGAGTTAAAATCTAACGATTAATGCACCTAACAAGTCACCGGCCTGAGCGGACGGGGGCTTGTATATTATGCAGTGGCAGGCGACCCGAGCTTCTCAAACAGTTCCCTCTGTTCCGCCCGGGGCATATTGCGTAAGTGATCGAGTAGCAGGCGATCAACCACCTGAGCTGATGGATTGAGGGTATGGCAAAACGTGAGGTTCGCGACCCAAGTGTGGCCACAATTGACAGACAGGCACTGGCAATAGAGCCTGGCAAACTCTAGCGACAATTCCTCACGCGAAGCGATCCGACCTTTCTCGCCACATTCCTTGCAGTAAATCCGCATAGCCCCACCCACCGTATTCACAGGAGGGTATTTTGCCACACAACATCTGGTGGTTGTGTGACTCTTCAAATACTAGCTGTGGTGAATCAGGTAACGGACTCGGGTTCAGCCCAGGCAATATGACGATCAGCCCGCAAACAGTCATTGACCTGGAGGAACAGTTGGCAAATCGGTCGAATCTCGTTGTTGGTGTAGATTCTGTCGATCTTTTCTATATCTCCAAACCCTCCCGCGTTCTCCGGTATCACCCCAGCCAAGGCCGGGTGCATTCGCCAGGCGGCAATCACATCGTTTCGTGTGATGTTCTTGATCCGTTCGAATTCGTCTTTGGTGGCCACGTCTCCAATCGGAATAATCTGAATGGCTTTTTCCGCGCCGCCGGGAATGTTTACAAACATCGAGCGAAAGTTACCCACACCCTTGGCACTTTGAATCTGGGACTTCAAGTTTGCCTCGTCCTCTTCGGACAAGTCAGGGTCGTTGGTATAAAAGATGAACCCTGCATGGGCGCCGTTATTGTAATAGCGACGGCGGAACAAGGTAGCCGATTCGTTCAAGAGCAAAGCATGCATGCCGCCCAGGTAGTCGGGCACACCATAAATATTCTGCTCCACGTCGTAATCCATGACGTGTTCCACGTCCTCCTCTTCAAAGTGCAACTCCTTGGCGTTGGGCAACAGCATCATGAAACCGCCCCCAACCTTGCGGCGCATGTTGATCGCCGGTAAGTGCTGCAACTCAATCACCTGGCCGATGACGTTGCGGATGCGCAGGAAAAACGCATCACCAAACACCATGAAATCCAACCCTGCGCGGCCCATGGTCTGCCGGCTGCACCCAGCCGAGGGGATGAAGTCACGCAGCAGCATGTTGCGTTTGAAGCGCGGAATGGTGCCGTGATGGGCGTTGGCCCGCAGCAGCTTGGCCAACCCCGTGCGCGACACGGGCGGCACGTACACCCGCCCGTCGCTGGTCGAGAACACGCCCAGGTATTCGCCGACGTTGTTGGTCAGCACCGACTCCGGCGCGCCGAAGCTGAACGCCTGCACTTTGTGAGGCTGGGGATTGGGCTGTTCGAGTTCGTTCATGGCTGCCTTCTAGGGTTGACCAGCGGCTGCGCCGCTTTTTGTTGACGTTGAGGGGTTCGTTGGCCAGCGCATGCATCACCGCCCAGGCGATGTCGGCATGCCCGGTGGCGTCGGTGCGCGAGGCGCTGTAGGTGATTTGGCCGCTGTTGGTCGCGCCGCGCTTGATCGTCAGGAAGGCCGAGGCGATGTCGTTCCAGTCGGCGTCCCATTCGATCCGCCGCCCTTGAATGGTGTCCTGGGCTTTGAGCACCAAGGTGTTTTTGGTTTCCAGGCTGTAATGGATCGGCGTCACGCGTGGGAAGAAATCGCGCACCAGGTCGAACACGCCATAGCCCACACCGGTGATGTCGATGCCAATGTGTTGGACGTTGAAACGCTCGGTAATCTTTTTGACCTGCGCCGCCTGGTAGGTGAACGAGTGCCCGCGCCAAGAGTACTTCTCCAGGATGCGGAACTTGCCGCCTTGCTCCAGGGGCGGAGCGACCACCACGCAAGTGGCATCGTCGCGGGTGCGGCTGGGGTCGTAACCGACCCACACCGGGCTGTTGGCGAATGGCCGTAGCGCCTTCGGGTCCGTGTCGTAATCGGTCCACAGCTGGCGATCCGAATAACAGCGCTCCAGATCCGCCAGGGCGAAAGCGCTCTGCGTGCTGTCGATAAATTTGCACAGGTAGAGCTGGTCGAACTGGTCGTCGGAGTTTTCCAGTTGCAGCTGTTCCAGGTCGAACAGATCGCAGCCGCCGGCAATGGCATCGTGAATGGTGATGATCTTGCGCCACTGCCCATCCGGACACAGCGCGCCCTGGCGTAGTTCGGCTTCGCTGGGGAACGGCAGGCTGGCCTTCTTGTGTTTACCGCGTTTGAAGGCATCGCCGGTCCAGAACGGATACGCCTGATGGCTGACCGCGCTGGGGGTAGAGAAATAGGTTTTGCGCCACTTCTTGTGGGTGGCCATGGCCCCGGAGAGGGTATTGAGTTTGTCGAAATCGCGAATCCAGAAGTACTCGTCGACGTAAACGTGGCCATGGTGCCCTTGGGCGGTGCTGCTGTTGGTGCTGAGAAAGCGCAGCTCGGCACCGTTGCTGAGGATGATCGGGTTACCGGTCAGCTCCAGGCCAAACCACTCGCGGGCAAACTTGATGATGTAGTTGCGGAAAATCTCGGACTGGGCACGGCTGGCGGACAGGAACATCTGGTTGTCACCGGTCAGCACCGCATCCATGAACGCTTCGCCGGCAAAGTAGTAGGTCAGGCCGGTTTGGCGAGCCTTCAGCACGTTGCGGATGCGCCGCGTCAGCGGGTTCTGCTTGGCCTCGAACAACTCTTTTTGATAGCCGAACAGCTTGCTGGTGAACTTGTCGAGAAAGTCCACCTCGGTCAGGTGGCTGATGTCGTTCTTTGGCGCTTTGGGTTTCTTCTTCCCAGGGCCGTCAGCGTCGCGACGGCTGGACTTATCCCCAGGCGCTCGCCGCTCACCATCGGCACCGGCGGGCAGATCCGCAGCAGTGCCGGGGGCCGGTTTGACCGCCTGCTTTTGCAAGCGCTCGCGCACGCTGAGCAGCCGGTCGAGCTCGTCCAGTTCCTTTTTTTCCAGCGTCTCGACCTTCTCCAGAATCAAGGTGATGCGCCGGCTGACCGCCGTCAGTGGTTCCTCGTCCGTCAGCAGTTCATCCCAACTGCCCTTGGCAATCCAGTAGTACACAATCCGGATGTTAGGCAGCTTGAGTTGCGCCTGTATCTCGCGGGGTTTGTAGCGGCGCAAATAGAGCTTTCTGGCCGCGTCTTTGACTTCAGGTAAGTAGGGCATGAGCCGCAGTTTATGCAGCTCCCCCCTCACAAACCCGCCCTTAAATTCCTGCTCAATCCTATTTCCTGAATATAGGATTTTCGCGCAATGGAACCGTTTGTTCGGGCTGGCGCAGCTGCCTATCGTGGCGGCCACTGCACCGAATCGAGCGACTTTGCCCCATGCCCCGCACCCTTGTTTCTGACTGGAAACGTGTCGCCACCAGCGGCAAAACCGTTGATGGCCGAACCATCGAAGCCCAGGACTTGCGCGACATGGCCAGCGCTTACGATCCGACCACCTACACCGCGACCATCTGGTACGAACACATTCGCTACTTTGGCAGCCTGGGCACTGTCGCCGAGGTGAAAGCCGAAAATATCAGCGGCGGCAAAGTGGCCCTGTTCGCCAGGCTCCAGCCCAACGACCGCCTGTTGAGCCTGAACAAAGACGGCCAGAAGCTGTTCACCAGCGTGGAGATTCAGCCGAACTTCGCCGACACCGGCAAACCCTATCTGCGCGGCATGGCGGTGACCGATGACCCGGCCAGCCTCGGTACCGAGGCATTGCACTTTTGTCGTCGAGCCGAGGCCGGCAACCACTTTGCCAACCTGGAACCCCTTGACGACCTGACCACGGGCAACAGCGACGAGGCTGTGGCCCTGTCGTTCTTCGCCCGTGCGTTCGCCGCCATCCTGGGCAAAGGCGGTTTCGAAGCCCCCGCACACCTCACAGAAGAGAACACTCCTATGGATCAAACAACCGTGCAGGCATTTGCCGCAGCGGTGGACAAACTCGGCACCGTGGCCACCAGCCTGGAAACGAGCGCCGCCACCTTTGCCACGCAGAAGCCGAACGAGCCAGACACCGCGCTCACCACTGACAAGACGGGCGATCAGCCCACCGGCATCACCGTCGAACAGTTCAACAGCCTGAAGGGCTCGCTGGACTCGCTCGCCGAAAAATTCAACACCGCGTTGAATCACGGCAAGGGGCAGGAGCTGCCCCACACCACCGGTGCCGTGAGTGACCAGCCAGAGGGCATCTACTGATGAAGCTTAGCGATAATGCCCGCTTGAAATTCAGCACCCTGGCCCTGGCGATTGCATCGACCTATGCCGTGGCCTCGGTCCATGAAGAGTTCAACGTCACGCCGACCCATGCGCAGACCTTGAATGAAAAAATCACCCTGAGTTCGGCTTTCCTGCAACGCATCAACGTGTTGCCAGTGACCGAGATCAAGGGCGAAAAAGTCATGATCGGGGTCAACGGCACCGTCACGGGTCGTATCAATACGGCCACCAATGACCGGGTCGCCCGTGACGTGCTGGGACTCGATGGCAATGGTTACGAGCTGTTCGATACCCAAAGCGACGTGGCGCTCAAATACGCCACCATCGATGCCTGGTCCAAGTTCCCCGAATTTGCGCAGAAGTACGCCGCTGCCGTGCAGAAGCAGATCGGCCTCGACCGCATCATGATCGGCTGGAACGGAACCAGCGTTGCTCCGAACACCGACCGCACAGCCAATCCGTTGTTGCAGGACGTCAACAAAGGCTGGATGCAGATCGTTCGCGAGCAAGCCCCGCAACAGATCCTGGTCGAGGGTGCGACAGCTGGAAAAATCCAGATCGGTGTCGGCGGCGATTACGCCAACCTGGACGCCCTGGTCTTCGACGTCTCGTTGATGATCGACGAGGAGTTCCGCGACGGTGGCGACCTGGTTGCCATTATCGGGCGCGACCTGCTGGCCTACGACAAGGGCAAGCTGTATGCCGCTCAAGGCGACAAGCCGACCGAAAAAGAACGCATCGAGATGGCCCAGGTGATCGCCACCTATGGCGGCCTGCCGTCGTTCACCTGCCCGCATTTTCCAAGCAAGGGCGTGGTGGTCACCAGCTGGGACAACCTGTCGATCTATTTCCAGGACAGCAGCTGGCGCCGCCAGATCATCCAGAACCCGAAACGCTCGCAGGTTGAAGACTACAACGCGCGCAACGAGGGCTATGTGGTCGAGCAACTGGGCAAGTTCGCCGGCATCGAAGCGGCCAACGTTGAGTTCGTCACTGTCACAGTGCCGGAGCCACCTGCGCCATGAGCCTCGCCCTCAATCACAAAAAGCGCCTGCTTGAGCAGGGGCCGATAACCGACCCAAAACCCTACACCTCGGCCACGGCCTTGGCGGGACCGGCCAACGCTCAAAAACACCTGGCGTTGATGAACGCGGCGCTGGCCGAGGATTGCGGCCGGCTGTCGGAGCTGAACTCGCTGGAGGCTCGCCAGCGCTTGAAGCGCGACGAGCTGTTGCCCAAGTACCTGGTGTACGTGCAGCGCTACCGCGAATCCGGTCTGAACCACCCGAACCTGGTGCTGATGCAGGTCCTGGTCTGGCTGTTTGACACCGAGCAGTTCGAGCAGGCCCTGGAGCTGGCGGACTTTGCCATCGAGCAGGGTCAGGCCATGCCGGAGCGCTTCCGCCGCGATATTCCCACCTTTGTGGGTGACACGATGGTCGAGTGGGCCGAGGCGCAGCACAAAGCCCAGCGCAACCCGGAACCGTACCTGTCGCAGCTGTTGTTGCGTGTGGACGGTCAGTGGCCAGGCCACCGCGATCCTCGTGATGGCGACCCACGCGAGCTGCCGGCACCGGCGGCCTCGTGGGAGCTGTTCGAGAAGATCCCGGCGCGCTACCACAAGCTGCTGGGCATCCTCGCCATGGAAGACAAGCGCTGGGCCAAAGCCTGCGCGCACTTTTACCGGGCCAATGAGCTGTATCCCGAGATCGGTGTAAAGACCCGGATGGATGAGGCCAGCAAAGCCCTGCGCAAGCAGGAAGCCGACGAAAAGTCCGGTACCGAATAAACGACTAACCCCCCCAGCGGGGGCCTGCCGAGGTGAAGGCCCTGTGCCAACCGCCTAACGCAGTCACCCCCGCATCTATTCCGTAACAGCCCACCGAGGAGGTCAGCACATGAGTTTTGGCGGCAAGCCGACCACCCTGGTGGATTGCACAATACCCAACGACGGTTTTTGGCCGGACCTTGAGCTGGCCGAATTCCAGGCGTCCTATCGTCTGCCGGCGGAGTACTTGCCGGAGATGATGGTCGAGGGGCTGACGCTCGCCATGGGTGAAGTCAACCTGGACCTGGCCAAGCGAAAAGCTGAATGGCAGGACATGGGCTACAAGTACCTGGAAGGCTCCGGCATGGAGCTGGAAAGCTTCTACCTGGCCAGCTACCGGCGTGCCGCGTACTGCCGCGCCAAGTCCTTTTTGCTCCAGCAGTTCGCCACGGTCAACCGCCGCGAGAGCGCCGAGAACCTGGGCAAAGAAGCCCCGGAACGACATGAGCTTTTTCTGTCCTACAGCCAGCAGTCCGTGCGCGTTCTGCAAGGCCGTGGGCGTGTCACCGCGGAACTGCTCTGATGGAAAAGCTCCGTGCCCTGACCAAGTACCTGATCGAACATCGCGTGGTGGTCGCCGAGCAGCTGGAAAGTTGCGCGGAACAGGTCAACTTGACGCTGGTCTGGAAGCCTGAAGAACTCGGCTTGCACATGGGCGACATGCGTTACCGCGCTGTGATCTTCCTGGAGCGTTTTACCGAGCAACCGGCGCGGCTGATGGCCTTGCTGGGCACCTGGTTGGTGAACAACGATCCCGACCGCCACCTGGATGAACTGCCGGCGCCGACCTTCGATATTGAACAGATGGACCCGGATGCGTCGGACGTGGAAATCACGGTCGAATTTATCGAACCGCTGCACCTGACCGAGTCGCCGGACGGCGAGTTCGAGGCCTTCGGGACCACCTGGGCCCTCGAACCGTTCGACCTCTGGATTGCTGAGCGCGGTGAGGTGCTGTATGGCGCGTAAACAAGCCATCAGCCTGACCGTCGAGGGCATGCTGGATGTTCAAACCCAGCTGGCCATGCTCAGCCTGCCGCCCAAATTACAAGCGCGCTTGATGAACCGCGTTGGCCTGCGTCTGCGTAGCCAATGGCGGCAACGCGTGCGCAAACAGAGCGACCTGAACGACAGCCCATTCCAGCCTCGCAAGTTTCGCAAGCAAGGGCAGAAGAAACGCATGCTCACCGGCCTGGCCAAACGAATGGGCGTCAAGCGCCTGGTCGGTAACGCCGCTGAGGTGGGTTGGGGCAACGCCAAAACCGCCATGATCGCCAGCGTTCATAACGCCGGCATGACCCTGCGTGGTGGTGCTGACCAACTGAGCCGGCAAAAGGGCAAAAACACCCTCATGGCCACCCGTTTTCAGGCCAAACGCCTGCGGGTGCTGGGCTACAAACGTGCCGTTCAGAACCCGGACAAAAAGCGCCGCAAACCCCGCTTTATGCGACCCGGTGTGGCGTGGATCGAGGCGAACCTGAGCTACGACCAGGCCGGCCTGTTGATCCGTTTACTCAAGGGCGACGACCCCGGCCCGGCGAAGTGGGACATCAAACTCCCAGGCCGCGAATTCTTCGGCATCGCCAACCAGCAAGAGGTCAACGAGCTGGTGACCTACCTCATTCCACAAATCCTTAATTCACCGCGATAGAGGCCCCTTCCATGGCTCTTGGCAAAGTAAGTGTCAACAACCTGAACCTCGGCCAAGGCCCGGTGACGGAGATCGAGCGTTACTTTCTGTTCATCGGTCCGGCGTCCGCCAACGTCGGCGAGCTGGTCGCGCTCAATACCCAAAGCGACCTCGATGTCGAACTGGGGGTCGATGCCTCCGATCTGAAAACCCAGATTGCCGCCGCGCAATTGAATGGCGGTGACCGCTGGGCCTGTATGGCGGCCCCGATTGCCCCGGACGGTGACTGGGCCGAAGCCCTGGACAAAGCCCAGCAAGCCGGTGTTTCGGTGGAAGGCGTGATCATCACCACGCCGGTGACCACCGGTGCCGAGCTAACGGCGATGCAAGACAAAGCGACGGAAATTACCAACGTGTACGGGCGCCGCGTGTTCTTCATGGCCGCCACCAGGGGCATCGACATTACTCCGGAGCCGGAGCCCCCGTTGAAAACTGCCGCTGCGTCCAAGGACCCGGACACCTCCGCGAAAAGCCCACGTGCGACGCCCAAGGCGGTTCAAACCACCGAAGGGGAAACACCGGCCCCGCGTATCCCTGAAGACTGGTCGACCTACCTGACAGCCCAGCGCGCTATCACCGCCGGCGTGGCCGCTCAACGGGTCATGGTCGTGCCGCAACTGCACGGCAATGACCAGGGCGTGTTGGCCGGCCGTCTGGCCAATGCCATTGTCAGCATTGCCGACAGTCCGATGCGGGTTGCCTCCGGCCCGTTGCAGGGTTTGGGGCCGGTGCCCGTCGATGCCGCCGGCGTGCCATTGCCGGGCAGCGTGCGCGCCGAGTTGGATAAGGCCCGTTTTTCCGTGTCGCAAACCTACCCGGATTACCCGGGTGTGTTCTGGGCCGACGGCAATACGTTGGACGCACCAGGCTCCGACTTTCAGGTGATCGAGTACCTGCGCATCGTGGACAAGGCCTCACGCCGCATCCAGGTGCTCCTGATCCAGCGGGTCGCGGATCGCCGGTTGAACAACACGCCCAACAGCATGGCTACTGCCACCTCGGCATTCATGCGCCCGCTGCGCGACATGGCGCGCTCCGTCACGGTGAACGGCCAAGTGCAGCCCGGCGAGATCGAATCGCCCAAAGACGGTGACGTGACCATCTTCTGGAAGAGCAAAACAGCCGTGGAAATCTACTTCACGGTGACCCCTTACAACTGCCCGAAAGACCTGACGGCATACATCGCCCTGGACCTGTCCAACGGCGAAGAGGAGTAACCCATGGGTGCGCGCATTGGCGGCAAAAACTTCGATGTGAACATTGGCGATCTGCAAATTCACGTCGAAAAAATCAGCCTGGACATCACCGACAACACCGCCGTAGCCCAAACCGGCGGTGTTCCGGACGGCCATGTGGACGGCGACGTGTCGGCCAGCGGCGAGATGGAGCTGGACAGCGGCAACTTCTCCTTGCTGATCGACGCCGCCCGCCAGGCGGGCAGCTTCCGAGCCCTGGAACCCTTCGACAGCGTGTTCTTTGCCAAGACCCCCAGCGAGGAGCTGCGGGTGGAGGCCTTCGGCCTGAAGCTGAAGGTATCCAACCTGCTCGACATCGATCCGAAGGGTGGCGAAAAGAGCGTGCACAAGGTGCCGTTCGACGTCACGTCCCCCGACTTTATCCGCATCAACGGCGTGCCGTATCTCGATCCGAGCGAGATTGAAGGCCTACTCGGATGAGCAAATTCGACATGTGGCTGGCTCGTATCAGCTGGTCACTCAGCATTTTGGTTTTACTGGTCTGGCTCGCCAATGGCGCCTGGGACCTGGCACTCAATTACGACCTGACCAGCTGCACGTTTGGCTAAGACGGCGTGCCGCTCGCATGTGCGGCCCTGATAACTGGAGACGTTGATGGACCTTTCACCCGCCAGCGTCAGCGTGATGCTGCTGCTCACTGACTTGCTGGTGACCGGTGTACTGGGCTTCCAGGTGTACCTGTTCCGGCAAATCAGCTTTGCCCGCCGGGAACACCTGGAGTTCCGCATCAAGATCGCCGAGGAGTACGTGCGCAATGAGCACCTGGACAAGGCGCTGAGCAAGCTGGAAGAGAACCTGGAGCGGCGTCTGACCGCACTTTTAAGCACTTCAAATAAACGGAACTGAGCAATGAGCGAACGACGCGAAATCACCCTGGAAGTCGGCGACAACGAATTCACTTTTGCCCTGGACCCGGTGGACGTGAGCAAGTACTTCAACCACCTGACGCCGAGCAACAAGGTGGCACCGGCCAACAATCTGCTGACCCAAACCGTCAAGCAGGAACAGTTGGCCAGCCTGCGCCCGCTGCTGGCCAATCCGGTGATTACCCTGCAACTGGCCGGCGCACTGCTGGAGGAATACACCCCGGACATTGAGATCAACGTAAAAAAGCGCTCGCCCGCGCCGAGCGCTTAAACGAAAACGCCCTGGGCCAGCTGATGGCCCTGGTCGACCGCTGGCTACCGGGTGAAGAGCCGACCACGGACAACATGGGCACCGCCAAGTGGCTGGACGACCAGTACTGGAGCCGTATGGAAATCGCCATCGCCAACGGCATTTCCCGGGCGTTCAAAGGGTAACCGGCCAGCACCTGGTCAACGGAGAGTTTCATGGCTGACAACAGCGCCAAGCTCAATTTCATCGTTGCGCTAACCGACATGATCACCGGCCCGCTGAACAAGGTGAACGCCAGTTTCACTGACTTGGCCAGCGGCGCACAAAAGGGCCTCACCCAGATGGGCGTGGGGGCCGCCGGCATGGTCGCCACCGGCTACGCGTTGCAGGCCGCCATGGGCCCCGCGATTGACCAGCAGCGGGCATTGGGCGAAGTCAAGTCACTCGGCGTTGCCGCCGAGAGCCTGGACCTGCTCAACCAGAAGTCCCTGGAGTTCGCCATCAATTACGGCGAAAACGCCCAGGCCTTTGTTCGCTCGGCCTACGACATTCAGAGCGCTATTGCCGGGCTCACCGGCACCCAGTTGGCCACCTTTACCAATGCGTCCAACGTGCTGGCCAAAGCCACCAAGGCCGATGCCGCCACCATCACCAACTACGTCGGCACCATGTACGGCATCTTTAAAGATCAAGCCGACGCCATGGGCAAAGGCGATTGGGTCGAGAACCTGGCCGGTGTCACGGCGACCGCTGTGAAAATGTTCAAGACGACGGGGCAGGGGATGAGTGACGCGTTTACCTCCGTCGGTGCCAACGCCACCGCTGCCGGCATTAGCTTGAACGAGCAAATGGCGATCCTCGGCACGCTGCAAGCCACTATGAGCGGTGGCGAGGCCGGTACCCAGTACAAGTCCTTTTTGGCCGGAATTGGGGGCGCTCAAGGCAAGCTCGGTTTGAAATTCACCGATGCTCAGGGCGCCATGCTGCCCGTCCTGCAGATCCTCGAAAAAATCAAAGGCAAGTTCGGCGACACCTTGGATGTGGCCGAGTCGGATGCCTTGAAAGCAGCCTTTGGCTCCGACGAAGCCGTGAGCATGATCAAGTTGCTGATGGCCGACACCGATGGCCTGGCCGATAGTTTGAACGCCCTGGGCCAGGTCAAGGGCATGGAGCAAGCCCAGACCATGGCCGAAGCGATGATTGATCCCTGGGCACAATTTGCCAGCACGATAGAGGTGCTGAACATTGCGTTCGGCCAACTGATAGGCCCCGCGCTCACGCCCCTGCTGAAAATGCTCACCGAGGGCGGCGCGAAAATTCTGAAGTGGACCAAGCTGTTCCCCCACTTGACCAAAGTGATTGGCATGACCGTGCTCAGCGTCATTGCGCTGGTGGCGGCCGTCGCGCTCTTCACCTTGGGCATGGGGATGGCACGCACGGTGATGGTCGGTTTCATCGTCATTCAGAAGATCTTCCGGATGGGCTGGCTTCTGACCAAAGCGGCGGTGATGTCCAACATCGTTTGGGGAGCCCTGTACGTCACGCTGCTTGGCGTCATGGCCATCGGCATGGGCACCGTGAGTGCCGCCATGATGATTTGGCAAGGGATCATCTGGCTGGTGAATGCGGCGCTGTTGGCCAACCCGATCGGGTTGGTCGTCACCGGCATCGTCGCCCTGGTCGCGGTCATTGTTGCAGCCATTTACTACTGGGATGAATGGACGGCGGCGCTGCTCAACAGTGCTGCGTTCACCTGGCTGAATGAACAATTCCAAGCCTTGAGCAGCTGGCTTGCCGCGTTCGGCACGCTGGCCAGCGATGCCTGGAGCGCGTTCACCACTGCCTGGAGTGACCTGTCGGTGTTCGACCTGCTGGGAGACGCGGCCAACGGCTTGATCGAACTGCTGAATCAGATTCCAGGCATCAACATCGAAACCCGCTTTGCGACTCCAGCCGCCCCAGGCACCGCTGAAGCCCTGGGCGCAGCAATGGGGCCCGGCGCCCCCGAAGCCCTGAGCAACTCGATGGTGCCTGGCGTTCCCGAGGCCATGCAGGCCGCCGACCAAGCCAACATGGCCACCAAAGCCCAGCAGACCATCAACGGTGCCATTCCCAGCCTGCTGCCTGCCGGCCCCAGCGAGGTTCCAACCGGCGGCCTGATGCAGTCGTTCCAGAACAACACCACCCAAAACAAAGGCACGCAGATTGGCAAGGTCGAGATCCATACCAGCCAACCCCTGTCGCAGCACGAGCTCGACAAGATGCTGGAGATGGCTGCCGGATGAGTGAATACGTCGACTTGCTGATCAGTGCCAACGACCTGGTGTTCGACCCATCGAACCAGCCCATGGAGATCGAGGACCGCGCCAGCATTGCCCAGGACATCGCCCACATGATTCGGGAAAGCGGCCTGCTGGTGACCTTGATCGCCGAACGCAACAGCCTGCGTCAGCGTGACTGCATTCAGCAGCTGGAGCTGATGGTGGAGGCTGACGAACGACTGGTACCAGGTACGGCGCGTATCACTCAACCGGGGTACGGCCAGTACCTGATCGAGGCCGACACCATTAAATTTGGCAACATTGAGGTGGCGTTTTGAGCGACGTTGATTTTCGTCAGGCGTTAGCTGACGCCGGCATTCCGACCACGCAGGAAGAGCTGCAGGCCGCGTGGGAAAGCGAGATCGCCGAACAGGGCAGCCGCTTGAGCAACACCAGCGCCTGGTCGCCATTCTGGCGGGTCGTTACCGCCATCGTGACCGAACCCGTGATGTGGTTCATCGACTTTATGGTTGAAGTCTCGCTGCCCAACGCCTACGTCAAAACCGCCGAAGGTGAGTATCTGGAAATGCTCGCCTGGGCGGTACAGGTGGAACCCATGGGGGCCACCAAAACCGAAGGCAATCTGCTGTTCACCCGTTCCAGCCCAGTCGGCACGCTGGAAGTTGCCGCCGGCACACGTGTCCAGTCCGGCGCCATTAACGGGCATGTGTACGAGCTGTTGACCAGCCTGCCAGGCACGTTTACCGATGGCCTCACCCAGATCCTGATCCCGGCCATGGCCGCCGAACCGGGTAGCGGCTACAACCTCGCGCCGGGTTACTACGCCATCTTGCCGGAGCCGGTACCGGGCATTGTCAACGTGGTCAACCTGGACGGCTGGATGACCGTACCGGGCACTGACAAGGAGTCGGATGAAGACCTTCGCCTGCGCACGCGCAACCAGTATTCGGCCATCAACCAATGGAACACCGACGCGGTTTATCGTGCGCTCATCACCACCTTTCCCGGCGTACAACCGGACGGCGTGTACTTTGAACACGAAGCCCCACGCGGCCCCGGCAGTGCCAATGCCTTTGTGTTGTTTGAAGCCAACGTGCCGGCGGACAGCTACCTGGAAGAAATCAACGACTACATCCGAGACCAGGGTAACCATGGCCACGGCGACGACATGCTGGTCATGGCCATGCCCGAGACCCTGCATGACATCCGCGTGACGCTGTGGCCGGTGCTGAACCTGCCGGTGGAGCAGTCGGACAAGCTGTTTGCCGATGTCGAGATGTTCATCCGTACGGCCTTTCGGGAAAGCACCCAAGCCGACTATCAGCCGACGCTGACCTATCCCCAGTCGCGATTTTCCTTCAGCCGCCTGGGCGAAGAGCTGCACCAAAAATTCCCCGAACTCGACTCGTTGCACTTCGACAACCTCGACATCGTGTCCGACCTGAACATTCCCCGCATTCAGACGCTGGAGGTGGTGGCCGGTGTTTAACCTCAAACTGCCGTTTTGGCTCGACGGGCCGGAGCTGGCCAAGCTCAAAGGCGCCGCGCAGGCCTGGTGGGCCAACGTCGAGGGCTGGCTGAATTGGCCGCTGCACCAGATCGACCCCGACATCTGCCCCCTGTCTTTGCTCGACCTGCTCGCCTGGCAGCGCGACATCACCCGCTTCCCGGGGGAAGAGGAAAGCCTGTACCGCCTGCGGATCAAACACGCCTACATCAACGCGGTGGACGCAGGCAGTACGGCGGGTCTGAAAAGGATTCTGATGCGCTTAGGCGTCGGTCGTGTCGAGATTCAGGAACGCATGGAGGGCCGCGACTGGGACGTGGTGTTCGTGAAGATCACCGACGAACAGAGCGCGCTGCACTCGGACCTGTTACGCGTGCTGCTCCGCAGTTACGGCCGCACCTGCCGCCGTTACGCATTTTTGACCGTGACCCCGCTGGATAACCTGCGGGTGTTCGCGGTGGAGTTCAACGACGACCAGCAGACCCTGATTGCCAGTTACGAGGAAGCCACATGGCCGCAATAACCATTGCCGGTGAAAACCTGATCGCCGAGAAGCAAGCCGCTCAGGAAGTCCTGGTCGTGAGCAAGTTTCTCTACGCCCTGGTGCCGGGGCAGGACCCGGCCACACCGGTGGACCGCTATGCCGGCAAGCCACCGCCCGAGCAGATGATGTACGAAACGGACATCACCAAAGGCGGGTATGTAGACCCTAACCAAGTGGTCTACAGCAGCATGATCGGCTCCAATGTCGGCGACTGGGACTTTAACTGGCTGGGCTTGGAAACCGCTGAAGGTGTGCTGTTAGCCGCGGCTTACACACCGGTGCAGCAGAAGCGCAAAAACATTCCGAACCAGCAGATCGGCAACAACATCACCCGCAACATGATGCTGGTATTCGACGGCGCGCAGTCGGTCACCGAGCTGACCATCAACGCCGACACCTGGCAGGCTGACTTCACCGTGCGCATGGCGGGCATGGACGAACGCGAGCGCCTGAGCAACCGCGACATGTTCGGGCGAGCCTGTTTCTTTGGCGACAGCTTGGCGCTGGTCTATCAGAACGAACAGTTCACGATTCAGCCGGGCATCGCCTACGTGGAAGGCTTGGCCGTCCATCAGCCTGCCGGCGGATTCATCACGCCGCCGGCGTTTCCCTTCACCTTGTGGTACGACATTTCGCTTAAAGGTGAATTGAGCGACGTGAACGTGGTTTTGGCCACCAGCTACGGTGACGACCTGGTGGACTTTGCCGATACCAACGGTGTGTGGCATTACCTGGTGCCGGTGGCCACGGTCCTCAGTTCCACCGAAATCACCGACCTGCGCAGCACCGTTGAACCGATTACCGGGGCCTTGATTCAGCACCTCGCGGCGCGCAGTGGCGACTATCCAGATTTGCGGGCTCGCGCCACCACCAAAGACGATGTCGACCTGGGCAATCTACCCAACGAAAAGAGTGATGATCCTGAGTCGAACAGCAGTGAGATTCTGGCCACCACTGCTGCGTTGCACGCGGTCAAGGTCGGTATCGACACCGAGCTGGATGCACTCGGTTCAGCCGCCTACTTGGATGCTCAAATCGATCTGCACGATGTCACGACTGATGCGCTGATGAAGGTCGGAGCGTTCGGCTGGGGCGGGGCCGCCTATGCGGTCAGTGATGTTGACATCGGTGGTCTGAACGCGGTGACAGCCCTCTATTTCGTCAGCAATGGCACGGGAGGGCCAGGTGGCGCGCCCTATGAGGGTTGGGTTCGCGTCTCGGCGATTACACCAGGTCAATACGCCTTCCAGGAGATTTATGGGAATGCCGACCACACCCTATATCGCCGGGCCTTGACTGCCGGTGTTTGGGGCGAATGGGAAAGCACCTGGGACTCAACCGATCTGGTTAAACAAACCTCTCCCCAAGATGACACACCAGGCCATGTATTACTCACGGGTGCTCATGGTTGGGGGCACGGGGGGATTGTCCTTCCCGACGGCACCGATCTAAACACAATCACCACTGTGGGCATTTACCGGGTGAACCCCGGCCCGAACGTTCCAGAAGGGTGTCAATTCTCCCCCATGCTGGTTGCGGTCAGTCAAGACACCCTCTGGCAACAAATCATCGGCTATAACACCGGTACAACTTATTCTCGTGGCGGTGTGCAGACCCCAGAGGGATTCGTATTCAGTGAGTGGGTCACGGGTTGGGACACTAGTAACTTTGACCCTGCTTCAATATTTGCCGTCCCTGTCGGTGTGCCGTTTCCCTGGCCAACCGCTACGCCGCCCGAAAAATGCGTTTTGATGGCGGGTCAGCCATTCAATGTCGAGTGGTACCCGGCATTGCTGGCCGTGTACCCCAGCGGCATCCTGCCAGATCTGCGCGGTGAGTCGATTCGTGGCCTGGATGGCGGACGTGGCGTTGACCCCGATTGGGGACGCCCCGTGTTGAGCGCTCAGCTCGACACGCTGCAAAACATGACGGGCGAGCTCGTCCTGCAAGACGACGACTCGACGTTACTGGTGAACACCGCGACTGGCGCGTTTATGGGTGGCAATTACAGTACGGCCATCACGCCGGCCGCACCGCAAGTCACTACAACGGGTTACCGCTCAGTCGTTTTCAACCCTTCAGCCGTCGTCCGTGTGAGTACGGAAACCCGTATGCGCAACGTGGCGTACAACTACATTTGCAGGATGTACTGATGACGACTTTAGTGAATGGTTTTTTTGAAGAGAGCGGCTGGATCGAGGTTTACACGTTCAGTGAAACCACCACCGAATACCTAGGCCAACACGAAACCTATGTCAGCTGTGGCTGCGGTCTGCCAGCGGGCGCCACGCTGGAAGAACCGCCCGAAGCCGGGGATGGGGAGGTGGTGGTCTGGAGGGATGGGGCGTGGGTGGTCGTGCCAGACTTCCGTGGTCCGGTGTATCAGACTACCGATGGCGCCGAGGTGCTGTACTCGCTGCCGGGGGAGTTGCCGCCCGAGCTGACAACCTTGCCGCGACCGAGTGCGGCCTATCTCTGGGATGGTTTCGTTTGGGTGCTCGATGCCGCACGCGATTTGGTGATTCAAAGCCGTCGAGAACGGTCATGGATCGAAAATGAACTGCATTGGGCGGGCAGAGAGATCGACAAGCATCTGGATGCCGACCCGGCCGCGCTCAGCACGGAGCTGGCCTGGCGCACCTACCGCAATGAACTGCGGGCCTGGCCGACCAACGAGCTGTTTCCCAACCTCGACGCTCGTCCTACCGCGCCAAACGGCCAGCAGCTATGACCTGGACGTCGGTCACCATGCAGTGGCCCAGCGAGGCCACGCAGTGGGTCGAAGGGCTGGATGAAGCCAAAGGCCTGGCCAGCACTGAAATCGCCAAAACGGAAGAGCGCCTGGCCGGAATGACGGCCACTACCAACCCCGGTCCCGTGGGTTCCGCCGCACAAGAAGCCATTGAGGTCGGGCGCGCCGCCATGACTGAGCAACTGGCCACCGCGCCGGCCAGTCTCGTGGTGACGCCGTTCCAAAGCGGCATGGGCCAGGGCCGGGGATATCAAAAGTTTCTCTCAGCGCCCAACTTGCTGGAGGCGCTGGCCGACAAACTCACCGACATCGATGCTGGGCGTCCCGAGGGGGAGCAGTATGGTTTGTGCGTGCTGTTCCTCTCGACACGCTTCGACCAGTTTGCCGCGACCCTGGGCCGCTTCAATGCCTTGCTGCCCACTCCCGACCTGGAACGCGCCGAACGTCGTGCCACGAACATCGCACGCCTGGAGGCGGAGAAGTGGACGTTGCCCACGGCCGAGACGTTGCCACGTTGGGGAGCGTTGCCGCTGGAGCGTTGCACGGTGACCCGGGTGTCCCAGCAGACGCTGAACAGCCAGCTGGCCATCTATGAAAGCTATGCCGCCGATACGTCCCCGATGGCTGACTTGAGCGCCTTGGCGACCCGCAAGGCTGAGCAACAGGCCGCGTGTGATCAGCAGTTGAGTGACCTGCAAAATGCACTGGCCAACGGTTTGCCCGATGCCACGATGCAGGCGCGCATGATCGGTCCAGGTGATGCCGCTGAATTGCGCCGGCAACTGCTGGAGGGCCCTACGCCTGGCTATGAATGGGTGCTGTGTGCCGGCCTGTTGTTGCTCGGCAGTGAAGAGAGCCTGAGCTTTGTGCAGGAGCTGATCGGGCTATGACATTGCTACTCAACGGCGAGAAAGTTCAGGGCAAGGGCCTCAAGGTCATGGCCACCCTGACCATTGAAAGCGAAGACCTGTCAGGCCAAACCAGCAATACGGCACAGGCGCACAAGGGCTTTAAACCCAAAACCCTCAGCGTCACGCTGATGATTCCCTACCGTGACGAGTCCGACTTGCGCAACTTGATGCGCCTGGCCAGCTCGACCGCCGGCGGCGGGCAGTTGACGGTCTATCGGATCGTCAATCGCACGGCCTCAGCCTTCGGTGTGCGCGAGGTGCAGTTTCGCGACAACGTGAACGCCAATGAAGACGACAGCCTGCGAGCCTGGCGCGTGCAATTCAATCTGATCGAAAAACTGTCGATACCGGAGCGCGTGGAGCAACGCAGCCCGAGTAATCCCGTCGTGCAGCAAAGTGCACCAGGACAACCCGTCTCTGGTACGTCCGGTGCAGACGGTGGCAGCGCGCCCGTTGAAATGGACGGATTTGAGAAAGTCCTGAAGTCCGTCGACGACTGGTTAAAACCGGTCACGCCATGAACCTGCACAAAGTGTTGACCGTCGACGGCGTGTCCTACCCCCTCTGCAAAGATGAAACACGCCTGGACTATCACGCCCCGGGGCGCGCCAGTTTCACCATCACCGCCAGCGAATCCGTACACGGGTTAGTGACCTTCGACATCGGCTACAACGACAGCCCACTCCAGCGGCATTTTTTGGGCTACGTGGAGCGTTGCACTGCCGCCAACAGCCAACAGCAAGTCCTGCTCTGTCGTGAACTGTCCGCCGCACTGGAAATCCCCATGCCGCTGAACCTGCGTCATGTGGACTTGCACGCGGTCCTGGCTGCGATCAGTGAGCGCAATGGCCTACGTTTTCGGGTTCCCGACCAAGCCTACGCCCACACCAAAACCGCGTTCTTCTTCAACCTGGCCAACGGCGTGCAAGCCATCGACAGTCTCGGCAAAGTGTTTTCGATCCCTGACTTTATGTGGCAGCAGCAGGGCGACGGCGAAATCTATGTGGGCAGTTGGGCCGACAGCTTCTGGGGCCAGCGTCAGCCGCTGCAACTGCCCCGCGAACTCTTTGACAGCTACAACAGCAACCAGAGTGCGGTCATTGCCGCACTGCCTGGGATTCGTCCTGGTGCGCCGATTAACCAGGGCGAACGCATCACCGCCGTGACCCTCACAGAAAGCCAAATGAGCATCAAATGGAAGACGTAATTCGCCGTGTGGTTGACCGCCAGTATCCCGAACTGACCGGCGGCTATCACCTGCCGCGCTTTGCCCGGGTGGTGGCCATCCCAGACCCACCCACCAACGCGGGGCTGTGTGACGACTTTCGCCCACGTTTCGCCGCTGACCTTGAGGTTCTGGGGCCCGACGGCGAGCCCGATACGGCATTGCCACTGCTCCAGGGCGTGCCGCTACCGTTGCCGATCGGTGGCGAGTCCATGGGGATCTACGGCCTTCCCGATGAAGGCACGATGGTCGTGGTGTCATTTGCCTACGGCCTGCCGCACAAACCCTTTGTCCTGGCCATCCTGCCCCAGGGCTTGAGCCTGCCCAACCTGCCCAAAGGCGATCAGGTCTGGCAGCACAGCGAGGCGGTACAGCAACGCGTCGACGCCGATGGCAACTGGCTGCGCCAGACCGATGGCCAGATCCATGATCAGGCCAGCGAGCGCCGTGTGGAGGCGCTGGAGAACACTGAACACTACCAGCGCCACAGCGTGACCGTGGATGACCACAGCATCGAGTCAGTGGGTGGCATCAAAAAGATCGAGGCCCTGGGCTCGCTCAAGCTGCTCTCAGGCGGCTCCGCCAGCCTGGCGGCCGTGGACGACCTGCATCAGGCCACCGGGCGCGACCTGAATCTGGTCGTGGGGCAGAAGCTCAATGCTTCGGTGGGTGGCGATATGGAAGAGCGCATTGCCGGCCTACGGCGCAGTGTCGCGGAAAAGACCTGGATGGGATCGGAGGGGGTGAACGTGCTACAGGTCCTGTGCGATTTGCTCGACCTGGTGACGGCAATGAGCACGCAACTGGCCGGCCATACCCATGTTCCCGGGCCGGAGCCGAGCCCGAGCGATGCGGAGGCCTTTACCGATAATGCGGCACAGGCCATCGCGCTCGTCGGTCAGCTAAAACCCATCACCCTGTAGTTAGGGAGTTGCGCAGACTTGCCCCCGATTTGCATTCGACCTGACTAGTCATCTGCATTGGATTTTACCAGCGCGATTCGTGGCCATGACCGACAGAAGACGACCCACAGAGGCCTGTAGTGAAGGATTGAGCCAAACGCGGATGCTCTGAGCGGCACTGGCTGACCAAAATCACCCTCTCGATGTTGCGTAGAAGCGAGGCCCTTCATAGAGGCATATTCATATTTGATAAGGATTGCTAGGATGCCTTTCTTACTCTAAAACACCGAGACAGGGAGATTCGCATGAGTGCAGAAAAGTACTCCAGCGCTATAAAGTCCATAAAAACCGATTTGAGTCGATACACTCATCGCTCTGTTTTTTCTATGTCGGTGCAGTATCTAAGAACCAGAAATACTGACGCGGTAGAAGAAGTCAAAAAAATGCCTTGGCTTGTTATGCTGCTTGTTAAGTTTTCCTTTTTAGAATCTGAGGGTGTATTAGAAATTAACGAAAGTCAGTTTTATCTGATTGCCAACAAACTTTACAGCCTGCAAAGTCTCGCTTCAAATATTAAAACAAGACCTCTCGATCTAAAATTGCGCGCGCTTACTGTTCAGCAATTATGGTACCAGCAAAGTCATCAAAAGGACTATTTATCCTTGATCAGACAAAGTCATTTAATGAGGCGCGATGACGGGTTTTACGACAAGAAGTTTCGAGAGATTACGGGGATAGATATTGATAATTTTTTTACTGTTGCATTGTATATGATGACGCTGGCGCGATCAGATGCAGCATCGAACGTAATGGAAGTTAGTCTGCCTTCGATTGTTTTTCACTTGACGCCTAATGTCCCTCTGTCTCAACTGGCTAAATTTTTCGAATTGCTCGCAATTAAATTCGAGGATATATCGGACTTCTTAAAAAAAGGTCATGAACTGAAGGGGGAGCCTCAAAGCGAGTACTTCCAGGAGACGCCGTTTAAGTTGAAGCCCATCGTGATCGATGGTTCGAGTGTTTATATATTTAATTCAAGAGTGTTTGTGACTGGTGTAAGTCTTCTGTTGCCCGCGCTACTCAAAAAGAAAATAAATAATTATAAGAATGAGTTTGGTTCGGATATGGAGAGCTACGTTGGACGCCTTATTGCCATTTCAGGCCTTCAGCATATTACTGAGCGTGAAATTGGGCAACTTTATGCTAGCGCAGGATTGCGCGCTAAACTTAAAGAAGAAGGGGTAAGTGGTAAAGTTGTAGATTTCGCTTTGTCTGATGGAAAAGATAGAGTTGTTCTAATTGAGTGCAAAGCAGTTGAGCCAAGCGATGTGGTTAAAGCATCCTATGATCCTGAGGTTTTAAGGGCGTCGTTAGAGAATAGTTTTATAAATGCTATCGTCCAGGGGGAGGAGACAAAGTTTATTTTATCAAAAATCCCGGAGTTCGAGGGTAAGAAATTTAAGCTAATTGTGATCACCCACCAAGAATTTAATATTTTCGGAGGGGCAATGGTTGGTGAGTGTATAGATTTCGGACTGGAAGATAGACTTTGTAAAAAGTACGGTGAACTACCCATTGAATTGAACGATGTTGCATATGTGACGGTTGGAGATTTTGAAAGCTTAATGAGCGCCCATTCTATTGGTAAAATAAATTTCCATGACTTCATTGATGAATGCTTACAGCAGCAATTAAATCCCGCGGGCAAGAGATTCTCAATGTCGCAGATGGTTGAGGAAAAAATAAAAGTTTCAGTCCCTCAGATACCAGAACTTTCTGCGGAGATGGATCTCCATACAAATCGCATTTTTTCCGCTATGAAAGGAAGCAAAGCGAGATGGATTGGTAAGGTTGCTGAATTCATCTCCGCTTCAGATTATTTGGCAGCCCATATTCGGGCTAAATAGCTCTCAAAGATTTATGGATGAGAGACTTGCAATGGTGCGAGTAAGTGAGTGGGCATATTCGTTGCTTTTTTTCAGGCCAGCTCGCAATGCTTAAGGCATCTCTGCACATAATGAAAAGGTAGTGAACAATATGAAGAGCTTTATGCCTGAGTACTTATACAGGTTCCGCACCGTCGACAGTTTGCTGGGGTTGACCAGAGAAAGCGAACTTGAGGGGACATACATATACTTTGCATCTCCGGCGCAACTCAACGACCCACTTGAAGGTTATAGAGAGCTAATTTGGAAAGGCGACAGTATCATTTGGACTAATTTCTTCAAGCATTACATTGAATGCCTTTTTATTCGAAACACCCAATACTTCACACAGCAATTTGAGGGTTTACAATTCCCAATTCATCCTCACTTGAATGATGTTCCACCAACGCATGCAAAAGCGATCATAGACAATATTTATAAATTTATCGAAAATAAAAATATACAAAGGCACATCGCATACTTATCTAGCAATCAAAGAACGGTGTATAGCAGTGAGCTATTGCTTCATACCCGTGCCATACAACTGTTTGCAATGCATGTTGTCTCGAAAGTTTTGGTTGAGTATGGATTGGTGCCTGACGGGTATGGCATAAATGGTGAGTCCCCTGAAAATCTCTTGATTACTTCAAATAAATTGCTTGACTCCTTAGAGCAAAGAGTTGATTCGGTCAGGGGTAAAATATTCGATCAAACTATGCTCGCTGCCTTGCAAAGTATAGATTTGACTGATGGCTACATTCGCTTCAAACAGCAGGAGTCATCCAATTGGGTACGTCTCTGCAATGAATTCCCTGAGGAGTTTCTAAACTCCAGGATCCGCTTAACCTCCCCAGATTGGTTCGTTTCATGCTTCATGGATAATTGTTCTAACTCATCTATTTGGGGTAGTTACGGCGACAACCACAAAGGAGCTTGCTTGAAGTTTAAGGTCACAACGATTTCCGAAAACTCTATCTTGCCACTTCAAGTGCCTTCACTGCGCGAGGGTGTTCAGTGGTGGACCGAAAAAAATTTCGTCTTCCACAAAGTTGACTACAAAAGAAAAAGCCCGGAACTGGATTTTTTTTCCAGTTTCGGCGCCTATACAGAGGGCGAACTTATTAGTAAGTGGTATTCAAATGAAAGCGGCGACATAAGCTCGCGTACAAATGAAGTGTTCGGTGATCTCAGCACATGGCAAACTAAATATCACTTAAATCATCAAATAAGCCTGACAACGAAAACCCGGCACTGGGCTAATGAGCAGGAATACAGGCTCATCTTGCAATCGAATTTTCATTCTTATATTAATGCCAATGACAGGAAGCTAAAATACAATTTCAATGACCTGGAGGGGATTATATTTGGCATCAATACTCCATTGTCCGAAAAATACCAAATAATGCAAATGGTAGAAAAAATGTGTAAGTCTCGAAACCGGGAAGACTTCACGTTCTACCAAGCTTATTACAGCGATACAGTTGACGACATTCAATATCGACCGATAGCACACGCAACTGCAAATAATGGAATTACACGCCATTCTTATAATAACAAAGAACCAAATAGTGGGGCGTAGCACTGTACGCCAGTTTTAACGTCTGCAATTGAGCGAAGTCCGACTTCTCGACTGCCACCTATTGGCTGTTCTCTGCCGATCATGATTACAAAGCGTGCTGGTCAAGTCCGATGTAATCACTGGTCAGGTCGAACGCAACCGGCTGGTCAAGTGGAGTGCAATTTCGCAGTAGCTTGCGCTTCAGCTAAAGCCGGCGGGCCGGCCGGTAGTGGCCCTAACTCGACTTCGGCCCCCTGCGCGCGCATGGTGGCGACGACACGGGACAATTCGTCCTCACTCAGCGTAAGCAAGGCTGCCATGTAGAAGTGCATGTGCATGCCCATCACGCGGTCCTCAGTGCGGCCCGTGTACTTGCGCCACTGCGACCCTTTCCCCAACCCGGCCAGATCCGCCATCTGTGGACTGGTGAACCCCAGTTCGATTTTTAGGCGCGCCAAATCTTCCGCCGTGGGCGGTCCATAGTGCTGAATTCGTTTCATTGAAAGTCCGAAAGCCCCAACACGTTGGGGCAAAACTGAAAAGGTCAGTTACAGGTGCGAGATATAGGTGTAAGCCAAGAACACCGCACCGGCGCATGCGGCACCAATTAGGAACGGCAGTAGACCGTAAGTGGGCTTCTTGCTCAGGAGCTTGTCCAGGGCGGCGATCTCATCGGCCATCGGCTTGATCGGCGTCTTGTGGCTGTGGTTCATCGTTCATCCTCGTAAGGGGGTGGCAGGCGCGCCTATCGCGGCCCTTTGGGGTAATTTGGACTGATTCCCGGTAAAGCTCAAGGCCGAGAGGGTTGGCCCCGATGTTCGGGGCCGGTGACTCAGGGTTTGTTTAGCAGGTTGATCAGGGAAACTACCGCGGTAATCAGGGCCGCTCCAACCAGTAGCGGGTAAAACATTCCTTCCCGCCTCAACTTCTGTTCTTCGGCGATTAGCTTGCGGGTCTCTGCGACTAACTTCCGATTTTCTAACTGGAGCTTATCCAGTTCGAGGTAGGCTTTTTCATCTAGGTCCATCTGGCTTCCTTGGTTTGGGCGGCGCCTTCTGCGTCCCCCTTGGAAGCTATATTGACCCTTTAGGGGTCAATTAGAAAGGTCGTGTTGTGCCAACATTTCCACTATTTACGTGACTGCACTGGCTGCCGCTGGCGCTTGGGCAGCGCACGCCCCCATGTGCCTTCTCTTCACTGGAAAAACTCTTGCGCGAAGAAAGCGCAGGCAAGGAACGCACTTTTCCCCCTCCCGCCGACGGGCTTTGCGTCCCTTTTTTTTGCAACGACAGGTGGTGGTGCAAACGATGCTGCCGCCCAAGCCCGCTGCGGGTTCTGTGGGCGGTTAAGCATTTGCACGGAGTGCAAGGTTTTGCAAAGAAGTGCAGTGGCGTTGCACTGCGTTATGGAACGGCTGCGAATTACTCAGGGGAGGAAGGTGTCCGGTTTACTAGGGCTGCGGGTGCGAAAACCAGCGGGAGACGGAGTTTTCGTTTTCGGAACCGTTCGCACCAGGTGCGAATCAGTCATCACCCAGCCCAATAACAAAGCGGCTGTTAGGCCCAGCCTGTGCGGCTTTCCGCAGTTTTGTGGTATTGCACAGCATCGCCACCATTCCCCGACAGTGAGTAACGATTTGGAGGGCGCGAAAAAGCTCCAAAAAGGACGGCGCATAGCCATTTTTCATGCGTGGGCTGGGAAAAGGGTAATTTTAGTAAGCAAGGGATCAAAGCGGGCTGGAGCCCCCGTAGCGCTTGACTCTCACCTATTACCTCAGAGGGTAATATCAGGTAAGAGAAAGGGTAATATTTTATTCAAGCTCTTATTTTACTGGGTTTGGTAGGTGTTGGTTATTACTTGTACTGAAGGTAATTTCATAACCTTTTTCTTACCTTATTATTACCTCTATAGGATGTATGAACTACTTGGTTTTAATGGCTTCCGTTCGGTTTTCGGCAACACATTACCAATATTACCTTTTTCCCATGCCTCAACATAAATCGGCTCGGGCGCAATTTTTCGCCCCCTCGCAGCGTGCTCGTCCAAAAACCCATGGGACTGCCATGGGACTGGCGCGCTCCGATTTTCAAGAGAGTCATCAGGCTACAGCCCTTGTAAACGAATAGCTTTCATAATCATAGTGACTTGGCGGGTAGTTTCGAATCTCTCCTTCACCGCCAAATTCGATGTAAACAAAACCCCTGGTTTCGAAAGAAACCGGGGGTTTTGTGTTCTTGGCGTTTGATTTTCGCCAAGCAAGAAACAAGAAGCGTCTACCGCACTAGCAATGACCTGGCAGGTCCGGCTGCTAGACTGCTCAAACTCTTCGAACGGAATCGACATCATGCCCCATTCCCGCGCCAGCTTTAGCGGCGTAGCCAAGTTCATCGCGCCGTACGCTTCGAAGACGGCAGCTAACTCCAGTTCCCGGCAATGCGCCGGAGTGTTTCGAACTTTCGCCAACTGATGCAAACGATCCCGTCACCTCGCTGGCGTTTGAGGCGCGGGCTGAATTTCTGAACAGAAAGGAACATTCATGATCATCACCACGACCCACTCCATCGAAGGCCGACAAATTACCGCCTACCTGGACATCGTCAGTGCCGAGTCGGTGCAAGGGATCAACGTTGTCCGCGATGTGTTTGCCGGGATGCGCGACTTTTTCGGCGGGCGCTCCCAGACGCTGGAACGAGCGTTGAAGGAAGCGCGCATTCAGGCCACCGATGAGATCAAGGAACGGGCGCTGTCGATTCAGGCGGACGCGGTGGTCGGGCTTGATTATGAGATCAGCATGCCGGCCGGCAGGGGCGGGATGGTCGTGGTGTTTGTGACCGGGACTGCGGTCAAGTTGAGGTAAAAGGTGAGAAGCCATTCGTCGGTCACGAGGAAATCAGAACGGCAGGTCCATTAATGACCGGCTAGTCTGGAAAACCTTGGCGATCGATATTCTTTCAGGCAAAGGGCTTGCCGGTGTCGGTCGCGCTTTTTGAAAGGGGTGAAGAGATGGCTGATCCGTATATCGAGGACGATGGCGCAGAATTTCCGATCAACAACTCCGTGCGGTGTGGTCAGACCCAGTATGTGGCCAGCTTCGGCGAGGACCAGACCGAGGTCGACAAGATCAAGACCAGGGCGTGCCGGGTACTGAAGGGCAAATTTTTACCCAAGGTGACGGCGCCGGTCAGGAAGTAACCGAACGTCAGGCAGACTCCGTCATAGAACGTTTTTTTCATGCCTGAAAAGTTTTATGACAATTTTTTTGAAAGGGTGATTTTTTCACAAACTTTTCACAGGTCCCTTCGTAATCTCGACTCATCCGTTAGAAAGCAACACCTGGCCCGTTTCCCCAGCGGGCTTTTTTTTGTCCGCGATAAAACCTTTTCGGTAAACGCTGTCCAACCGTCGCCAATCGCGAAGTTGGACCGGCGTGCTGGACTTTTTCCGCGCAAAAGCATTCAATCTCGCCCCCTTTTTGTGTACCCCTATTTTTGAGGTTTTTGTCATGCGTTTAACACTGCCCGCTCTGGTTCTGGGGCTTCTGGTTGCTCAAGGTGCAATGGCTGGTGACGGCACTGCCGCGCTGGGCGGTGGCCTGGGCGGCGCATTGGGTAACGTGGTCGGCCAGAAGATGGGCGGCAGCACTGGTGCCGCGATTGGCGCGGGCGTCGCAGGCGCGGCGGGCAGCGCAGTTGCCGCCAAAAAAGGTCATCGCACCAGCGCAGCTATCGGTGGCGGTGTCGGCGCGGCCAGTGGTTCGGTGATCGGCAATAGCCTCGGCGGCAAGTCCGGTGCCACCATCGGTGCAGGCCTGGGCGGTGCATTGGGCGGCGGCGTAGGCAGCAACCTGGCCAATGGTCACAAGCGTCACTGATCCTGATTCAGGTTTTAAAGGAGCCCGGCTTGATGCCGGGCTTTTTCATTTATGAACGATTCACGCCGCAGCAGCTCAAATCTTCCATACCCTGGAAGAATGCGAGGCGTGCCATGAACCCGAAAACCAACGGCAATAAAAACGGAAGCTTGAATGCTCGACTATTGATGGTGCCAGCGATTGTTTTTGGATTGCTGGTCTCTCAGGCGGCGCTGGCGGGAGGTAATGGAGATGCCGCGGTAGGCGGTGGTCTTGGTGGGGTGCTAGGCAACGTTGTCGGTGGCCAGGTGGGTGGCAGCACGGGCGCAGCCATCGGTGCAGGTGTCGGTGGAGCGGCCGGCAGTGCCATTGCCGCGCCCAAGCGCAGTCGCACCGAAGCGGCGGTAGGTGGTGGTTTGGGTGCCGCGGGTGGATCGGTGGTCGGCAACAGTCTTGGCGGTTCGACCGGGTCGGCCATCGGTGCAGGCCTGGGCGGTGCAGCTGGCGGTGCGGTCGGCAATGATCTGGGGAGTGACAGCGGTCATTCCCATTCCGGTAACGGTTATAAACACTCGAACAAGCACCACAAAAAGCATCACTAGTTGAGCGAGGCATCCCATGACTGCGAAAAGCGAAGGCAAGGAAGAAAAGGGCCCGGGCGGACTGCCATCCATCAACGATCCTGGCAATGAAGATCCGGGATCGCTGATGGATGATGCGACGGTGCCGCTTAACGATGCTGATGATTTGGGCGATGTGGGGAATATCGAGTTTGAAGATGAGGAAGAGGACGAAGATTGATTGAATCGTGCTGGTAGATTGACCGGTTGTCTAGCTGATCGAACGTGTCCATCGTCCGGTCCTGGTCATGTCGTGGCCTGAGTCTGCGCGATGCAAGTATTGCTTTGGAGTTTTTGGAGAGGGCACGTTGGACTCACACCCTCACCAACCCCATCTCGCGCCGAGCCTCCTGCCTTGTTCGCCAGTGGACAGTTCCCGCTCAACCCCAACGGACTCACCCACCCTGTCGGGTTCCGGGTGTACCGATACGGGTTCAACCCACCGGCCAACTTGACCGGATCCGGCGTCAGATAACGACCGATCTCGGGATGGTAGTAGCGATGCCGGTTGTAGTGCAGGCCGCTCTCGGCGTCGAAGTATTGCCCCTGAAACCGTAGCGGCTGTTCGAATCGTTCGCCGTCGCTCTGGCTCAGCTCTCGGAGTTTGCCGTGGGCGGTGTACTTCGCCGACCAGACGATGGCGCCACCGTAACTGGTCAGTTCCTGCGGGGTGCCGAGGTGGTCGAGTTGGTAGTAGAACGGGCAGGCATCTGCCCGGCCCTTGCCGTCGAGCAGCGCCAGCGGGCGAAAGCTGCCGGGTTCGTAAACGTAGCTGCGGTAGTGCTCGGGAGCGCTTTCGGCAATGAGTTGGTCGCCTTGCCAGAAGAATTGCGTGGTCTGGCCGTCGACGGTTTTGCGGATGCGCCGTCCGAAGGCGTCATAGCGGTAGCTGACACTTTTACCGTCCGGGGTGCGGATACTGATCAGGCGGTGCTGGCTGTCGTAGGTGTATTGAGTGACCTGGGGCGGCATACCGCGGCGTTCGCGGATCAGGTTGCCGAAGGCGTCGTAGTCGTAATGGCTGTTGCAGTGGCGGCGCAGACGGTTGCCCTGGAGCACGAACGGGCCCGGACGACCATGGATCTGCAGGTTGCCGGCCGGGTCATGGGTGAAGTTCTCCGCGAACTGGTCGCGGGCGTGGCGTACGGCGGTCAGGCGGTCGAGCGCATCGTATTGATAGCAGCGTTGACCGTGACGGCTGTCGGCAATCTGCAGGAGATTACCCTTGGCACTGTAGGCATACTCGCGGCGGTACAGCGATCGTTGCTTTTGGCTGACGGCATGGGCCTGCAAATAGCCTTGCTCGTCGTAGGCGTAATCGCTGAGCAGCAGGCCCTGTTGGCGTTGCTGTTCACGCCCGCCGACAAAACGGTGGCTGGTCAGGCGCGTGCCATTGAGATCGACGGCAGTGAGGACCCCCCCCTTGGCGTGGTGGTAGACAAGGACACCGCCGTCCGGCAGACGCAGTCGCTTGAGCCGACCGCAGGCATCGTAGCCGTAACGCAGGGTTCCCCAGCCCTGATGCTCGGTGATCAGCCGGCCCCGGCGGTCGTATTCGAACGCCAACGGGTGTTCCTGACCGTCATCGACGCGGACCAGTCGCCCGAAGTTGTCATAGTGGTACTCGACCTTGATCCCGTCGGGCAGGGTCTTGAGCAATAAGCGCCCGGCACTGTCGCGTTGGTACTGCGTGACGAATTGCGAACCTTCGTCGCCGAACTCGGTTGTCTCCAGCTGCTGGCCATTAGCGTCATACGCATAGGTGGTACGACGGCCATCGAAGCCGGTTTCCTGTCGGATCAATCCGCCTGGCGTGTAGTCCAGCCGATAGGTGTCGCCGACCTCGTTTTCGATCTCGGTGAGCAATAGCTGCGCATGGTCGTAGCGGTACTTCAGTGCACTGCCGTCCGGGTTGATCCGACGGCTGACCAAGTGCAGGTCGTCGGCGTATTCGTAACGGGTTACCCGTCCCAGTTCGTCGGTTTCGGCGGTGACCTGGCCGTAGGCGTTGTAGCGACAGGCACGGCAGGCACCGGTGGGTAGCGTGGTTCTGGTCAGTCGCCCCACGGCATCCCACTCATAGCCGGTGACGGCTCCGTGTTCGTCCTGCCGGGTAATCCGTCGGCCCAGCGCATCGTAGGAAAAAGTGCGCTGGGCACCGTCCGGCAGGGTCTCCTCCACCAATTGCCCCAAGGCGTTCCAGACAAACCGGTGAGCGCTCTGGTCGGGGAAGCGGATTGTCAACAAGCGCCCCTGCGGGTCGTATAAATAGCGGGTGATCTGCCCGTCGGGATCGGAGATGGCAGTGATGTCGCCCTGGGTATTGCGCTGACAGGTCCACATCGCCTGGCCACGGGTGAAGGTGCACAGGAAGCCGTGGCGATAGTCGCAGGATATGGGCGCCTCATCTGGCGCAAGCTGCGTGATCAACCGGCCGGCTTCGTCATACTGGTATTCGGTGACGGCGCCGAGGGCGTCTTGCTCGGCGATCAGGCGGCCCTGATCGTCGTACGCCTTTTGCAACTCACCGCCGTCGGGCCCGACCTGGCGCACCAACCGTGCACGGCCGTCATGAACGTAAACCTCTTCGCTACCGTCGGCGTTGTTTACTGCCACGCAACCTTGATCGTCCCAGGCGTAACGCGCCTCCATTTGCGTAAACGAGGCCCAATGATGGATGCAGCGGGCTGCCTTGCCGGAGCGTTCCCACGCCCAGAAAAAGCTCGCGCCGCCGGCCAGTTGCCGTTGCAGGATGACGTGCTGCTCGTCGTAGTCATAGCGCTCGCTTTCACCTGCGGCGTTGGTTGCCTCGATCAAGCGCTGGCGGGCGTCGTAGCGGTAGCTGACCAGTGTCTGTTCGGTGCGCCAGGTGTTCGCCTCGGGGGTGCCGCGCTGAAGCACCTGATAGTCGACGGCCACCAGGTGCTTGAGGTCGTAGCGCAGCAATAAGGCGCGGTCGGCGCCGTTGTCCAGGCGCTGGATCCGGTCACAGCGGTCCCGCTGCACCGTCAGGCGGTTGCCGTAGGCGTCGCTGATCGCGCTGAGCCGGCCGTCACGAAAGTGGTAGAACCGCGTGGGGTCGTCGGCCAGGGCGAGGATCAGTTCGTCCGGCCTCTCACCGAGGTAAATCGCCGCCCGCGACAGGCTGTTGTGGATCACCGGGCGCTCTGCCGTCGGGCGTGGAAAGGGCGTTCGGCGGTTTTCGGGGTCGATCCATAGCACTTGCTCGCCGTGGAATTCCAGGTGCTGGGACAGCGAATGGCTCCAGCCAAAACCGAGGCCGCTGTCGATTTCGACGGCACTGGTGCGATAGAAGCGGGTGAAGTCGAAGGGCAGGATCCCGTCGAGGGTGCCATTGGTGAGGGGCAGCAATCCTTCGCCGGTAACCATCGACACCTGGCCGTTGTGGGTGGCGGTTCGCTCGACGGTGTCGGTGCTGTCGCCGTTGGGGTTTTTCGCCTGTCTGGAGGCGTCCTCGTAGCGTTCTTGCTTACCGGAGCGAAGTGTCAGGGGACCGCTGGCGGGGCATGCCAATACCTCTTGGGGATCGAACATCTGCTGTCTTTCGCTTGGCGGAGTGTGGAGCTCGAAACTCTGCGGGGGATCGGCGACGAAAGAAGTCGGGAAAGGTGGCGCTTGCTGTAGGGCGATTCGCTAAATCTCGGAGGGCCATTCGGCGCAGACCGGGATTTGATCATTGCTCTAGGCCGGTGGCGCTCGCTATGCTGCTGAATCCTTTAATCCCTGGGGCATCGGCCGTACCCGAGCTGCCCCGGATGCCTTTGAAAACGGATCAGATGCGATGAATGCACCACTGAAAGCATTCGGCCCGATCAAGGCCGTGATTTTCGATATGGACGGCTTGTTGCTGGATACAGAGGGCATCTACACCGAAGTTACGTCCATCATTGCCGCGCGTTACGGCCGGACGTTCGACTGGAGCATCAAACAGAACATCATTGGCCGGGGCGCGGGCGATCTGGCGCGTTATGTGGTTGAAGCGCTGGACTTGCCGATCTCGGCGCAAGAGTTTCTGGTGATCCGCGAGCCGCTGATGCGCGAGCGTTTTCCTACGGCCCAGGCAATGCCCGGCGCACAGGAGCTGGTTCGGCATCTGAAGGCCAACAACATTCCCATTGCCGTGGGCACCAGTTCTTCGAGCCAGTCGTTCGGCCAGAAAACCACTTTGCACCGTGACTGGTTCGCCCTGTTCGACTTCATCGTCACCGCCGATGACCCCGAGGTGGGCGCGGCCAAGCCGGCACCGGATATTTTCCTGACGGCGGCGCGGCGCCTGGGTGTTGCACCGGAAGATTGCCTGGTGTTCGAGGATTCGCCCTTCGGTGTCACTGCGGCGAAAGCGGCAGGGATGACGGCGATTGCGATTCCGGATGCGGCAATGGCCGACGCCAGGTACGCACATGCCGATGGCATTCTTCGTACGTTGAAGGCGTTCGAGCCGGGCGCATTTGGTTTGCCGGCGCTTGAGTGGGCCTGACAAAGAAAAGTGTGGGAGCGGGCTTGCTCGCTCCCACATTTTGCTTTGCGTTCAACGCATCAGGCGCCGAAACCACCGTCGATGGTCAGACTCGCGCCAGTGATGTAGCCGGCTTCAGGGCTGACGAGGTAGGCGACGAAGCTGGCGATCTCTTCGGCCTTGCCGTAACGACCCACGGCCATCAACGGGATCAGGCTTTGCGCGAAGTCACCCTCGGCCGGGTTCATGTCGGTGTCGACCGGGCCCGGTTGCACGTTATTGATGGTGATGCCTTGCGGTCCGAGATCGCGGGCCAGGCCTTTGGTCAGGCCGACCAGTGCCGACTTGCTCATGGCGTACGGGCCGCCACCGGCAAAAGGCATGCGGTCGGCGTTGGTGCTGCCGATGTTGATGATGCGACCGCCTTCGGTCATGTGTCTGGCGGCGGCCTGGGTGGCGATGAACACGCTACGCACGTTGATGGCCAGTGTCTGGTCGAAGTCTTCGAGTTTGAAGTCGGCCAGTGGTGCGACCGCCAGTACGCCAGCATTGTTGACCAGGATATCCAGGCGACCGAAGGCTTCCACCGTGGCGGACACGGCACCGCGGATCGCCTCGGCGTCGGCGCTGTCGGCCTTGATGGCCAGGGCCTTGCCGCCCTTGGCGGTGATGCTGTCTTGCAGTTCTTCGGCCTTGGCTGTGGAACTGACATAAGTGAAGGCAACGGTCGCGCCTTCAGCGGCCAGGCGCTTGACGATGGCGGCGCCGATACCGCGGGAACCACCTTGAATCAATGCCACTTTGCCGCTGAGGTTCTGAGTAGTCATGTCGATCTCCAAGTACCGAGGCGAGATGTCCCGGTTGATGGAGCCTAGTATCGATTCAGGATTACCTGCTGTGTAGACCATAATTACGATAGTCTGTGTAAACCAAAAGTTTATAGTGGCGCCTATGGAAACCTTCAGCAGTATCGAATGCTTTGTGCGCAGTGCGGAGGTAGGCAGCTTTGCCGAAGCGGCGCGGCGCTTGAGCCTGACACCCGCGGCGGTGGGCAAGAGCGTTGCCAAGCTCGAGGCGCGCCTGGGTGTCAGGTTGTTTCAGCGCAGCACTCGCAGTCTGACCCTGACGGAGGCCGGTCAGTTGTTTCTCGGCGAAGTCAGCGCCAGCCTGCATACGATCCAGAATGCCGTGGCCAACCTTGCCAGCGCCGGAGGGCAGCCGGCGGGCACCCTGAAAGTCAGCATGGGGACGGTATTCGGCTGCCTGTACATTGTTCCGATGCTCGGCGAGTTTCTGCGGCGATTCCCGGCCATCAACCCGGACTGGCACTTCGACAACCGCCAGGTCGATCTGATCGGGCAGGGTTTCGACGCGGCAATCGGCGGCGGATTCGAATTGCCTCAAGGCGTGGTGGCCCGCCGGCTGAGTCCGGCGCATCGGGTGTTGGTGGCTACGCAGGACTATCTGGAGACACATGCGGCAATCAGCGAGCCGGATGACCTCAAGCACCATGACGGGATCCTGATCCGCTCGCCGCAAACCGGTCGTGTGCGCTCCTGGCAATTGACCCATCGCAATCAGCAACACAGCCCGTTGATGCTCAAGGCGCGGATGACCATGAGCGATTCCGAGGCCGCCTGCGTCACGGCCGCGCAGGGTCTGGGCATTGCGCTGGTGAGCATGCCGTTTGCTGCAGGCTATCTGGAGTCGGGCAGGCTGCAACGGGTGTTGCCGGACTGGTACATCGACGACGGCTACACCTCCATCTATTACGCCGAACACAAACTGCTGCCCGGCAAGACCCGGGCGTTTGTCGATTTCGTCATTGAACAGTTTGCCGAGCGGGGGTTGGGGCAGAGGTTCAGTGCGGTTTGAGGCAGGCTCAGGACCGAGGCGTGGCCATCGCGGGCAAGCCACGCTCCCACAGGTTCTGCGTCGTATCGCGGTGATGAGAGCGACGCAATACTTGTGGGAGCGTGGCTTGCCCGCGATGAACGATAACGCGGTCTACCGGGCAAACCGCCCCGGCCAGCCAATGATGTGTTTCGGCCGCGGCGTCGCATAGGTCCGCACTTTCGACGTCGACAGCCCCAACCGCACCAATGATTCGGCAATGGTCACCGCAGCCGTCACCCCATCCACCACCGGTACCCCGGTACGCCGGCGAATCTGCTCGTCCAGCCCTGCCATGCCGCCGCAGCCCAGGCATATCACTTCGGCCTTGTCCCGGGTCACCGCCAGTTCGGCCTGGTGCACGATGGCTTCCAGTGCGCGCTGCGGTTCGTGTTCCAGTTCCAGCACCGCCAGGCCACTGGCCCGTACCGAGGCGCAACGGTCCCACAGGCCCGAGAGCTTGAGGCGATCTTCGATCAGCGGCACGGTGCGGTCGAGGGTGGTAACCACGGAATAGGCGTGGCCTAGAAACATCGCCGTGCTGGCGGCGGCATCGGTGATGTCCACCACCGGCACATTGAGCAGTTCCTGCAAGCCTTCACGGCCGTGTTCGCCGTAGCCGGCCTGGATCACGGCGTCGAATGGCTGGTCGTAGGACATCACCCGATCCATGACCGCGATGGCCGCCAGGTAACTCTCGAAATTGCCTTCGATGGAGTCGGCTCCGAAGTGCGGGGTGAGGCCGACGATTTCCGTGCCGGGGGACGCGACGGCCTGCGCCGAGCGGGCGATGGCTTGGGTGATGGATTCGGTGGTGTTTACGTTGACCACGAGAATGCGCATGGGAAGTCCTTATTGCAGGTGGTTCTGCGGCCCGACAACGCCGGGCCGCGACAGGATTAATGACTGACGTTGTCGACCGCGATGGCTTCGCCGCTGACGTCGGCGTAGTGCGGTTGGCGCTTGGCGATGATCAGGTAGACCATCCCGGCAATGCCCGCACCAACCAGCCAGGAGAACGGCGATACGCTGTGGAACCCAGGCACCAAGGCCAGGACGATGGCGATCAGGGCTGCGGGAATGAACGCCGCCACCGCGCGTAAATTGACCCCGCGGCTGTAGTAATACGCACCGTTCGGGTCTTCGCTATACAACTGCGGCACGTTGACCTGGCCTTTTCGTACCAGCCAGTAGTCGACCATGATCACGCCGTACAAAGGGCCGAGGAGGGCACCGAGGCCGGACAGGAAGTACACGATCACCAGCGGACTGTTGTAGAGGTTCCACGGCAGGATCAGCACGGCGATGGTCGCGCTGATCAGCCCGGCGCGGCGGAAGGTCAGGTACTTCGGCGCCAGGTTGCTGAGTACGAACGCCGGGGCGACGAAGTTGGCCATGATGTTCACCGCCACGGTGACGATCAGGAACGCCAGGCAGCCGAGCACCAGGAAAAAGGTATTGGGGATCGAAGCGATGATTTCCGTCGGGCTTTCGATGATCCGGCCATTGATCTGAAATTGCGCGCCACACAGCAGGACAGTGATGCTGGCGAACACCAGGATATTCACCGGAAGGCCCCAGAAATTGCCGACCTTGATGGTTTTTCGGCACGGCGAAGAGCGGGCGAAGTCGCAGAAATTGAGGATCAGGGTGCCGTAGATCGCCAGCCACAATGCGCCGCCGGCAAAGATATTGCGCCACATCTCAGCGCCAGCCAGCGGCTCACGGATCGACCAGGCGATAGTCGCATCGGCCTGGGTGTACATCCAGGCGGCGAGGGCCGCGACAGTCAGCAGAATTACCGGGCCGGCAAACGCCTCATAGCGCCGCACCATTTCCATGCCGTAAGCGAGGATCGCCAGCTGCACGAACCAGATCGCGACGAAACACACCCAGCCCAGGGTCGACAGACCGAGGATCGAGTTGTGGTCGTAGTCGGCGAACCCGGGATGGATCGCCGTCAACAACACGCGAAACACGACGGACGCGAGGTACGTCTGAATCCCGAACCAGGCGATGGCGATCACGGCGCGGATCAACGCGGGAATCTGTGCACCATGAATGCCGAAACTGATCCGGCTGATGACCGGAAAGGGCACCCCGGTTTTCTGGCCCATGTAGCCAGACAGGTTCATGAAGAAGTAAACCAGCGCCGCGCCGATCCCCAGGGACAGGAGAATCTGCCAGCCACCCAGGCCCAAAGCGTATAGACCTATGGCAAACGAGTAGTTGGCAATGTTGTGCACGTCGTTGGCCCACAGGGCAAAGATGCTGTAGCGGCCCCAGCGCCGGCCCTCGGACTTGGTCGGTGCCAGGTCTTTGTTGTGCAATCGGGGACTGAGCACCACGGGGGCGTGATGCGCCTGATTGTCGGCGGTGTGAGTTGAATGGGAGGAGGGTAGATCCAGCGCGATGTTGTTATTGGAGAGACTAGTACGCATTCCGGCAGGCTCCTGATGCTCGACGCCGCGATGACTGTGCATGAGCCTTGGCTCGACAAATCTTCGTCGCGGGTAGCGAATATCATTGGTTACGGGGCATCTGCAGCCTGTACGGGATAGGGCGCTTCAGGCTTGCGGATCTAAAGTGTGTGTATGTTTTGAGTTGATTGTATACAAAACATGTATGCACTTAAGCCATATCCATGCCAGTCAGGATTCTATAAAAGCCAGTGCTCATTTCGTTTTGTTATCGAAAACAGATAACTGACTGAAAAACAGAAAATTTAAATTGACCGGTTGAACAGGTATTTGTTTTTTTTGAGAGGGTCTTGGGCGAGGCGGGGGGAAAGGAGATGTAACTTTTTGGGGCGCAGAAACTAAAAGTGCACACACAAATGGCACCTATGGTGACATTCGTGTGTACACATTTATTGTGAGCTGACGCTAACCCGTGTGGGAGCGGGCTTGCTCCGGGCGGCGCTCCGACGAAAGCGTCGGGTCCGTCGATGCATTTACTGACTGATACACCGCCTTCGCGAGCAAGCCCGCTCCCACAGGGGTATTTCACAAGGCTTGGGATCAGGCTTTCGACTTGCTGATGATATTCCCGGCATGCAGCCCGCATTCTTTCTGCGTCGCTTCTTCCCACCACCAGCGGCCTTCGCGCTCATGCTGGTTCGGTAGCACCGGGCGGGTGCAGGGTTCGCAGCCGATGCTGATGAAGCCGCGTTCGTGCAGGCTGTTGTACGGCAGTTCCAGCATGCGGATGTAGCCCCAGATCTCTTCGCTGGTCATTTGTGCCAGCGGGTTGAACTTGTACAGGGTGCGTTCCGGGGTGGAGAACGCGGTGTCGATTTCCATCACCGCGACGGCGCTGCGGGTGCCGGGGCTCTGGTCACGGCGCTGGCCGGTGGCCCAGGCCTTCACGCCGGACAGCTTGCGACGCAGTGGTTCGATCTTGCGGATGCCGCAGCATTCGCCATGGCCATCCTTGTAGAAGCTGAACAGGCCTTTTTCCTTCACGAAGGGTTCAAGTTTCGTGTAATCCGGCGACACCAGTTCGATGTCGATCTTGTAGTGCTCGCGCACCTGATCGATGAAACGGTAGGTCTCGGGGTGCAAGCGGCCGGTGTCGAGGCTGAACACCTTGACGTTCTTGTTCAGCTTCCATGCCATGTCCACCAGCACCACGTCTTCGGCGCCGCTGAAAGATATCCACAGGTCATCGCCGAACTCGGCAAAAGCGAGTTTGAGAATGTCCTGGGCGGACTTGTTGGCATAGGTCGTGGCGAGTTCCACGACGTCGAACGTTGGGCTCATCAGGGCGGCTTCCTACAGGTCGGTGGCGCTGGGCGCTCTATATGGGGTCGATGGTAACAAAAAGCTGCGCGGGCCGGGGCATCCTCTGCGTTGCGCAGGCAGGCCCGAGTCGCTAGAGTTCGGCAGTCTTTTTGCTCGCTCGACTCAATAATCAATACAAATGGGAGTGTCTTGTGGAAATTGCCTGTCTGGATCTTGAAGGTGTGCTGGTTCCGGAAATCTGGATCGCCTTCGCCGAAAAAACCGGGATCGAATCCCTCAGGGCCACCACCCGGGACATTCCCGACTACGACGTGCTGATGAAGCAGCGCCTGCGGATTCTCGACGAGCACGGCCTGAAGCTCACCGACATTCAGGAAGTAATCGCCACCCTCAAGCCGCTGGACGGCGCCATCGAGTTCGTCGACTGGCTGCGCGAGCGCTTCCAGGTGGTGATCCTGTCAGACACCTTCTATGAGTTTTCCCAGCCGCTGATGCGCCAGTTGGGCTTCCCGACCTTGCTCTGCCATCGCCTGATTACTGACGACGCTGGGCGAGTCACCGACTATCAACTGCGTCAGAAAGATCCCAAGCGGCAGTCGGTCCTGGCCTTCAAGAGCCTCTACTACCGGGTGATCGCGGCGGGGGATTCCTACAACGACACCACGATGCTGGGCGAGGCCGATGCCGGGATTCTGTTCCATGCACCGGATAACGTGATTGCGCAGTTCCCGCAGTTTCCGGCAGTGCACACGTTTGAAGAGCTGAAGCAGGAGTTCATCAAGGCTTCGAACCGGACCTTGAGCCTGTAGTCGCCTGGTCTGACGCCTTCGCGGGCAAGCCCGCTCCCACAGGTGATTACCGAACCCTGTGGGAGCGGGCTTGCTCCGGGCGGCGATCCGACGATGCTTTTAAAGACTCTGCAAAGTATCGAGCAGCACCTTTACTTTGGTGATCGATTCCTGATATTCGGACTGCCATTCCGAGTCCGCGACAATCCCGCCACCGCCCCAGCAACACACCTGCCCGTCCTTGACCAGCAAACTGCGGATGGCGATGGAGCTGTCCATCTCGCCGCGCACGTCCAGGTACAGCAACGAACCGCAATACAGCCCGCGCCGGGTCGGCTCCAGTTCGTCGATGATCTGCATGGCGCGGATCTTTGGCGCGCCGGTAATCGAGCCGCCGGGGAAGCTTCCGGCGATCAGGTCCAGGGCATCGCGGTCATCCGCCAGTTCACCGGTGACACTGCTCACCAGGTGGTGCACGTTCGGATAGCTTTCCAGGCTGAACAATTCCGGCACCCGTACCGAGCCGGTGCGGCAGGTGCGACCGAGGTCATTGCGCAGCAGGTCGACAATCATCAGGTTTTCCGCGCGATCCTTGGGGCTGGCCAGCAATTCGGCGGCGTTCGCGGCGTCTTGCTCAGGCGTCAGGCCCCGCGGGCGGGTGCCCTTGATCGGACGGGTTTCCACATGGCCCTGGCTGACTTTGACGAAGCGTTCCGGCGACAGGCTGAGTACAGCGTCGCCGTCGGGCAAGCTCTGGAAGCCGGAAAATGGCGTAGGGCACGCCGCGCGCAGTGCACAGTAAGCGGCCCAGGAATCACCCTGGCAGGGCGCGCGAAACCGTTGGGCGAAATTGACCTGATAACAGTCGCCGGCCTGAATGTACTGCTGGATGCGCTCGATGGCCTGTTGATACTCGTCAGCGTTCAAGTCGGCGGTCATCGGGGTGAGCAGTTTGAAGGGCGCGACCACTTCCGCTGCCGGTTGGCTGAACAGCTCGATCAGGCGCTGGCGCTCGCTGTCAGGCAGGGTGGGGTGGAACACCAATTGACTGGTCTGCGAAAGGTGATCACTGATCAATGCCCAGCCGTACAAGCCGAAACGTGCGTCCGGCAGATGCAGGTCGTCACGGGCCTGGCTCGGCAGGCGCTCCAGGTGCCGGCCGAAGTCGTAACTGAGGTAGCCGATCAATCCACCGGCAAACGGCAACTCATAAGGTGCCGGCAGAGTGGCTTCGCCCAGGCGTGTCAGGTTGTCGCGCAGGCGTTGCAGGAAAGCGTCGCCGCTTTCGTCGGGCGATACCGTCAGTTGTTCCAGCGGCCAGGCGCTGAGCAGGTCATAGCGGCCGCGGTCGGCGCTGGGGCGGCCACTGTCGAGCAGCACGGCCCCGGGGGCATGGCGAATCGCCGCGAAATATTGGGCGGGGTTGGCGCGATAGGGCAGCGGGTGTACGGAGCAGGTCAACATGGGCGGGGGAAGTCAGCCATCGAGGCGGGGTGGCGATTGTAGTCCCCTCGGGGAATTGCTCCTAGAGGGGATGTCGGGGATTGGCAGATTGGGGTGGGATTGAGGGTTTGGATCAACCCTCAAGCACAGGAATATGCCCAAACATCTCCTGCACAAATGCCACGCGCTCTTCGACCGTTTCGGTCACGCCACGGGCCTTCAAGTCTTCCAGCCGCGCCTCGACCGCGTGAGCGCGCAATGTCAGGCCGCAGTCATTGGCAATCTGGATGTTCAGCCCCGGCCGGGCGTTGAGCTCCAGAATCAGCGGGCCTTTTTCCTGGTCCAGGACCATGTCGACACCGATGTAGCCCAAGCCACACAACTCATGACAGCCGGCAGCGAGTTTCATGAAACCATCCCAGTAGGGCAGTTGCACGCCATCCACTGCGTTGGTGGTGTCCGGGTGTTTGTTGATGATGTTGTTCAGCCAGGTGCCGCGCAGGGTCAGGCCGGTGGCCAGGTCCACACCGACACCGATGGCGCCCTGGTGCAGGTTGGCCTTGCCGTTGGACTGGCGCGTCGGCAGGCGCAACATGGCCATCACCGGGTAGCCCATCAACACAATGATGCGAATGTCCGGCACGCCTTCGTAACTGATGCTCTTGAAGATCTGGTCTGGAATCACCCGGTATTCGATCAGCGCCCGGTCGCGGTGACCGCCCAGGGAGTACAAGCCGGTCAGGATGCTGGAAATCTGATGCTCGATTTCTTCATGGCTGATGATCCGGCCGGACACCGTGCGATAACGCCCTTCAAAGCGGTCGGCGATCACCAGGATGCCATCACCGCCAGCGCCCTGGGCCGGTTTGATCACGAAGTCGCTGCGCCCGCCGATGATCTCTTCGAGATTGTCGATTTCCTTCTCGGTGGAGATCACGCCATACAGTTCGGGCACATGGATGCCGGCGGCGATGGCGCGTTCCTTGGTGATGATCTTGTCATCGACGATCGGGTACAGGCTGCGTTTGTTGTACTTGAGCACGTAGTCTGCGTTGCGCCGATTGATCCCCATGATGCCCCGGGCTTCCAGGGCCTTCCAGGTCTTCCAGAAGCCGAACATCAGGCGTCAGCCTTTTTCAGGAAGGCCTTGAAACGTACCAGTTCAGTCAGGCGATAACCGCGATAACGACCCATGGCCAGCATGAAGCCCACCAGGATCAGCAGGATCGCCGGGAAAGTGAACACGAAGTACACCAGTTCCGGCACGGTCATGATCAGGTGCGCCAGGGACGCGGCGAACAGCGTACCGATGGCCACTTTCATGGCATGGCCACCGCCGCGCTCTTCCCAGGTGATCGACAGGCGTTCGATGGTCATGGTCAGGATCACCATCGGGAACAGCGCGACCGACAAGCCGCGCTCCAGGCCGAGTTTATGGCTGAACAGGCTGATGGCCGCAATCAGCACCACCACGAACGTCAGCACCACCGACAGTCTCGGCAGCATTTGCAGTTTCAGGTGTTCAAGGTAGGAGCGCAGCGACAGGCCCAGCGCCGTGATGATGGTAAACAGCATGATACCGAAGCCGAGTTGGGTTTCGCGGAAGGCCAGGGCGATCAGCACCGGGGTGAAGGTGCCCAGGGTCTGGATGCCGATCAGGTTGCGCAGGATCAGGATCACCAGCACGCCGATCGGGATCATCACCATGATCATGAAGGTCTGCTGGGTTTGCAGCGGCAGGCCGTACAGCGAGTACTCGAGGAAGTTGGCGTCGGTGTTTTCGTCGGTCAGCTTGGCCAGGCGAATGGCGTTCATTTCGCTGTTGTTCAGGCTGAAGGTCACGTTGGCTTTCTTGCCGCCATCGACGGTGATCAGGTTTTCGTCACCGGTCCACCACAGCAGGCGGTCGCTTGGCAGGCCTTGTTCACCGGTTTCCGGGTTGAAGTACAGCCAGTCCGTGCCATTGAAACTGCGCAGCCACAGTTCCGGCATTTGCGGCTGGTCGGCCACCAGGCGGATGGTGTGGACCTTTTCGATCGGCACGTGGGCGATGGACAGCAGCAATTCGACGATCTTCGCCTTGTGCGCGGCGGAAGGATCACCGGCCAGCAGCAGTTTCACGTTGTCGTCGTTGAGGTTGTTGACCCGCTTGATGGCTTCTCCGACAAAGGTTTCGACGTCGGCCGAGTGTTGGCGAATCGGTGCGAGCAGGGCTTCGGCGGCGATTTTTTCCGGGCCTTCGATGGTCATGCTGTCGCGAAAGGTCGGGCCTTTGATCTTGGCTTTCTCGCCGGAATAACGTTTGGTCAGCACCAGGCGGTAATACAGCGTCTGATTGCCTTTGGCCCGGCGTGCCGACCAGGTGACCTTGCGGTTTCCGTCGACCCGGTTCACGGCCACGCCGTAGTTGTTGGAGATGAAGCTCTCGTTGAGGCTGACGAAGTCGCGGCTCAGCGGCGGCACGAACATCTGGATCTTGACCGGGTCCTTGGCACTGGCGACGAACTCGACCTTGGCGTCGATGTTCCACAGGTCGTCGGTGGCGTCTTCGGTCACCGGGATGCCCAGTACGAAGATCTGGTAGGCCGTAACTGAAATGCCCAGCACCACCAGGATGGCGATCAGCAGTTTCAGGTGAAGGGTAAGAGAGCGCATTTGAATTACTCGGCGGTATGAGCGTCGGTGGTGCAGGCAGGTTTGCCGGCAGCATATTTAAGGCTGGGGTCAACCAGTGCATCGAAGCGCTTGAGCGCTTCGGAGCCAATCAGTAGCGGGTATTGGAAAGCGCTGCGGTCGGTCAGGTTCACTTCGATGCTGCGCAGGGCCGAGCCCATGCAGATGTCCAGTTCGATCACCGGGCGGGCGGTGTACTTCTTGCCTTCCTCCGGGTCGTAGTCGCCGGCCCGGCGCTTGATCTTGCTGACACGGGCCAGCGGGCGTTCGATCGGGTGCGAATGGGCGGCGTCGATGGCCAGGTAAAAGCGCACCCACGACTCGCCGTTGCGTTTGAAGCGTTTGATATCCCGGGCACTCAGGGACGCGGTTTTCGCCCCGGTGTCGAGTTTGGCTGCCACTTCCAGGTTAATGCCATTGAGCGATGCGTACTCATTGAGGCCATACACGGTCTTTTCCCCGGCCATTGCGAAACCAGGCAGACAAAGCAAATAAAGGAAGATAACGAAGGGCTTGAGTCTCATAAATCCTGATGCGCAGCGGTCCGACTTGATTCAAGGCCCTGGCATCGCTGCGCAAGCTCCCTCGTATGCCTGGCAGGGTTTTATGACAGGCAGTGCAGATGTGACAACCAAATGCGGGCGGCATTCTAGCACGGTGGTCTGTTGGCGCCAGCGCTGGCCGGTGGCTATAAATAGAGGGGTTGCTTCGTAATGGTGCAACCGGTTATCAGAAGATTGTCGACAATATCGATTTAGCCTTTGACTGTTCCGCCTGTATTCGTTAGTTTTTGCGGCATTGGCTTACAAGGTGTCGACAATATGCTGGATCAACTCGATCCCCCGGTTTCTACGCAGGACGATACGGAGACACTTTCCGAGAACGTCTTCCGACGCATTCAGGCGGCTATCGTCAAAGGCGATATCGCGCCGGGCAGCAAAATCTCCGAACCGGAACTGGCGCGCACCTACGGCATCAGCCGTGGCCCGTTGCGCGAGGCCATCCACCGTCTGGAAGGCCAGCGCCTGCTGGTTCGCGTGCCGCATGTCGGCGCACGGGTGGTGTCGCTTAACCATGCCGAACTGATCGAGCTATACGAAATCCGCGAATCCCTGGAAGGCATGGCCTGTCGCCTGGCCGCCGAGCGCATGAGCCTCGAAGAAATCGACGAGCTGCGTCGGGTCCTGGAAACCCACGAGCGCGATGAGGCGTTTCAGGCCGGGAGAGGCTATTACCAGCAGGAAGGCGATTTCGACTTCCATTACCGAATCATCCAGGGCAGCGGCAACCGTACGCTGACCCAAATGCTCTGCGGCGAGTTGTATCAACTGGTGCGCATGTACCGCATCCAGTTTTCCACCACGCCCAATCGCCCGCACCAGGCGTTTGCCGAGCACCACCGCATTCTCGATGCCATCGCCGACCGTGACGGTGAGCTGGCCGAGTTGTTGATGCGTCGTCACATCGGCGCCTCCAAACGCAACATCGCCCGTCATTACCAGGACGGCGCTAACCCGACAGCCAAACGAGGTGAGTCATGAGTTTGAACAAGAGCACACCAGGCCAGCGTTTCCGCGATGCGGTCGCCAGCGAACATCCACTGCAAGTGGTCGGCGCGATCAATGCCAACCACGCGCTGCTGGCCAAACGCGCCGGTTTCAAGGCGATCTACCTGTCGGGTGGCGGGGTGGCTGCCGGCTCCCTCGGCGTGCCTGACCTGGGCATCACCGGCCTGGATGACGTGCTGACCGACGTGCGCCGTATCACCGATGTTTGCGACCTGCCGCTGCTGGTGGACGTGGACACCGGTTTCGGTTCCTCGGCGTTCAACGTCGCTCGCACCGTCAAGTCGATGATCAAGTTTGGCGCGGCGGCGATTCATATCGAAGACCAGGTCGGCGCCAAGCGCTGCGGCCACCGTCCTAACAAGGAAATCGTGACCCAACAGGAAATGGTCGACCGCATCAAGGCGGCCGTCGATGCCCGTACCGATGACAGCTTCGTGATCATGGCCCGTACCGACGCCCTGGCGGTGGAAGGCCTGGAATCTGCCCTGGATCGCGCAGCCGCGTGCATCGAGGCCGGCGCCGACATGGTGTTCCCGGAAGCCATCACTGAACTTGAAATGTACAAGCTGTTCGCCAGCCGCGTGAAAGCGCCGATCCTGGCCAACATCACCGAGTTCGGCGCGACGCCGCTGTACACCACCGAGCAACTGGCCGCGGCCGACGTATCCCTGGTGCTGTACCCGTTGTCGGCGTTCCGCGCCATGAACAAGGCCGCGGAAAACGTCTACACCGCGATCCGCCGCGATGGCACTCAACAGAACGTCATCGACACCATGCAGACCCGCATGGAGCTTTACGATCGCATCGACTACCACACCTTCGAGCAGAAGCTCGATGCGTTGTTCGCGTCAAAGAAATAATGAAAGCCCTGTAGCAGCTGCCGAGCCTGCGAGGCTGCGTTCGAGGCCGAAGGACTCGCAAAACCGGATATCCGTGCAGGCAGGTTTTACGACTGCTGCGCAGCCGGACGCAGGCTTCGCCAGCTGCTACAGAGAGCGGTGTAAATTTAATAAATTTGCCGATTCCCTAACAAATTCAAGATTGGAGACAGCAATGGCCGAAGCAAAAGTACTCAGTGGCGCCGGGCTCCGTGGCCAGGTAGCCGGGCAAACCGCACTGTCCACCGTGGGCCAGTCGGGTGCCGGTCTGACCTATCGTGGTTATGACGTTCGTGAACTGGCGGCTGACGCACAGTTTGAAGAAGTCGCTTACCTGCTGTTGTACGGCGAGCTGCCGAGCAAAGCGCAACTGGCAGCCTACGTTGCCAAACTGAGCAAGCTGCGCGACCTGCCGCAAGCGCTCAAAGAAGTGCTGGAACGCATCCCCGCCGACGCCCACCCGATGGACGTGATGCGCACCGGCTGCTCGTTCCTGGGCAACCTGGAGCCGGAGAACAACTTCTCCGAGCAACACGACAAGACCGACCGCCTGCTGGCCGCGTTCCCGGCGATCATGACCTACTGGTATCGCTTCAGCCACGAAGGCAAGCGCATCGATTGCGTGAGCGACGAGCAGTCCATCGGTGGCCACTTCCTGCACCTGCTGCACGGCAAGAAGCCGAGCGAGTTGCACGTCAAGGTGATGAACGTTTCGCTGATCCTCTACGCAGAGCACGAGTTCAACGCGTCGACCTTCACCGCGCGTGTTTGCGCATCGACCCTGTCGGACCTGTATTCGTGCATCACCGCGGCCATCGGCTCGCTGCGCGGCCCGCTGCATGGCGGCGCCAACGAAGCGGCGATGGAAATGATCGAGCGCTTCTCGTCGCCGGAAGACGCGATCAAGGGCACCCTCGGCATGCTCGAGCGCAAGGACAAGATCATGGGCTTCGGCCACGCGATCTATAAGGACAACGATCCGCGCAACGAAGTGATCAAGGGCTGGTCGAAAAAACTCGCTGACGAGGTGGGCGACAAGGTGTTGTTCCCGGTGTCCGAAGCCATCGACAAGACCATGTGGGAGCAGAAGAAACTGTTCCCGAACGCCGACTTCTACCATGCCTCGGCGTACCACTTCATGGGCATCCCGACCAAGTTGTTCACACCGATCTTCGTCTGCTCGCGCCTGACCGGCTGGGCCGCCCACGTGTACGAACAACGTGCCAACAACCGCATCATCCGTCCAAGCGCCGAGTACACCGGCGTTGAACAGCGCAAGTTCGTACCAATCGAACAACGCTGAATGGTGGAGGCCGGCACCGGGATCTGAAATCAACGCAGATCCCTGTGGGAGCGAGCTTGCTCGCGATGACGGGCTGACATTCAACATCAATGTCGCCAGTTCCATCGCTATCGCGAGCAAGCTCGCTCCCACAGTGGATTGTGTTCACTTCAAACCTGGTGCCAGGCCCCGCCTTTTGTAACTACCGTGACCGAGTCCTGACGATGAACACTCAATTCCGCAAATCGCTGCCCGGCAGCAAACTGGATTATTTCGACGTCCGCGCGGCAGTCGAGGCCATTCAGCCCGGCGCCTACGACACCCTGCCTTACACCTCTCGCGTGCTGGCGGAAAACCTTGTGCGTCGCTGCGATCCGGCCACGCTCACCGAATCCCTGAAGCAATTCATCGAACGCAAGCGCGACCTCGACTTCCCGTGGTTCCCTGCCCGCGTGGTGTGCCACGACATTCTCGGCCAGACCGCGCTGGTCGACCTCGCCGGTCTGCGTGATGCCATCGCCCTGCAAGGCGGTGACCCGGCGCAAGTCAACCCGGTGGTGCCGACCCAACTGATCGTCGACCACTCCCTGGCCGTCGAGCGCGGTGGTTTCGATCCAGAGGCGTTCGAGAAGAACCGCGCCATCGAAGACCGTCGCAACGAAGACCGTTTCCACTTCATCAACTGGACCAAGAAGGCGTTCAAGAACGTCGACGTGATCCCGCCGGGCAACGGCATCATGCACCAGATCAACCTGGAGAAAATGTCTCCGGTGATCCAGGTGCGTGACGGCGTGGCCTTCCCTGATACCTGCGTCGGTACCGACAGCCACACCCCGCACGTCGATGCGTTGGGCGTGATCGCCATCGGTGTCGGTGGTCTCGAAGCCGAAAGCGTGATGCTCGGCCGCGCATCGTGGATGCGTCTGCCGGAAAGCGTTGGCGTCGAACTGACAGGCAAGCTGCAACCGGGCATCACCGCCACCGACATGGTGCTGGCGCTGACCGAATTCCTGCGCAAGCAAAAAGTCGTTGGCGCGTGGCTGGAGTTCTTCGGTGAAGGTGCATCGGCGCTGACCCTCGGCGACCGCGCGACCATCTCCAACATGGCCCCGGAATACGGCGCCACCGCGGCGATGTTCTACATCGACCAGCAGACCATCGACTACCTCAAGCTCACCGGCCGTGAAGACGAGCAGGTGCAGTTGGTGGAGAACTACGCCAGGCAGGTCGGCCTGTGGGCTGACAGCCTCAAAGGCGCACAGTACGAGCGCGGCCTGACCTTCGACCTGTCTTCGGTCGTGCGCAACATGGCTGGCCCAAGCAACCCGCACGCTCGTGTAGCGGTTTCTGATCTGGCGGCCAAAGGCATCTCCGGCCAATGGGATGATGTGCCAGGTCAAATGCCGGATGGCGCGGTGATCATCGCCGCGATCACCAGCTGCACCAACACCAGCAACCCGCGCAACGTGATCGCCGCCGGCCTGCTGGCGCGCAACGCCAACAAGCTCGGCCTGACCCGCAAACCATGGGTCAAGTCGTCCCTGGCACCGGGTTCGAAAACCGTCGCGTTGTACCTCGACGAAGCCGGCCTGACCGATGAACTGGACAAACTCGGCTTCGGCGTCGTGGCCTTCGCCTGCACCACCTGCAACGGCATGTCCGGCGCACTGGACCCGGTGATCCAGCAAGAGATCATCGACCGCGACCTGTACGCCACTGCCGTGTTGTCCGGTAACCGCAACTTCGACGGCCGGATCCACCCGTACGCCAAGCAGGCGTTCCTCGCTTCGCCGCCATTGGTCGTTGCTTACGCCATCGCCGGTACCATCCGTTTCGACATCGAAAAGGATGTGCTGGGCGTGGTGGATGGCAAGGAAATCCGCCTGAAAGACATCTGGCCGAGCGACGAAGAAATCGACGCAGTGGTCAAGGCGTCGGTCAAGCCGGAGCAGTTCCGTCAGGTCTACATTCCGATGTTCGCCATCCACGAAGACACCGGTCCGAAAGTCGCGCCGCTGTACGAGTGGCGTGAGATGAGCACCTACATCCGCCGTCCGCCGTACTGGGAAGGCGCGTTGGCCGGGGCCCGTCCGCTAAAGGGCATGCGCCCGCTGGCGGTACTGCCGGACAACATCACCACCGATCACCTGTCGCCATCCAACGCCATCATGATGGACAGCGCCGCCGGCGAATACCTGGCGAAAATGGGCCTGCCGGAAGAGGACTTCAACTCTTACGCGACTCACCGTGGTGACCACTTGACCGCGCAGCGCGCGACCTTCGCCAACCCGAAACTGTTCAACGAAATGGTTCAGGAAAACGGCAAGGTCAAGCAGGGTTCGCTGGCTCGCGTCGAGCCGGAAGGCCAAGTGATGCGCATGTGGGAAGCGATTGAAACCTACATGGAGCGCAAGCAACCGCTGATCATCATCGCCGGTGCTGACTACGGTCAGGGATCGTCCCGCGACTGGGCGGCCAAGGGCGTGCGCCTGGCGGGTGTGGAAGCGATTGCCGCCGAAGGTTTCGAACGCATTCACCGCACCAACCTGGTGGGCATGGGCGTGTTGCCGCTGGAGTTCAAACCGGGCACCAACCGCCACACCCTGGCCATCGACGGCAGCGAAACCTATGACGTGATTGGCGACCGCACCCCGCGTGCCGAGCTGACGCTGGTGATCCATCGCAAGAACGGCGAGCGCGTCGATGTGCCGGTGACCTGCCGCCTCGACACCGCCGAAGAAGTGTCGATCTACGAGGCCGGCGGCGTGTTGCAACGCTTCGCCCAGGACTTCCTCGAAGAGTCGGCGGTTGCTGTTTAACACACGCTTAACAGACACGGGACCTTGGGTCCCGTGTCTCATTTCAAGGAGTAAAGAGCACCATGGCTCATGCACCGCAGATCAAAATTCCCGCTACCTACATGCGCGGCGGCACTAGCAAAGGCGTATTCTTCAGCCTGACGGATTTGCCAGAAGCGGCACAGGTTCCAGGCCCGGCCCGCGATGCCTTGCTGCTGCGCGTGATTGGCAGCCCCGATCCGTACGACAAGCAAATCGACGGCATGGGCGGCGCGACCTCAAGCACCAGCAAAACCGTGATCCTGTCGAAAAGCACCCAGGCCGATCACGACGTCGATTACCTGTTCGGTCAGGTTTCGATCGACAAGCCTTTCGTGGACTGGAGCGGCAACTGCGGCAACCTGACCGCGGCAGTCGGTTCGTTCGCCGTCAGCAACGGCCTGGTGGAGGCCAGCCGCATCCCGCACAACGGCGTGGCGGTGGTTCGCGTGTGGCAGGCCAACATCGGCAAGACCATCATCGCCCACGTGCCGATCACCAATGGTGAAGTACAGGAGACCGGCGATTTCGAACTCGACGGCGTGACCTTCCCGGCGGCCGAAGTGCAGATAGAGTTCCTCGACCCGGCAGCGGATGAAGAGGGCGGCGGCGGTTCGATGTTCCCGACCGGCAATCTTGTGGATGACCTGGAAGTACCCGGCGTCGGCACCTTCAAGGCGACCATGATCAATGCCGGCATTCCGACGATTTTCGTCAATGCCGAAGACATCGGCTACAAGGGCACCGAGTTGCAGGGCGCGATCAATGGCGACCCGAAAGCCTTGCTGATGTTCGAAACCATCCGCGCTTACGGCGCATTGCGAATGGGCCTGATCTCGAACATCGACGAAGCGGCCAAGCGGCAGCACACGCCGAAAGTGGCTTTCGTCGCCAAACCGGCGGACTACGTTTCGTCCAGTGGCAAAGCCATTGCGGCGGGCGATGTCGATCTGCTGGTGCGTGCGCTGTCCATGGGCAAGCTGCACCACGCAATGATGGGTACTGCTGCGGTGGCAATCGGTACGGCGGCAGCAATCACCGGCACTTTGGTGAACCTCGCGGCAGGCGGTATTGAACGCAACGCGGTGCGCTTCGGCCATCCGTCCGGTACTTTACGCGTCGGTGCCGAGGCCAGCCAGGTCAACGGCGAGTGGACCGTGAACAAGGCGATCATGAGCCGCAGTGCGCGGGTGTTGATGGAAGGGTTTGTTCGTGTGCCGGGTGATTCTTTCTAAGATCACCCAAACCCCTGTGGGAGCGAGCTTGCTCGCGATGGGGCCAACACATTCAATACATGTGTTGGCTGATGCACCGCCATCGCGAGCAAGCTCGCTCCCACAGTGGACTGCATTTCAATAATAAGAATTTGTCCTTGACTGAGAATGCCCTGAACCGAGGTCCCATCAACGACCCACTTCATAGAGTGAATCGAACATGAGTGCCAACGTCGACCTGAACAACCGCCCCGACTACGACAAGGTCCTGCAGGACATTGCCGATTACGTACTCAACTACAAGGTCGAGTCCGCAGAGGCGCTGGATACCGCGCGCAACTGTCTGATCGATACCTTGGGTTGCGGCCTGCTGGCCCTGCGTTTTCCGGAGTGCACCAAGCATTTGGGGCCCGTGGTGGAAGGCACCGTCGTGCCGTTCGGCGCCCGGGTGCCGGGGACCAGTTACCGACTCGATCCGGTGAAGGCGGCGTGGGACATCGGTTGCATCGTGCGCTGGCTCGACTACAACGACACCTGGCTCGCGGCGGAGTGGGGGCATCCGTCGGACAACCTTGGCGGCATTCTCGCGGTGGCTGACCATTTTTCACAAAAGCGCCTGGCCAATGGCGAGGTGCCGCTGATCATGGGTACAGTACTGGAAGCGATGATCATGGCTCACGAGATTCAAGGCGTGATTGCCCTGGAAAACTCGTTCAACCGCGTTGGCCTCGATCACGTCATTCTGGTGAAAGTCGCCTCCACCGCGGTCACCGCCAAGCTGATGGGTGCCAATCGCGAGCAGTTGTTGTCGGCGTTGTCTCATGCCTTTGCTGACGGTCAGGCATTGCGCACGTATCGGCATGCACCGAATGCCGGTTCGCGTAAATCCTGGGCGGCGGGGGATGCGTCCAGTCGTGGCGTGCGTTTGGCGGACATGGCGATGCGCGGCGAGATGGGCATTCCCGGTGTATTGAGTGCCAGGCAGTGGGGGTTTTACGACGTATTGTTCAGCCACACCAACAATGATCTGGCGCTCAAGCCTGAAGACAAGCGTGCGTTCAGTTTTTCGCGGCCGTACGGCAGTTATGTGATGGAAAACGTGTTGTTCAAAATCAGTTTCCCGGCCGAGTTCCACGCGCAAACGGCCTGTGAGGCGGCGGTGACCCTGCACCCGCAGGTGCGCAATCGCCTGCATGAAATCGACAGGATCGTGATTACTACGCACGAGTCGGCGATTCGCATCATTTCCAAGGTCGGCCCACTGGCCAATGCCGCTGATCGCGATCACTGCATTCAGTACATGACGGCTGTACCGCTGGCTTTCGGCAATCTGGTTGCCGAGTACTACGAAGATGATTTTCACAAGGCACATCCGGTCATCGATGTGCTTCGCGACAAGATGGTGATTGTTGAGGAACCGCGCTACACCCGTGAGTATCTGGAGGCAGACAAGCGTTCCATCGCCAATGCGGTGCAGGTGTTTTTCAAGGATGGTTCGAGCACGGAAAATGTCGTCGTGGAATACCCGATTGGACATCGTCGGCGTCGGGCTGAAGGTATTCCGTTGCTGGAGGACAAGTTCAAAGCGAATTTGCTGACACGATTCACCGGACAGCGTAGCGAGGAGATTTTTGCGCTGTGCAAGGATCAGCAGAAACTCGAGGCGACACCGGTGAACCGGTTTGTGGATTTGTTTGTTATTTAGTTAGACCGCGTCATCGTTCATCGCGGGCAAGCCCGCTCCCACAGGTTTCTGTTGTGAATGCAAAATTTGCGAACACCAGCAAAACCTGTGGGAGCGAGCTTGCTCGCGATGAGGTCGGAACAGGCGATAGAGGATTACTTGAAGCGCCGCTCGACGCCTTTCTCCACAAGGATCTTCGCGGAGATTTCTTCCACGGAAAAATGCGTGGAGTTGATGTTCGGAATGTTCTCGCGGCGGAACAGGTTTTCCACCTCGCGCACCTCGAACTCGCACTGGGCGTAGCTCGAATAGCGGCTGTTGGGTTTGCGCTCGTTGCGGATCGCGGTAAGGCGGTCCGGGTCGATGGTCAGGCCGAACAGCTTGTGCTGGTGGGCGCGCAGGGCGGACGGCAGTTGCAGGCGTTCCATGTCGTCTTCGGTCAGCGGGTAGTTGGCTGCACGGATACCGAATTGCATCGCCATGTACAGGCACGTCGGCGTCTTACCACATCGCGACACGCCCACTAGTATCAGGTCGGCCTTGTCGTAATAGTGCGTGCGGGCGCCGTCGTCGTTGTCGAGGGCGAAGTTAACGGCCTCGATGCGCTCCATGTAATTGGTGTTGGCACCGATGGAGTGGGACTTGCCCACGGTGTAGGAAGAATGCTCGGTCAGTTCCTGTTCAAGCGGTGCCAGGAACGTCGAGAAAATGTCGATCATGAAACCATTCGAGGTTGCGAGAATCTCACGAATGTCCTGATTGACGATGGTGTCGAAGATAATCGGACGGAAGCCGTCGGTTTCGGCGGCTTTGTTGATTTGTTGTACCATGGCCCGCGCTTTGTCCACGTTGTCGATGTACGGCCGCGTGACTTTGCTGAAGGTAATGTTTTCGAACTGCGCCAGAAGGCTTTGACCCAGGGTTTCGGCGGTAATGCCGGTACCATCGGAGATAAAGAAAGCAGATCGTTTCATTTGCACCTTGGGCCTTAAGCTAGTGACGAATCTTGGATATGATAGGCGCGATTTGCCGGCCGCCATTGGCCCGCATTCTCACTTATTTTCCAGGTCCAGGCCATATAGCCGGTAAATGCACACTTAAGCAGCCGGTTTCTGAGCTTTTCCAACACAGTTAGTGGAGAGATCACCTTGGTAGAGTACGTAGTTTCCCTCGATAAGCTCGGCAAACACGATGTTGAGCATGTGGGGGGCAAGAACGCATCCCTGGGCGAGATGATCAGCAACCTTGCAGGTGCCGGTGTATCGGTGCCCGGCGGCTTCGCCACGACCGCTCAGGCTTATCGTGATTTCCTGGAACTGAGCGGCCTGAATCAGCAGATTCACGATGCGCTCGATGCCCTGGACGTCGATGACGTGAATGCCCTGGCCAAGACCGGTGCCCAGATCCGCCAATGGATCATGGAAGCCGAGTTCCCTGAAAAACTGAATGCCGAAATCCGTACCGCGTTCGCCACGCTGTCCGCCGGCAACCCTGACATGGCCGTGGCCGTGCGTTCTTCGGCCACTGCCGAAGACTTGCCGGACGCATCCTTTGCCGGCCAGCAGGAAACCTTCCTGAACATCCGTGGTGTCGAAAACGTCATTCGCGCCGCCAAAGAGGTGTTCGCCTCGCTGTTCAACGACCGCGCCATCTCCTATCGCGTGCACCAGGGCTTCGACCACAAGCTGGTCGCCCTGTCCGCTGGCGTGCAGCGCATGGTCCGTTCAGAAACCGGCACCGCCGGCGTGATGTTCACCCTCGATACCGAATCGGGCTTCCGTGACGTGGTGTTCATCACCGGCGCCTACGGCCTGGGTGAAACCGTTGTGCAAGGCGCGGTGAACCCGGATGAGTTCTATGTCCACAAGGGCACGCTGGCTGCCGGTCGTCCGGCGATCCTGCGTCGCAACCTGGGCAGCAAGGCCATCAAGATGATCTACGGCGACGAAGCCAAGGCCGGTCGTTCGGTGAAGACCGTCGACGTGGACAAGGCCGAGCGGGCGCGTTTCTGCCTGACCGACGCTGAAGTCAGCGAACTGGCCAAGCAGGCGATGATCATCGAGAAGCACTACAAGTGCCCGATGGACATCGAGTGGGCCAAGGACGGTGACGACGGCAAGCTGTACATCGTGCAGGCCCGTCCGGAAACCGTGAAGAGCCGCACCCAGGCCAACGTCATGGAACGTTACCTGCTGAAAGAGACCGGCACCGTACTGGTGGAAGGTCGTGCCATTGGCCAGCGCATCGGTGCCGGCAAGGTCCGCATCATCAAGGACGTGTCCGAGATGGACAAGGTCCAGCCAGGCGACGTACTGGTTTCCGACATGACCGACCCGGACTGGGAACCGGTCATGAAGCGCGCCAGCGCCATCGTCACCAACCGTGGCGGCCGTACTTGTCACGCGGCGATCATCGCCCGTGAGCTGGGTATTCCAGCGGTGGTAGGTTGCGGCAACGCCACCCAACTGTTGAAAGACGGCCAGGGCGTGACCGTTTCCTGCGCTGAAGGCGACACCGGTTTCATCTTCGAAGGCGAACTGGGCTTCGACATCAAGAAGAACTCCGTGGATGCCATGCCGGAGCTGCCGTTCAAGATCATGATGAACGTCGGCAACCCGGACCGCGCCTTCGACTTCGCGCAGCTGCCGAACGCCGGTGTGGGCCTGGCCCGTCTGGAGTTCATCATCAACCGCATGATCGGCGTGCACCCCAAGGCACTGCTGAACTACGACGGTCTGCCGATGGACATCAAGGAAAGCGTCGACAAGCGCATCGCCGGTTACGACGATCCGGTCGGCTTCTACGTCGAGAAACTGGTCGAAGGCATCAGCACCCTGGCGGCTGCGTTCTGGCCGAAAAAGGTCATCGTGCGCCTGTCGGACTTCAAGTCCAACGAATACGCCAACCTGATCGGCGGCAAGCTGTACGAGCCGGAAGAAGAGAACCCGATGCTGGGCTTCCGTGGCGCTTCGCGTTACATCAGCGAATCGTTCCGTGACTGCTTCGAACTCGAGTGCCGTGCCCTCAAGCGCGTGCGCAACGAGATGGGCCTGACAAACGTCGAAATCATGGTGCCTTTCGTCCGTACCCTGGGCGAAGCGAGCCAGGTGGTGGATCTGCTGGCGGAAAACGGCCTGGCCCGTGGCCAGAACGGCCTGCGCGTGATCATGATGTGCGAACTGCCGTCCAACGCCATCCTGGCTGAAGAGTTCCTTGAGTTCTTCGACGGTTTCTCCATCGGTTCCAACGACCTGACCCAGCTGACCCTGGGCCTGGATCGTGACTCCGGCATCATCGCCCACCTGTTCGACGAGCGTAATCCGGCGGTCAAGAAGCTGTTGGCCAATGCCATTGCCGCGTGCAACAAGGCCGGCAAATACATCGGCATCTGCGGCCAGGGTCCTTCGGACCACCCGGACCTGGCCAAGTGGCTGATGGAGCAGGGCATTGAAAGCGTTTCGTTGAACCCGGACTCCGTACTGGAAACCTGGTTCTTCCTGGCGGAAGGTCAAGCTTCGGCCTGATCCGGTGTAAACGGGCCGCTCTCTCTGTAGGAGCGGTCTTTTTGAGATTCAAGCAGGGCGGGCTCCATCTGGATGCCGCCCTTTTTTGTGCAAGAGATTATGCAAAGCAGCAGCAACCTATTTCCTGTCGCTCTGATCAGCGCCGAACGGCGCGGTGATCTGAGCGAAGATGTGTATCGTTTGAAACCCGGTAACAGCCCCGACTTCACCGTCGAACTGGCTGTGACACGCCTTGGCATGGCCGATGAGTCGTCCTCCCGTGGTGTGCCGGTGATCCTGCTGCACGGCAGCTTTTCCAATCGCCGGTTCTGGTTTTCTCCCAAGGGCCTGGGATTGGGGGCTTACCTGGCCCGCCAGGGGTTCGACGTCTGGATTCCGGAAATGCGCGGTCACGGCCTGTCCCAGCGTAACCATGACTACCGCAAGAACCGTGTCGCCGACTACGCACGCTATGACCTGCCGGCCATTGGCGCGTTCGTGCGCGAACAGAGTGGGCAGGTGCCGCACTGGATCGGTCACTCGTTGGGCGGTACTACACTGGCCGCTGCATTGGGTGGCGAGTACATCGGTGAGCCGGTCGTGGCCTCGGCGGCGTTTTTCGGTACGCAAGTCAGTCGCACCTACTGGCCATTGAAGATTCCACCGGTGGAGTGGAGCGGTCGCTTCATTCTCAAGCGTTTTGCCCAACTGTCCGGCTCAAGGCTCAAGCGCGGTCCGGAGGATGAGCCCATCGGCCTGGCCCTGGAAAGCATGCGCTGGTTTGGTTTGTTCGGGCGCTTCGGTGATGCCGACAAGGACTGGTGGGCAGGCCTGGCCGAGGTCAAGTTGCCCGTATTGGCGGTCAGTGCCGCGGGTGATCATCAGGACCCGGCCTGGGCGTGTCGCAAACTGTTCGAGCAGTTCGGTTCCGGGCACAAGCAATTCATCAACCTGGGGCGCGAGCAGGGCTTCGGCGACAATTTCGGTCACGTGGAAATGCTCGTCAGCAAGGCAGCCCAGGCTGAAGTCTGGCCTTTGGTGACTCGCTGGCTGGCCGATCAGCAGACGCCGTTGCCGGGCGCGCAACAGGATTTTGCCGCGGCAATCTGAGCCTGACGCTCTAACAAGGGCATTTCGCTCTGGTCGGCTTGCGGCTAAGATATGACGCATTGAGCTGTTCTGGTCACTTTGCGTGGCTGAGTCATCATTGATGTTCGTGCTGTCTTCCTCTTCACAGGAGTTTCTCGATGATCCATTACCTCACGCCTGACCTTTGCGATGCCTATCCGGAACTGGTGCAGGTGCTGGAGCCGATGTTCAGCAATTTCGGCGGCCGTGATTCCTTCGGCGGCGAAATCGTGACCATCAAGTGCTTCGAAGACAACTCGCGGGTCAAGGAGCAAGTCGAGCTCAAGGGGGATGGCAAAGTGCTGGTGGTAGACGGTGGCGGTTCCCTGCGTCATGCGTTGCTGGGGGACATGCTGGCCGAGAAAGCTGCGAAAAACGGTTGGGAAGGGCTGGTGATCTACGGTTGCATCCGTGACGTCGATATCATCGCGCAGACCGATCTGGGCGTTCAGGCCCTCGCCAGCCACCCGAGGAAATCCGACAGGCGCGGGCTCGGCGATCTCAACGTTGCCGTGACCTTCGCAGGCGTGACTTTCCACCCGGGCCATTACATCTATGCGGACAACAACGGCGTGATCATCTCGCCCAGCCCGCTGAAAATGCCTGAATAAAGCGCTGGTCGACCAAAGGAGTGCGGATGTTCGAGGAAGAAAACGCGCAATGGGGGCTGGTGCATGCCCTGGTGCTGGACGGTAAAGGCGGCGCGCGTTCGATTGCCCGGACTGAACTCGATGACTTGCAGCTGCAGGCCCATGAAAGCCTGTGGCTGCACTGGGATCGCAGTCATCCGCAAACCCGGACCTGGTTACGCAAATCCAGTGGTCTGAGCGAGTTCAGCTGTGACCTGTTACTCGAAGAAAACACCCGTCCGCGACTTTTACAGCTTTCCGACAGCGAACTGCTGCTATTTTTGCGCGGGGTCAATCTGAATCCCGGTGCCGAGCCGGAAGACATGGTGTCGGTGCGGATCTTCGGCTCTGCCCAGCGTGTCATTTCCCTGCGTTTGCGTCCGTTGCGTGCCACTGACGAGTTGCTGGTGCAACTGTCCGAGGGCAAGGGGCCGAAAACCGCGTCCGAACTCATCCTTTGCATGGCGCAGTACCTCACCAACAAGGTGCAGGATCTGGTCAGCTGTCTTTCGGAAGTGGTCGATGAGGAAGAGGAAAAGCTGGATGCCGACGAACGGTATACTCCTGAGCACGGATCGGTTTTGCAGATTCGTCGCCGGGCGGCTGCGTTGAAGCGCTTTCTTGCTCCGCAGCGGGATATTTTCGGGCAGTTGACGCGCATCAAGTTGCCCTGGTTCGTCGAGGACGATGGCGACTACTGGAACGAATTGAACAACAGCCTGACCCGTTACCTCGAAGAGCTGGAACTGACCCGGGAGCGGGTGGGGCTGGTCCTGGAGGCGGAAGACCGTCGCTTGAGCGTGCGCATGAACCGCACGATGTATCGCTTCGGGATCATCACCGGGATCTTTTTGCCGATGAGTTTTCTGGCCGGGCTTTTGGGGATCAACGTCGGTGGAATTCCATTCTCTGCCAGCCCTTACGGCTTTCTGATCGCCTGCCTGATGATGGTCTCGGTGGCGCTGGGGCAGTGGTGGTTGTTCCGACGTTTGCGCTGGGTCTGAGGAAAACCATGTGACCCGACCAAAACTGACCGCGTCTCCCACAGACATCACGAGAGGTGCGTATGCACGATCCGTTTGAACAGTCTTTACGCGACATGCTCAACGCCTCACCGTCCACCCGGGACGACGATGCGTGCCTGGGGCGTGTGCTGAAAACCGCCAACCGCCAGGTCGGCGCCGGTGATTTGTTCAGCCTGCTGGGGCGCTGGTTGCCCGCACTGATGATCGCCCTGAATAACGGATCGGCCCATGTCGCGCCGGTATCCCGTCTTCGTAAACCTGCTGCTCGCACTGCTGATAAGGCTGATTGAATATGGAACTTGATCTCTGGACTCAGAGCCTCGTCACTGCAATGACTGCGTTGTGGACCAAGGTTGCGAACTTCATTCCGAACCTGTTCGGCGCACTGGTTGTGCTGCTGTTGGGTTTTGTCGTGGCCAAGCTGCTCGACACCCTGCTGTCCAAACTGCTCGCCAAATTGGGCCTTGACCGCTTGATGGGGGGCACCGGCTTGACCAAATTGCTGTCCCGCGCCGGGTTGCAAGTGCCTATTTCGACCCTGATCGGCAAGATCGTCTATTGGTTCGTTCTGCTGATATTTCTGGTTTCAGCCGCAGAATCCCTTGGTCTTGAGCGAGTTTCAGCTACGCTGGACATGCTTGCGTTGTATTTGCCGAAGGTATTCGGCGCGGCGCTGGTGTTGCTGGTAGGTGTCTTGCTGGCGCAACTGGCCAACGGTCTGGTGCGCGGAGCAGCAGAAGGCGTGGGTCTGGACTATGCTTCAGGGCTTGGTCGGATTGCCCAGGGCCTGGTGATCATCATCAGTATTTCGGTCGCGATCAGCCAGTTGGAGGTCAAGACTGACCTGCTGAACCATGTGATCGTGATTGTGTTGATAACCGTTGGTCTGGCGGTAGCGCTGGCCATGGGGTTGGGAAGCCGGGAAATTGCCGGCCAGATTCTCGCGGGAATCTACGTGCGTGAGCTGTACCAGGTTGGGCAACAAGTGCGTGTTGGTGAGGTCGAAGGCCAGATCGAAGAGATCGGCACGGTTAAAACCACATTGCTGACCGATGAGGGTGAGCTAGTCTCTCTTTCCAATCGGATCCTCCTTGAGCAGCATGTGAGTAGCCGCTAACCCGGCAAACCCTGCTAATGTATGCCGCCGCAAATTGCCTGCTCACGCTGGCTGCGGCGGACATTGACCTGACTGTCGGCCCGACTTGTTTTGAATAAAGCCCAATCGTTATCCATGCGCTACGACCCCCGCGAGCTCTCTGATGAGGAGTTGGTCGCGCGCGCGCATACCGAGCTGTTTCACGTAACACGTGCTTATGAAGAACTGATGCGGCGTTACCAGCGAACATTATTTAACGTGTGTGCACGTTATCTCGGGAACGATCGCGATGCAGACGATGTCTGTCAGGAGGTCATGTTGAAGGTGCTGTATGGCCTGAAGAACTTCGAAGGTAAATCGAAGTTCAAGACATGGCTATATAGCATCACGTACAACGAGTGCATCACACAGTATCGGAAGGAACGGCGAAAGCGTCGCTTGATGGACGCATTGAGTCTTGACCCCCTCGAGGAAGCGTCCGAAGAAAAGACGCCGAAACCTGAGGAAAAGGGTGGACTTGATCGCTGGTTGGTGTATGTGAACCCGATTGACCGGGAAATTCTGGTGCTACGATTTGTCGCAGAGCTGGAGTTTCAGGAGATCGCAGACATCATGCATATGGGTTTGAGTGCAACAAAAATGCGGTACAAACGCGCTCTAGATAAATTGCGTGAGAAATTTGCAGGCATTGCTGAAACTTAGTTCAGCGCAAATATCTCTTACGTGTAGGCAAGTTCTGTTAGACTTGCCGCCGAGTTGTCCCCCGGTTTGCGGGACTGCTTCACAATCACCAGATGGGGATTTAACGGATGAAACTGAAAAACACCTTGGGCTTGGCCATTGGTACTCTTATTGCCGCTACTTCGTTCGGCGCACTGGCACAAGGCCAAGGCGCAGTTGAAGGCGAGCTCAACTACGGGAAAAAGTACAACGACAGCATTAACAATGTTGAAGACGGCTACACTCCTGGCGCCTCCATCGGTTACTTCTTGACCGACGACGTATCGTTGAACTTCACCTACAACAACGATGACCACACCCGTTCGAACAACAACACCGGCAACCAGAAAATCGAGGGCGACCAGTTCGGTCTGAACGCTCAGTACCACTTCAACAACGCTGGCGACGCTCTGCGTCCTTACGTTCAAGGTGGTGTCAAGCACGGCAGCATGACCAACGTAGCCGCTGACGGCCACACCGGTCGTGACCAGTCGACTTTCCTGACTGCTGGCGCTGGTCTGAAGTACTACTTCCTGGAAAACGTCTACGCTCGTGCTGGCGTAGAAGCTGACTACAAGCTGGACAACGGCCGTTGGGACTACATCCCGTCCGTAGGTCTGGGTGTTAACTTCGGTGGCGGCAACAAGCCTGTTGCTCCTGCTCCAGCTCCAGAAGTTTGCTCCGATAGCGACAACGACGGCGTTTGCGACAACGTTGACAAGTGCCCGGACACCCCGGCCAACGTAACTGTTGACGCTGATGGCTGCCCAGCTGTTGCTGAAGTCGTTCGTGTAGAGCTGGACGTGAAGTTCGACTTCGACAAGGCTGCAGTCAAGCCAAACAGCTACGGCGACATCAAGAACCTGGCTGACTTCATGAAGCAGTACCCATCCACCACCACTACTGTTGAAGGTCACACTGACAACGTCGGTCCTGACGCTTACAACCAGAAACTGTCCGAGCGTCGTGCAAACGCCGTTAAGCAAGTTCTGACCAACCAGTACGGTGTTGAGTCGTCCCGCGTTCAGTCCGTTGGCTACGGCGAATCCCGCCCAGTTGCTGACAACAAAACTGAAGCTGGTCGCGCTGTTAACCGTCGCGTAGAAGCGCAGGTTGAAGCTCAAGCTAAGTAATTAGCTCGCAGCTCTGAAAAGCCCGGCTCAGGTCGGGCTTTTCTTTGTCTGCGATTTGGTGAAACAGGTGAAACTAAGCTGACTGATCTGCCGCCATCACAGGCATATCATGCTCCCACAGGGATTGAGTTGCACAGGCTGCCACTGCACCGATCACCAGTATGGCTGGGCTTTTCAATTGGAATCTGCAGGCAGCTTCATTCATGTCTGTGAGAGTGCTCCGACATTCCCGTTGATGGGGCAAGGAGGCGTTTTCAATCATGGCCACGGGCGTATCTGTCGCCATCCCGCCGGCCAATAGCTGTTCATGGATTTCACCGAGCTTGGCCACTCCCATGTAAATCACCAGCGTCGTTCCGCCTTGGGCCAGTGCCTGCCAATTCAATTGGCTGTCGTCCTGGGTGTGTGCGGTGACCAGCGTGACACCGCGGGCAACACCGCGCAAAGTCAGCGGAATATCGCATTGGGTTGCCCCTGCCAGCCCGGCAGTGATGCCGTTGACCAACTCGGCTTCGACCCCGCGCTCACGCAGCCACTGCGCCTCTTCACCGCCGCGACCGAAAATGCACGGATCGCCGCCCTTGAGCCGCGCCACGCATTTACCCTGCCGGGCATAACGAAGCATCAGGCGATGGATGAACGCTTGCGGGGTGGAGCGGCAGCCGCCGCGCTTGCCCACCGGGATGATCCGCGCCCCGGGGCAATGCTCGAGTACCGCGACATTGACCAGATCATCGATCAGCACCACATCTGCCTCGCGCAAGGCGCGTACCGCTTTCAACGTGAGCAACTCCGGATCACCCGGGCCCGCACCTACCAGCCAGACTTTTGCACTCATAGTGTTTTCCTCACGAGATGACGGTGATTGGCCGCGCAGTGGCAGCCAGCAGGCGTTTGATTTCCGGAACGCAGGACCCGCATTGCGTGCCGCAACCCAGTTCTTGCTTGAGTCCTTGCAAGTCCAGGCCACGGCTGATACCGGCGCAGATCGCGTTCTGGCCGACGTTCTTGCAATTGCACAGGATCTTGTTCGAGTTGACGGGCGCGTCGAGATTGCCCGGTGGTGCGCTCAGCGGCGCAAGCAACCAGCGCCGCAGTTGCTGGTCCGCGCGACCTTCGAGCCACAGCCCCTGCAACCAGTGTTGGGCAAGGGTTTCACCGGCCAGTCGAATGGCGGTGATCCGGCCGTTTTCGATTCGCACGCGCTTGCCAATGGCCCGTCGAGGGTCGTCGTAAGCCAGTACCGGGCCGTCATCGAGCGCCAGGTTTTTATCGATTTCGTTCAGCAGCTCTGCCGAAGGTGCTGAAGTATTGGCAGCCCGCACAAGCAGGGCAGGGCGCTCGCGACCAACCAGACTGAGGCTGACGTAGGAAAACGCCTCACAGAGCGGTCGTAGCGTCTCAAAATGCCGTTGAATATCGCCCTCGATCAGTGCGAAAAGTTTCCAGGGCAAATCCACCGGATCCAGACGAACGCCGCTGTGTTTAAGTTCGGGCTGTTTCGACAAAGGATCGAATGCGGGCAGGGTGAGGCTGTTCACCCCGCCCTTGAGAAAACGGTCACCCCAATGCATCGGCAAAAAGGCTTGGCCCGGGCGCACGCTGTCATCGCTGGCAACCGCGACGATGACTGCGCCGCGCCGGCTTTTCAGGCTGACCAGATCCCCTGGCTGCAGGCGATGGCGGCGCAGTTCGTCCGGGTGCAGGCTCAACTCCGCTTCGCTGACATGTCCGAACAACTGCGCGGCGGTGCCGGTGCGGCTCATGCCGTGCCATTGATCGCGCAGGCGACCGGTGATCAGGGTCAGCGGGAAGCGGGCATCGCGTTGCTCTTTGGCGGCGCGGTATGGGTCGGCCACGAATTGTGCGCGCCCATTGGCAGTGGCAAATACCCCATCGACGTACAGCCGTGGCGTGCCTTCAACGGCACCCTCAGGGAAGGGCCATTGCTGCGGGCCGAGACGATCGATCAGTGCATGGCTGATACCGGACAGGTCCAGATCGCGACCTTGAGTCAGTTGTTTGTATTCGTCAAAGACCTGAGCTGGATTGTCAAACTCAAACAGACTGGTTTGGCCGGGGCGCAGGTGTTTTTCCAGACGTTGTGCGAAATCTACGGTGATTGCCCAGTCCGGCCGCGCCTCACCCGGTGCGACGATTGCCTGGCGTACATGGGAAATGCGTCGCTCGGAGTTAGTCACGCAACCTTCCTTTTCCCCCCAACTGGCGGCGGGCAGCAGAAGGTCAGCGAACTTCGCGGTTTCAGTGGTGCTGAAGGCTTCCTGCAACACCACGAACGGGCAGCCTTGCAAGGCTGCGCGCACGGCCGTCTGGTCCGGCATGGATTGAGCGGGGTTGGTACAGGCGATCCACAGCGCCTTGATCTTGCCGTTGCGCACTTGTTCGAACAGCTCGATCGCGGTGAGCCCGGGATTTTCCGGCAGTTGCTCGACGCCCCAGTAGGACGCCACTTGCGCACGGTGTTGCGGATTGGCGGCGTCACGGTGGCCGGGCAGCAGGTTGGACAAACTGCCGGTTTCCCGCCCGCCCATGGCATTTGGCTGACCGGTGAGGGAGAAAGGTCCGGCGCCGGGACGACCGATCTGTCCGGTGGCCAGGTGCAGATTGATCAGTGCACTGTTTTTCGCGCTGCCGGCGGTGGACTGGTTAAGCCCCATGCACCACAGCGACAGAAAGCTCGGTGATGTGCCGATCCACTCGGCGCATTGCTGCAATTGCCCGAGGCTGATTCCGCAGAGCTGCGAAACCATTTGCGGCGTGTAGTCACGCACCAGGTTTTTCAGCTCAGCCAGACCTTCGGTGTGGTCCCGGATGAAGTCACGATCGATCCAGTCTTCCCACAGCAGCAGATGCAAAATCCCATGGAACAGGGCGACATCGGTGCCAGGTAATATCGCCAGGTGCAGGTCGGCCAGATCGCAGGTATCTGTGCGACGTGGATCAATGACGATGACCTTCATCTGCGGCCGGCGGGATTTGGCGGCTTCCAGCCGGCGAAACAGTACCGGGTGGGCGTAGGCCATGTTGCTGCCGACGATCATCACGCAATCGCTCAGTTCCAGGTCTTCGTAGCTGCAGGGCGGGGCGTCGGCACCCAGGCTGCGCTTGTAGCCGACCACTGCCGAGGACATGCACAGGCGCGAATTGCTGTCGATGTTGTTGGTACCGACCAGAGCACGTGCCAGCTTGTTGAAGGCGTAGTAGTCCTCGGTCAACAGTTGCCCGGAAATGTAGAACGCCACGCTGTCCGGGCCATGCTCGGCGATGGTCGCGGCGAATACACTGGTGGCATGATCGAGGGCGGTATCCCAATCGGTGCGGTGACGGGCCAGGCCTTTACCGAGGCGCAGTTCGGGGTACAGCGCCCGTGCCGTCAAGTCGCCGGTCAGGTGCAGGGTCGAGCCCTTGCTGCACAGTTTGCCGAAGTTGGCCGGGTGCGTCGGGTCGCCGCTGACGCCGAGGATGTGCTCGCCGTCGTGCTCGATCAGCACGCCGCAGCCGACCCCGCAGTAACAGCAGGTGGACGCTGTGATCTGGCGGTCCATCAGCCTGCATCCCGCAGGGCCAGCATCACCCGGCCATTTTCCACCCGGGCGAGATGGTGGTGGGCGCAGCCGACGTCCGGGGCCTGGGCTTCGCCGCTTTCCAGGTCGATTTGCCAGTTGTGCAGCGGGCAGGCCACCCGTTTGCCGTAGATCAGACCCTGGGATAGCGGCCCGCCCTTGTGCGGGCAACGGTCGTCGAGGGCGAACACTTCGTCGTCACTGGTACGAAAAATCGCGATGTCTCCCTTTGGCCCGGCGATGATCCGTGAGCCCAGGGCATTGATCTCTTCCAGTGCGCAGATATCCAGCCAGTTCATGCCAGCACCTCCAGGTTTTTCACGGGGATGACGTCGAATTCTTTTTTCAGCTGGGGTTGTTCCAGGCGTTCCTTCCACGGGTCCTGTTCGAACGACAGGGAGAATTGCAGGCGATCGTTGAGCGCCTTGCGACGCTCCGGATCTTCAAGCACGGCTTTCTTGATGTGTTCCATGCCGACCCGTTGCAGGTAGTGCACGGTGCGTTCGAGGTAGAAGGCTTCTTCGCGATAGAGCTGCAGGAATGCACCGTTGTATTCGCGCACTTCTTCAGCGGTTTTCAGTTTGACGAAGAATTCCGCGACTTCGGTCTTGATCCCGCCGTTGCCGCCGATGTACATCTCCCAACCGGAGTCCACGCCGATAATTCCCACATCTTTGATACCGGCTTCCGAGCAGTTGCGCGGGCAACCGGAGACAGCCAGCTTCACCTTGTGCGGCGACCACATATTGAACAGGTCATGTTCCAGCTCAATGCCCAGCTGTGTGGAGTTCTGGGTGCCAAAGCGGCAGAACTCGCTGCCGACGCAGGTTTTCACCGTGCGAATGGATTTGCCGTAGGCGTGGCCGGACGGCATGTCCAGGTCTTTCCACACCCCCGGCAGGTCTTGCTTGCGAATGCCAAGCAAGTCGATGCGCTGGCCACCGGTGACCTTGACCATCGGCACGTTGTACTTGTCGGCAACGTCGGCAATGCGCCGCAGCTCTGAAGGATTGGTCACACCGCCCCACATCCGTGGGACTACAGAGTAGGTGCCGTCTTTCTGAATGTTGGCGTGGGCGCGTTCGTTGATCAGGCGCGATTGCGGATCGTCCCTGGCTTCCCCAGGCCAGGTGGAGATCAGGTAGTAGTTGAGCGCCGGCCGGCAGGTGGCGCAGCCGTTGGGTGTGCGCCAGTTCAGGTAGCTCATGGTGCCGGCGATGGTCAGCAGGTGCTGCTCGCGGATGGCCTGGCGGATTTGCCCGTGATTGAGGTCGCTGCAGCCGCAGATGGCCTTTTCGCTTTTCGGTTTGACATCCGCCGCGCCGCCCACGGTGTTGATCAGGATCTGTTCGACGAGCCCGGCGCAGGAGCCGCAGGAGCTGGCAGCCTTGGTGTGTTTCTTGACGTCGTCGACACTGAACAGCCCGTGTTCCTGAATGGCCTTGACGATGGTGCCCTTGCATACACCGTTGCAGCCGCAGACTTCAGCGGTGTCAGCCATGCTCATGGCTTTGTCCTGGCCTTGATGTCCTACGTCGCCCAAAGCGTTTTCGCCAAACATCAGATGATCGCGGATCTCGTCGATGGCGTGATTCTCACGGATCTGCCGGAAATACCAGCCGCCATCTGCCGTATCGCCGTACAGGCAGGCGCCGACCAGCACGTCATCCTTGATCACCAGTTTCTTGTAGACCCCGCCAATCGGGTCCGAGAGGGTAATGGTCTCGGTGCCTTCACCGCCCATGAAGTCGCCGGCAGAGAACAGGTCGATGCCGGTAACCTTCAATTTGGTCGAGGTCACCGAACCCTTGTAGGTGGCAAAACCCAGTTGGGCGAGGTGGTTGGCGCAGACCTTGGCCTGTTCGAACAGCGGCGCCACCAAACCATAGGCGATGCCACGGTGACTGGCACACTCGCCGATGGCATAGATCCGTGGGTCGTAGGTTTGCAGTGTGTCGTTGACCAGAATCCCGCGGCTGCACGGAATGCCGGATTTCTCCGCCAGTTCGGTATTGGGGCGAATGCCGGCGGCCATCACGACCAGGTCGGCGGGGATGATGTCGCCGTTCTTGAATTGCACCGAGCCGACCCGGCCGTTGCCCGCGTCGTGCAAGGCCTGGGTCTGCTCGCACAAGCGAAAGTGCAGGCCGCGAGATTCCAGCGCGCTTTGCAGTAGCTGGCCGCTGGTCTTGTCCAGTTGCCGTTCCAGCAACCACTCGCCGATATGCACCACGGTCACATGCATGCCCCGCAGCATCAGGCCGTTGGCGGCTTCCAGACCGAGCAGGCCGCCACCGATCACCACGGCGTGCCGATGGGTTTTCGCGGTGTCGATCATGGCCTGGGTGTCGGCGATGTCGCGGTAGCCGATCACGCCTTCAAGGGTGTTGCCGGGAATGGGCAGGATGAAAGGCGTCGAGCCGGTGGCGATCAGCAGGCGATCGTATTCGGCTTCGCTGCCGTCTTCGGCAATGACCCGGCGCTTGACCCGGTCGATTTCCACCACTTTGCGGTTGAGCAGCAGCTTGATGTTGTTTTCCAGGTACCAGTCCAGGTCGTTGAGCACGATCTCTTCGAAGGTCTGTTCGCCCGCCAGCACCGGCGACAACAGGATGCGGTTGTAGTTGGTATGCGGTTCGGCGCCGAAGACCGTGATGTCGTAAAGCTCGGTGCTCAGTTTGAGCAGCTCTTCCAGGGTCCGGACCCCGGCCATGCCGTTGCCGATCATCACCAGTTTTAGTTTTTTCATCAGGTTCTCCGGGGAGCTCAGGCCTGCCTCATCAGGGTTCAGGCCATGCTCGACAAATTTTGCGCAAACAAAAAAAGGCGTCCCGCTAGTTGCCTAGCGAGGACGCCTTTGTCCTGGTCCCGTTCTCTCGGGAAGTGCAACCTTCGTCGTTGAAGCCTGCGCTGTATGTCTGTTGCAAGAGGTAATGCAGTGGTTATGCCAAGTCGCTCGAATCCCGTGTTTGTTGGCTTTTTCCCCGTTCGCAAGGGCACAAGCGTGAGGGAGTGCACCGATTCAAGGCGCTTTGCCCGCTAATGGAGCGCAACCACCAGCAGCACCAGGTTCAGCAGCAAGGACACCAGCGCCAATGTCCGCCAGACCTTCAGCGGCTCGCGCTCCAGCAAGGGCTTGGGGCGTACGCTCAAGCTGCGGCGCTCGCCCTGTTCCATCAGCAGCAGCCATTCTTCCGCCGTTTCGAAACGCTGGTCGGGGGCCACCGCCACGGCGCGCTCCAGGCTGTGGGATATCCAGTCCGGCAGGTCGGGCCGGTAGCGGCTGGCGTTGACCGGGAGGCCGAACCTGGGGCGTTGGAACGCTTCGATTTCGCCATAGGGATAGTGCCCGGTGAGCAGGAAATACAGGGTCACGCCGACGGCGTACAAGTCCTGTCGTGGCGTCGGTACTTCGCCGCGAAAGGCTTCGGGCGCGATGTAACTGGGTGTGCCCGGCAGCGCCCAGGGCAGATCCTGCGAAAGCCCGGGACAGTAGGCGAGGCCGAAATCCAGCAGGCGCAACTCACCATCGTCCCCCAGCAACAGGTTTTCCGGTTTGATATCGCGATGCAGAATCTGCCGTCGATGCAACAGGCCGACCGCTCGCAGCAAGCGTTCGGCGATGTCTTGCCACTGGGGCAGCGGCAAGGGGCCGCTTTGTTCATGCCGTTGGGCCAGGGTAGCGCCCGAATATTCACGCATTACGTAGTACAAATGCTGACGCTGGCTGGCGGCATGGACTTCAGGAAAGTGTCGACCGGCCACGCGTTTGAGAAACCATTCTTCCGACAGTAACGCTTGCCCGGCCTGGTGATCGTCGTGCAGACGCCCCGGCAGGGTTTTCAGCAGCCAGGGTTGTTGCTGGCTGTCGCGAACGCGATAAAGCAGCGATTGCTGGCTCTGTGCGACGATTCCCTCGACCTGCCAGCCCTCGAACGCCTGACCGGGTTTCAGGGCGGGCGGCAGTGGCCATTGCTGTAAGTGCATCAACGCATCGCCAATGCTCGCTTCGCCGAGGGCATCGACCCGCACCAGCAAGGCGCTGGCGTTGTCCTGGCTGCCCGCCAGATGTGCGGCATTGACCAGGGTTTGCGCAGCGCTGTGCAAGTCCGGTTGATCCCGCAGGATCGCGGCAATGGCGGTATCGCCCAGGACGGCCCAGACGCCGTCGCTGAGCAGGATGAAGCTTTCATCGGGGCGCAACTCACCGTCGAGAAAGTCCAGCACCAGGTGTTGATCGAGCCCCAGCGCCCGTTTCAGCACATGTTGCATGCCCGGCTGATCCCAGACGTGATCCTCGCTGATTCGCTGCAATTGATCGGCGTGCCAGCGATACACCCGACAATCGCCGACATGGGCCAGGGTAAAGCGCCGCCCACGCAGGACCAGCGCACTGAGGGTGGTCAGCAGCGGTTGCCCGCCGCCATTGGCCTGCAACCAGCGGTTTTGCGCCAGCAGCAGACGATCGAGCGCCTGTGCGACGCTCCAGGTTTCCGGCGTGGCGTAGTAATCCAGCGCCAGGGCCTGCAGCGTCGAACGGGCAGCCAGACCGCCATCGACGCACTGGCTGACACCGTCGGCGATCGCGAACAGGTAACCCTTGCTCGCGGCCAGCGCCGGAGCCGGCGTGACCAGGCGCAGGGCGTCCTGGTTTTCCTCGCGAGGACCGATGGCGCTGGCTTCGGCGAAGCTCAGTTGCAGGCTCATCGAGGCCTCAGACCCGCGCAGCCGTCACGGCGGCCGAGCCCCAGGTGGTTCTCCAGCGACGTTTCACGCCGTGCAGACCGAACCAGGCCAGAACGCCGAGGCTGGCGAACAACCACAGCGCCAGTTGATAGCTGCCGGTGCTTTGCTTGATCGCGCCCATGCCGGCCGCGAGGGCAAACCCGCCGATACCACCAGCCATGCCGATCAGGCCGGTCATCACGCCGATTTCCCGGCGAAAACGCTGGGGTACCAACTGGAATACCGCGCCATTGCCTGCACCCAGACCGAGCATGGTGCAGACGAAAAGTGCCAGTGCGGCGTAGGAACTTGGCAGATTGAAGCCGACCACGGCAATGCAGGTCGCTGCGACGGTGTACATCGCCAACAGGGTCCGAATGCCGCCGAACCGGTCAGCCAGAGCACCACCCAAGGGGCGCATCAGACTGCCGCCGAACACGCAGGCAGCGGTGTAGTAGCCGGCAGTCACCGGGCTCAAGCCGTACTGGTCGTTGAAATAACCGGGCAGGGCGCTGGCCAGGCCGATGAAGCCGCCGAACGTCACGCTGTAGAAAAACATGAACCACCAGCTGTCACGATCACCCAGGGCCTTGAAGTAGTCGGCCATGGATTTGGCTTTTGGCCGCTCAGGGGCATTGCGGGCCAGCCAGGCGAAGACAATCAGGGTCAGGATCAGCGGAATCAGGGCGAACCCGAACACGTTGCTCCAGCCAAACGCCGCCGCCAGCACCGGGGCGATCAATGCGGCGAGCACCGTGCCCGAGTTACCCGCGCCGGCGATGCCCATGGCCTTGCCTTGATGCTGCGGCGGATACCACTGCGAGGCCAGGGGCAGGGCGACGGCGAACGAAGCGCCGGCCATGCCGAGGAACAGGCCCAGCAGCAAGGCTTGCTCGTAGCTGTGGATCCCGAGTTTCCAGGCGCCGAACAGGGCGCAGATCACGATGACCTGGCCGATCAGGCCGGCGGTTTTGGGCGACAGGCGATCAGCCAGCATTCCCATCACGAAGCGCAACACTGCCCCGGCCAGAATCGGCGTGGCAACCACCAGCCCCCGCTGCTGCGTCGTCAGGTGCAGGTCGGCGGCGATCTGCACCGCCAGAGGGCCGAGCAGGTACCAGACCATGAAGCTCAGGTCGAAATAGAGGAACGCTGCGAACAATGTGGGTGTATGGCCGGATTTCCAGAAGCTTGAATTCATTGCGCACCTCAGCTGTGAAGAGTCTCGGAAGGAGTCATGAGCTTGCAGGTGGGGCGCCGATACGGCCGCACCACCGGCCCCGTGCTGTGGGGCCAAAACGAAAAAACGCCGCCACCCGAATCCGCCAAGGGCAAATGAAGGTGAGCGACGTCTTTGTCGTAGGTGGGGCAACCGCCGTTGGTTACCTGTGGTGATTACTTAGCCAGATTTGTGCCAACAACCGAAATCGAGTAGCTGCCATTCGCGAGCAAGCCCGCTCCTACAGGTTTTTGTGTCGAGCACAGGTTTTGTGTACACCCACATCCCCTGTGGGAGCGGGCTTGCTCGCGAAGGCGATAGAACATTCACCACAGGGTTTCAGCCAAGCAGCTCGCTCATGGCAATAATCTGCTCCGCCACCTGTATCAGCTTTTGCTGGCGGCTCATCGCCTGGCGGCGCATCAGCGTGTAGGCCTCTTCCTCGTTGCAGTCCTTCATTTTCATCAGCAGCCCCTTGGCCAGTTCGATGCGCTTGCGCTCGGCCAATTGCTGGTCGCGGGCATGCAACTGGGCACGCAAGGCCTGGTCGCTTTCGAAGCGTGCCATAGCCACATCGAGAATCGGCTGCAGGCGTTGTGCGTGAATGCCTTCGACGATGTAGGCACTGACCCCGGACTTGATCGCCTGTCGCATCACATCGGGGTCGTGTTCGTCCGTGAACATCACAATCGGCCGTGGCTGGTCGCGCGTCACCAGCACCACTTGTTCCATGACATCGCGGCCCGGTGACTCGGTATCGATCAGAATCACGTCCGGACGCACCGTTTCGACGCGTTCGGGCAAGTCGATGGTCAGGCCCGATTCATCGATCACTTCGAATCCGGCCTCGGTCAGGGCGGCCTTCAGGCGTCCGACTTTCTTGGCGGTGTCGTTGATCAGCAGGATACGCAGCATGTTAGTGGTCTCCTGTCAGCGGCTGGCGGATCGGTGCGAGCTGTCGCTCATGGCGTGCAGTTTGAAACTGCGGGCATAACCGGCCGGGTCCGAGCCGTCCCAGATCTTGCCGTCGATCAATTGACTGCTGCGCATCTGCCCGGCTGATGAAGCGACGCCGACGGCACGGGCGGCTTCACGGTAGAGGTCCAGTTGCTGGACCTGCCGGGCCACCGCGAGATAGTCCGGGTCATCGCGCAACAAGCCCCAGCGACGGAACTGGGTCATGAACCACATGCCGTCCGACAGGTACGGCAGGTTGACCTCGCCGTCCCCGTGCAAACGCAGCGCGTGCGGGTCTTGCCAGCGGTGGCCAAGGCCGTCGGCGTATTCGCCCAGCAGGCGCGGTTCGATGCAGTCCAGTGGCGCGTCGAGGTACTGCGTGGCACTGAGCAATTGTGCGGTACTGCGGCGATTCTCGGTGCTTTGTTCGATGAAGCGGCTGGCTTCCAGAACCGCCATCACCAGCACCCGGGCGGTATTGGGGTATTGCTCGACGAACGCACGGGTGCAGCCGAGGACCTTTTCCGGATGATCGGGCCAGATGGTCTGGGTCGTGGCCAGGGTGAAACCGAGGTCCTGTTGCACGGCGCTGGCGGACCAGGGTTCGCCGACGCAGAACCCGTCGATACGACCGGCCCGCAGGTGCGCGACCATCTGCGGTGGCGGCACCACCACGCTGTCGACATCCAGCAGCGGGTGAATGCCCTGGCTGGCGAGCCAGTAATACAACCACATGGCGTGGGTGCCGGTTGGAAACGTCTGGGCGAAAGTGAGTTTTGAGCGAGTTTGGTGCACGTGCCGATCCAGTGCTTCAGGACTGGTCACTCCAAGCGCTTGCAAACCACGGGACAGATTGATGCTCTGGCCGTTCTGATTCAGACCCATCAACACGGCCATGTCGGTCGCGGCCACGCCGCCGATGCCCAGGTGAACGGCGTAAACCAGGCCGTAGAGGCTGTGGGCGGCATCGAGTTCGCCGCTGACCAGTTTGTCCCGCAGGTTGGCCCAGGATGATTGACGCTTGAGATTAAGGGTCAAGCCGTAGGGCTGGGCGAAGCCCTGGGTGGCGGCGACAACCACCGAGGCGCAGTCGCTCAGGGCCATGAAGCCGAGATTGATTTCGGTTTTTTCCGGGGCATCGCTGCCATTGACCCAGGCCAGAGGGCTGGCTGACGGTTCGTTCATCGCGTGTTCACCTTGCAAAAAAAACGTCGTCCGGGTTCTTGCGTGAGCAGGCCGGGGACGACGTCATTGTCTTTGCACACATTCCGGTCGTTGGCATGGGTGCTGGTGCCCAGAGTGGTGCAAGGCATATGCCATCATCCGTTGATTTGATCAGGCGCCTCGCTTGCCGCCCCGTTGCCCGGCTATAATCGCCCCCTCAATTCGCCGCCAATCGAGTCAAATCCGCCCATGTACACCCTGGCCCGTCAGCTGTTGTTCAAACTCTCCCCGGAAACCTCCCACGATCTGTCCCTGGACCTGATCGGCGCGGGCGGGCGTCTTGGACTCAACGGCTTGCTGTGCAAGGCCCCGGCGAAGCTGCCGGTGAATGTCATGGGCCTGGACTTCCCGAATCCGGTGGGGCTGGCCGCCGGACTGGACAAGAATGGCGCGGCCATCGACGGTTTCGCCCAGCTGGGTTTCGGTTTTGTCGAAATCGGCACCATCACGCCGCGTCCGCAGCCGGGCAACCCGAAGCCACGTTTGTTCCGCTTGCCGGAAGCCGAGGCGATCATCAACCGCATGGGTTTCAACAACCTCGGCGTCGATCACCTGCTGGCCCGCGTGGCGGCGGCCAAGTACAAAGGCGTGCTGGGCATCAACATCGGCAAGAACTTCGATACGCCGGTCGAGCGTGCCGTGGACGACTACCTGATCTGCCTGGACAAGGTTTACGCCCACGCCAGCTATGTGACAGTGAACGTCAGTTCGCCGAACACGCCGGGCCTGCGCAGCCTGCAATTCGGTGACTCGCTCAAGCAGTTGCTGGCCGATCTGGCCGAGCGCCGCGCGGAACTGGCATTGCGTCATGGCAAGCATGTACCGCTGGCGATCAAGATCGCACCGGACATGAGCGACGAAGAAACCGCACAAGTTGCGCAAGCGCTGATCGAAACCGGGATGGATGCCGTCATCGCCACCAACACCACCCTGAGCCGCGTAGGCGTCGAAGGCATGGAGCATGGCGAAGAAGCCGGCGGTCTGTCCGGCGCACCGGTTCGCGACAAGAGCACCCACACCGTGCAAGTGCTGGCGTCGGAGCTGGGCGGGCGTTTGCCGATCATTGCGGCGGGCGGCATTACCGAAGGCAAGCACGCGGCGGAGAAAATTGCCGCAGGCGCGAGCCTGGTGCAGATCTATTCGGGCTTCATCTACAAAGGCCCGGCGCTGATTCGTGAGTCGGTAGACGCAATCGCCGCCTTGCGCTGAGTTGTAGCAGCTGCCGAGCTAGCGAGGCTGCGTTCGGCGGCGCAGCCGTCGCAAACCCTGTGTGCGCTGTGCATCCACAAGACGACGGTATCTGATTTCACGACGGCTTCGCCGCCGAACGCAGCCTCGCAGGCTCGGCA